>WGLU01000001.1 GCA_016125375.1 Pseudomonadota bacterium | reverse complement strand
GTCGGTGAGGGAGGAAAAACGGTCGGTGCCGAGAAGGTTTGCATAGTCATCACCATTGAGGCCAGCCATGCAATCCAATGGGCGTTTAGCATCACTAAACAATGTTGCACTATCAGGTTGCTTACTTGCGGTGAGCTGGCAGCCTTGCAGCAGCCATGCAGCCAAATCCACAAAATGGTAGCCGCTGTGATACAGCTTGCCGTAGCCGTATTTATACGGATGGTTCTCGCGGGAAAGGTACTCGTCAGGCATATTCCACATGCCGTCACAGTGGTATACATCCATATGCGTGACGGGGATGTTGTGTGTCGCCGTCAAAGTGGCCAGCAATTGACGAATATAAACATACCCTGGGTGAAAACGCCGTTGGCATTGAACACTCAGGCGCATGCCCTTGGCTTTAGCCGGTGCGTACATGGCCATAAGCGTATCGTAATCGTGCTCGATGCGGGCGGCTTGCGTGGCATCCGTAATAGGGGACACGGGGGCTGTAATTGGTTTATCGGTCAATGTATGGATGCCGCGGGAGATAAAATACCGCAGGTATGCCATGTGGGCCTTGGGTTCGGTAGAGAGAATCACATGGGTGATGCCGCGCCGCAGGATGAGCCTGTCCAGCGCCCGAATGTCCTGTGGGGAGAGGGTATCCGCATCCCGCTGAGCATTGTCGACAAAGTGTACATCCGGCGTGAGGCACTTTTCTGCCAGATAGCTCGTGACGGCAGATTGCTTTTCGGCAAGTTCAACAACTGCGGCAGGTGCCAGCTTATGCTTGGCAAAATAGTGCATGTATATGCGACGGGCATGTGGGCCTAAGCCCACGAGCAGGATCTGAGGCTGAGTCTGCACATGCAAGGCGGGCACAGGGGCGGTTGCCCGTGCCTTCATACCGTGCTGTACTGTTGCAAGCTGTAGCACCATTGCCCTGCTCTTGCCTGTAAAAACTATGCAAGAACAGTTAAGTCCTAGGAATGGCAGGGAAAATAACCAATAAGTATTACATAATGTACCTAAAAAGCCGGGCATTGCCCGGCTTTTTCAGGAGGGAAACAGGACTGGACCTAGTTTGTATCGCCCAGTGCTGAATCAATCATCCGGTCATGGATGTCGATATTTGCGGTACGGTTCAGGTGAATCAGGAACTGTGTAAACAAATCCTGAGCCATTGCCTGATGCACCATTTTGGAGAAGTTTGCCATTTGGTCGGCAGGGACTTCGGCAACGTCTGTGCTCGTTACTTCAAACACCGCTATATTGCCGTCCGCTGTGCGTTGAGGCGCGGTGACAACTGCAACGGCACCACCTTTACGGAAGGGCGTTGCAAAGACCGCAGTGCGACTTTGATCGGTCAGCAGGTTGTTGCGCAATGTGTCGGTACGCTTGAGCGCAGGTACGGTTTGCAGCGGCTCGGCCAGATTGTAGCTACGGGCGATTTGCTCGAACGACTGGCCCTTATTGCGATCGGCCAGAATGGTTTGTGCCTTGGCCATGACTGCGGCATCGGTTGCGCGCTGTTTGAAGATAGCAACCAGCTCATCTTTAATCTCTGCCATATCCTTAATGCGGGCAGGGGTGGTACCGGTTACTTCTACAAATGCGGTTTTATCTTCGCCCAGCTGAATCTGGTCACTGATTGTGCCTTCGTCTGTCTGGAAGATGGACTGCAGCAGAGTGTCTTCCCCGGGCAGGGCCACTTTGGTCCCGCTCAGCATTGTGCCGGACTGGTTGACTTTGTCAAAAGACTGTACAGCCACATGCTTCAGGCCAGCAGTATCTTTCAGGTGGCTGGAGCCAGCAATAGCATCCTGCAGGCGGTCCAGCGTGTCCTGATAAACGGCTTCAGCCATCTCGCGCTGCATGGCGCCAATGACCTTGTCCTTAACGGAGGCGAAAGGTTGCTGCACGGCAGGGGTGATGTCGCTCACGCGCAGAATAGTGGCGCCAAACGGTGTTTCAATAACATCGCTCAGACCACCTTTTTCAGCTGTGAACACGGCTTTTTCCAGCTCGGGCATGGGCAGGTCACCGCGATGAACGGTGCCTAGGTCGCTTGGTTTGCTTTTGTCCTGTTTTGCGGCGTATGCACTAAAGTCGCCGCCGGCTTTCAGGTCTTTAAGGGCGGCTTCAGCATCATCCTTGGTGTCAAAAACCAACTGCTGGACGCTCCGGCTTTCGGGAACCATGTACTGGTCTTTGTGACTGTCGTACTGGGCTTGTGCGTCTGCCTCGTCCACTTTGATGTCGGGGATGAACTTGCTCAGGTCCAGAATCACCACATCGAACGAGCGGTACTCTGGTGTTGTGAACTTGCCTTTAACCTCTTCGTACAGTTTGCTCAGCTCTTCATCTGTCGGTGCAGCCGGAGCGCTCACATCGCGGGGTGTTACAACCACAGCGCGGATGTCGCGTACTTCGTTCAGCTGGTCGGAAAAGCGTTTGAGGGCAGGATCAACATTAAAGGTCATGTCTAGGAACGGGTGACGCAGCTGCTGGCGCATCAGGTCTTCACGCACAAGGTGTTCAAAGCTGTCTGTGGTGTAACCTGCCTGGCCGAGTGCGCGCTGGTAAAAGTCTTTGTCAAAGTTACCATCGGCACCTTTGAACTGGGGCTGAATGCGAATCGCTTCTGCTACCATTTCATCCGGAACCGTCAGCCCCAGCTTTTTGGCAAAGCTGCGCAGGACGGTGTTTTGCACGGCCTCGCGGACCACGTTCTCTTTAATACGGAACATTTTGATGAGTTCAGGTGTCAGTGTTGCGCCTTGCAGCTGATGCTGTACGTCGCTCTTCTTCTGCTGATAGGCTTTTTGCAGGGCATATACAGATACGCGCTCGCCATCCACCTTAATTGCTGTCGAGTCGCGCCCGTGGGTCAGAAAGTCACCGATACCCCACGCGGCAAAGCTCAGAACCAGAAGGCCAAGAAAGCCCTTAACAACCAGCGAATTGGCGTGCTTACGGAAAACCTGCAACGACATGGCTTGCGCCTTTCTCATCTTTTTGTTCATAAAATCCGGCGGTGATGATGCCAATTTTTAGGCCGCGAGGCAATGTTTTTCATGGTAATCTGCTCCGCACCGAAAAAGAACAGGAGAGCCGACCGTGAGCCGCAAACTGATTGCCGGAAACTGGAAAATGAATGGCAGCCGTGCCGAATGGCGTGCCTTGGCTGCTGCTGTTGTGCAGCAGGCTCAGGGTGTGGCGGCCGATTTTGTGGTTTGTCCGCCTGCCGCAGGATTGGCAGATGTGGCAACGGTTGTGCAGGGCGCACAGGTCGCACTCGGCACACAGGACGTTTGTGCTCATGGCAACGGCGCGCACACGGGTGAGGTGAGCACAACGATGCTCAAAGAGTTCGGGTGCACCTATGCAATCGTCGGCCACTCCGAGCGCCGGACTGACCTTGCGGAAACAGATGGTCTGGTTGCAGCCAAAGCCCGTGCCGCACTGGCAGAAGGCATTGTGCCGATTATCTGCATCGGGGAGACGGAAGACCAGAAAACAAAGGGCCTGACGACCAAGGTGCTTGACGGGCAATTGCGCGGTAGCTTAAAAGATGTACGTCCCGCGCGCGCGGTTGATATCGTTATCGCGTACGAGCCTGTATGGGCTATCGGGACCGGGAAGGTACCTACCGCCGCCGATATTACCGAGGCGTGTGCCCATATCCGCAGTCTGCTTATCGAGTTGCTGCCGGATACTGGCAAGAGCGTCCGTATTTTATACGGCGGGTCCGTAAAACCCGAAAATGCGGCAGAGATTTTGACCCTTGCCAATGTGGATGGCGCCCTGATAGGCGGTGCCAGCCTGAAGGCGGAAAGTTTTGTCGGGATTGCCCGCGCCGTGGTGGCCAAGGCAGCCTGAACAAGAAGTGATGTGAGAGAGGATAGACCATGTTTGATAGTTTGCTGATGCTTGCCCACGCGCTGATTAGCGTGTTTCTGGTGATTCTGGTTTTGCTCCAGCGTAGCGAGGGCGGTCTGGGCGGTCTGGGTGGCGGTGGTGCCGGTGCCCTGATGGGTGCAAGCAGCGCAGCCAGCGGGATGGAAAAAGCAACCCGCGTTCTGTTCGCCCTGTTTGTACTGTCCAGCCTGACACTGTCGCTCATGGCCAGTGGCCGTGGCGCCCGTACCAGCGTGATGGAAAGCAAGCCGACTGCACCGGTGGAAGCACCTGCAACTCCGGCCGTACCGGATGCTGCCAAGTAGCCGGCAAGGATACCGAACGGGCGCGGGATGTACCGCGCCCGTTTTTTTGTGACTTAAGCCTTGCCGTAAGCGGCTTGGCGCGGTAGTCTGAAATCCCGTAGATTGATGTCCATCAGGTGCGGGATTTTTTATGTCATGAAAACGAATTACATCTTTATTACCGGCGGTGTTGTGTCCTCTCTGGGCAAGGGCGTTGCTGCGGCTTCTCTGGCTGTGCTGTTACAGGAACGGGGCTTCAGCGTGCGGATGCAGAAGCTTGACCCCTATATCAACGTCGACCCCGGTACCATGAGCCCCCACCAGCATGGCGAAGTGTATGTGACCGATGACGGCGCAGAAACCGACCTTGACCTTGGTCACTACGAGCGCTTTACAGGTGTGCCGACCGGCCGGTTGAACAACATTACTACCGGGCGCATCTATTCCAGTGTTATTGCCAAGGAGCGTAAGGGCGACTATCTGGGTGCCACCGTACAGGTGATTCCGCATATTACGAACGAGATTAAAGAGTTCATCCGCACCAGCGAAGGCCAGACCGATTTTGCGCTGGTGGAAGTTGGCGGTACGGTGGGGGATATTGAGTCCCTGCCGTTTATCGAGGCCATACGTCAATATGCCAACGATGTGGGCCGTGACCGCTGCCTGTTCATGCACCTGACCTTGGTGCCATACATCCGCGCAGCAGGCGAGCTTAAAACCAAGCCGACCCAGCACTCCATCAAAGAACTCTTGAATGTGGGTATTCAGGCGGATGTGGTGCTCTGCCGTGCAGAGCGCGATATCTCTAAATCCGACCGGGAGAAAATTGCCCTGTTCGGCAACCTGCCCGTGAGCAACGTGATTGCTGCCGTGGATAAGGATACCATCTACCGTGTCCCTCAAGCCTTGCGGGACGAAGGGCTGGACGATGTGGTGCTCAAGCATTTCCGCCTCGGTGCACCAAAACCGGACCTGAGCCGCTGGGGCGCACTGGCAGATTTTATTACCAGCCCGGACCGTAAGGTGCGCATCTCTGTCGTTGGTAAATATGCAGGCCTGCACGATGCCTATAAATCCCTGCACGAAGCCCTGCAACACGGTGGCTACGCCAATAAGGTCGGGATTGATTACGATTTTGTCGATGCCGATGAAATCGAGAAAATGGACGATACAACGCTCGCCCAGCGGTTTAACAAAACCAGCGGTATTCTGGTGCCCGGCGGGTTTGGCGCTCGTGGGACTGAAGGGAAAATCCGCGCCATTCAGTACGCCCGCGAGAACAAGGTACCGTACTTTGGTATTTGCCTTGGCATGCAGATGGCAGTGGTGGAGTTCGCCCGCCACGTGGCTGACCTGCCAGAGGCTGGCTCGACCGAGCTCGGTAAACCCAAAGACCCGATTATCAGCATGATGACCGAATGGGACACGACAAGCGGCAAGGCCAAACGTGCTGCCGATGGCGATTTGGGCGGCACCATGCGCCTGGGCGCATATCCGTGCGAGGTTGTGGGCAACACCCTTGCCGCGCGCATCTACGGCAAAAAGGACAAAGGCGAAATCATGGAGCGTCACCGCCACCGGTACGAGTTCAATATCGCCTATAAGGAACAGCTGGAGAAGGCGGGTATGCTCTTCTCCGGTATGTCGCCGTCGGGCCTGCTGGCTGAGATTGTGGAACTGTCGGACCATCCGTGGTTTGTAGGGGTACAGTTCCACCCCGAGTTTAAATCCCGTCCGTTGGAAGCCCACCCGCTGTTCGCATCGTTTATCGAAGCGGCTGTGAAGTTCTGATGCTGACGTTCCGCAAAATGCATGGGTTGGGGAATGACTTTGTCATTCTTGACCATCTGTCCGGGCAGCCGCTGCCGGATGAAACGATGGTGCGTCACCTGTGCAACCGCCACACGGGCGTAGGCTGTGACCAGTTGATTGTACTGCGCCCCCATGCACAGACCGATGCGGAGATGGTGATTTTTAATCCGGACGGCAGCCGTGCCGGTATGTGCGGTAATGCCGCACGGTGCGTGGTGTGGCTGCTGGCTGATGGTGAGAAGGGACGTAGGATAACGCTGGCCGTAGGTCCGCGGATGCTGGAAGGTACCGTCACGGGCGACCATCTGGTTGAGGTGGATATGGGCCTGCCGGATTTTACGCCCGCGAATATTCCGGTGCTGGCGGATAAACCCCTCGCGGAAATCCATATTAAAGCAGAACTGCCGTCCGGCAGGGCCGTGAGCATGGGCAATCCGCACGTCGCCTTTTTTGTGCCTGATGCCGAGGCAGTCCCGCTCGCCGAGTGGGGCGAGGAGATTGAACATCACAGCGCCTTCCCCAACCGCGTGAATGTGGAGTTTGTACAGGTGTTGGGCGAGAATCACCTAAAGATGCGTGTATGGGAACGTGGTACAGGCGCCACGCAGGCCTGTGGCTCAGGCGCCTGCGCTGTAGGCGTGCTCGGGTTGCTCGGCGGTTATGTCAGTGGCCCCAAAGTACGGGTGGATATGCCCGGCGGCACGCTCTCCATCACATGGCGGGACGGTCATCCGGTGCTGATGGAAGGCCCTGTTGCGGATGCGTTTGCGGGCACGCTCAGCGCTGGTGTTCACTCTCGGCCTGCTGCTCAGGCGGTTGCCTGAGCACATCCAGACGCGCCTGCTTGGCTTCGTGCAGGGTGAGGGCCAACTCGTTAGGCACACGGTTGCGCAGGTGGTATTCCAGCTCTTCCGGATTGTGCACATCTTCGGCGAACTTGCCAGTGGCCGGGTCAATCAGGACCACATTCTGCTCCGGCGTCACTTTACCCACGCTCAGGTGGCTGTTGTTCCCGGTGCCAATATCCGCCGTGTAAAAGACGCGCTGATTCCCCTCCATCCCCTCATGGTAAATAGAGATATGTTGCCCATTGTTGGGCTGCATCGCATCCAGCACTTTACGCAGATTGTCCGGCAGGTCGCGACGCGTTGTGAAAACGCGTGTGCGGATGTTCTCATGGAGTCTTTCCTGCCGCTCTTCCACGTGCTTTTCCGACTCGTTCAGGATGTCCATCGTCCGCCCGTCGGCTTTGATGTGATGCTCGCGCGAGGTATGGAGTTCTGCTGCCTGCTTGCGGGCGTCGTCTGTGGTGCGGCAGTCGCTAAACGCAGGGCCTTCATAGGGGCGTCGGCTCAGGTTGAGGTTCAGGCCGTGATATTCTTTGTAGCTGCCGTCCGTCTGGCGGATGCCAAAACGCCTGCGACTTACGGTTAACGTGCGTTCGCTGTCACCAGAAACGTCATAAATAACAACGCTTTGCTCATCACCCAACATGCCGTAAAGCTCTTTTTGTGTGCTGGCGGACAAGTCATGTTGTGAAAAGGGTTCGTACAGTTGTTTGCGCATATCCGGGCCCTCTTTGTCTCTCTACCTCATTATGGGGCCGGGGGTAAATCGGCAGATGACAGGGGCGTGTTTTGCCTTAGACCTTTGGGGACAAATCGGCTATAACTAAGGCCAGTTTTAATGGAAGGGATTCCCGCATGCATCAGGTCAAAATCGGTGGTAACGGTGTTGCCGAAGTTGTGTTCGCAAATGACAAGCCCATCTCTCTGCTCTGCGGCCCCTGCGCCATCGAAGGGCGCGACAAGACCTTGCGCGCGGCCGAGAACATCAAATCCATCTGCGAAAAGCTGGGGATTGGTGTGGTCTTTAAATCCTCTTTCGACAAGGCCAACCGCAGCTCCAACACCACAGGCCGTGGCATGGGCATGGACGAGGGGCTTAAAATTCTTGCCGAGGTACGCAAAGAGTTTGGTATGCCCGTGCTGACCGATATTCACGAGTCCGCTCAGGCCGAGCCTGTCGGGCAGGTGGTTGACGTGTTGCAGATCCCGGCTTTCCTGTGCCGCCAGACCGACCTTCTGTTGGCTGCTGCTGCAACGGGTAAAGCGATTAATGTCAAGAAGGGCCAGTTCCTCGCCCCGCAGGACATGACCAACGTGGTCGAAAAAATTACCGCCACCAACAATAAAAACCTGATGCTGTGCGAACGTGGCACCACCTTCGGCTACGGCAATCTGGTATCCGACATGCGCGGCCTGCGTATCATGGCCGAGACCACATACCCCGTGATTTTTGACGCCACGCACAGTGTGCAGATGCCGGGCGGGCAGGGTAAATCCTCCGGCGGCAAGCGCGAGTTTGTGGAGCCGTTGGCCCGCGCCGCCATTGCTGTCGGTGTTGCCGGTGTGTTCATCGAGGCACATGAAAATCCTGCCGAGGCGATTTCCGACGGGCCGAACCAGGTGCCCATGAGCCATCTGGAAGGGCTGCTGACTAGCTTGAAGCGTCTGGATGATATTTCTAAAGAGCTTGCCTATCAGGCGATGCCTGCCTAAACAAAAACCCCCGCCAACGGCGGGGGTTCTTTTCGCTTACAGGCTGTTGTCACCTGCCTTGATGGTGGGCATGGGCACCTCGAACGGGCGGGTGCCGAGCAGGCGCTCCGGCCAGCCGGAGAGGTACTCGGGCAACGCGCCGCCGATGTCGGTGTGGTAAAAGCCGTACGGGCGTTCACCGGCATCGACTTCGATGGGGTCGAGGCTGGCCAGAGGGGCCGCACCGGTTCTGGCACGGTCCGCGTTGATGACGCGCAACTCGTGCTCCAGGAACAGGCGCAGGTGCTCGTCACACACGTGGTGCATGTCGGCACTGTCCCAGTGGCTGGGCGTGGCATTGCAGATGACCAGACCGCCGCCCGGGAACTGGCTCATCAGGTCGGTGACCTGACCGTCCTGGACGATGATGGCAACTTCGCCAACGAAAAAGCGCCTGCCGGCGGCATCTTCGCCGCGGTACCAGTAGCGGTGCAGAATGCGCATGGCGTTTCCTTTGGAAGAGAGGGGGACTTCAGTCGGAAAAAGGAAGCTGTGTGCAGTTTATATAAGGGGTTTGCAAAAGCTTATCAAGCAAGATGTATACCTTGCTTTTTGGCGGGCGGGGGGTACTCTTTTAGGACAGACGACTTCATAAGCAGGAGCCCACCCTATGTCAACGATTCTGAGCATTCATGGACGCGAAATCTTAGACTCGCGCGGTAACCCGACGGTCGAGGTAGATGTTAAGCTTTCTTCCGGCGCTTTTGGGCGTGCGGCCGTGCCGTCCGGCGCCTCGACAGGCAGCCGCGAGGCAATTGAACGCCGCGACGGGGACAAGGGTCGTTATATGGGCAAGGGTGTGCTGCAGGCGGTAGAGGCCGTCAATCACACCATCGCCCCCGCACTTATTGGACAGAATGCACTGGACCAGAAGGCGATTGACCACATCATGTTGGCACTGGATGGGACGGATAATAAATCCTCGCTGGGTGCCAATGCGATTCTGGGCGTGTCGCTGGCGGTTGCCCATGCAGCGGCTGACCATGCTGGTAAGCCATTGTACGCATATCTGGGTGGCGATGATGCCACGTTGCTCCCGCTGCCAATGATGAACGTGATTAACGGTGGTGCCCATGCCGATAACGGTATGGATATTCAAGAGTTCATGATTATGCCGATTGGCGCCAAGAACCTGCGCGATGCCGTGCGTATGGGTGCGGAGGTTTTCCACACCCTCAAAAAGTTGCTGGCAGATGGCGGCTACGCTACCAACGTTGGGGATGAGGGTGGTTTTGCACCGGACCTGCGCAGTAACGAGGAAGCGCTGGAATGGCTGGTCAAAGCTGTTGAGAAAGCAGGCTACACGCTGGGGACAGACTTTGTGTTTGCGCTGGACTCTGCCGCGAGCGAGTTCTACGACCACGAGACCAAGCAGTATGTGTTCGCTGCCGAAAACCGTCGCCTGAGCCCGGCCGAGCTGGCTGACTGGTATGCGGGCCTGTGTGCCAAGTTCCCTATCGCCTCTATTGAGGACGGTATGGCGGAAGATGACCGCGCGGGCTGGAAAATCCTGACCGACAAGCTGGGTGGTAAAATCCAGCTGGTAGGAGATGACCTGTTTGTGACCAACCGTAAAATCTTTGAGCAGGGCATCAAGGACGGTCTGGCCAACAGCATCCTGATTAAAGTCAACCAGATTGGCAGTCTGACCGAAACATTGGAAACAATGCAAGTGGCCAAGAAGGCGGGTTACAGCTGTGTCATGTCCCACCGCAGCGGCGAGACCGAGGATGCAACCATTGCAGATTTGGCTGTCGCGACGAACTGCGGACAAATCAAAACCGGTTCCCTGTCGCGTAGCGACCGGAATGCCAAGTACAACCAGCTTATTCGTATTGAGGAAGCGCTGGGCGCAAAAGCACGCTTTGCAGGCAAGGCAGCGCTTAAGAAACTGTAAAGTTAAAAAAAGTCGCCGCGGGCAACCGCGGCGATTTTCTTTTGTACAAACGTACGATAAACTAAAAGTTAATGAAAATAACAAACCGTCTGTCCCGCACGTCCCGCCTGATGTTGGTGCCAGTTTTGCTGGCATCCTCGTTCCTGTATTTTTTCTACCATCTGCTGACGGGCGAGCGCGGTATCTGGATCTGGTACGGTCTGAGCGAGCAGGTTGCCATGCTTGAGAATCAAAACAGCCTGCTGTCTGCCAAGGTGGACCGGATGGAGCGTCGTGTCGCCCGCCTAAAGCCTGAAACACTGGACCTTGACTATGTAGACGAGCTCACCCGTTATCAGTTGGGTGTGGCCAGTCCCGGCGAGCGTGTGCTCTACCTTTCCAAATAGTCCCGCCTAAACAGCTTTCTTGTGTGTAGCCGTGTAGTGGAAGTTGAGGCTTTCCTCAATGTCCGCGGGCAGGGATGGCAAATCTGAACGCGGGATAAAGAAGGTCGACATGGCGAACAAATCGCCAAAAACCTTGTGTGTACGGGCTGTCTGGCGCAGATAGTCGTGGCCTGACGAACCGCCGGTGCCGATTTTGCTGCCAATCATGCGCAAAACCATCAAGGAATGGCGGTAGCGCCAGGTGGTAAAGTTCTCATCAATATCCATCAGCAGGCTCAGCAGTTTGTAGGGCATATGCAGAATGGGCTGGTCGCGGTAAAGCTGAATGAGCAGGGCGGCTTGCAGGGCTTTGTGCGATAAGCGCCATGCACCTTCGGACTGGAGTTTGGCATGGGCAGCGGGGTCGAACAGCACGGCAAACTCGGCACGTGTGCGTTCCAGCATATCAATCTGTTTTTGACGTTCTTCGCTACTCAGGGTCGGGTTGCTGGCAATGAGGTCGCGGTCACCGTCAAGCATATTGGTGACGGCCTGACGGTAGCTGTCCCAGAACTCGAAGCTCTTGAATGACAGGAACGGTGTGCGCTCCAGCCATTTCTCCAGCAGGTCGAACAGGCTTGGGCGCGTTTCCGCCAGCTCAAGGCGCTCGCGGTCGGCACCTTGCAGGCGCTCCAGATAGCTCATATTCCCAAAAGTGACGCGTTTTTCCTGTTTGAGGCCTAGAGTGGTTTCAATCAGACGGAACTGCCAGCTCTGGAAGCCGGAAGCCGGTACCAGAAAATCCCGGAAGTCGAGAAAATCGAGCGGGGTCATGGTTTCCAGCACGTCAATTTGGTGGATGAGGAGCTTCTGGATTTCTTCCACGCGCGTCAGGTGGGCGACGGCCTGTGCGACGGCGCTTTCGCTGACGTGGGATTTGCGAAAGATGTCCATGACTGCATCCAGCTCGAACAGAATCTGCTTGAACCACAGCTCGTAGGCCTGATGCACGATGATGAAAAGCATTTCGTCATGGGCGGGCTTGCCTGCACTGAAGCTTTCGCGCTGCTGGCAGTCGAGCAGCTTGTCCAGTTGCAGGTACTCTCCGTAATAGACGGGTTTTCTCATCTCTGTATCATCCTTTCATGCATGGTGCGGGCACCATACCCTGTTGCGCGCGTTATGAAAAGCGCCTGATGCGCAGGTGCAAAAACATCTTTGCATACAGTTGGTTTTAGGTGGCGTGCCTAAGCTGTGGTACACTCAAGGGGTACGTGGTTTTTTGCGGTATAAACTTGTTTGGAAAAAAGAACGCAATGACAACCCTCCACATTCTGCGCGGTATCGTATGCGGTCTTATGGCCGGCTGCGTCTTGTGGCAACCGGCATCCGCTGTTGCTGCGGTGGAGGAGGGGCTGCTCCGTACTGTAGAGATTAAATCCTCTGACCTGAGCGGCCTGCCAAAATGGCAGGCCGTTGTAGCCAGATTACCCGATGAACGGAAGCTTTTCAGCGCGTGCCTGACCAGTATTGCCGCCTGTCCCGATAAGTCCTACGCAGCGTGGCGCGAGGTGATGAAGTCTATAGAAGGACAGAACCTTGCCGACAAGCTCCGCCGCCTGAACCGCTATGTGAACAGCTGGCCCTACCGGACGGACCTTGAGACCTGGGGCGCAGAGGATTACTGGGCAGCGCCGTCCATGTTCCTGAAAAAATCGGGTGATGACGAGGACTTTGCGATTATGAAATACCTGTCGCTGTCCTTGTCGGGTATTCCGGTTGAACGGATGCGTTTGGTCGTGGCACGTGACGTGTTGCGCAATACCACACATACCGTTCTCGCCGTGTACGAGAATGGCGATGTGTACATTATGGACAACATTATTGATGCCGTACTGCCCCAGGCTAGTGTGCTCCAGTACGCCCCCCTTTATTCTGTAAACGAGAAGGACCGTTGGGTGCATATTCTGCGCACCAAACGCCCCAGTTTTGTTCCGACCAGTAAGGTTAACCAATAGGCGAAAATAAGGAAAAACAGATGCTACCGCTCGAGCAAGCCTTTGTTGAAGAGATTCCCGTCGATCTGGAACGGCGCCCCTTGCCGGTGCGCACGTTTATTGCCCTCGGCCTGGTGGTGTCAGTCATTGTGGGGCTGGTATCCTTATCCATTTCCCAGAGCCTGATTAGCAAGAAAGAGGAACAAACCCTGCGTGATATCGCCCAGCGTCTGGAGATTCAGGCCAAAGGCAAGGCGGATGTGATTCAAACATGGGCTGACGGTATTCTACGTACAGGCAGTGGCCTGGCGGGTGCCGAATTGCTACGCCTGTTTGCGACGGAGGTGGACAATGCGTCCGAATTGCGTAGCCTGCCGCCCCAGCTTTTTGACCAGATTCCCTATATGCGCGTCATGATGGACGACTTCTCCCGTCAGAACAACATGAGTGCACTGGCACTGATTAACCGGGAAGGGCGTGCCTACCTGAGCAGTGGCAGCCGTCCTGTTGAGCTGGATGACCGCAAGCGTGTGGTCGTTGAGGACGTATTTCGTACAGGTAGCCCTGTTTTCATGCCACTGCGTATGGCAACTAACGAGCGTAAGCAGGAAACAATGGTGGCAGATGTGTTTCTGCCCATTACGCGCATGGATGAAGGCACTGCCGGGTCAGGCAAGGTTGTTGGTGCGTTGTTGATGACGGTGGAAAGCAAATCCTTTGATGAGCTGTTCAAAGTTGGCCCTTATGTGGAAGAGATGGAGGTAACCCGCCTCGTCCAGAAAACACCGACTGGCTACGCCATGGTGTTGCGCCAGCGCGATGGGCTGACGCTTGCCAAACGGGAAATGAACGATATTGGTAGCGGTTTTGACGAGCGGGACAGTGTAGGGGGTGGCGGTCAGGTATTCTCCTATGCCGTATCCCCGGCTTCTCTGCCGTGGTTGACTGTTATTCAGGAAGTGCCATCGGCGCGTGCGTTGCTGGATATGAGCTTCTATAAGCGCTCTGTCATGGGCGTCGCACTGCTGGTTACGGCGGTTGTTGCTGGTTTCTTCCTCGCTTTTGTGAACTATCACTTTGAGTCGAAACAGCGCAGTCTGGCCAATCAGTATCACCGTCTTGCCATGCGCATCAATGCCCAGCGGCAATTGCTCAATAGCGTTAATGGTGCCATGCGCGAGCTTATTTCGGTCAAGACGCCGGACGGCATTTTTGTCTATGTGAACGAATCATTCCTGCGTTTCTGGGGCAAGTCATTCCGTGAGGTTATTGGCCAGCGTGATACAGATGTACTGGGTGACGCCGCGCCACGTATGTCCCGCGGGGACGGTGATGCTATGGCAAACGGGTACTTCCGTCTGGATGCGATGTCGGTAAAGACCAAAGACGGTCTGCGCATCCTTGAAGGGAACAAGATGGCCCTGCAAGGACCTGATGGTCATGCAGAGGGTGTGGTCAGCGTACTGGCAGATGTGACTGAACTGACCGATGCCCGTGGTAAAGTTGAACGTGCCATGCAGCAGACCATGAATGCTCTGGTGCGCACGGTAGAAATCCGCGACCCGCATCTGGCAGGCCACTACAACAAGGTGGAGACCCTGTCCGTTGCGATTGCCGACGTGCTGGAGATGAGCGATGACGAGCGCCTGACGCTTGAATCCGCCTCGCGTCTGGCAGGGGTAGGTAAAGTTTTTGTACCGATGGAAATCCTGACCAAGCCGGGCAAGCTGACCAAAAAAGAAATGGATGTCATGCAAAGTCATATCCAGCACGCTATGAACGTGCTGGGCGCGACCGAGTTTGATCTGCCTGTTAAAGAGATTATCTATCAGATGTATGAACGTCTGGATGGGTCCGGCTATCCGAATGGTCTCAAAGGAAACAACATCCATACACTCGCGCGCGTACTTGGGATTTGCGATGTGTTCTGCGCGCTTGTTGCGCCGCGCGCATACCGGAATGCCAAAACGGTGGATGAGGCTCTGGCAGTATTCCAGGAGGAATCCAAAAAGTTCGACCCGCGTATCGTGCGCGCAGTTGCATACCTGATGGCAGAAGATAATCCCAATCCGGTGCGCAGCCTGTTTATCAAAAAGACTGAAGAAAAACCCAAGGCGACAAAGGCCACTAAAAAGCCCCGCTAAGCGGGGCTTTTCTTTGGCAACAGGCGGTTAACCCTGTCTGCCTTTAGCTGTAAAGTCATCCATTGCTTTTTGCAGCTTGTCAATTTCCGGACAACCTAGTGGGCAGGCCCGTTTAAGGGTCTCCATATTCTTTTCTGCGCTGGCCAGATCACCCTTCTCAAGATAAGCCTCACCCATATACTCGTTAGCGCCGCGGTGTAGCGGGTTGTTCTCCAACGCGAGCTTATAGTATTTGAAGGCATTGTCGTAATCGCCCAGCTTGCGGTAGCTGAACCCCATCAGGTTCAGGGCATCAGCATAGTCCGGACGGGTCTCCAGCAGGCTTTCCAGCTTGGCGATGGCATCGCGATAACTGTGTTCTTCAATCAGCTTGGCCGCGTCATTGAAAGCGGCTTCTACACCATCTTCTGAACCCGCGTAGGAATCCTCCTTACTGAACTCGGCATGACCGATGGTAGGCACCAAGGCAAGGGCCAGTACTATCAGGCTGCGCGTAAACAGACGGTTCATAGCGTGTTATCTCCTGTTTCTGGTTACTTACTTATTTTTGTGTCTGTTTGGCCTTTTTCCAATAGCCGCCTGTGCTGAAGGACTGCCACGACCAGCGCATCAGGCGCAGCAGCAGCAGTGCAACCCACAACGCCCAGACCATCATCAACACGCGATACGCCATGACAGGCAGGGTAAGGGCCCATACGTCGGGCAAGGCTGTGCCAAAGTCCTGATACCAGCTCAGGCTGAACATACCCGAGCCGTTACCTGCCACATAGCTGGCAGGGCGTCCCAACAGGCCATGTTTGACAGCGTCAAACAAGGTACTGATGGCGGAGATTGTCAGCAGGACCAGCACGACCTGATAAGCGTTGAAGAAAAATACCTGCCGGGCTGTTGTTGCCTCCAGCGGATGCTGTTCGCGCCAGTGCATGGCCAGAACCCACACCACGGGGATGAGGATAAAGAACGGGCTGAGCTGGGTAAGGCCGAGGCTCAGCAGGAACCATTCCCACCCGCGCACAGGCGCAGTGGAAAGCTTGCTCAGCACAAACCCAAGCACTGCCATGGCGGCCAGAATGCCCCACAGCAGAACCGCAGGTCCCATGCGGGGGCCGCAGGTCCAGAGCGTCCAGCGTTCTTCGGGCACGCGCAGGGTAATCCTGCTGTTGGCAACCATCGGCGCGCCGAGGTCGATTTTAGGAGCCACCAGAGCGGCAGGCACGTCGCCATCTTCACGCCAGCTCAGGAACAGATTGTGCCGTCCGGTTGGCAGGGCCACGGTGACTTTGCCCTTGTCGGCTTCGGTCTGCATGACCTGACTGTCCAGACTCAGGGTGCTGAGTTTGGCGCCTTCCGGCAGGGTAATAGTGTGGTTACGGGGCTTGCTGGTCTCGATGTCGACACGCAGCTCGGCCGTTGTCGCCCGTTTACCCGGATTGACCGACAGCGTAGCGCTGTGCACGGTCAGGTCCTGACCATCGGCACCGAGCGGCCGCGCGATACGGAGCTGGACCGACTCACCCGCATAGGGGCGCCACTGGGGCTGCCACTGGTTGTTGGTGACGTGGTAAATGGGGGTCACACCTTCATAGGACAGGCGCCATTTGGGGTGAATGGAAACGCTCCAGATTTCGTTCCAGTTCACGCCTTCGGGTGCTGTAAGGGTCAGACCGTCGGCAATGTCCAGTTCGGTATCAAAGCTGATGCGCTGGCCCGGACGGGTCAGGGTGATGACAGCTTTGCCATCATCCACAGGCAGAGTGCCCAGCATCCGTTCGCCCGCCAGCAGCGGGTAGCGGATGGTCGTCGGCTCGCCGGATTGCAGCGTCACAATTGTGCGCATCTTCCAGCGAATATCCAACGACAAGCGACGCTCCACGGTTACAAAACCCGGGAATTGCAGCGGTGCAAAGGTTTTCGGTTTTTCCGGCTCGTCCTTTTTCTGGACGATATTGTCCGTTCGGGTCAGGTTCAGGGAACCAACTGGCCGGCCCTCGGGGTCCAGACCGCTGACCTGCCAGCCTTTGGTGTGCAGGGTAATATCCTTCGGCAGCAGGCTGAAGTTCAGGTTAGTGTTGCTGACGTTCGGCATGCGGCCTGTCAGGGTAACGCTACGGCTGCCGCTGCGGACCAGCGTGTAAAGCTGATAACCATCGAGCGTCACAACGCCAGCGGCAGGCTTGCCGTCTATGGTGACGGAGGCAGGGCGCCAGTTGTCCGGCAGGCCGGGCAGAGGCACCATCACGTCATCAAGGGCATCCACTTGCAGGGTCAGGCTGATGCGCTCGCCGTCCAGTGTCAACTCGGCGCCTTGAACCGCTGCGCAGGAGGGAGCGCATTTGGGGGCTTCGAGCAGGCGTTGTTGCAACTCGGCCAGCAGGTCGGCACTCGGCAGATCGCTGGCGTGTGCGTTTGCTACAGGCATCAGCAACAAGGCTGCCAGTGCAGCTTTTGCGGCTTTACCGCCTTTAGGCAGGGTGGGCAGGCGCATATCACCGTTCAGGGCCAGTCGTGCCAGCAGCAAAGCAAACGACACGGCGGCCAGTACATCCAGCAGACGGTTCAGCAGCGGGCTGATGAGCCAGACTTTAGCCGTTGTACCAGCGGCCATTGGGCCATCCCAGCCCAGTGTGACCTGACGCCACGACCAGTCGGGCATACCGTAGCCGGTCTGGAGTTTGGCATCGGGGTCAATCTCGTTCATGGCAGGGGGTTGTGACGTTGCGCTGACAATACCTTCCGCCATGTCACTTTCTCCCTGCATGGCCATCTCGGGCGCTGCGGCACCGTCCATGGCCATAAAACTGTCGGCACGCATACCTTTTGCCATCATCATTTCATTTTCCTGACGCATCCGTTTCATTTTTGCGCCGCGCCGTTCTGGCATGGCCATGGGGGCCAGTGCCGAACCGGGGGCGACTTTTTGGGCCATGTAGGCAACATTGCCACCGGCACCGCCGACCACGTTATCCATAAAGGAACTGGCAATGGCCTGACGTTTGCCGTAATGGCTGTAAGAGGGGATATCCAACTGCGGGTGCAGGGCGTATTGCAGGTGGGCGACCAGCAGCGGCCAGCTATACACAGCAATCATGGCGACAAGGATATAACGACCATAGTGTGCAAACCGGCGCAGCTTGCCCGCAGGCAGGTAGCGGACGAGGGCGATGCACACCAGTGCGGCGAACAGCATCACCTTCACCTCTTCGAGTTCCTGGAACGTCAGCAACAGCACGCCGAGCGTCAATGCACCCCATTGCGGGCGCCACAGTTTGCCAACCATCAGGGCCAGAATCAGCACGTAGAACACATCGAACAGGTTCCACTGGCTCACCCATGTGCCGTAAGCTTTATCAACACCGCTGATGCCCAGCACATCCCAGCCCACAGGCAGGTTGAGGGTGGCATTGGCGTTGTCCATCGGTACATTCCAGCCGTTGATGGGAAGGGTGGTCGGCAGCAGCATGCGACCGGCCACGTTCAGGCGGCTCTCGGCAGCAACACTCACGCCGGATTGGCGCAGTTCAATACCGCTGCTCTTGCCGTCGGTGGTAATGGGGCTGAGCGCACCGTTGACGGTTGCACGGGTCAGGGTGCCATCGGCCAGCGACAGACGCCAGTCCGACCACATGGAGCCGTTGATGCTATCCATGGCCGACAGGCCGTCACCGTTAAAGTCCAGCCACAGGGTGCGGTAGAGCGTCAGGCTGTTTGCCGGGGGCTTTTCGGCACCGCGGCGCTGGGTCTTGATGGCCAAGGTATCGCCGTCATGCATCTGGTAGGCAGCAAGGTCGCGCCACTCGTAAGGCAGGTCCGTCTGGTTGGGGTCAATCTGCTGGCCACCGGAAATCTCGGTCAGGCGCAGGTCGGGATAGGGTTTGTAGACCCACACCTCGCTCCCCCAGGGCATGGCCGGGGCGGTGAGGCTGTCCATCGCGCCCTGAGCGCGGGAGAGGAAAGTCAATTCGTGAACACCCGGGCGAACTTGCAGCTTAAGGCTGCCATCGGCCTCCAACCGTGCGGGCAGGCTGCCGGTGTAGCTGTTCGGTGTGGTGCCGGCCAGCAGCAGCGGGGGGAGGGTTTCCTCCCGTTCCTTGCCCGATACGGTCAGCCGTACCAGCGTGATGACTTTGGCAGGTAGAGTATCTTCGATACGGCGGAATACACGCACATCCATATGGTCGGGCTGAACATGCTGGTTATGGCGGGGGGTATTGAGGCGTTGACCGTCGTCGGCGACCAGCCACAGGGTGTCGCCACGGACCTGGGGCAGCGTTACTTTTTTACCTCCTACGGTTACGTCCAGCAGGCCCTGCGCGTTAGGCAGGCGCATCTGCGCGGGGGTGACGGCCCATGTAAAGGTGCCGCTTACCGCATAGGTCCCGGCTTTGAGGTACAACGCAGGGCGGCCGCCACGCTCGCTAAAAGCGGCAGGCTTGCCGTCAACGCTGACGGTTGTTGGCCATGTACGGCTATCGCCGGGCAGGTCGACCCAGCTTTCCGCCATCAGGGTAACGGGCAGGCTGAAGGTTGCGCCGTCGGTGCGGATGTCCATCTTCAATGTACCGCCCAGCACGCAGGTCCGGTTGCCGGAGTTGTTAAAGGTATCGGCGCAGGTGATTTCAGGACTGTCATGCAGGACCCACTCGACCCAGGGTTTGAGAACTTCCGGAACATACGGGCGGTCTTTGGCGTGTGCGCTTAAGGTGCAGAGCGTCAGCGCAAGAGCAGTCAAAAACGTGCGGAACATGGGGTCGGTATCCTGTTTAATGATGTTATTAATTAGTGCCGAACAGACGGTCGCCCGCATCGCCGAGGCCCGGTACGATGTAAGCATGGTCGTTCAGTTTTTCGTCAACGGCGGCCACATACAGCGGCACGTTCGGGTGCGCTTCTTCAAACACGCGGATGCCCTCCGGCGCGGCCACAAGTGCCATAAAACTGATGCGGTCATCACTCACGCCGCGGGCGTTGAGCACATTGAGTGCGTGCACGGCGGAGTGGCCTGTCGCCAGCATTGGGTCCACCACAATAAAGCGGCGATTGCCCGATGTTTCCGGCAGTTTGACCAGATATTCCACCGGCATGTGGGTTTCGTGGTCGCGGTAAACGCCAATGTGCCCCATGCCTGCGTCCGGCAGCAGCTCGGCCAATCCTTCGGACATACCCAAGCCAGCACGCAGAATCGGCACAATAACCGGGGAGTCACCCTTAAGGAACAGGGCGTCGGTGGCGGTAACAGGGGTGGTGATGCGTTTGTGGGCCAGCGGCAGGTCGCGGGTAATTTCGTAGCCCATCAATAGGGCGATTTCTTTCAGCAGGCCGCGGAAGGAGAGGGACGACGTCTCCGTCATCCGCATCAGCGACAGTTTGTGCGTGATGAGCGGATGGTCCAGCACATGCAGGTTTTTGAACTGTTTTTGCAGGTTTTGTGCGGCAGCGGATGTCATTAAGTATCTTTCTTTTACATATTAGCAGTCGCCCCGAAAGGATACGGTGTTCGCATCCGCGGTGCAAGTGCGGTTGTTCGGCGCCTCTTTTTGTTGCGTTGCGAAAACATATTTTCTTGCTTTTCTCTGGGGTTTTGCGGTTAATAAAGGCGCTTTTTAGACAACGCAGACTTTCAACGTAAGGGATGCAGCCGTGGCCGCCAAATCCACCTCAAAAACCAAGCTCAACGTCGTTAAAACCAACGACCCGTCCGAAAAAGAGCAGCTCCTGAAGGATTACGAGCAGATGCTCCTGCTGCGCCGCTTTGAAGAAAAAGCCGCGCAAATGTATGGTCTGGGCCTTATCGGCGGCTTCTGCCACCTGTACATCGGGCAGGAGGCTGTGGTCACGGGTGCGCGCGCTGCCACCAATCCTGACGACTACACCATCACCAGCTACCGCTGCCACGCCCACGCGATTGCCTGCGGCATCGAACCCAAGGCCGTCATGGCCGAGCTGACCGGCCGTGAAGGTGGTATCTCCAAGGGCAAAGGCGGCTCCATGCACATGTTCGACCCCGAAGCCGCGTTCTTTGGCGGCCACGGGATTGTGGGCGCGCAGGTATCGCTGGGTACGGGCTTGGCCTTTGCCAGTAAATACCGCGGCGACGGCAAGGTTTGTATGACCTATATCGGCGACGGTGCCATGAACCAGGGGCAGGTGTACGAGTCGTTTAACATGGCCCGACTCTGGAACTTGCCGATTATCTACATCGTAGAAAATAACAAGTACGGCATGGGTACATCGGTGCAGCGTGCATCGGGTAACGCCGAGCTGTGGAAACGTGGCGAGAGCTTTGGCATCCCGGGCAAGCTGATCGACGGGATGGACTACATGGCCGTGCGTGACGCTATTGCCGATGCTGCAGATTATGCCCGCATGGGTAAAGGCCCCATGCTGCTGGAAATGGAAACCTACCGCTACCGTGGCCACTCCATGTCCGACCCTGCAAAATACCGCAGCAAGGAAGAGGTGGAGAATATGCGTGAAACTCGCGATCCCATTACCCGCATGGCCTCGTACCTGGACAGCATGTACGGCGTGGGCGAGGATGCTTTTAAAGAAATTGACCGTAAGGTGAAAAAAGTCGTCGGCGACGCTGCGTCGTTTGCCGAGGCCTCACCCCAGCCCGGCGATGCTGAACTCTACACCGATATTATGCCCGAATAAGGAGCGACACACATGGTAATGCAAACCTACCGCGAAGCCCTGCGCGACGGCATGTCCGAAGAAATGCGCCGCGATAAAAACGTGTTCCTGATGGGCGAGGAAGTAGCTGAATATCAAGGCGCGTACAAATGCTCCCAAGGTATGCTCGACGAGTTTGGCGCCAAGCGTGTGATTGACACACCCATTTCCGAAATGGGTTTTGCCGGTATCGCCACCGGTGCGGCCATGACGGGGCTACGTCCGATTGTAGAGTTTATGACCTGGAACTTTGCCATGCAGGCCTGTGACCACATCATCAACTCGGCGGCCAAGACCTCTTACATGTCCGGCGGTGTGGTGACCTGTCCCATTGTTTTCCGTGGTCCCAATGGTGCTGCCGCACGTGTGGCCGCCCAGCATAGTCAGGACTACTCGAGCTGGTATGCCCACATCCCGGGCCTTAAGGTTGTGGCACCGTCCACACCGGCAGATGCAAAGGGCCTCATCAAGGCTGCCATCCGCGATAACGGCCCCGTTGTGGTGCTGGAGAACGAGATTCTTTACGGCGTGAGCGGTGAAGTGCCGGAAGGTGACCACGTGGTGCCGATTGGCAAGGCTGCCATTCTGCGTCCGGGTGACGACGTGACCATCATCAGCTACAGCATTACCGCCCAGAAAGCCCTGCGCGCGGCAGAGGATATCCTAAAGGCCGAAGGCATCAGCGCCGAGGTCATCGACCTGCGGACCCTGCGCCCGTGGGATAAAGAGACAGTGCTCGCCAGCGTGCGCAAAACCAACCGCGTGGTTGTTGCTGCCGAAACATGGCCGCAGTACGGTGTGGCAGCTGAGATTGCCGCGACGATTCTGGAAGAAGCCTTTGACGATCTGGACGCGCCGATTGCCCGCGTTTCTGCACTGGATGTGCCGCTGCCTTACGCTGCGAATCTGGAAGCAAAATGCCTGCCGCAGGCTGATAAGATTGCCGCTGCTGCCCGTCAGGTCTGTTACAAGGGATAATGTCCATGCGCCGCATGTTCGACCTGCCACCTGCACGTCTGCTGCGTAACGCCGCCATCTGCGGTTACGTGACGCTGCTGTTGCCCGCGCTGGCCGCGATGGTTGTTTTTCTGCAAGCTGGCGTGCCTGCTGTCGTGTACCTCAAAATCCTGACTGTACCAGCAATGATTCTGTTGATCCTGACTCTGTTCTGGCAATACCGCTGGCATTGGGGATTGGCATTTGTTTTTGCCTTTGTACTGTTCAATATCGGCTTTAGCCTGATGCACATTGATCCGGATCTGCAAGCCAATGGATATGCGCCTATGGTGTATGTTTTCGGGGCCATGTTTGGCCTTATCAGCGCTCTGGGCTTGGCCTTTGTATGGGCCTACCACAAAAGCGCAAAGTTTGGTAAAGACCTGACAGAAGTTAAATAACCTTTTGATGTAAAGAAGGATGGAAAAATGCCCGTTGATGTGTTGATGCCGCAACTCTCGCCCACCATGACGGAAGGGCGCCTGTCCAACTGGCTGAAGAAAGAGGGTGACAAGGTCAACACCGGCGACATTATCGCCGAAGTGGAAACCGATAAAGCCACGATGGAAGTTGAAGCCATCGAAGACGGTACGCTCGCCAAGTTCTTTGTCAAACCCGGTTCTGATATTCCCGTCGGTACGCCCATTGCCGTGATTACCGTTGAGGATGAAAAACTCCCTGCCGATTACAAGCCTACCAGCAAGGCAGCTGCTCCGGTGACGGAAGAAGCCAAGCCCGCATCCGCCGCACCGTCTGCTGCGCCTGCTGCCGCAGCACCCGCGCCAGCTGTTAAAGCTGCGCCTGCGCCGGCTCCTAAAGCTGCGCCTACTGCAAGCGTAACACTGCCCAGCAGTAATGACGGCTCAGTCAAAGCCAGCCCGCTTGCCCGCCGTATGGCGGAAGAAGCGGGGATTGCCCTGTCCGCCATTCGTGGCAGTGGCCCGAACGGCCGTATTGTGAAGGAAGATGTGGAACACGCCAAACGCTACGGCACCGGCGGTGGCGCCGGTGGCGGTTTTGGCCTGCCAGCCAAAGCCTCCCGCTCGGACAGCACCGTGACCCACACCCCCATGCGTAAGGCCATTGCCCGCCGCTTGCAGGAGTCCAAGCAGACTGTGCCGCACTTCTACCTGACGGTGGATGTGCAGATGGACGCTTTGATGCAGGCACGCGCCCAGTTGAACGATATGGCACCCAAAGCTGCCGACGGCACACCCGCCTACAAGCTGACCGTGAACGACTTTATTGTTAAAGCATCGGCCATGGCACTGGCCAAGTTCCCGGATGCGAATGCAAGCTGGTATGACGACGCCATGTACATGTACGGCTCGGTGGACATTGCCGTGGCTGTTGCTATTGACGGCGGCCTGATTACTCCCATCCTTAAAGCTGCCGACCAAAAGCCGCTGCCTGTCCTGTCGAACGAGATGAAGGAATTGGCCAAACTCGCCCGCGCTGGCAAATTGCAGCCGGAGCAGTATCAGGGCGGCACCTTTAGCGTGTCCAACCTGGGCATGTACGGCATCAAGCATTTCGACGCGATTATCAATCCGCCGCAGTCGGCCATTCTGGCCTGCGGTGCAGCAGAAGAGCGTGCCGTTGTCAAAGGCGGTGCGCTTGCTAGCGCAACCGTGATGAGTCTGACCCTGTCTGTCGATCACCGTGTGATTGACGGTGCTCTGGGTGCCGATGTGCTGACAGCCATCAAAGGCTACCTTGAACAACCGATTACCATGATGGTTTAACGCCATGTCGCTGCTGTTGACCGGACTGTTGGGCTTTTGGGGCGTTGCAGATGCGCACGCACTGACCATTAACGGTATGAAGGCCAAAAGCCTGACCGCCCAGATGCAGGAAGAAGAGGAAGAGCCCGCAGAGCCGATGCCCGGCGATGATGTGGGCCAGTGGGCACCCGATCTGAAGGGCACCATCGGCAGCTATCTGAAAGACGGTGGCGTGGTTGTGGGTACCAGTGCCTTGTTTATTGCCGGCCAGCCTGCCTTGTTTGTATTCGTCCAGCGTGGGGATAACCTCTACCGCTGCGTGGACCTCTACACCGAGGGCTTTAAGCCGACCGCCTACGTGTGCTACGGCCTCAAAACCAATACCGCAGACAAGAAATAGCGTTGACCGCGCCGTATGAGCGCGTTAGTTTGCTGGTATAACCTTTCTTTTTCCCGTTTCACCGAGCATCTCTCAAGGAGCCGATATGGTGGCATACACCGTTCGCCTGCCGTTCTTGTAGTTAGGGAGAGCCCACGCTCTCTCCGCACAAGACGGAGAAACCCCCATGGCCCGTTCCACCCGTGCACCGTTCTGGACCGACAACAACGGCCCCCGCGCCGCCAAGTACTGGAAGCGCCAAGCCAACAAGAAGGTCCGCAAGAGCGACGAGCTCGCAGATGGCATGAGCTACCGCAAGACCTACTGCAGCTGGAACATCCACGATTACAAGTGGTACGACGGCGACCGCAACAGCAAGGCCCGCCGCAAGTAAGCGTAAGAGTCCCCACGTGAGTGGGGACTCGTTTTTTTTGTGGTGGTTTTGCGCGTCACGGCGTATCTTGGCTGACCAAAATAGAGAAAGGATAACACATGAAGCGTATATGTGTTTTTTGCGGGGCCCGTACGTCCAATCGCCCCGAGTTTGTAGAACTGGCCAAAGAACTTGGCCGGGAACTGGCCGCTCGTAACATCGGTCTGGTTTATGGTGGCGGCAACTGGGGCCTGATGGGCACGGTGGCTGATGCCGCACTGGCAGCTGGCGGTGAAGTGGTCGGGATTATCCCAGAGTTTCTGATGGGTAAGGAAGGTAACCGCAAGGACCTGACCGAACAGCATATCGTCGACAGTCTGGCTATCCGTAAGGAAATGATGAACGATTACAGTGATGGCTTCCTGACAATTCCCGGTGGTCTGGGCACGATGGACGAACTGTTTGAAGTATGGACATGGCGTTCGCTGGGTCTGAATGTAAAGCCTATCGGTCTGTTGAACGTGAATGGTTATTACGACCAGCTACTCGGCTTTATGGACACAGTAATGGCACACGAACTGGCAGGCGAGAATGCCGTGCGTGACCACCTGATTATTGCGCAGACGGTTAAGGACGTTCTTGACCTCATGCAGGGTATTAAAAAAGCCGCATAATATGTTGTGAATAAATAAAAAAGCCGAAGGGAATCCTTCGGCTTTTTCGCTTGTATCAGCGCTTGTCGCGCGACCAGGTCCGCATCACGCCCGGTGCAAATTTCAGGCTTGCGCTCATGCTCAGCGCCAGCAGGGTGAGGGGGATGGTGATCATCAGCACCAGCGGGTAGTAAATCGCCGCCGGGAAAACCACCATGCCGACCAGCACGCCGGTAAGGCCCGCCATCTGCATGTTATCGGGCGAGGTGCGCCCCATCAGAGTGGCGATGCGGTAGGCGGCCATCTGGCCCACACCGCAGCTCAGCCACCAGGCCAGAACGGCGGCCAAGCCTTTAAGCTCGGGGTCGTAAAGGGAAAGTCCGTAGGGGGCGCCAGCCATCACCAGCACCCAGAAAACGCCTGCAAACGTTCGCATAGGCGGTACTCCAACTCCAGAATGAGAAAAAAAGCTAAGAGATAACAAAGCAGAGCTTGTGTATGCCTGTTTTATGAATTCGTCAAGCTTTTGCGCCTCCTGCTTTTTGCGTTTTGCTGCTATACTGCTGGCGCATTTAATAGCTCAATCCCAAAGAAAGGTGCAGACCATGGCAGATAAATCCTTTGATGTTGTTGTGATTGGCGGCGGTCCCGGCGGTTATGTATGCGCCATCCGTGCGGCTCAATTGGGGCAAAAGGTTGCTGTGGTCGAGCGCGAGCATCTGGGCGGCATTTGCCTCAACTGGGGTTGTATCCCGACCAAAGCACTGCTGAAAGCAAGCGAGCTGCACCACGCCATGACCGGTGGCGCCGAGGCTTTTGGCCTGAAGGCCGAAAAGGTGAGTGTAGACCCGGAAAAAATTATCGGCCGCTCCCGTGACGTTGCCGGCAAGCTCTCCAAAGGCGTGGGCTTTTTGATGAAAAAGAACAAGATTGAGGTGATTGAAGGGCACGCCACCTTTACCGGCCGCGACAGCATTAAAGTAACCAAAGACGGTAAGGATGTGGCGACCGTAAGCGCCAAGAACTTTGTGGTGGCCACCGGTGCCCGCGCGCGTGAGATCCCCGGCGTGCTGGAGGCTGACGGCAAGCTGGTCTGGACGTATAGAGAGGCCATGACGCCTAAAACTTTCCCCAAGTCCATGCTGGTGATCGGTGCAGGCGCGATTGGTATCGAGTTCGCCACCTTCTATGCAGAGTTCGGCACCAAAGTAACGGTGGTCGAAGCACAGAACCGCATCCTGCCTGTGGAAGATGAGGAAATCTCCAAACGTTTGGAAAAAACACTCGCCAAGCGCGGGCTGGACATTAAAACCCAAGCCAAAGTTCTTGGCCTCAAACATGGCAAGAACGATGTGACCGTCACGCTGGAAGTTGATGGCAAGCAAGTCGAACAGACGGTAGAGCGCGTACTGCTGGCCATTGGCGTTACAGGCAACGTGGAAAATCTGGGGCTGGAGTCTATTGGCGTGGCGGTTGAACGCGGCGCCATCAAGGTGGACGGCCTGTATCGGACGGGCGTACCGGGCATCTGGGCAATTGGCGACGTTGTGGGCGCACCGTGGCTGGCGCACGTGGCCTCCCACGAGGGCGTTATCTGCGCCGAGGCGATTGCCGGTAAGAACCCCCATGCAATGGATTACGGCAACGTGCCCGGCTGTACCTATTGCATGCCGCAGGTTGCAAGCGTGGGCCTGACCGAGAAGGCAGCCATTGAAAAAGGCCACACAGTAAAAGTGGGCCGGTATGACTATCAGGCCAACGGCAAGGCGCTGGCGATTGGCGAGCCCGACGGCATGGTGAAAACCGTATTTGATGCCAAAACCGGCGAGCTGCTGGGCGCGCATATTATTGGCGCAGAAGCGACCGAGATGATCAGCACCTTCCTTGTTGCCCGTCATCTTGAAGCGACGGAAGAATCGCTGGCCGAGGCGTGCTTCCCGCACCCGACGTTGAGCGAAATGATGCACGAGAGCGTGCTCGATAGCGACAAACGGGCGCTTAACGCGTAAGGGTTCCTAACATGTCTCAGTATGGTTGGTTTGTAGCTGCTCTGGGCGCTGCCATGCTCTGGGGTGCCTCCTATGCTGTTTCGGAAAAGGTGCTGCGGTTGGGATTTTCTCCCGCGGGACTGTTGGTCTTTAACGGTATGCTTGCCATCATGATGTACGGTACGGTCATGTGGGTGCAAAACGGCTGGGGCACATTTAAAGTTTTCCAAACCCATCCACATGCTATCTGGTGGCTGATGTTTGTGGCTGTGCTGAACGTGAGCGCCAATTTTATGATTTTCTACAGTATTGGTGCCAAGAACGCGACGCTCGCAAGCCTTATCGAGATATCATACCCGCTGTTCACGGCGTTTTTTGTATGGCTTTTGTTCCGTCAGGTGCAGTTTAACTGGACCGTGGCGGCAGGCGCGTTTTTGATATTCTCCGGCATTGTTTGTGTCTTTGTTGGGAGCCGCAGCATGCCGTCGCCTCTTGAAATGACAATTGTGCCAGATGAGGCGGAGGGCGCCCCAATACCAAAAGTTGCAGCGCCATAAAACAAAAACCCCCGCCAGCGGCGGGGGTTATCGTTTGTTCATGTCAGGCTGCCGAAGAAGATGGAATACAGGATGAGTCCCGCACCCAAAATCACGGACAACCAGCCCATCCAGTAGGTGACGGTATTCAGGTTGCGCTCGTTGAGGCGCTCCTTACCCACCATGTAGACGAGAATGACCTTGAGGACCCATGCCACCATCGAACCGATGAGAATGGCGCCCGTGTAGGCGGCCGAGGTGCCAAAGGTCATGGCCGGCGTCAGCAGGCCGAAGAACGTCAGCCCGAAGGCAAAAGCCAGGGCGTTGCCCGGGTTGATGGCGTTGAGCAGCCAGCCGGTTCCGAAAGCCCCCAGCTTGTCCTTGCCGGAAGCGGTATGGCTTTCGACAGGCTTGCGCCACAGCACAAAGAACAGGCCGAAAACGATCATGATGATCGCACCGCCCAGCTCGATGAACTGATGATAGGCTTCCAGCTGCTCGGCAATGCCGCGCAAACCGAAGGCGGGTACAATGGCATACATGCCGTCGGCAACGGCACTGCCGAGGCCGAGCAGCAGAGCTGCCATAAAGCCGTGTGTGAACATGCGGCGGATGGCCATGATGGTTGTCGGGCCGAGCGTGAAGAACGACACCGAGAACCCGATGGCGAAAGCCAGTAGGGTGTTCGTAAGCATAGAGGGAACCCTTTCGAGGGGGTGCCACAAAAGGTGAAGAAAACAAAGGAAAACGGCAAACTAGATATCTAGCTTGCCGTCACTCTAATGGTTTTTGCGTCAGAAGAACAGTTTTTTGGCGTATCAGTAGCCAGCGTATTCCCAATTGCCTTCGCGGGTCCGGCAGAATGTGCCGTCCTGACGATTCCAGTCTTCAAACTGGGAGGAACGGCGCAGCAGGGCGCCGCGGCGACAATCCCGCCATGTGGCACCATGGCGGAAAATATCGCTGTCAGCGCGGAACTGGTATTCATACTGGTCAATCCGCCAGCTGGCACGGTCACCGGAGGCGGTTTCCTGCACGGCGCGGTTCAGCCACCAGCGCTCGCGTTCGGGGTGCACACCCTGATTATTATAGTTCACAAACGTAGGAGCTTCCGGACGCAGAGGCATGGCTTGCTGTTGCACCGGAGCCGCGGCAGGGGCCATATACGCTTGTGTCGGCTTTTTATAGGGCGAGGAAATATACCGTTGGGCATGCCACTCCTCAAACGGGGTGTCATAGTCCAGATAGGAGCTCAGGTGCGGGTAGCTGCGCTCGGTTACGAACGGGCCAGCACCACTGCAGGCACTCAGGGTGCTCATGGCGGCAACGCATAGGGCATAAATGGGGTTCAGCTTCATCGGCTCTTTGTCCCTTGGCGGAATCATGTTCTTTTCACCAATTATTCCACAGTCTTGGGGCATTGGCAAAAAATAACGGCGCACCGGGGTGCGCCGTCAAGGTAACCGGAGCAGGTTCTTATTTGCCCACGTATTCCCAGTCACCGTATTGGGTGCGGCAGAAGTCACCTGCACGCATGGACCATTGATCCATCTGCGATGCGCGGCGCATCAGGGTGCCTTTGCGGCAAGCACGCCAGGTATTGTGATCGCGGTAGATGCCGTCATCTGCACGGAACTGGTACTGGAAGTTGTCAATATTCCAGCTGATGCGGTCACCCGTAGTGGTTTCTTCAATCACGCGGTTCAGCCACCAGCGTTCACGCTGCGGAACAGTGCCCATGTTGTAGGCTACCGGGGTCGGGTTGTCGATGTAGCGGTAGTTGTACACTGTCGGCAGCGGGTAGGGCTGGTAGGCAGCCTGATAGCTGATGGGCTGTGCGCTGGGCACGCCGGTTTCGTACGTATCGCTGTAGTAAATCGGCACGCCATCCCATGTGCGGTACGCGAACAGCTGCGGCTCGGTCACACGATAGCGGGAATAGGTCGGCCAGCCGGTATACGGACCATAGGTGTAATAGTTGCCGTCATTGCGGTAGTTGGCATTGTAATAACCGTAGAAAGGACGGTTGTAGCCATTGTAACCGTAGCTGTACGGATAATTGTAACCGCTGTAGGCATAGTTACCGTAATCGCCGCGCCAGCCATTGTTCTGGTAATAGCTGGGGGAGGTGTCCTCCTGATCATAATAGGCAACATACGGTGCGCCATCTGCGTAAGGTGAATAATACACGTTATCGAATGGCAGGGTTTGGGCCTGTGCGGCGGCGGCAGTGCTCAGCAGCAAGGCACAGGCGGTAAAAATAGATTTCATGTTCATGGATGTCAGGCCCCTAAGTGATTCTTGGTATTGTTTTTATTAATTATTATTTCGTCCCTGCTTTTTTCTTGGGGCTGGGCAGTAATTTTTTACTGGGTGTTTTCCTGACAGGTTAGAAAAGGGGCAGAAAAGAACGGGTTATCAGCAGTACGCCACCTGCCATCAACAGCGCCGCGCATACGGATGTAAGGGTCTGGATATGGCGCTCCAGTGATGTGCCGAGCCAGAAATAGGGCACGCAAACGGCGATAGTCCATGCGCCAAGTGCGCCGATCAAACATCCCAATGTGGCAAGGGCGGCATGGTGACCGCCAAAACCACCGTCCATCATCCCAATACCTGCAAAAGCCGCAGCAAAAGCAAACATGTTGGCAGGGTTGATGATGGTCAGGGCAAAACCGCTGGCAAAGGCATGGGCGGGTTTGCAGACGATGGGCTCCTGTGTGGTGCGGGCAGGTGTTCTATGCCGCCACATCACGGCACCGATAAAGAGCAGCAGGATACCGCACAACCCGGCCAGCAGTACGCGGTGGGTATTGAGCCAGTCAGCAACGAGTGTGAGACCAAAGGCAGGAATGGCGGCCAGACACGCATCGGCGGCGGCGCAGCCGAAGCCGGTCAGAAGTCCGGCGCGCAGCGAAACGGTCAATGCCCGGCGAATGGCCAGAACGCTGATAGGGCCGACAGGGGCGGCCACGGCAAAGCCGATGAGGATGGTTTTGAGCAGCAAAAAAAGCATGCTCCAGTATGGACGAGGACAACATCAGCGGGAAGCCCTAAAAAAGCACCGGACATAATCAGCGATTATGCACGGAACGCTTGACGTTCAGCTGCCTTTGGCGCATGCTGCCCAGCATGAGCACGACCCCTAAAATCGAGATTGTCATGGACGAACCGGCTGCCTGTGGCAGCGGTGGTGAATATGTCACGTTTGGTGAGGTTCCGGTTGTTCCGGGTGCCCCGATGGGCGAGATCGGCCTGCGCGACCCCAAGCCTGACTGGCTGCGCGTGCGCGCACCCATGTCGCAGGAGTATCGTGACCTCAAGAGTCTGGTCAAAGATAAAAAGCTCCACACCGTCTGTGAAGAGGCTGCGTGCCCCAACATTGGCGACTGCTGGGCCAGTGGTCACCTGACCGTGATGATTCTGGGTGACGTCTGCACCCGTACCTGCGCGTTCTGTAACATTAAAACCGGTAAGCCGGGCAAGGTGGATGCCAGCGAGCCGGGCCACCTGGCCGATATGGTGCGTGGCCTTAAGCTCAAACACATGGTCATGACCTCGGTCGACCGCGACGACCTGCCCGATGGCGGCGCCCAGCACTGGGTGGACTGCATTAGCGCCGTGCGCGAGGCGTCGCCCACGACGACGATTGAGATTTTGACGCCGGACTTCCGCCGGACGGAAGACAACATCGACCGCGTTGCCGACGCGCTGCCCGACGTCTTCAACCACAACCTGGAAACGGTGCCAAGGTTGTACCGCGCCATCCGTCCCAGCGCCCGTTACTTTGGCAGCCTGCGTCTGCTCCAGCGTGTTAAAGAGCGTCACAGCCACATTTTCACCAAGTCCGGCATCATGGTTGGCTTGGGTGAGACGAAGGAAGAAGTTTTTCAGGTCATGGACGACATGCGTGCCGCCGGTGTGGACTTTATCACCATCGGCCAGTATCTTCGCCCGTCTGAAAAGCACTACCCGATCAAGGAATGGGTACGTCCCGAGCGTTTTGAAGAGTATGAACGTATGGCGAAAATCAAAGGATTCCTGATGGTTTCCTCAACGCCGCTTACCCGTTCTTCCTACCACGCTGACCAGTATTTTGCCGAACTGGTGGCAAAGCGCGCCCGCGGCGAAGTCTAACCTCTGAAGATATTTTGCGGCGCGGGCTTGATTCGCGCCGCATATGCATTTAAATAGCCTGAGTTCACATATCTTTCTCCCTTTTGTCCGTATGAGGTTTGTTTCATGCGATTTCCCGCAAAGATGCTCCAGACGGAGCGTTTTGTTCTGCGCGCTGCGCAAAGCGCTTACGCGCATAATCTGTTCGACGCCGTGGTGGAGAGCAAGGCCGATCTGGCTACGCACTTCAGCTGGGCGCAGACGCCAACCCTTGCCGGGACCTTCACAGATGTAGAGGGAATGGCGGCCGTCTGGGCGCAAAGCCACATGCTGACTGTCACCACGCCGACACGGTTCACGTATTTCATCCACGACGCAACGGACGACACCTTTCTTGGTGTCATCAGCCTGTCGGTTACGGATGTGTGGGTACCGACTGTCGAGCTCGGCTACTGGATACGTACCAGTGCGCAGGGCCGTGGCATTGCCACCGAAGCCGCCCGTGAACTGGTCCGCCATGCACTGGAAGACCTGAACACGCCACGGGTGCAGATACGCTGCAATAAGCTCAACAAGAGCTCTGCCCGTATCGCCCGCAAACTGGGCTTCCGGCAGGAAGGCATCCTGCGCCAGAGCTACCGCGGACCGGATGGCAAACTGATGGATATGAAAATCTTCAGCAAGCTGGCCTGATTCGCCATCGAAAGAACCCCCGCTTCGGCGGGGGTTTTTCGTTTAACGTTCAGGTGATTGCTCGGGGGTAGGCGCGGCGCACAGGCGTTGGCAGTCCTGCTCTATCTCCGTATAGAGGCGGTCTTCTATAGGGTGGAGTTTGGGCTCTGCTGTCATGTCGGCCCAGTATTCCTTATCGCTGCTGTAGAATTGGCGGGCGGTCTCACGTTCCTCGCGCACTTGCGCTTCGATGGCAGGGATCTGGCTCTCCATTTTGGCGACATCGCCGCCCCAGATTTCCCACGCATGGTAGCCGGGCTGTTTATCTCCCTCATGGGTCACGCCGACCTGATGAAAAACCGTATGTTTGGTTTTGCCAGCCTGGCGACGCTCGTCATTGTAGTCCGCCATCACGGTCTGTATGGCACTGTTGTAAGCCATGACTTCCAGCTTGCTGCGGCCAACAAACTCGAACATGGCGTTTTTATCACCACGGGGCGGGAGGACGCGTACAGGCATAGGCTACCCTCAATTATTGCATAGGAATCAGATTGTCTATCCTGTAGCTCATTACAAGCGGTGGAATTGCGGTTTTGCGTCCAGCTCGTGTTTAACACGTGTGCGTTCGTCTTCGGGCAGGAGTTTTTCCAGTACCTCGAAGGATTTTTTGCCGATTGTGCTAAAGGTATGTCCGGCCTTCTGAGCACGCAGCATCCACTGATACGCCTCAGCGGCTCTGGCGAGGTCCATTTGCGTGTCTGTAATGGAAAGTTTGAGGCCAATCACACCCAGATCCTCCATAGCACCTGCATAGCCGCTATCGGCCGCTGCCTTCAACCATGTCTGGGCAAGGTCGGGGTCTTTCTCTACCCCCGTGCCCAGCCAGTACATTTTACCCAGCATGGCAGAACCGAAAATCGAGCCCATGCCGGCTGATTTTTCCATCAACTCGGCGCCCTTATGCACGTCGTACAGGGGGCTGGATTTATCCAGATACAGCGATGCCAGTTCGGCGGTTGCATCGGCATCATCCATATCGGCGGCACGGGTCAGATAATCCGCTGCACGGCCCATATCCTTAGGAGTTCCTTTGTCGCCGGAGCGGTACAGACGTCCAAGGCGGCGCATGGCACCAATATGGCCTTTGTCGGCAGCCTTGTTCAGCAGCTCAAGCGCCTTGTTTGGGGAGGTTTCCTTGGCATCACGGAGCAGGCAGCCTGCGGCGTTGAATAAGGCCTCCGGTACTTCTGCCTGAGCAGCCTGTTTAGCCCACTTGCAGGCTTCTTCCATATTCTGGCGGGTACCAAATCCCTGCTGGTACATGCTGCTGAGCTTGCTTTGCGCCTCTACATCGCCAAGTAACGCCTTCTGCTGAGCGGCTTTAAACTGCTCTTCCGGCGTTTCTATCTTGGGCGGGCTATCGGGCTGGTTATCTACACGTCCTTCAACATTCGGCAGGGTCATGGCAGCGGCAGCGAGGATCAGGGGCAACATGTTATTTTCCTTCCTTCTTGGCAGTCATCAGGCGTTTAAGACGGGCTTTACCGTCAATCATACGAGCTGGCATTTCATCCGGGTTAATGGCATCTGGGGCAGTTGATTTTGCTTTGACGTCGTCAAAAGCCGCTTCCAGTTCCGTCAGGCTCGGGCCGGTATCCGGCGGCAGAACATGTGGATTAAGCTTAGCGCGGGCAGTTTGCAGGTCCAGCGTCAGGGTGCTCATGTCCTGATAAAGCTCGGACAGCCAGTTGTCGTAATTCTCTTTAAAAAGGCCTGTGCGCATGTCACGCAGGGCGCCATCCACATCCAGCGCCATGACGGTCGCCTTGTCGGCCGTGCGGGCAATTTCGCGGGCAAGGGCGCGGTCAAGGCCGTCCAGCTTGGGCGAAAAGGCAAACAACTCGGCAAACTGGTTGTTGGCGTAGGCAAACTCGGTATTGAGGCGGGCGAGAGGGTACATGCGCGGTTGCAGGTGCATATCCTCGAACGCCATAAGCGCGCGTGACATGTAGTGGTGTGCCTTGGATAATTTGACCTGCGCAAGTTTGGTTACATCAGGTGTGCCGCTGACCAGACGTACCTCGTCAAGGTTGAGCTGGCGGCGCTCGATTTCCAGAATCATGTCCATGTCCTGTTTGATGAGGCCGCGGGTGAGGGGGCTCTCATCATAAAAGACTTCTTTCTTCTTCTTTTTTGCGCCGCTGCTGATGTAGGTGCTGATGGCAGTTTCAATATCGTTCAGGGTAGAGCGCAATAACTGGTGGGAGATCTTGATGCGCAGCCCCAAAGCCTCGCGCAGGGCTGTGTCCAGTTCCAACTGGCGGGCAAAAAGGGTTTCATCCTCGTGCGTGGTCAAATAAACACTGCCCTTTTCCAGCAGATTATCCAGCGATTTGCGGGCTGCTGTATAGCAACTGCGGCGCGCACTATCGGTCACATCAAACAGGTGGCGGATGTGAGGCAGGTCGCCTTCAAGCTCGAGCAGAGGCTGGGTGGACAGACTCAACACATCGCGGGCGTTGATAAGGTCGCAGCTGTCGACTGCTGCCTGAAAGGCACCGCGTTCGTCCATATAGGTGGCAAAAAACGCCTCATCTGCCCGGGCGGACGGCAAACCGGACAGTAAAAGAACCCCTGTAAAAACAAGCGTGTGTATCATGGGCATTACGATGGCCGGAATCGCAGGCACGGTCAAGCGTCGAGAGAGGAAAGAAGAAGGGCCAGAGCAACCTCTGCCGCCTGCAAGCGGATGACGGCACGGTCGCCGTCAAACAGGTGGCGCACGGTGGCTGTGGGGCCGCCGCGCACGGCGAGGCCAAAGCAGACGGTGCCAACGGGTTTATCCGCACTGCCGCCACCGGGACCGGCAATACCGGTAATGCTGACGCCAAGATGCACCGGACTATGGGCCAGAATGCCTGCTGCCATTTCTGCGGCCGTCTGTTCGCTTACGGCGCCGTGTTCAGCAAGCGTAGCGGGGCTTACGCCCAGCATGTCGGTTTTCGCCTGATTGGCATAGGTCACAAAGCCGCGTTCAACAGCGGCAGAAGATCCGGGGATTTCGGTGAGGATGGCCGCAACCAGTCCCCCTGTGCACGACTCAGCCGTTGCAAGTGTCCAACTTTTGGCTTTCGCCTTGGTCAGCACGTCGGTTGCAAGGTCGATGAGGTGCGAGGGGAACATGGTTGCGTCCTTTCGTGTTTCGCTTGTCAAAGTGCGGCGATGAACGCCTGCACCACGTATAGAAGGGCTACCGCGTACAGCGCGGCAACCATATCGTCCAGCATCACGCCAAAACCGCCTTTGACGGTTTTGTCCAGCCAGCCGATGGGGGCGGGCTTGGTGATGTCGAACAGGCGGAAAGCCGCAAATGCGAGCGCCCACCACAAAGGCGAGAGCGGCACCACCAGCAGCACCAGCCACATGGCGGCAACTTCGTCCACCACGATCATACCCGCGTCGGGCTTGCCAAGCTGCGTGCCCAGCCAGTTTGCGGCCGGAATCCCCGCAAGAAACAGCGCAGCGGCGCTGATGGCAAGGGCGATTGGCCCGCCAAGGAGCAGAATCCCGTAAGCAGCAGGCAAGGCGGCAAGCGTGCCCCAGGTGCCCGGTGCTTTGGGAAGGCAGCCACTCCAGAAGAAGGTGGCCAGAATATAGAGGGGATGAAACCTGTTCAGATGCGTCATGTTAGGATATCCTCCTGTGGCCGTATTATAGAGAGCAGGGCACAAAAGGAAAGTACGAATCCCATGAACAGTGCAAATTGGCTGTTGCCCCCGTTGACCGTGGCGTTGTTCGCTGCGGCGTCCGCCTACGGGTACCGTGGGCAGAAGGGCCTGATTGCAGTCTTGCTCAGCATCGGGATTGTCGCGTGCCTGGCTTTGCAAGGCGGTATTGTGGGTCATTCGGGCTGGCAAGTGTCACTGCATCAGAGTCTGCTCGCATCCCTTGCTCTGGCGGAGTTCTGCTACCTGTTGACCAGTCTGACAGCACGCAGCATGTGGCGTCTGTCCATGCTGGTTCAGCCTGTGCTGGGCATTGTCTATGCGTTGGCCTTGCTTTCACCCGTCCGGCCTGAGGCCGTGCTGGCCCTGACGCCGCTGCTTGCCACCCATATTGCGCTGGCCTTATTGGGATATGGCCTTTTGACCATGGCCGCCTTTGCCGCCTTCGCTGTGTACACGCGGGAGGCGTACCTCAAGGCGCACAGCGCTTCCGGTTTTTCGACCCGCCTGCCATTCCTAGATGCTGCGGACCGCGGCCAGTTTGTCGCGCTGCTGATGGGGGCCGTCGTCATGGCTGGCGCCCTGATTGCGGGCGCCATGTTCCAGCACGAGCAAACAGGTGTGTGGTTTGTGCCCACCGTTAAAACCGTATTTACCTACGCCACGTTTGCGGCCATCCTGTCGCTACTGGCGGCCCGCCGCCTGTGGGGCACACGAGGTGCCCGAGCGGCCAGACTTATTATGTTGACCTACGTGTTGCTGGTGGTGGCTTTTCTGGGGGGCAAGCTGGCTCTTCTGTTGCCGCAATAATTGCCTATTTTTTGTGCAGTTCATCCTTGCGTGGGCGCGCCTGCAGGTCTAATATGCCCCTCACAGTTTGAGGAGGCTCATGTCCATGTCTATTTCCATCGGTTCCATCACCCTTGAAAATCCGGTGATTCTGGCACCCATGTCCGGTATTACGGATATGCCGTTCCGCCTGATGGCCCGCCGCTACGGCGCTGGCCTTGTGGTGTCGGAGATGGTGGCTTGCGAGGCCATTGTGCGTGACTGCGACATTGCCCGCCAAAAGACAACCTTTGACCCGCGTCAGGGTTTGGTGTCGGTGCAGATTGTCGGCACAATCCCCGAGAATATGGCGACGGCCGCCCGTGTGAACGTGGCCGCCGGTGCGGACATCATCGATATCAACATGGGCTGCCCGGTTAAAAAAGTGGTCAACTGCATGGCTGGTTCTGCCCTGCTGAAAGACCTCGGACTGGTAAAAGATATTCTGCAGGCTGTCGTTGGCGCAACCGACAAGCCTGTGACCCTTAAAACCCGCCTCGGCTGGTCGGACGAGAATAAAAACGGCTGGCAGGTTGCCCGTATTGCCGAGGACTGCGGCATTAAAATGCTCTCCATTCATGGCCGTACCCGCGCGCAGATGTATAAAGGTAATGCCGACTGGCGCGCCATCCGCCGTATTAAGGACGAGGTCGGTATCCCCGTCATCGCCAATGGCGATATTATTACGCTGGGTGACGCCGTCCGGGCCCTTGAGCTGTCCGGCTGCGACGGTGTGATGGTTGGCCGTGCCTGTCAGGGCCGCCCGTGGTTTTTGGGGCAGGTGGCACATTATCTGGCGACTGGCGAGATTCTGCCGGATCCGTCGGTCGAAGAGCAGTACAATATTGTGCAGGAACACTTTGATCTGGCGATGGAGATGTACGGCACCGACCGCGGCGTCCGCCTGATGCGCAAGCACCTTGCGTGGTACACAAAAGGCTTCCCGAGCGGGAACGACTACCGCCAGCAGGTCAACAGCCTGACCGATGCGGATACCGTACGCACCCTGACCGATAAAGTCTACACCCAATGGATGGCCGAAGGTGTTGTACCTGCCAACCCGCACCTGATTGAAGATGTAAAAAATGCCTCCGCCCGTGTGGTGGATGAAGATGCGTACGCAGCTTAAGGGACAAAGATAATGGAACAACAGGTACCAACTCCGCAGCCCCTTAAAAAGCCGCTCGTGCTGGGTATTCAGCACGTGGGTGACGTGGTGGCAGATGATTATCTGGAGGCGCTGCACACCTACTTTGGCGCGTCGCCCCTGATGCGTAACCTGTTCGACTCGGTCCGCCAATTGGGCAAGAGCCGTGCCCCGGTTATTCTGTATGGCGAGTCCGGTACCGGCAAAGAGCTGATGGCCCGCGCCGTTCATATGTCCAGTGGCCGCAAAGGTGGTTTCCTGCCATTTAACGTGGGCTCACTGCCGGGCAACATGGTCGAGTTGGAGCTCTTCGGCTATACCGAGGACCACAAGGGCGCTATTGAGATGTGTCAGGGCGGTACGCTCTACATCGAAGGGGTGGAGAACATCAGCCTCAAAGTCCAAACCCGCCTGCTGGACGTGCTGCGCCGGATGAACGGCGGCGGTGGCGTTCGCAAAGATATTCCGCGCCTCATCTGCTCCAGCCGCCGCAAGCTGGATGAGCTAGTCAAGGAAGGTGTGTTCCTGACCGAGTTGTATGATCTGCTGAACGCAATCCCGCTTTATATTCCGGCCCTGCGCGAACGGCAGGAGGATATCCCCATGCTGGCGGACTATTTTGCCAACCTGTATGCCAGCCGCAAACGCCTGCGTTTTACAAAAGATGCGGTCAAACTGATGCAGTCCTATAACTGGCCCGGTAACATCAGCGAGCTATCCTCCGTGGTGCAACGTGCTGCCCGCGCCGCCGAAAGTGCCACCATCAATGCGGACGGCCTGCGCAAACACATGCCCCGCAACGCAGATGCGATTGGCCACTTTTCACTGCCGGAAGCCGCCCACGCCTGTCTGGACCACTATTTCAGCTCATTGCGCGGTATGGCACCTGCGCCCAACCTGTACGAGAAGGTTGTGGCCGAGGTCGAAAAACCCCTCATCGAGCATGTGCTGGCCTTTGCCCGCGGCAACCAGTTGCGCGCTGCCGATATTCTGGGGCTGAACCGCAATACACTGCGTAAAAAAATCAAACAGCTGAGTATCGGCATCAAGAAAACACCCCTCAAGTAATGCCTGTATTTGTAAACCGCCTGCTGTGGGTCGCCAGCCGTATGAGTACGGCTGTGATTCTTCTGGCCATGCTGGCAGTAGCTTCTCTGGCGGGGACTTTTCTGGAGCAGGGTCTGCCTCATGCGGAGTACGTCAACCGCTATGGCGATTTCTGGGTAGCGGTTTTTGACCTGCCGGGGTTGTTCAATGTCTATGCCGAGCCATGGTTCCTAGGTGTCGGTGCGGTCATGGCCATTTCGGTCGCCTGCTGCCTGTTCCAGAACGGGCCTACTGTGTGGCGGATGCTCCACAAACCGGCGTCGGCCCCGCTTGCCGGTGTGCTTAAAAGCTGGCCGGTTTACCGTACCTGTCCACAAGGCGCGGAGGCTGACATAGTAGCCGCCTTGCAAGGCGCAGGTTATCGCAAATCCCATGTGACCGGAGGCTGGCAGCTTTATCGTAAAGGTGCAGTCAACCGTTGGGGCTACTTTTTTACCCACGTGGGTGTGCTGGTGCTGTGCGCGGCAGGCCTTATCAGCGGTCTGGGTGGCTGGCGTGGTACGACCAATCTGGCCGAGGGCGAAGCCTACGACGCCACATGGCTGCGGCAAAACGGGCAGATGGTGAATCACAAACTGCCTTTTGCTTTGCGCAATGACGGTTTTGGTATGGACTTTTACAATACGGGCATGCCCAGTGCCTTCTATACGGACCTGACACTGCTGGAGCAGGGCAGGGCCGTCAAACAGGCGCGTGTCGCCGTCAATGCGCCGCTTTTTTACAAGGGATACGCTGTCTATCAGGCCTCGTTCGGGGATGGTGGCAGCGAGTTGTTTTTCCGCGTGCGCACCCTGCGCGGCAGCGGCGGTATTACAGAACCACTGAGTGCCCGGGTGCGGGAGAGTATCAAAAACGACGCTACAGGCACCCAGATAGAGCTGGTTGATTTCCGCGCCAACACGGTGGAGTCGGTCGTTGAGAATCCGGACCAGAGAACCCCGACCTTTATGGATGTTGGCCCCTCTGTCGATTACATCCTGCGCGTGCCGGACCGTGCGCCCATGCAGTTGCGTGCTTATGCAAATTACCCGAACATGGTTGGCTTGGGCGACGGTGAGGGGCGTTACACGCCCGCACTCTTAGGGCTCGACCCGTCGGCAGATGACGGCTGGACCATGTTGGCCGACTTACGTCAGATGTATGCTGAACAGACGAAGGACGGCAAACCTGCCGATGTGCTGACCCTGCTCAAAGGTGTCGCAGAACAGCATTTGAGCAGCAAAACCGAGGGCGAGCGCTTTGCACTCGCGGCACGTGTGCTCCAGACGGCACAGGTGCTCGAACAAACGGAGCTGCCCGCCGCCTTGGTACTGGACAGCTATGACCAGCGCCTGTACACAGGATTGCAGATTGCTTACGATCCGGGGGCTGATGTCTTCTGGATCGGCGGTGTGTTACTGGTGCTGGGCGCCACGTTGATGACCCTGTGCGGCTTTGGCCGTGTGTGGGTTGGTCAGCAGGGCGGTCGGCTCGTCGTAGCGGGACATTCATCCCGCGCTGTGGTGGTTGCGGCCCTCGAGGCAGCTTTGCCGCAAACGGAGAAAACCGATGCTGCGTAACCTTGTATTCACGTTCCTGATAGGGCTCGCCCCCGTGGCGGCGCTGGCGGAATCGTCGGTACATACCATGGTGACGTCAGCAAATCAGGTTCATATCAGCTACAAACTGGCAGATGATGGTGATGCATTCATCAATGCGCTGCTCGACCATGCCCGTGCAGGGCAGGTGGTGCGGATACGGCATAACATTGTCTTTAATTCCGTCAAGGGCTGGGGCTGGGGCGATATGGCCACGGCTGAAGTCGGTGCCTATGTCAGCTATAGCCTGTTTGATGACCGTTTCTCTGTTGGTGCAGCGCCGGACTCCCTCCATACCGTAAGCAGTGTCGAAGATGTGAAGTCATACGTGCTGAGCGTGGAGGATGTACCGCTGGTTGCTGCGGACAAACTCCGTACCGGGGACGAATATACAGTTTCTGTTACGGCAACGATCGAGGCGAATGACGATAAGGGCGGATGGACGTCGTACCTGCCGCTCAAACACATCTTCCGGAAAGAACTCCATGAAGCCTTCTATTACATCGCTCGTTAAGGAAACCCGCAAAAAATCACCGGATTTCGGTCAGTTTATTCTGGCCTTTATCGCCTTTATGACGGTGGTGGGCATTTCCATCAGCATTTCGGTCATGGCAAGTGGTCCATCTTCTTCCGGGCCGATTTATCTGGCGCTGATTAACTTCAACCTTATTGCGGCTGCCATCTTTATTATTTTCATCGGGCGGCGGTTCTTGCTGCTGTTTTTGGAGCGCAAGCAAGGGCTGGTTGGTGCACGGTTGCATGTGCGTCTACTGGGTATTTTCAGTTTTCTGGCCATTATGCCGGCGGTGGTGGTGGCCGTATTCTCGGTCGTATTCCTGAATCTGGGGGTGGAGGCGTGGTTCTCCAAACGAGTGACCTCGGCACTGGAAGGCTCGGTGGAGGTGGCAAAAGCCTACTTTACCGAACATGGTAACCGTCTGCTGGCTGAAGCGCAGGCACTGGCTCGTGATCCCAGTGTCAAAGACCCCACCTTCCTGATTGACCCCGAAACGGTAAGTGAAGTCCTTGCCCGTGAGCGTCGGGAGCGGAATCTGGCCGAAGTCACGATTTACAGTAAGGACGGTACAGTTATCGCCCATGCAGGGGACCTGGCACCCTCAGCACCATCGGAAACGCTGTTGCAGACAAGCACAACGCTTATGGGCGGCGGCAGGCTTGTGACAGACTATGAGGCTGGACGCATCGCTGCCATTACGCCCATCAACGACAGTACGTACCTTGTCCTGACCCGTTGGATTGCACCTGCTGTACTCAACCACCTCGACCAGACGCGGGACGCCTATCAGGAGTACTACAAACTCCGCAGCGAGCAGGGGTCGGTGCGTCTGGTATTCAGCCTTTTCTTCCTGCTCATTACCACCATCGTACTCTCGGGTGCCATCTGGGCCGGCTTGAGCCTGGCCAGCAGGATTATCCGTCCGATTACCGACCTTGTACGCGCAGCCAATCGGGTACGGGAAGGGGACCTGAACGTGCGCGTCGAACCTATCGACGATGACGAAGTGGGCGTGCTCAGTGTGGCCTTTAACCTGATGACCGAACAGATGCAGGCCAACCAGACCCTGATGGAAGAGCAAAACCGCGAGCTGGATGACCGCCGCCGCACGATTGAGGCTGTACTGCGCGGGGTTTCCGCGGGTGTGCTCAGTCTGGACGACAAGGGCACAATCATTCTGGCCAACCGTACCGCCCGTAAAGCGCTGGGCGCACGCACGGGCATGGCCATTGGCCGACTGGGTGAAGAACTGGAAAACATGTTCGCTGATTTTGCCGACCTGCGGGATAGTAAAGTCAATGTGCTGCAACGTCAGCTGCGCATTAAAGACGGTAACCGCGAGCGGATGTTCATGGCCCGTATGGTGCCGCAGGAAAAAGGTGCCGGCGGTAAGGTGCTAAGCACTGTTGTGACGTTCGACGAAGTAACAGCGCTGCTGTCTGCCCAGCGGGTTGCCGCATGGGCCGACGTGGCCCGACGTCTGGCGCACGAAATTAAGAATCCGCTTACGCCTATTCAGCTGTCGGCCGAGCGCATCAAACGCAAATACAGCACACAAATTACCGAGGGGCAGGATCTATTCCTGAGCCTGAACGATACGATTGTCCGTAACGTTGAGGAACTGCGAATGATGGTGAATGAGTTCTCCGACTTTGCACGTATGCCGACGCCTGTGTTCGGGCAGACAGATATTGCCACGATTGTCGAGGAGGTGCTGGTACTCCAGCGCGTGGCCAGACCCGACATTACCTTTGAGCTGGAACTGGCCAAAGGCGAGGATTTTACCCTTACCTGCGACCGTGGCCACATGCGTCGTGCCCTGACGAATATTGTGGAAAACGCCGTTAATGCCATCCACGAGCGTGACGAAAATGCCTCAAAAACAAGGGGTAATGTAAAAATTGTTGTAGAAAAGTCACAGGATGGTAAAATAATCATCGTTGTTCGCGATAATGGTAAGGGCTTCCCCGATATGGATACCGCCCGCCTGTTCGATCCCTACGTGACAACACGTAAAAAGGGGACCGGATTGGGCTTGGCGATTGTGCATAAGGTCATTGCCGAGCACGGTGGTAGCGTAGAGCTGGGCCGTCGTGCGGAAGGCGGGGCAGAAGTCACAATGACACTGCCGCCCAAGGACCCGGCGCGAACAGAAGAACTTAATAAACCGGAGACAGACGCCCGTGGCGCATGAAATCCTGATTGTGGACGACGAAACTGATATTCGCACTTCGTTGTCCGGTTTGCTGGAAGACGAAGGGTATACCACCCGCCAGGCCGCCAGTGGACAGGAAGCGCTGGATATGGTGGGCGAAAAACAGCCCGATCTGGTGCTGTTGGACATCTGGATGGAAGGTATGGACGGGCTGGAATGCCTCTCGCGCCTCAAACGCCGCGCACCCGATTTGCCGGTTGTGATGATTTCCGGTCACGGCACGATTGAGACGGCCGTGCAGGCGACCCTGAAAGGCGCCTATGACTTTATCGAGAAACCGCCATCAGTCGAGCGGCTGCTTCTGACCATCGACCGCGCTATCCGCGAGTTCCAGCTCCGTCGTGAAAATGTACTCCTGCGCTCGCGCAGCGGCGAGGTGCATGAACTGCTGGGCGGCTCGTCCGAAATTGCCGCCGTCCGTCATACCATCCGTCAGGTTGCCGGTGGCGACAGCCGCGTCATGCTGACCGGTGAGAGCGGTGCGGGTAAAGAAATTGTGGCCCGCCTCATCCATCAAACCTCCATGCGCAAGGACAAACCCTTTGCAAGCCTCAGCCCTGCGGCGATTTCCGACGCGACGGTTGATGTGGTGCTCTCGGGTATTCTGGATCAGATCAAGGGCGGTACGCTTTTTCTGGACGAAGTGGCCGACCTGACCGCCGTTATGCAGGCAAAACTGCTGCGGTTCCTGCAGCAAGGCGGGGTGGAAGATCCCAAAACCGGGCAGCGGAAAGAGGCCGATGTGCGCATCATTTCCTCCACCACGCGGGATATTGCCGCGCTGGTTGAGGGTGGGGAGTTCCGCGCCGACCTGTACTACCGTCTGAACGTTGTGCCTGTGCATGTGCCTGCTTTGCGCACCCGTTCGGTGGATATTCCGCCGCTTGTTCAGCATTTTGTGAAAATCTTGTCGCCGGATGCCAGCAGCCAGCCCAAAATGTCGCCAGCAACCATGGCGGTACTGACCAGCTATCCCTGGCCGGGCAACGTGCGCCAGTTGCGCAATCTGGTCGAGTGGCTGATTATCATGCACCCGGGCAAGGCGATTGAGCCCGATATGCTGCCTACCGAACTGACCCGCGGGGAGCTGCCTGTGGACGATGGTCTGCTGAGTCAGATTGTAACCCTGCCGCTGCGTGAAGCCCGCGAAATGTTCGAGAAGAGCTACCTCTGCGCCCAGTTGCGCCGATTCAGCGGGAACATCTCCCGTACGGCGGACTTTGTGGGGATGGAGCGCTCGGCGCTTCACCGTAAGCTGAAAACACTGGGTGTTGAGTCCCGCGAGGCCTGAGCAGTCCCTTTAAGGCAAATAAACACAACAATAAGGCCATACCATGAAAGCAGTTGTTATTGGCGCCGGAGAGGTGGGGCTGAATATCGCCCGTCACCTGGTGATGGAAAATCAGGACGTGGTGCTGGTCGACAATGACCCTGCAAAGCTGGCCGCCGTCGGCGAAGTGCTGGACGTACAGACGATTGAGGGGTTTGGCTCGCACCCGGACGTGCTCGAGGCTGCCGGATGCGAGAACGCGGCCATGCTGATTGCCGTTACCCACTCGGACGAGGTGAACATGGTTGCCTGCCAGATGGCATACTCCCTGTTCAACGTGCCGCTCAAGATTGCCCGTGTGCGCCAGCCCGCCTACCTGGAAGTCACCAAACACCGTTTGTACACCCGCGACCACATGCCCGTGGACGTTATCATCAGCCCCGAGGTGGAGGTGGCCAACGCCATCATCCGTACCATGACGGTGCCCGGTGCATTTGATGCCGAGTTTTTTGGTAACGGCCGTGTTGCCGTTATCGGTACATGGGTCACGGCAGAAGCCAGCCTGATTGGCAAGCCACTGTTCAGAATGCACGAGGAGAAGCTGCCCTTTACCGTGGCAGGTATCTTCCGTGGCGAGCGCCTGATTGTGCCGGACGGACAGGATCATCTTGAGCTGGATGACGAAGTCTTCATCATCTGCCGCCGCGAGGATACGGAAGAGGCTATGCAGATGCTCGGCCACATGGAAGGTACGCCCAAAGATGTGTTCATCATCGGCGGGGGTGGTATCGGCCACCATATCCTCCAGAAAATGGAAAAGATGGGCATTACTGCCCGTGTGCTGGAGCGCGATAGCGAGCGCGCAGCCTTCTTGGCGGATACCCTGCACAGAACAACAGTTCTGCACGGTGACGCGCTGGACCGTAAGCTGCTGATGGAAGAAAATATTCAGGATATGGACGCCGTCGTTGCCGTCACATCCGATGATGCGACCAACATCCTGTCGTCCAAACTGGTGAGCGAAATGGGCGTGAACAACGTCATTACCCTCGTCAACCAGTCCAACTTTATCAGCATGGTTGAAAGCCTTGGGGTGGAGACGGTCATCTCCCCGCGGGAGATTACGGCCTCGCGTATTCTGCAATACATCCGCCGCGGGCATATTCTGTCTCTGCACAGCATTAAAGATGGTAAAGCCGAGGTGATTGAGGCGGAAGCTACGCCCGCATCGCCGATTGTGGGTGTGCCGATACGTGAACTCAGCCTGCCCGCGGGCATCATTCTTGGTGCTGTGATCAGCGGCTCGCAGGTGACTATCCCGCGTGACGGCGACATTATCCACGCCGGTGACCGTGTGGTGCTGTTCTGTGCCAATACGCACATTCACACTGTCGAATCGCTGTTCTAGGGGGTAGGTAGATGAACTTCCCTTCCATCCTGTACATTCTGGGCTGGCTTGCCACCGCTTTCGGGTCATCCATGCTCTTCCCTATGTTTACGGCGCTGTTTTTTAACGACGGCGACTGGATGGATTTTCTCGGTACGGGCGGGGCGTCGGTTTTTCTGGGTGTGAATCTGGTGCTGATGAACCGGAAAAAGGAACTCATCCTTACGCACCGTGACGGTTTTCTGCTCACGCTGCTGGCCTGGCTTGTCCTGTCAGCTATCGGCGCCGTTCCATTTTACCTTAACGGCGTCGCCGCGACGTGGATTGACGCCTTTTTTGAAACCGTTTCAGGTCTGACGACAACAGGTGCAACCGTGTTTGTCGGATTGGATAACATGGGCCACGGCATTCTGCTATGGCGGTCCATGATCCAGTGGCTGGGCGGTATGGGTATCATCGTTCTTGCGGTTGCCGTATTGCCGTTCCTCGGGGTAGGTGGTTTGCAGCTGTACCGGAGCGAAATGCCCGGGGTTGTAAAGGATAAGCTCCAACCGCGCCTGCGCCAGACAGCGCGCAGCCTGTGGGGCGTTTATTTTGGCATCACCTTCAGCTGCATCCTTTGCTATTACTTTGGCGGCATGACGCTGTTTGACGCCATATGCCACGCCTTGACGACCATTGCCACGGGCGGTTTTTCTACCCACGATGCCTCGTTCGGCTATTTCGACTCGCCGCTGCTCGAGAGTATTTGCATGGTCTTCATGCTCATCGGCTCCATCAACTTTAACCTGCACTTCTTTGCTGTCCACCGTGGCAGCCTGAAGGTATATAAGGACGATGAGGAGTTCCGCTTTTACATCGCCCTGCTGTTCACGATTAGCTTTATTGTCGGTCTGACAGTCTTTTTCGCCCACGATCTGCCGTTCTTGCAGTCCATGCGGATGGCCTTCTTCCACACCATTTCCATCGCCACCACAACCGGTTTTGCGACCACAGACTACAGTCTGTGGCACACACTGGCGCCGATGCTGATTCTGATGATTATGTTTGTCGGCGGTATGGCAGGTTCTACTTCCGGCGGTTTGAAGGTCATGCGGGTGATGATGATTGTCCGTCAGGGCGCGCGGGAGATTTACAAACTCGTTCATCCCCATGCGGTTGCCTACGTCAAAATCGGCCGCCAGCGCGTCCCGGAGCATATTGTGCAGGCCGTATGGAGCTTCTGCGGGGTTTACGTGATCGCCTTTAATATCATGGCCGTGCTGCTGACCATGTATAACATTGATCTGGTAACGGCATTCTCTGCCGTGGCTGCAACTATTACCAGTGCGGGCCCCGGTCTGGGCGAGGTCGGCCCTGCAGGTAACTTTGCCGGTATGCCGGACGGTGCAAAACTTATCCTTTGCGCCTCCATGTTGCTGGGCCGTCTGGAGCTGTTTACGATTCTGGTCATTTTCACGCCGATGTTCTGGAAGAAATAGCCATGCAGCCACTCAAGCCACGCACTATTTTCTGGGACTGGGACGGCACGCTGGTAGACAGCTTCGAAACCATCCGGCAGGCTTATAACGCTGCCCGTAGCGCGTTTGGTTTAAGCAGCTGGTCGCTTGAGGAAGCACATGCCAATGTGGCCAAATCCGGGCGCGACACATTTCCTGCTATGTTCGGCGAAAATGCTGCGGCTGCCAGCGATATTTTTTACAGTACCTACAACCGGTTGGCTCCCGAACTTGTTAAAGCCAAACCGGGCAGAGCGCAGCTGCTACGCGATTTGATTGACGCGGGTATGATGATGGCTGTCGTCAGTAACAAACGGGGCGACATTCTGCGTGCCGAAGTCAAAGCGCTCGGCTGGGAGGGGTATTTTGTTGCACTCGTTGGCAGCGGTGATGCCGCAACCGATAAACCGAGCCTTGCACCCATGCAGCTGGCTGCCAGTAATGCGGGTGTGCGGCTGACGGCAGATATTCCTTACATAGGGGATGCCCCGATTGATGCCGAAGCAGCAAAAATTGCAGGGTTGAGTGCCGTCCTGCTTGCGGGAGAAACGCACAGCCGCGAGGCACTTTCGCTTGCTGGGGAAGGGGTAAGGGTTGTAAACTTTCGGGAGTTGCCCCATTTGTTAATTGGAAAAGCGTGATTTTCCCTATCCTCTTGTGTTATAAAAGAGAAACAAAAAGACGTCTTTTTAAGGAAAAAATAATAAATGTCCAGCAAAGAGCGACAAAACGTGCAGGATCTTTTTCTGAATCATTTGCGTAAGCAGCGTGTTCAAACCACGGTGTTTCTGGTCAACGGCGTCAAGCTGCAAGGCGTGATTACGTGGTTCGACAACTTCAGCCTGCTGCTGACACGCGACGGCATTACCCAAATGGTGTACAAGCACGCCATTTCTACGGTTATGCCTGTAGACGGCGTCAATCTGCACGAGTTGATCGGCGACGATAACTTCGGTAATGCCGAGTAACGTCTTTCCAGTCGCATGAACACCCCCGTTAACAGACAGCGCGCGCCGCAGCGTGCCTGTGTGGTGCACGTTGAGCTGCCATCTGCGCTCAAGCCGCAGAGTCATGGCGTTGTCAACCGCCGCACAACCGAACTTCAGCTCGAAGAAGCCGTCAACCTTGCCGATGCGCTGGCGCTGGAAGTTCTCCATTCCGAAGGCATCACCCTCAGCCGCGTCAACCCACGCACATTGATTGGCTCCGGCAGGGTGGAAATGCTAGCCGCCACCATCGCTGATTTACAGGTCGATGTGGTGATTGTTAACACACGCCTGACACCAACCCAGCAGCGTAACCTCGAGCTTGACCTCAAGACCAAGGTTATTGACCGTACCGGCCTGATTCTGGAGATATTTGGCGACCGTGCCCGCACGCACGCCGGTCGTTTGCAGGTTGAGCTTGCTGCGCTGACCTACCAGCAGAGCCGCCTTGTCCGTACATGGACCCACCTGGAGCGCCAGCGCGGCGGCCTGGGAAAAACCGGCGGCCCGGGTGAGCGGCAGATCGAGCTTGACCGCCGCATGATCCGGACGCGCATCAAAGCTATTAAGGACGAACTGGCTGAAGTCGAGAAGACCCGCGCGCTGCACCGTAAGGCGCGGACCAAGGCAGGCCTGCCTTCGGTTGCTCTGGTGGGTTATACCAACGCCGGTAAATCGACCATGTTCAATGCGCTGGTGGGTGATGCCTCCATTGCGCAGGATATGCTGTTTGCGACACTTGACCCGCTGATGCGTAAAATGACGCTGCCGAACGGGCGGGAGATTATCCTGTCGGATACGGTGGGTTTTATTTCCGACCTGCCGCACGAACTGGTCGAAGCGTTCCACGCGACGCTGGAAGAGGTCAGTCTTGCCGACCTGCTGATCCATGTGCATGACGGCTCCAGCGATGATGCACCCGAACAGGACAGGGACGTTAAAGGTGTTCTTAAGTCCCTCGGCGCAGACAAAATCCCGGTGATAGATGTCTGTAACAAAATGGACCTGATGGAGAACAACCTCTCGCTGGTACAGGGCCTGGAGTGCTCTGCGCTGACAGGGAAGGGTGTGCCCGAAGTTCTGGCCGCTATAGAAGAGCATTTTGCTGCCGGTGAGGCCGAATATATTTTTACTATCCCCGCTGCGGACGGAAAGCGCATTGCATGGCTGCATGCCCATGGCGATGTAACAGACATGCAGTTGGAAGAAACGAACTACATCGTCAAGGTAAGATTAAGCGAGGAAGATGCCAACATCTTCCGCCAACTGATGGCCCGCTAAAAAAAGAACCCCCGCCATCGGCGGGGGTTCACGCTTGAGGGGTTACTGTAACTGGTAGGACTTGAGCAGGTAAGCCGTCCGACCGGGGACTTTGAAGTGGATTTTGCGGTCAATCTCCGACTTGACCATCATACCCAGAGTGGTGGATATCCAGAGGGTGTTTTCCTCCAGAACCCGACCGTCGGGCAACTTCATGACACCGTGAACGCGGAAGGCGCTGAAGGTGCCGGCCGGTGTGGCCACATCCTCGAGTGCTTCCACCGCCCAGGTGCCGGTGACGTTGTACTTGTCGGCGAAGAAGGGGCCCTGTTCACGGCGATGGCTCTGGGTCCACGTGGCGCCCACTTCCAGCGGCACTTTGAACTGGCCGTTGTGGGGGAACGCTTCGTCGACCACAAGGTCACCGTAGGTCGCCGCCATCCAGCTCCCCGTTGCCGGGTCGTGGAACAGCGTCAGTCGCAGGGTTTCTCCGTCGGTGTTGGTACGGATGGATTGGATCTGCACGGCACGCTGGCCACGGAACTCCTTGTCCGGCAGGCGTGTCCACACCTCTTCGCCATTACCGCTGTCAGCGGTAACACCGAAGGTGAAGGAGCTGCCAACACGGGCGAGAGGAGCATCCTCGGCCATTGCATGGGCAATCGTCATAAAGGAAAGGACAGCCGCAACGGCTGCCTTCAGCAGGATTCGCATGGATTTTCTCCGAAGGGCGAAGAAGGTTGAGAAGGGAAACGTGATGAAAAACGATGGATAATATATGGCGATGCCAAATAAACGCTACAAGCTGGCCGGCAAGGTATTTCCGTAGCTTTTCCAGCCAAAAAACGCTTGCAGGTTTTTTTTGACCGTCCTATATTAGCACTCGAAATTGTGGAGTGCTAAAAGTGCTCCCCAGCTTAGGATAAGCAACAACCTTGAATGAAAGAGGAAAACCATGGCTAAAGAGCTGAAAATGCGTCCGCTGTATGACCGTGTCATCGTCAAGCGTTTGGCGGCTGAAGAAAAAACCGCCGGTGGCATCATCATCCCCGATACAGCCAAGGAAAAGCCGACTGAAGGCGAAATCGTGGCTGTCGGTAAAGGCACCATCGCAAAAGACGGTACCGTTGTACCTCTGGAAGTAAAAGTGGGTGACCGCATCCTGTTCGGCAAATGGGGCGCCACCGAAGTAAAAATCGACGGGCAAGAATATCTGGTGATGAAAGAAGAAGACATCATCGCCGTTGTAAACGCCTAACCACGTATCCCTTTAAGAAAGGTTAAGAACATGGCTAAAGACATTCGTTTCTCCGAAGACGCCCGCAGCAAAATGCTCAAAGGCGTAAACACCCTGGCTGACGCCGTTAAGGCAACTCTGGGGCCCAAAGGCCGTAACGTGCTGCTGGATAAATCTTTCGGCGCACCACGCGTAACTAAAGACGGTGTATCCGTTGCTAAAGAAATCACCCTGTCCGACAAGTTCGAGAACATGGGCGCCCAAATGGTACGCGAAGTGGCTTCCAAAACAGCTGATCTGGCTGGTGACGGTACCACCTCCGCCACCGTACTGGCTCAGGCTATCTTCCGCGAAGGCGTCAAAGCCGTTGCCGCAGGTATGAACCCGATGGACCTCAAACGCGGTATCGACGCTGCGGTTGAAGCCGTGGTCGGCGACCTGCAAAAGCAGAAGAAAGACGTTGCCGGCAAGACTGAAATTGCTCAGGTTGCCACCATCTCCGCCAACGGTGATGCTACCATCGGCAACATCATCGCCGAAGCGATGGAAGTTGTGGGCAAAGAAGGCGTGATTACCGTTGAGGAAGCCAAAGGCACCGAAACCACTCTGGAAACCGTTAAAGGGATGCAGTTTGACCGTGGCTACCTGTCCCCGTATTTCTGCACCAACGTTGAGAAAATGGTTACAGAAATGGACAGCCCGCTGATTTTTGTGACTGACCGCAAAATCAGCAACCTGCAACAGATTTTGCCGATGCTCGAAGGCGTCGCCCAAAGCGGCCGTGGCCTGATTATCGTTGCCGAAGATGTTGAAGGCGAAGCACTGGCCACTCTGGTAGTCAACCGTCTGCGCGGTGGTCTTAAAGTGGCTGCTGTTAAGGCTCCGGGCTTTGGCGACCGTCGCAAAGCCATGCTGGAAGACATCGCTATCCTGACCGGCGCAACCGTTGCCTCCGAAGAGCAGGGCATCCAACTGGAAAGCGTAACGCTGGCCATGCTGGGTTCCGCCAAGTCGGTCACCATCACCAAAGACACCACCACCATCGTTGACGGTGAAGGCGAGAAGAAAGCCGTTGAGGCCCGTGTTGAGCAGATTCGCGCTCAAATCGGCGAAACCAGCTCCGACTACGACCGCGAAAAACTGCAAGAGCGTCTGGCCAAACTGGCTGGCGGTGTTGCCGTTATCAACGTCGGCGGCGTGACCGAGATCGAAGTGAAAGAGAAGAAAGACCGTATTGATGACGCTCTGTCCGCAACCCGCGCGGCTGTGGAAGAAGGCGTTGTCTGCGGCGGTGGCGTGGCGCTGCTGCGTGCCATGAAAGCTCTGGACAAGGTCAACACAGCGAACCGCGATCAGGAAGTGGGCGTGGATATCATCCGCCGCTCGCTCAAGTCGCCGCTGCACACCATCGCGTCCAACGCTGGTGTAGACGGTTCCGTTATCGTCGGCAAAGTGCTGGAGATGAAGGATACCGAAGGCTACAACGCCGCCACCAACGAGTATGTGGACATGTTCAAAGCCGGTATCATCGACCCGACTAAGGTTGTGCGTACCGCGCTGCAGGACGCCGCTTCCGTTGCCGGTCTGATGATTACCACCGAAGTGATGGTAACCGACAAGCCGGAACCCAAGCCGGAAATGCCGATGGGCGGTCACGACCACGGCATGGGTGGCATGGGCGGTATGGGCTTCTAAGAGCCTTTACCCAAGCCAGCAAATTGGTTCATCCCGTTTGCTACAGGCCATTATAAAAACCCCCGCTGCGAAGCGGGGGTTTTTGCTTATGTGGTATTGGGGATGGATTTAACAGGCCGGATGGTTTAACTTTTTTGGGCAACAGCTTTTATACGGAGGGCGCGATGGCTAAATACCTGTCCGGGTTTGGGAACGAACATGCAACCGAGGCAAAGGCGGGTACACTGCCGCACGGTCAGAACAGCCCTCAACGTGTCCCCCACGGCTTGTATGCCGAGCAGTTGACCGGTAGCCCGTTCACGGCTCCTCGTGCGCGTAACCTGCGCAGCTGGTTGTACCGTATCCGCCCGTCCGTTGTGCATAAACCTTTCGCTCCCTATGCCCACGGCACACTCCAGTCGCCACCGTTTACGGATGATGCGGTGAGCCCCAATCAACTCCGCTGGTCGCCTGCACCGCTTGCAACAGGGCAGGTGGACTGGGTTGACAGTCTGTTCACGGTGGCCGGTAATGGAGATGTCTATGGATGGAGCGGCCTGGCCGTCCACATGTACAACGCCAGCGTTGGCATGAAAGACCGCTATTTTTACAATGCCGATGGCGAGTTGCTGATTGTGCCGCAACACGGTGGTCTGACTCTGCGGACCGAGCTGGGCGTGCTGGACATTAAACCGACCGAGATTGCGGTCATCCCCCGTGGCATCAAGTTTGCCGTAGACCTACCGGATGGCAAGGCCCGCGGCTACGTGGCCGAAAACTATGGCAGCCCACTGACGCTGCCCGACTTGGGCCCCATTGGCGCGAACGGGTTGGCCAATCCGCGCGATTTTCTCACGCCTGTCGCAGCCTATGAAGATAAAGACGGCACTTTCGAGCTGGTTGCCAAGTTTGGCGGTAATGTATGGACAACCCCTCTTAACCACAGCCCGCTGGATGTGGTGGCATGGCATGGCAACTACGCACCGTATAAATACGACCTGACCCTGTTCAACACCATGAACACTGTCAGCTTTGACCATCCGGATCCAAGCATTTTTACAGTGCTCACCTCTCAGGCAGATACCCATGGCACGGCCAATCTGGATTTTGTCATTTTCCCGCCGCGCTGGATGGTGGCGGAGGACACCTTCCGCCCGCCGTACTTCCACCGTAACCTGATGAGCGAGTTCATGGGCCTGATTTACGGCATTTATGACGGTAAAGAAGGGGGCGGTTTTGAACCGGGGGGCTTTAGCATCCACAACTGCATGTCTGCCCACGGCCCTGATGCGGCTGTGTTCGAGAAGGCCTCCGCCGCCGACCTCAAACCCCATAAGATTGAGGGCACGCTGGCCTTTATGTTCGAGAGCAAGTACATCTTCAAACCCACGGCACAGGCGTTGGCGCTGGTTGGCCTGCAAGGGGACTATCACACCTGCTGGCAGGGGCTGAAGAAGCACTTTAAGGGCTAGCAGCCTTTACCCGATCGGCAAATGGTTGTATAAAACGGGCAGACCTTACCTGCCCGTTTTCTATTTATATGCTCTCGTTACTCTTTTCGTCTTCCTCTCTCAGGAAGAATCCCATGAGCGAGAAATCGGAAATGAAGACTGTTCCCGGCATTGACCTGAATGCCCTCATCCCGACCCGTGTCGTCGTTGTGCCTGCAGGCATGACGGTGGACTATAACGGCGATGACGAAACTCAGGTGCAGCGCGCGCTGGAGGCCATTGCCGAACTGCGCCGGCGCGACTACGGCACCTATCTGGTGCTGTGGCAGCTCTTCCTGCGCATCCGCACCAGCAGCAACTGGGATGAAACCTACCATCTGGCGGGCAAGTATTTTGTCAAATACCGCTTCGTCAGAAACACGGACGGCAACATCATGCGGTCGATACGTAATCGCGTCCTGCCCCATGTGGCGGTTGCCATGCACCGCCTTGCCACCACGCAGGGCGTGCCCGAACAGGTGCTGCTGTGGGAGAATCTGCCGTGGCTGTACCGCGTCAAGGTGCGTATCCGCCAGTTCGGCCGTCTGCTGTGGCGCATTGCAGAGATTGCAAACGCCAAAGACCCCGCCGGCAAGAAATAAACAAGCGATTGCCCCCATCCGCACGGATGGGGGCTTTATTTGTGTTGCGGTGCGTATTGCGGTTGCTCAGGTTAGCGCCTACGTTTTATAGTGCGCTCATGAGTATGAAACCGGAACTATCAACAGAAACGCCCTACGAGAACCTCTCGCCAGAGTTGGTGATGACGCTTGTGGAGCGTCTGGGTCTACGGTGTACTGGCGGTCTTTTCGCCCTTAACTCCTACGAGAACCGTGTCTACGACGTGGCGCTGGAAGATACGGACAACGTTATTATCAAGGTCTACCGCCCGCACCGCTGGAGCAAAGACCAGATTCTTGAAGAACATGCCTTTGCTGCCGAATTGCAGGCAGAAGATGTGCCTGTTGTACCGCCGCAGCGCTTTGACGGGAAAACACTCCACAGCCATGCAGGTTATCTGTACGCCATTTACCCCAAGCGTGGGGGCCGCGCTGTTGAAATGCGCACGGACGAGGATTTCCGGATGATTGGGCGCCTGGCGGCACGCATCCACAACGTGGGCAGCCGCAGTACGTTCCAGCACCGGGGCACATTGAACGTAAAAACCTTTGGTTGGGACAATCTGGTTTATCTGCGCGGGTCGGGGATGATTCCACGCGATTTGATGACGGCCTACGATGCAACTGTCACCCATCTGCTCAAGCGCCTTGACGATGTGTGGGGCGCACGTAAAAGCGTGCTACGCATCCACGGCGATTGCCATCTGGGCAATATTCTGGTCAACAGCGGCGATATGTTTATGGTCGACCTCGACGACTGCATGAGCGGGCCGGCCGTTCAGGATATGTGGATGATGGTGAGTGGTGACAGGCAAGATATGTCGCGCCAGTTCGGCTGGATGCTGGAAGGGTATACCCATTTCCGCGATTTCGATTACAGCGAGCTTCAGCTGGTCGAAGCGCTGCGTGCGCTGCGTATGATTCATTATACGGCCTGGCTGGCACGTCGTTGGCACGACCCGACCTTCCCGAAGAACTTCCCGTTCTTTGCAGGTAATGCCTACTGGGAGAGCCATATTAACGCCCTGAAGGAACAGCTGTCGGCTATTGATGAGCCGCTGCTGGTTCAGGTTTAAACAAGAACAAGAAAGTCTGACCGATGAAATCCGTGCTGCATGGTGGACAATCCGTAACCGCATTCCCAGTAGAAAATGCACCTGACCGACCGGTTCTGCAACTCGCAGAAGTGATGGATACCTATCACCGCAGCAGCCCGTGGTACCCGCAGAAAACAGGGCAGGGGCAGGGACAGTGGGTTGCCAGCCTTGCGGATGTTGCCGCCGGCTTTGACCTGATTCTACTGGATTCCTATGGCGTTCTTTCCCGCGGGGATGGTCCTATTCCGCAGGCTCATGGAGCAATGGACCATTTGCGTGCGATTGGTAAACCTTTCCGCATCGTCAGTAACGACACGACAGCACTGGGCAGCCGCATCCTGCCAAAGTACGTCAGCCGCGGCTTCAACTTTAAGCAGGGTGAGGTTGTCACCAGCTTGGATGCGGTACACACATTCTTTAGTGGCCGGGACGACTTGGATAGCTGGGCCATGTTGGGTGCCGTCAACTCCCCCCTGCCAGAAGTGACCAGTGCCATGGAAGATTTAGTCGCGACAGATGGTGAAGTATCCGCACGCGTTAAAAACATCCTGTTCCTGATTGGGATGGAATGGCACATCAGCCTGCAGAAAAAGCTGGAAGCATCCGCCCAGGGCCGCCAGTTTGGTGTGGCGATGGGTAACCCGGATATTGCAGCACCTGTGCATGACCGCCTCATGGCGACACCTGGTTATTATGCCGAGCGGTTTATGCGTACAACAGGGCAGTCGGCCGCCCCCATCGTTTTGGGCAAGCCCGGTAATGCTGTGTTCGCGGAAGCCCTGAAAGGCTATGAAGGCATCGACCCTGCCCGTATTCTGATGGTGGGCGATACCCTGCATACGGATATTCTTGGCGGTAATGCTATGGGCTTTAAAACGCTGCTGGTAGAAAGTGGCATCTTCACCGGTCAGGATACAGCAGCATGGATACAAAAAACCGGCATCGTGCCGGACTTTGTGTCACCAACAATTTAGGTAGTCTCTAGACGATAATATCAATACCGCCCTTGCGCGGAAGGGTTGGTTTGTCGTCGGATTTTTTGGGTGTGTTGCTGTCGCCCTTGACATTAAACCGCTCGCGGGTGAGACCGGCATCCTTTGTTCCTTCACCATACGTCACGTTGCCTGCATCAGCGCCATTGGAAACATCACGGACAGACTGTGACTGCCGTGTTCCGCTGAATGCACTCGCCATACTTGCGAGGACTGAGCTACGGAATAAACGCATACCTATCGTTCCCCCTATATATCACTATTTGGCGATGTTATGTCGCCGATTCAAGTCAAGGTGGTCATTTTAGTGTCTTTTTTCAAGTGAAATAACAGACTTTACGTTTGAGTTCACCCATTGCGCTGGCTAAACTGATACACAATATAAATAATTCGTGGTGGCACACGCCCAGAACACGTACCGAGGGTGGAAACGGTCTTTTGAACATCCGTCAGCAAAATATCAAGCTGCAGTCGGCAGGCAATACGCCCTGGCGTCTTATGCTGCCTATTGTTGTGGTTGTCGGTCTGAGCATCTCCATCTGGGGCGGTCTGACCATGAACGACCGTGTGCGCGCCAACTGGGAAAGCCGGATGGACCTGCAGAGCGAACAACAGCTCGCAGCCTTTCGGGCACATTGGTCCGGTCTTATTGGTCGTATTGAATCGCTGTCGCTATTTGGCGAAGCAGCGGATACAACAGATGGTTTTGCTGGCGCAGTGACAGGCCTGATGGGGCGTTATCCCTCGGTTCAGTTTGCCGGCCTGCTGCGTTATCGTGAGGGCGTATCCATCGATGCGCTCTATCCGCTGGAAAGTATCAAGGACCTGAACAAGCTTGGCTTCGTTATGCCGGAGAATAAACCGGAGACTGCGGGCGACTGGCTGGTTGGTAACAACCCGCTGGTGGCGCTGATTGTGCCGCAGCATGCCCGCGACGGCGCATTGTTGGTAGGGATTGATGCGCAGAAGATTCTGGAAGTGATTACCCGCCAACTGCCGGAAGGTGTGGGTGTAGACGTGATGTTGCGCGAAGGGGGCGATAAACTCGGTTCCCTGTCGCTGGCTGGCCGGGGCTATGTGCACAAGGATAATGAATACGTATTCCGGCAGCAGTTCCAACTCGCTGGCGGCGTTTGGGATTTTGTCTGGCACTACGATCGGTCGTATTTCCGCCCCTATACATGGGCAGGCAATCTGTTTATCGGTGTCGGTGTGCTTGTAACCCTCGCACTGGCATGGGTGTTTATGGCGCAGCAGAACATGGCTGGCCGCATTCGCCGGGAAGTGATTGAGCGCACCAACGAACTCGAACAGGCAAGCCGCCGCTTCCGTCTGATTACGGATAATGCCTACGACCTGATTTCCATCATCGCGCCGGATGGCCATTTTGAATACGTCAACAGTGCTTTCAACCGTGTGCTTGGCTACACCCGTGACGAACTGCGCGGCGAGGATATTGCCGCCTATGTGCATCCGGATGATTTAGACGCCTTAAAGCGCGGCATCAAGCAGGTGATGGACGGTAAACCGGTGGCCGAGTTCAGCTTCCGCATGCCGACGCGTGAAGGGGGCTGGGTATATCTCGAAGCCGTTGCCAAAGGTCTGTATAACGCCGACTGGAGCCTGAGCAGCCTCGTCATCCATAGCCGGGATATTACATCCCGCAAGAAGTTTGAGGAAGACCTCGCCCGTTCCGAACAGCGCTTCCGTGATTTTGCCGACTCTTCTGCCGACTGGTTGTGGGAAGTTGATGACCAGTTCCGCTTTGCTTACGTATCCCCGGGCGTTAAGGGCACGCTGGGTTTTAGCGCCGAGGAGATGATCGGCCGGACCAAGTTCGAAGCCCTTTTCGGTCGCGATAGCGACAGCGTGCGCGAGCTGATTGAAAGCCGGTGTAACCGCCATCAGCCTTACCGCGATCTGGAATTCTGGACCCGCTCCAAAATGGGAGAGCGCGTCTGCCTGCGTATCAGTGGCGTGCCTGTGACCAAGGATGGTGTCTTCCAGGGCTACCGTGGTGCCGCCACCAACGTCACGGGCAGCAAGCTTGACCAGGAGAATATGCTCCGCCTTGCCACAACAGACCATTTGACCGGCCTGTATAACCGCAACCAGTTCATGCAAGAGCTGGAGCGTACGGTTGCCATGGCCAAGCGCCATAACACGCAGGGTGTGATTCTGTACATCGACCTTGACCGCTTTAAAGCCATTAATGATACGCACGGCCACGATGCAGGTGATGCAATCCTGAAAACCTGTGCGGATATCTTCCGCAAAACCATGCGGTCGACCGATATTATCGCCCGCCTTGGCGGTGACGAGTTTGCCATCATCATGCACAACATTGCCACGCGTGACGCCAAGCAGAAGGTAGACAAGCTGGTTGAGCGCATCAACAAGGTGCGCGTTGACCATAACGGCGCGAAACTTCGCATTACCATGAGTCTGGGTATGGTGCCGTATCCGCAGGCAGGTAAAGATATTGCCCACCTTGTTACAGGTGCCGACCTTGCCATGTATCAGGCGAAAGAAATGGGCCGCAACCGTCTGTTCGTGGACGAGTCGGGTGGTGAAAGCGACGTGGCAAGTTCATCCGTCCGCAGCCAGTTGGAGTGGGTAGACCGCCTGCGTGTGGCGTTGGACCATGACGGTTTTGAGGTCCACTTCCAGCCGATGGTCCCCTGTGCCAAAGGCAAGAATGTCAAACCCATTTACGAGGCACTTATCCGCCTGCGGGATGAGGAGGGCACCCTCGGTCTGCCCGGGTCGTTTATTGATGCGGCTGAGCACTTTGGCTTGATTCAAAAGCTCGATAAAGCCGTTATGACCCGCTGTATCAAAATGCAGGCTGACCTTAAGTCCCGTGGCATTGATGCGCTGTTCTCCATCAACCTCTCCGGTATTTCCTTCGGCGATGCAGAGATGATGAAAGCCCTCAAGAAGCAGCTCAAGGAAAATGATGCCGACCCGCATAACCTGATTTTCGAGGTAACGGAAACTGCGGCCATGCGTGACCTTGGCGATGCCAAAAAGTTTGTGGGTGAGCTGAAAGCGCTGGGTTGTCAGTTCGCGCTGGATGACTTTGGTGCGGGTTTCTCGTCCTTTGCCTACATCAAGAATCTGGATGTGGATTTCATCAAGATTGACGGGTCGTATATCCAGAATCTGGATACGTCGCCCGAGGACCAGTTGTTTGTCAAAGCTCTGGTGGATCTGGCAAAAGGCCTAAAAATACAGACGGTGGCAGAGTTTGTGGAATCAAAGGAAGTGCTGCATGTCCTGCGCGACCTGGGCGTGAATTACGTGCAGGGTTACCACATGTCCCGTCCGCAACACGATCTGGAAGGGCTCTTTACCAAGTTTCATGGTAAGACCGCCCACGATTTCAGCGTATAAAGTTGGCGTAAAACAGCATTTCACAGAGCAGGGTAAAGCATAGCGCAACGCGCAGCGCCATGAGCTTTGTTGAGCGCTTGCGACCTTCCGTGCTTGTTTGGCCCATGCCGGTGACGCCAACGAGCAATACAGCCACGGCGGCAATGAAAGTAGCAATCATAAGATAGACAAAAGGATGCATCTTTTTGACAGTCTTCTGTTAAAGTAATACCTAAGCAATATCTTAATTATGCGCAGAATAAGATAAAAAATGAGCCCTTACCAGCGCGTTCGGATTTTTCTGGCAGGCATGGCTGTTACATGCCTCCTGAACGTGTGCGCGGCATGGGCTCAGGATCCTGCCCCAGTGAGCGAGGGGGCACCCCCACCGCCAGCCCCAAATTTGACGGTGAACGTGACGCTGAACAGCGCAATGGATGACCAGCAGACAGCCTACTATGCCAAGCTGGCGGAGGAGCTGATTGCCAAGCTCCCGCGGGAGATGGCTGCTCCGCCACCGCCAGTTGCCGGCGAAGGGGTGTCCGACCACCTTAATGTGGTCACTTACCTGCCGAGTCTGGCCGATGACCCGCATAGTACGGGGCTGGATAAGCGGATTCAGTATTTTAAAGTCCGCTTCAATTTTGACGGCCAGAACAATGTCCCCGTGGCGACCATCATGGACGATAAACCTGCGTTCGTTGCAACTGCAACCCCCATGGTGTCTCAAACCATCAGCGATGACGGACTGGGCGTTGCCAGTGTGCTGCAACCGCCGAAAGAGGATGTTCCTCAACCTGTAGAGGCCCCGCAACCTGTGCTGACACAGTCGGACATGATTATTGTCGGTGCCGGCAAACTGGAGCGCGATAAGGAAAAAGAGGAGCAGGAAGCCGCAGCGGCTGAGGAGCGCGCACGCTCAAAAGCTGCGAACGAGGCTAAAAAGCAGCCCAAGTTGGCAGCACCGGTGCCGACGGATAAAGCGGTCCCTGTAGTGCCGGTAAAAACGACCGAAGCAGAGCCGCCAAGTGAGAACGAAGTCCGACTGGTATTTAAGGCCGACGCGCTGGAACTGGATGACGGTGAGCGTAAGAAGCTGATTGATTTTGTTAAAAAATCACGTGCAGCTGGGGGCATCATCGGCTACAACATCGTTGCACGCACAAACGCGGGGCCCTTTGGCGATCTGGACTGGCTCGGAGATGAGCGCGTGCGCATGTTAGGCGGGCTTATGCGCCAGCTGGGGCTGGATGTTTATCAGGGTCGTTTGAACGAAATTCATGTCACCACACAGGGTGAACAGTTTATTGAGATAGAACAGATTCGAGGATAGTTACGAGATGAAAGTCACCTTCAAAATCCAGGGTACGGAGAAGTCGGTGGAGCTAAATCCTGGAGAGCGCCTGCTCAAGGGGATATATAAACTCGGTCTGGACGAGCTGGGTATGGGCGAATGCGGCGGCAACTGTGTGTGCTGCACCTGCCACGTGTATGTTGTCGAAGGGGCAGACAAGTTCCCTCCCGCGTCCGAAGAAGAAGAGACGATGCTTGATACAGCCTTTAACCTGCAAGCTAACTCCCGTCTGGCATGCCAGCTTGTTGTGCAGCCCGATCAGGAGGCCGTCACCGTTCAGGTGCCGGAATAGGCCAGAGCACAAGCATGGCCATACAGGCGGCAGAACATCAGAAAACACTCCTTCTGGGGTTGATTAAAAAGCTCGCGGAAACGCCTTATGGCCGTCATTTCAACCTGTCGGACTTACCAAAAGCCGGTGAGCTGGATGCCCTTCATTCCGCGTTTGCTGAGCGTGTACCGGTGGTCAATACAGCCATGTGGCGTAAAGCGTTGCTGGGGCTTTACCCGCAATCAAATGCACAGAACCCTATAGAGCCTTTTCGGGAAAATGGCTGCCTTCTGGAAATGCCCGTTGCTTTTGTTGAAGAGGACAATGGTGGCTTTATGCCCGTTAGCCAGAGTATTCTGAAGTCCTTCCAGACGGTAGAGAAAGAGCTGCCCGCGCACATCCGAAAACAATGGCCGGAGCTGGGAAAAGGCACCTGGTTCTACATCTGCGACGATGCCATTATCGAGTATCATGACAAACTGCCCGCCGGCGATTTATTAGCCCTCCAGATGGAGCACAAGGGCATGCTGCTCGCCCAGCGTGCCATTGCTCCAGACCTGACAGATATTCAGAGCGTCGGCCGCAGCCGCGCCCAGGCTTTGCTGGTTTATGCAGATGAGCTGCAAAAGTGCGGTAAGTCCATCCATACACTTGTTGCGTCAGCCAAGACACTGACGGACATGTGCTTCCTCCTCGCGCAGCGGGAAGGCAAGTTTATCCCGCTCAAAGCGCTGTGCCCCAATCTTAAGCTCTACCTGTGCACAGATGATCTGGCCGTGCATGACCGCGAATTGCAGTACTTTTTCGCAGGTCTGGAAATGGGCATTCTCACGTGGATGGCACGCCCCTATGGGTTACAAGCATGGCAGCAGGACCTGGATGCTCGGGGCGTCATGGCCCTGCCGACGCAGGACGGTATTTTCTACGAGTTTATTCCGGTAACGGATGTGGATGCGCAGGGGCGACTGAAGAAAGAATTTCAACGCCTGCACGCTGCGCAGACCACTCCGGGCAAAGACTACCTGCTGGTGGTGACAACTGCCCAGGGGCTGCTGGCCTATCAGACGGGCGATATTGTGCGGATGCATGACCGGGAACCAATGACTTTTCTCTGGCGTCGCCGTCTGGAAGCATTGAACGGGTTTAGCGAGTATCTGGTGGAAGATACCGTCAACCGCCTGATTGAAGCTTTTAATGATGCCTTACAGCCCTACGGCTTTTTCATCCGGGACTATATGGTTGGGGACCGTGCGGGCGACCGTTGCCCCCACTGGGTGATAGAGATTAGCCGGCCACCTAAAGATGTGCCCGAAAAGGTGCTGCAAAGTGTTGTTAACCGTCTGCACCGCGAGATTGGCAACGAACTGCCTGCCTATCTGGCGGCGTTCCGCAATAACCGTACATTCCCGCCCAGCATGCACTTTGTGCCGATGGGCACATTCACCCATATGCCGAGCCCGTTCAAGTTCCGACGCTTTGATGGGACTGCCGAAGCTGAGGTGATTGAACAGGTTCTGGCACGGGCAGGTCAACAGGCCGTTCATTTGCGGGGTCCGCTTCTGTAAAATAAAAAGCCCGCCGATTGGCGGGCTTTTTAACATCTTGGGATGACCTAGAAATGATAACCCACGGCAACGAAGCCACCCAGGTTGGTGTCATCGCGGCTCAGCGGGCTGTCTGCGGCATCGCCAGTCAGCTTGGTAGCGGACAGGTTACCGGTCAGGAACCATTTCTCGTCGATCAGGTAAGTCAGCATGGCATTGGCACCAACGCTTGCAAAGCCGGAACCCGGATTGAAGGCAGGGCGCGTTGCCGTTGCCTGTGTTGTCAGAACGCGGAAGTAATGGTCCATAAAGTCATCGTTGCCGTAAAGGGTCTCGATACCGAAGTTGGCGCGCAGGCTGCTAACGGGCAGGGGCACGTCCACTTTGGCGGAACCTTGAACAACATAACCGTCATACTCGCCACTCACATCTGCCAGTACATCCAGACCAAGGGTCAGACGCTCGTAGGTGTAACGGACAAACGGACCGGCTTCTACAGCCACGTCAATATCGGGCAGGCCGTTCAGGGATGCGTCGTCACTGCTGTCACGGTTCTTGCGCAGTTGGCCACGTACACCAACCTGCCAGCTGTCATTCAGCAGATGTTTAAAGCCCAGACCCTCGTAAGGGCTGAAAAAGGCTTTATTCTTCGCGTCAAAGCTGTATTGGGCGCGTATGAACGGGAAAACATAAAAATCGTTGTCTTTGGCGCCCATGTACTCGGGGATGCTGGCAAGCGCCAGACCCAGCGATACATCCCACGGGCTCGCACCTGCTGCCATGTTGGTGGCGTGCATGCGGTACGTGGGATCACCTTCATCCAGAGCGGCCACATCTGCATCCGGCGACTGCTCCACAGGACCGCCAACACCGGTCTGGATGGCAGCTTGCTCAAAGCCAGCCTGGGCAGGTGTGATGTAAGGCGCAGACTCGAAAGCAGGCGCGGAATTGGCTACGGCTTCGGGCTGGCTGTCCAGCGCATCTTCGTAGCTGTAAATCATATCTACATCATCGCCGTTAGTGGCAGCCGGTGCATCGGCTGCAAAGGCAGCGGCGCTGTGCGCCAGCAGCAAGGCGGATGTAAAAAGAAGAGTTTTTTGAACGGTTTGCATGCTGTCCCCTCTATCTTCACGTGCAACGTGTAATGACTATGCTGCAATTGTTGCCCGAACGCAACTGCTCAAAAGGAAAAGGCGGAAATCAGCGCCGGGCAGGGGTGGCCAAAAGGCCACACTTTATCCTACCTACCCTGTGCAATCAGTTTGACGGGGACCATGTTCTTCAGGTCACCGGCGTCGTGGCACTTTTTGCAACTGTTAATTGGCAGAACCGGCTGGGCGTGTTGCAGGCGGGGCATGGTGTACCAGTGGCCGGGCTGGGTGCCGATGCGCTTCGCCTTGGTCATTGCATCTGCTGCGTCCCTGTCATAACCCTCAAGGGCCAGAGCCAGTGCCTGACGGATGAAAAGGGTTTCCTTGAAAGGCTGGCTGGCTGTTGGCAACTTTTTATACACGTTCTGCCATGCGTCGGCTGTTTTGGCGGGCGGTGCAACCATCGCCTCTTGAGTGGCACTCAGGTAGATGTTGTAGTCCTTGGAAGGGACGGGCAGCACAAGCGTATTGTCGACAACGGCATGGCGGGAAACCGCTTGCTGCGGAATATCAATAACAAGGTAACCTGCTGTATCCCCGGGCATAAAATTGGGTGCCTGCGGCGGTTGACGCAGTATGGACGTGAGCAACCGGACGTTATTTTTAATATGCTCGGCCATACCGTGACACTGGACGCAGGTCTGCGTCATACGTAAAGGGAGCACGTGGGCATAACCGCTGGCTGGGTCGCCATCCACTTTCCAGTCACCGGCACCAATGTCGCCCGAGCTGCGGCTGGCAATCTCCCTGATGCGGGGCGCATCTGTATCGGACAGTTTATTGGCAGGGTTCAGTGGGCGCTCGGACAGATACTTGACGCTCACACCGCCTTCAAAACCCATACGAGCTAGCAGGCTGTTCACACCTTGCTGGCAGGCCGGACTCACACCCTGGGCCAATGGCTGCTGCTGTTGCAGGAAGCTGAGAGTTTCTGTTGCCGTGATGTAACTGGACAAGGCAAGGTCCTGCGCCGCACGCTCTTGCTGCGGATCTTGTTGGGCCAGTGCGGCAGCCGCAGGCATGAGAAGCAGGATGGAGGCAAAGAGTTGAGGGCGCATCGGCAACACCATTTTTTATTTAACAGTGTAGCCGATAGGGGTCAGATGTCCAATTCCACATTGGTCGCCGCATTCTCGCGGATAAAAAGCAGACGCTCCTCGGGGTTTTTACCCATCAGGCGGCGCACAATATTTTCGGCCTCGGCAATGCTGTCGATCTTGATCTGCATCAGCTTGCGTTTGGCAGGGTCCATGGTGGTGGATTTAAGCTGCACCGCAGGCATTTCACCCAGACCTTTAAAGCGCGAGATTTCAACCTTTTTGCCGCTGAAGGTGGTCTTGAGCAGACGATCCTTTTCTTCATCGTCGTGGGCGTAGGCGGATTTATCCCCGTGGGTGAGCTTATACAGCGGCGGCAGCGCCAAATACACCCGGCCGCTTTTCACCAGCGCAGGCATTTCCTGATAAAAGAAGGTCATCAGCAGGGTGGCAATGTGGGCACCGTCCACGTCCGCATCGGTCATGATGATGACGCGTTCGTAGCGCAGGTCTTCGAGTCTGAAATCCTTGCCCGTTTCACAGCCCAGCGCCATCAGCAGGTCTTTAAGCTCCTGGTTTTGCTTGAACTTGTCGCGCGTGGCGCTGACCACGTTCAGGATTTTACCGCGCAGGGGCAAAATGGCCTGTGTGCGGCGGTCGCGTGCCTGCTTGGCGGACCCGCCCGCCGAGTCACCCTCGACGATGAAAAGTTCCGTATCCTCGCGGTCGGCGGCGGTACAGTCGGCCAGTTTGCCGGGCAGGCGCAGGCGGCGCGTGGTGGCGGTCTTGCGTTTGACTTCCTGTTCCTTTTTACGGCTCAGGCGCTCTTCGGTGCGTTCAATAATATTGGCCAACAGAGCGTCGGCGCTGTCAGCGTGGGCCACCAGCCAGTGGTCAAAGTGGTCTTTGATGGTGTTCTCCACCTGACGCTGCGCCGTGGTGGTGGACAGCTTGTCTTTCGTCTGCCCCTGAAACTGCGGATTGGGGATAAACACGCTGATGAGCGCTTTGGCGCCGCCCAGTACGTCATCCGCCGTGATTTTGTCGGCCTTTTTATTGCCGCGCATCTCGCCATACTGGCGCAGCGACTTGGTAAGTGCTGCGCGGTAACCGGCCTCGTGCGTACCGCCTTGCGGGGTTGGCACCGTGTTACAGTAGGAGGCCATGCTGCCGCTCTCGTTCATCGGCCAGGCAATCGCCCATTCCACGCGGCCTTGCTCGCCACCGGCAAAGGGTTCGTTACCTGCAAAAGGGACGTCGGTGTAGCACAGGTTTTCGCCCAACTCGTCAGCCAGATAGTCGGCCAGACCGTTGGGGTAGTGGAAGCTTGCTTCGGCAGGGGCGTCGTTGACTTCGCGCTCGTCCGAGAAGGTCTCGTCCTTCCAGTGAATCGTCACGCCCTGAAACAGGAAGGCTTTGGAGCGCACGAGCTTCAGCAGGCGCGCGCTGGAGAAGATGATTGTCTCAAAAATCGTATCATCAGGCGTAAAGCGCACGGTTGTGCCGCGGCGGTTGCTCATGGGTCCCACGTGCTCCAGCGGGCCTTGCGGCGTGCCGAAGGCGTATGTCTGGCGGTATTGCTGACCGTCGCGGCAGATTTCCACAATCAGCAGCTTGCTCAGCGCGTTGACGACCGAAAGACCAACGCCGTGCAGACCGCCGGAGGTGTTGTATGCCTTGTTGCTGAACTTACCGCCGGAGTGCAACGTGGTCAGGATGACTTCCAGAGCGGATTTATCCTTGAACTTCGGGTGAGCATCCACCGGGATGCCGCGGCCGTTGTCACGGATGGAAATACTGCCGTCGGTATGGCGGGTGAACCAGATTTTATCGGCGTGACCGGCCACCGCTTCGTCCATGGAGTTATCCAGGATTTCGGCCACCATGTGGTGCAGGGCGCTACTGTCCGTCCCGCCGATGTACATGCCCGGGCGCTTGCGGACAGGCTCCAGCCCCTCCAACACTTCAATGTCGGAAGCTGTATACTGCACGTTCTGCGGCTGCTGGGTCATGTGGGTCTGCCTTAAAAAATCTTAACGGTCAACAGGGCGGGGGCGCAGGTCGCTACCCACGGCCACGTAGATGATTTCGGCCGTGCCGGCCAGCTCTTGTGTATCCTCGGGGATGTTATCGCGCCAGACTTCAATCTGCACGGTCATGGATGTTTTACCCACACGGGTGACGTGGCCGTAAAAAACCGCCCGTTCGGACACAAAAATCGGCTTGTCGAATGTGGCGCTGGTAAAGGCCTTCAGCATCACCTTGCTTTTGGAGCGCTTCATGGCAATGGCAGACCCTGCGAGGTCCATGTAGGACAGGATGGCACCGCCAAACGCTGTCTGGTGATGGTTAAGGTCTTTAGGCATAATCATCACTTCCAGGGCGACCTCGCCTCGGGGTGTGGACTGACTGGGCAGTTTTTGTACATCTATCATGGCGTATAACCTAAGGTTTTGCGGGATTTTTGTAAATAAAAAAGCATAAAAGCGGCGGTTGTTCAAGCATACATCCTGTGTCACACTCAAATAAAAAGCTCTACAAAAAGGGCTTGGGACACACCGTTAAGTGGAGTATAAGGCATGTTGAAGCTTTCTTCTTTCCTTTCTTGCCTTTTCTACGCAAACCCTTGTTACAGGTGGGTTATGCAAAACCTCCCCAACATCCTGACGCTCTTGAGGATAGCGGTGATACCGCTGTTTGTGGGGGCATTCTATCTTGGCGGTACGCTGGCGGCGTGGGTGGCCTTCGGGCTGTTCGTGACTGCTGCCGTGACCGACTATTTTGACGGCATGCTGGCGCGTAAGCTCGGCGTGACGTCGCCTTTCGGTGCGTGCCTCGACCCCATTGCTGACAAGCTGCTCGTCTTTGCGGCTCTGTTCATGCTTGTCGGGTCGCAGCCGCAACTGTTGATTCCCGCAGTTATCATCGCGTTCCGCGAGGTGCTGATTTCCGGCATGCGGGAGTACTTGGCCAAGGCTGGTGTCGACCTCAAGGTCACAGGTCTTGCCAAGTGGAAAACCACCGTGCAGATGACGGCCATCTCGGCCGTGATTCTCTCGGGCGGGTTTTCCGATGCCGCCACGGCTGGCGGTCTTCTCACCCTTGGCGTTGTTCTGATGTGGGTCGCGGTCATCCTGACCGTCCTTACCGGCGTGGACTATGTCCGCAAGGCTTTGCCGCATCTGCGCTGGTCGTCTTCTACCCCTGACTGATTGAGGTATAAATGGATTTCAAAAATCTCGTTGCGCAGCTGCTGCGCCTGCGTGACCGGCTGGACCGTATCATCGGCCAGCTGATGGACTACCTGTGGCTGGACCGCCCGTACACCATGGGCTACCACCCGCATGTGGAGACTCTCATCGACGCGCACGGCCGCACTCAGCAGGAACTGCGTATGCTGGAGCAGAAGCTGGGTCTGGCACCCAATCAGTTGCCGGATGACGCCACCCTCTACTACGCCCGCAAGCTGATGGCCGAGGCCTGAGACAAACGAACAAAAGCCGCCCTTCGGGGCGGCTTTTTTGTTTGCAGATACCTGCCGTGGGGGTTCCACGTCTCGTCATCCTGCCGAAAGGGCAGAGGGGCCTACTTACGCCCCGTACCCTTGCAGCGGAAGCATTTCATGCCCGCCTTGCGGCCGGTGCCGCCGCAGCCTTTGCAGGCCTCGGCAAACACAATCAGGCCACGCAGCGGTAGAAAGCAGGGCATCATGTGACACGCTCGCTGTTGCTGCTGTTGGGTTGCTGTTGCGGGTTGCGTTATGGTTTTTGGGATGTAATTGGCGGGTGAACCCCACCTGTTACTTTTCATTGTATATGTGCCAGCTGCTGCAATGCAATAAAAAAGGGCAGCCTTACGGCTGCCCATCGTTTGTTCCGGCCTATTTACGGCCTGTCCCGCCACACTTGAAGCATTTGATACCGGCATGTTTGCCGGAACCGTTGCAGGTTGTGCAGCGCTGGTCCGGCGGAATGCCGTTACCAGAAAAGGCTTTCCATGGGGTTGCCATAGCGCCACCGATCAATTGGGGGAAAGGGTAAAGGGCAAGGGAGATTGGAGCCTTCTTTCTAGCGGGTTTGCCGCCCTGCCGTCAAGAGGCATCAGCATTGCTGCATGTTTTTCAGGCGCTGTGGATGTAGGCCCGGATATCGTCGCGGATCTGCATCAGGATGCGGCCGAGATGGTTGTGGCCCCAGCCGTCGATGAAGCTGAAGCCGAAGAACGTGTCGCCCCAGTCGTTGCCCTCGATGAGCAGGGCGTGCCCCGTTGCCAGCAGTTGTTTGCGCAGCTCGGGATTGCGAATGCTGTACTTCTGGCGGTTGAGTTCCAGCATGATGGCCAGTCGCCCCGCGTCCGAATAATCGGGGCGGAGGGGAAACCCATCTTCATGGGTCATGCGCTTGGCCTCACCCGGCGTTGCGGCCTGAATGGCCTTGCGCACGTCAAGGTCCAGCGTCTTCCAGGCCATGTACGCCTGTTCGGTGGAGTTGAATATCATCGCCGGCAGGTTGCCCTCGGCAGGCAAAATAACCGTGCAAGGCGCAAAGTTGCTCAGGAAGGCGTAGTCTCCGCGGAAAGCGAGGATAACAGTGCGCGGATCCTGATGGGATTTAAGGGCATAACTGCCCTGATTAATGGTGTTGTGCATGGAATACGCTCCAGCTGGAAATACGAAAGAAGAAAAAGGACGCGGCACAGGGTGGCCACTGATTTTGGGGGAAACGTTAAGGTGTAAGGGAAGGAACCTTGTTTAGACGTATTGCATGATGCTGTCAACATAAAGAAAGAGGCTGCCGTGGCAGCCTCTCTCCGTCAGTTGTAAGCCAGCTTAGGCGCTGAAGTACATTTCGAACTCAATCGGAGCCGGGGTGTGGTTCAGGCGAACAACATCCTCGGACTTGAGCTCGATGTAGGCGTCGATCATATCGTCATCGAACACACCGCCTTCTTTCAGGAAGTCGCGGTCTGCATCGAGGTTGCGCAGCGCTTCTTCCAGCGAACCGCAAACCTGCGGCAGCTTGGCAACATCATCGGCCGAGCGGGCGTAGAGGTTGTCTTCCAGCGCTTTGCCCGGATCGATTTTGTTCTTCACGCCGTCCAGACCTGCCATCAGCATGGCGGCCATACCCAGATACGGGTTGGCGGTCGGGTCGGGGAAGCGGACTTCGATACGCTTGGCGGCAGCCGAGGTACCGGAAGCCGGAATCCGGATGGAAGCCGAACGGTTACGTGCGGCGTAGGTCAGGATAACCGGTGCCTCATAACCCGGGATCAGACGCTTGTAGCTGTTGGTCGTCGGGTTGGTGAATGCGTTGATGGCTTTGGCATGCTTGATGATACCGCCGATGTAGTGCAGGGCGGTGTCGCTCAGGCCGTCATACTGGTTACCGGCAAACAGGTTTTTGCCAGCTTTCCACAGGGACTGGTGAACGTGCATACCGCTACCGTTGTCGCCAGCCAGCGGCTTGGGCATAAAGGTTGCGGTTTTGCCGAACAGGTCAGCAACGTTGTGCACAACGTACTTGTACATCAGCACTTCGTCGGCCTTGCGGGTCAGGGTGTTAAAGCGCATGCCCAGCTCGCTTTGGCCGGCGGTTGCAACTTCGCCGTGGTGCAGGTGCATATCGATACCGATTTTACGCAGCACGCTGCACATTTCGGAACGGATGTCATGGTTGCGGTCAACCGGTGCCAGCGAGAAGTAGTTGCCTTTCATGCCGGCAATGTGGCCGTGGCTGCCTTCTTCCAGCTTGGTACCGCGGTTCCATGCGCCTGTGGAGGCGTCGATCTTGTGGAACGACTCGTTAGGCTTCGCGCTATAGGTTACGTCGTCGAACAGGAAAAACTCGAGCTCGGGGCCGAAAAATGCCTGGTCAGCGACGCCAGTCTGCTTGGCAAATTGTTCAGCCCGCTTTGCAACACCACGCGGGTCGCGGTTGTAGGGTTTACCATTGGTAGGATCGACGATGTCGCAAATCAGGACCACAGTGGGGTGCGACATAAAGGGGTCGATGAAGGCGCTGGTGGCGTCCGGCACGTAGAACATGTCGGATTTGTTGATCGGGCACCAGCCCTCGATCGAAGAACCGTCAAAGTTGAGGCCCTGCTGGAACACCTTCTCGTCCAGTTCGGTTACGGAGAAGGTAATGTGGCGCCACTTCCCGTTAAAATCACAGAAGCGGAAATCCACAAACTCAATATCGTTTTCTTCAATCAGTTTAAATACGTTTTTAATGGCGTCCATTTTAATAATCCCTATTGGGGTTAGTGTTGCAATGCAAAATGCTACCTAAACGCCTGAAACATTGTAAAGGAAAAAATCGTGCCATCTTGCTGGATTTTTTGCCCAGATTTTTTGACAAAATTTAGGGGGCAGCGGGTTGCATAATCGGCTGGCGAGGGCCAAGCTTAAACAGGTGACCGATTCGGTCTTAAACAATAACCAAGGAGGCGAGTACAATGCGCAATCACGCTATTTCGACTGAACTTCTCAATCATGACTACACCTACCGCAAGCTCCAGACCGAGCATGAGGTGATTGAGAAAAAACTCGAAACTCTGCGTGCTTCGCCGTCCCTTGACCCGACCACCGTGACACAGCTGAAGCGAATTAAACTGAGGTTGCGCGACGAGATGGCCGCCATCGAACGACGGAAGCTACATTGATAGCTGTAAAAATGAACACACAAGCCCCGCCGCAATGGCGGGGCTTTTTTATGCCTTAAGGCAGGCAAAGGTGCGGATGCGGGTAACCAGCGGGGCGTCCGGATACCATTCCATATCGCCAAAAAACACGTCGCTGTTTGCCGGCTGGCGGGCAATCTGAATCAGGCTCATGGCGGCACTGTCGGTGGTGCGGGCATCAAAGACCAGCAGCACGGGGCAAGGGGCGATATAGTCGTCGGGCGGGTTCAGAATGACCAGTCGGTCAAGACCGTCGGCATGGCGGATAGGTTTGTCGCTCAGTACGGTTACGGTCTTGCCGTCAAAGTGTTCGGCGCAGCCCTGCCAGTTGCGGGGCAGGCGTTTAAAGGCGGCAACGGCCAGTCCATCACCTGCCGCAATCGGCATGCGCTCCGTGGTGCACAGCAGGTGGGTAGCGCCTTCAGGCAGGGTTACCTCGTAGCCTTGCTCGCCAAATACGCCGCTGGCGTGGCCATGCTCGAACGACCTGACGCAACTGGTCATCAGTTTGGTAAAGAAATTACGGCGCGAGGCGGGTGTCTGCATGCTCATGTAAGTATATCTACGCGCCTGTGCTTGTGCGGGCAAACATAAAATAGCAGCGGGAAGGGACGCCCGCCTGCGGTTTACGTAAAACCGCATTTAGGGAAAACAATGGTTAGGTAGACCACCATGATAGATCCACGCGCGCCCGTTGCGGCGCACTTCAATGCAAGCGAGCTGCGGATGTCGTACCAGCGCACCACGCTCGACTTGAACGTCAACATCCAGATACAGCAACCCAAATGGTACCAGCCCAGTGATGAGGCGCTGACCATCATGGGCTATGTCGCCAACTCCGACAGGATGACCGGGCAGGAGAAAGCCTCCGTTATCCGTCTGCTGGCAATGGCGGACGCCCACACCACGGGCCGCACGCACGACAAGCTGATGAAAACCATCGCCGCCCTTATAGGGCTGATGGAGTTCAATGCCAGAGCGAGAGAGGCGCAGCCCAAACATTCGCTAGAAGAGGTGCTGGGCTACTACCAGCAGCAACGGCGCCTGCTCGACCCCGATGGTGGCATGGAAACCGTCACGGCCATCAGCATCAATGTTCATGTGGAAGTGGAGCAGTTCAGCCTGCAATACACAGGTCTGAGCATTGATGCCGCTCTACAGGCTTGGGATGCAGTTCAGTCAGGGGATGCGCCGACGCCGGCAATCCAACTCCCTGTACGTGCCGACGGCTGTGGTCAGCGCGGCGCGCCAGTGACGGTTGATACGACGGTCTGACGGCTACAACATCTAGCGCCAACACCCCCTGAAGCGCCTACAATTGGGTTGGAAAGCCCATCATGTTGTGGTTAAATGAGGGCACTAAGTCTATCAGGGGGTTAACACCACGTGCGTTGGGTTTTGGCAAGCGACCATGCGGCTGTCGATATGCGACAGGCGTTGGCTGTTTGGCTGAAAGACCACGGCGCAGTGGTCACCGACCTCGGGCCACAGACGGCCGATAGTGTTGACTATCCGGACAAAGCCAATGAGCTGGCCGCTGTTATTCTGAGCCATCAGGCCGACTTTGGCGTGCTGCTGTGCGGCACAGGTATCGGTGTATCCATCCGCGCCAACCGTTACCCGGGCATCCGTGCGGCACTCGTGCACGACACCAATACCGCCCACCTGGCCCGCGCCCACAACAACGCGAATGTGCTCTGCATGGGCGGGCGTGTGCTGGATATCCCCACCGCCATCGCCTGTCTGGAGACGTTCTATACAACCGATTTTGAAGGCGGCCGCCATGCCCGCCGCGTAGAAAAACTGGATAAGAAACCGGAGTAACCCAACATGAGCCGCTTTTTCGACCACGCCCTTGCGCAAACGGATGCCGATGTGTTCAAGGCCATTCAGGGTGAGTTCAGCCGCCAACGTGACCAGATTGAGCTGATTGCCTCGGAGAATATTGTCAGCCGCGCGGTACTGGAGGCTCAGGGCTGCCTGATGACCAACAAATATGCCGAAGGCTACCCCGGTCGCCGTTATTACGGCGGGTGTGAGTTTGTGGACGAGGTGGAAGTGCTGGCACGCGAGCGCGCCAAGCAGCTCTTTGGGGCCGAGTTCGTCAACGTCCAGCCGCACTCCGGCTCGCAGGCCAATCAGGAAGTATTCAACAGCGTACTCACCCCGGGCGATACCATTTTGGGCATGTCGCTGGACCAGGGCGGCCACCTGACCCACGGCTCGCCGGTCAACTTTTCGGGCAAGTGGTTCAAAACAGCCTTCTACGGCCTGCGCCAGGATACCGAAACCATTGATTACGACGCGTTGGAAACCATCGCCAAAGAGGTCAAACCCAAGCTCATCATCGCCGGTGCCAGTGCCTATCCGCGCGTGATCGACTGGGTCAAGTTCCGCAAAGTTGCCGACGCTGTGGGCGCTTATTTGTTGGTCGATATGGCGCACATCGCCGGTCTGGTCGCAACAGGCCTGCACGCAAGCCCCATGGAGCACGCCCATTTTGTCACCACTACGACCCACAAAACCTTGCGCGGCCCCCGCGGCGGGATGATTTTGACCAATGACAAGGAACTGGCCAAAAAGATCAACAGCTCGGTGTTCCCGGGTATGCAGGGCGGTCCGCTCATGCACGTGATTGCCGCCAAAGCCGTCTCGTTTGGCGAGGCACTGCGCCCTGAGTTTAAAGATTACTGCAAACAGGTTATCCTCAATGCCCACGCGCTGGCGGATACGCTCTCCAGCCGCGGTGTGCGTATGGTCAGCGGCGGGACAGACAACCACCTGATGCTGGTTGATCTGCGCAGCCTCAAAGTCACAGGAAAGGCCGCCGAACACGCGCTGGAACGTGCAGGCCTGACCTGCAACAAAAACGCCGTCCCGTTTGATACGGAAAGCCCCATGATTACATCGGGCATCCGTTTGGGCACGCCCGCTGCGACCACCCGCGGCTTCAAACAGGACGAGTTCAAACAAGTTGGCGAGTGGATTTTCGAGGTGCTGCAAGCTCTCAGCCACAACCCGGATGGCGATGCCCAGGTAGAAAGCCGTGTCCGTGCGGACGTGGCAGACCTGTGCGCCAAGTTCCCCATTTATCAGCATGTTTAAGAGGTAAAAAATCCATGCGTTGCCCGTTTTGTGGGAGTGATGATACTCAAGTAAAAGACTCCCGCCCGTCGGAGGATAAGCGTGTTATCCGCCGACGCCGCGAATGTACCGAGTGCGGACGTCGCTTCACGACGTTCGAGCGCTTCCAGGTCCAGCAGACCGTTGTGCTCAAGCGCGACGGCAGCCGCGAGCTCTTTGACCGCGAGAAGGTCATGAAGAGCATTATGCTGGCCATGCGTAAGCGCCCTGTGAACCAGAACGTGATCAATCGTGTTGTGGCGGATGTGGAGCAAGCCCTGACGGAAACCGGCCGTACAGAGATTACGTCGAACGAAATCGGCGCAGCGGTGCTGGAAAAACTGAAAGACGTGGATTTTGTGGGTTACGTGCGGTATGCATCCGTGTATAACGAGTTTTCGAGTCCGATGGACTTCCAACAACTGCTTGGCAAAATGAAGTGACGCGATGAGTTTTTACCCGCCCAAAGACGAAACGATTACAGACAGCCCCCTGACCGAGGCCCGCCTGATGGTGGTGCAGGGGGTGTACCAGCATTTTCTGCTCGCCCGTCAGGAAACAGAAATCATGGAAGAGTTTCTGCTGCACCGGTTTGATAATACGGCGGCAGATAAAAAGCTCTTCAGTAAACTGATGAAGGCAACTATCGAGAATAAAGACCGCTACCTGCAAATGGTTACCGCCAACATCGGTCCCGAGTGGGAAATTGACCGTATGGGTCTGGTGGAAAAAAGTCTGCTGGTAGTCGCCATTGCCGAGCTGGAAACCTGCCCCAAGACCCCGTTTAAAGTGGTTATTAACGAGTTTCTGGATGTGGCAAAGGCTTTTCTGAATGTACCGGAAGTGAGCTTTATCAACGGTATTCTGAATAATATTGCCGCCAAAGTCCGCCCCGAGGACTTCGCCAAGGCACAGGCCGAACGGGCTGCCCGTAAACCGCAGGCTGTCTAAATCTGCTTTATTAAGAAAAGCCCGCATCAAGCGGGCTTTTTTCCTGTCGTTATAACTAGCGGATGTTCTTCATGGTCCGGAAGTAGAGCGTGTCGGTCTGACCTGCAACAACCGACCACTGGACCTTGCCTGCTGTTGCGCCATCGCCGTTATCAAGCGCGTCATCTAAGTCAGCGATAATCCCGTCCGGCACGGCGCTGTAAACCACGTACAGATAACAGGTACCGTCAGTGGCCGTACATGCTGTACCGGGAGCGTTGCTCACGGCGGCGCGCGTCAGCGACATGGTGCCATAGCTGGGGTGGGTATTGGAGCGCAGATTGATGTAGGGCCCCAGCCATTTTTGCTGGCCTGCGGCTGTCAGCACGCTGCTGTCATAGAGCGCAGTAAAGCTGTTGGCATCGCTGGGCGTGGTCAGGCGGCTGCGGACACTCGCCTGCAGGTCGTTATGCAGGCCTTCAATGGCTACATGCATTTCCTTCAGCTCTTTCGACAGGGCGCGGTATTCAAACTCGCGCATGCTGCCGAACACTGCCGTGCCCACCAGAACAGAGGCAATCCCGAAAATAGCCATGGCCACACGGGCATCCAGCCCAAACATTGCGCCACGCTGGCTTGTTATGAAACGGTACATCATGGGTCAGCTCCTTGTTTTTAGTAGCCGGGCGAACGCCCGACACTGCGGTAGTACAAAATGCGGGGGTCAGTCAAACCATCGGCCTGTACACGGCCCGTGGTGACGGGTGTTGCTTCTGGCGAGGCGCCGTTGTCCTCATCCACATAGCGGTTAACGGCCGACCATACTTCCGCCGGCACGTTGGTCAGGCTCACCCAGGCATAGCAGGTGTTGGTGCTGGTGCAGATGCCACGGGTGCCTGTTGCATAGATAACGGAGTATGTGCCGTAGATGGGGTGGTTGTCCGTATCGGTGTTCAGGTAGGGGCCGTTCCATTTAGGAATAAAAGCGGCTGCCACGTTGTTCGTGGTTGACCAAAGCGCGTTATAGGAGCGCGTGGCGTTGACGACAACACCCGGCGAGAAGGTCGCGCCGTTGATGGTAAACATGGGGAACGTGCCCATGTCCGACTGGTATTGGCGGATGGCATAGTCGATTTCCTGTAATTCCTTGTACAGGGCAGCCTCCCGCGAGGAGGTGATTTTACCGAAGGCCGTATACCCCAGCACAATCGACAGGGCTCCGAAAATGGCCATAGAGATACGCGCATCAATGCCAAAGAGGGCACCGCGTTGTTTGTTGACTGACCAAAGGGTGGTCCGCATGGTTAAAACCCTTTCCCGAGGTTCTCCATCAATTGGTCAACAATACCCAGAGATTGTCCCTGAGTAGGTGTTACCCGGTTGTTGAGCACGATGGGTTTACCGTCGTTTTTGTTGCGCACATCCATGCCCTGGAGGACTCCCTCCTTATTAAAGGTCAGGGTAATAACGGTGCGCTCTTCCAGTTGGTTGGGCTTAAGGGGTTCGGACTTGGTTAGCGAGGTGATGTATATCCAGCGATCCTCATCAAAAACAGCCTTGCTGGACGGGCTGCCCAGATTCACCATCACATCCTCGCGGGTGGTTTGCCCGACTTTGAGTTCCTGCAGTTGGGACTCGCGAATAACCTGACCGTGAGTGGTCAGTGTTTCGGCGCACGCGGAGAGCATCAATGTCATGCCCAGCGCGATTAGCATTTTGTTATCGTTATGCATCGCTCAGGTATCCCCTAAAAATCCCTATTATTTTATGTGATGGCGTAGTAAAACACAAACCGATATGGCTGACAAACCAAGGAGTGAGAGAATGTTTGGGAAAAAACAACAGCCCGGGATAGCACAGCAGTATGCCTGGTGCCTGACGCGGGCGGCAGATGTTTTTGCCAGCCGTTTTGCCGAACCTTCTACCACCGTGGCCGAGCGCATCCTGCGCTTCGAGGCAATTGCCCTTTTCGGCGCATTGGTTGCCTGGCGCTATGAAAAAGCAGGCGATATTGCGACGCGTGATGCGTTTTTCCAACATATGTTCGCCGATTTTGACGCTGCCATGCGGGAGAAGGGCGTAAGCGACCTTAAAGTTGGCAAAGAAGTTAAGAAACTTGCCAGTGCTTTCTACGGACGCATGAGCGCCTACACACCAGCGTTTGAAGCGCAAAGCCCCGCAATGCTGGAGGCCGCCATGACCCGTAATCATGTTCTGACAGCCAGTGATGATACGGCGCAGGTTGTTGCTGCCGTTATGGCTGACATCGGCACTGCCAAAGCCGCGTAAGGAGGGGTGAGATGACAGCAAAGCCGCGCGTGACTCTGGGCAAGGATCCTTTTGATTTGGTTATGGATGTCCCGGGCCTGAAAGACGGTGTTTACAAAATTGAAGGCACTTCGACGCCGGGCAGCTGGGCCCGTGTCTGCGATACGCTGGAGGTTCCCCACAAAGGCGAGGGGCATGCCGCCCTGTCATTGGAAGTTGCAGGACCGGTCCTGCGCATCAATGGGGATCTGCGCGTTGTGCTGGAGCAGATATGCGTGCGTACGCTAGAACCGTTTATGAGCGAGCAAAGTTTCAAAGTGTCGGAAACGCTGACCCGTGCAACACGCCAGCAAAAGGCCGAAGAGGACGATAACGCCTTTATGATTGAGGGCGACCAGTTCGATGTGGGTGACTTCCTGATGCAGCATGTTGTCCTGAATCTGGATCCGTACCCGATTAAAGACCCTGCCGAACGGGCAAAAAGGGGCGGGGTTCTGCTGTCCGACGGGCTGGATGAAGTGGTCCGCGAAGAAAAAAATCCATTTTCTGTATTGAAGCAGTTGAAAAGCTAAGCCGTTTCGCTTATAAGAACGTCTGCTTTGTGTAAAACGCAACCCAATTAGAGTAGCAAGTTATGGCTGTACCAAAGAGAAAAACAACCCCATCCCGCCGCGGTATGCGCCGCGCGCATGACAGCATTGGCGCGATGGCTCACAACGAATGCTCCAACTGTGGCGAGCTGAAACAAGCTCACCATGTTTGTGGTGCTTGCGGCTATTATGATGGCCGTGAAGTTGTTGCCCAATCCAAGAGCGAAGAAGCTGCCAACTAAGCCTTATTAAGCAGAAGGTTTGGCAATCTTCCTGATGTAATACCTGAAAGGGGCGGCAGCGCCCCTTTCTGTGCTATCAAAATGCAGGTATTACATGCAATAAGAATAATAACCTATTGGTAAAAGGTGATTTTATGGTTCGTGCTAAGATTATCTCTACGGGCGGCTATCTGCCGGCCAAACGGGTCACGAACGACGACCTTTCCAAAATTGTTGATACGTCTGACGAGTGGATTTACGAACGGACCGGTATCCGCGCCCGCCATATGGCCGAAGGGCAGGAAACCACCAGCTACATGGCCACGCAGGCCGCAAAACAGGCCATTGAACGTGCAGGCCTGACGCCGAATGACATCGACCTGATTATCGTCGGCACTGCCACGCCGGATAGTTCCTTCCCCGGGGTTTCCACCCAAGTTCAGGGCGCTTTGGGGATGACTCGGGGCGCCGGCTTTGACCTGCAAGCCGCCTGCTCGGGGTTTGTTTACGGGCTGAAACTGGCAGATACGCTGATTCGTTCCGGTAGCGAAAAAACTATTCTTGTGATTGGCGCCGAACGCTTTACCCACATGGTGGATTGGACCGACCGCAGTACATGCGTCCTGTTTGGCGATGGCGCTGGCGCCGTTATCTTGCAAGCGAGCGAGGGTGACAGCGGCATTCTGGATACAGCCATCTACAGTGATGGCAGTAAAAATGACCTTCTTTATGCGTCCGGCGGCATTGCAACGACCAAAACCGTCGGTACCGTCGTCATGCATGGGCGTGAGGTTTTTAAACACGCCACGCGCGCAATGGCCCAAATTGTGGATGACCTGCTCAGCCGTAACAATCTGGCGCGCACGGATGTGACTTGGCTGGTGCCTCATCAGGCCAATAAACGTATTATCGATGCAACCGCAAAAATGCTGGAGTTGCCCGCCGACAAGGTGGTCCTGACCGTGCAGGAACATGCCAATACTTCTGCGGCTTCCATTCCCCTTGCGCTCAACTTTGCGGCTGAAAAAGGGACTTTTAAAGCAGGTGATTTGCTCCTGTTCGAGGCCTTTGGTGCAGGCTTCACATGGGGTGGGGCGCTGGTGCGGTGGTAATTCCGCACAAATCGGTGGTAAAAAGCACCGCAAGTGCTTGACGATGCACACCCCATCTATTACGTTAATGGTTGGAGTTTAACCAAATCAGGCAGTTACTAAAATGGCAAAAGGTTCGACGCTTACCCGCGCTCATCTGGCAGAAGCCGTGTACCACGATGTTGGTCTGTCGCGGAAGAGTTCCTCTCAGCTGGTTGAACAAATGCTTGAAGAGGTCTGCAAAGCCCTGATTAATGGCGAAACCGTTAAGCTTTCTTCTTTCGGTAACTTTGCCGTACGCTCCAAAAAACAACGCATGGGCCGTAACCCCAAAACCGGGGAAGAGGTGCCGATTGATCCGCGCAAGGTGCTGGTCTTCCGCGCGTCCCACGTGCTGAAAGACCGTATTAACGGTGACGATTAACGCGTTGAATTAAAGATATTTATATGGGCGAAAATCTGGACCTCTTTCCGGTAGAAAAGCGCGAGGCTGACGAAAAAGCCCGCTCCGCCCGCGTTGAAGCCCGTCGCGAACAGCGCCGTGAACGGGGCGAAAAATCCGCCCACGCCTACCGTACCATCAGCGAAGTTGCAGACGAACTGGGTGTTGCCACCCACGTTCTGCGTTTCTGGGAATCCAAGTTCCCGGGTATTAAGCCGCTCAAACGTGGCGGTGGCCGTCGTTATTACCGCCCGGAAGATGTAGAGTTGCTGCGCAAAATCCGCCACTTGCTTTACGATGAAGGCTATACCATCAAAGGCGTGCAGGCATTTTTTAAACGTGGTGGTGCCAGCATTGCCGATGTTGTGCCGGAAGTCGCCTCCGATATGACCGAGGCTGTTGCCGAGTTGCGCGCCATCCGCGCCTTGTTGAGTGATGATGAATAAGATTCTGCTGATTTCCCTGCTGTTGGTTCCCGTTCCTGCCTTTGGGCAGAGTTTTTTTGATGTGTTACCCTTCCAAAGCGGCGAAAGCAGCGATGCCTCTGCCACCAAAGAGCCTTATAAACCGGCCTTGGCCCGGCAGGTGGAAGATTTGGGACCATATACTGCAACCCTGCGCCTTATCCGTAAGCGCCTCAACCGCGTTGAAGACGTGCAACTGAGCCGCGACGGCACCTTGGATATTGACGGCAAGCTGACGGTTACCACATCCGCCTGTATTCCTAACCACGGTGGTGTGAATGGCAACTTTGCCGCTTACGTGAGCGTTCAGACCCCGATGGGGAGCGAAGTTTTTAACGGATGGTTGTTCAGCACTTATCCTGGTATGACCAGTCTGCAAGATAACAGGTACGATTTACTGCTGGTGCGCTGTAAGTTCGACGGTTAAAAAACAAAGACCTCCAATAAAAAAGCCCCCTGAAGCGGGGGCTTTTAAGTTTTTGGCGCTTTAGCAGAGCTTGCTGCCTTCGCCGGTCACCATTGTGGCAGTGTTCAGGGCCTGAATATCACGCAACTCGCGGTAACGGCCATCCAAGTCCAGGCCGTAACCAACAACAAACAGCCCGGGCGGTACAGTAAAGCCGTAATAGTCAGCGTTGCCGCCGCCACCCTGACGGCGCAGCAGGGCTGCAACTTTAATGGAGCTTGCGAAGCGGTCAACCATCATCTGGCGCAGTTTGCCGATGGTGCGGCCGGAGTCGACAATGTCCTCAATCAGGATGACCGGCTTGTTACCGAAGGAGCGGGGCAGGGCGTCTGCATTGATGCGCAGGTCTTTCTGCTGCTCGGTCCCCATGTAGGACGAGGCACCCACAAAGTGGACCATCATCGGGAACTTACACTGGCGGATAAGGTCCGCTGCAAACATGAAGGCGCCGTTCAGCGTCACAATCACGTGTACGTAGTCTTTCTCGTTGCCGAAATCGGCATTCATACGGGATGCGATTTCCTTAACGCGCTCGGCAATAACCGATTCGTTGTACACGGGAGAGAGCATTAAAACAGGCCTCCTTGAATAAATCTTTCCAACGAATGTACATTATAATGACCGTTGATAAAAGAATCGTTGTTCATGATGCGCCGATGCAGCGGCAGATTGGTCTTGATGCCACCCACCACATACTCTTCGAGCGCGCGGCGCATGCGCGCCAGTGCCTGATCACGGGTATTGCCGTGAACAATGAGTTTGCCCACCATGGCGTCGTAATACGGCGGGACTGTGCAGCCCGGGTACAGGCTGGCATCCACGCGTACACCGGGGCCGCCGGGGGCAAAGTATTCGTCTACCTTGCCGGGTGACGGACGGAATGTATCCGGGCACTCGGCATTGATACGACATTCTATGGCATGGCCGCGCAGGGCAACTTTGCCCTTCAGGCGCAGTTCTTCCCCAGCGGCGACGCGAATCTGTTCTTCCACCAGATCAAGGCCTGTAACCAGTTCGGTTACGGGGTGCTCTACCTGCAAGCGGGTATTCATCTCGATAAAGTAGAACTTGCCGTCTTCGTACAGGAACTCCATCGTCCCGGCGCCAACGTAACCCATTTTGCGGCAGGCTTCTGCGGAGAGCTCACCAAGGCTCTCGCGCTGGTTCTGGGAGAGGACCGGCGAAGGACTTTCTTCCACAACCTTCTGGTGGCGGCGTTGCAGGGTGCAGTCGCGCTCGCCCAGATGGATAACGTTGCCGTGGCTGTCTGCCAGAATCTGAATCTCGATGTGGCGGGGCTTTTCGAGGAACTTTTCGATAAAGACGGTCGCATCACCAAAAGCGGCTTTCGCTTCTGCCCGTGCCATGGCAATCATGTTCGGCAGGGCGGCATCGCTGTGCGCGATTTTCATCCCGCGCCCGCCACCACCGGCAGCGGCTTTGATGATGACCGGATAGCCGATACGATTGGCAATTTCAAAGGCGTGCTTCTCGTCACCCACGGCACCATCGCTGCCCGGAATGGTTGGCAGGCCGACTTTCTTCGCGTATTCGAGCGCAGCAACTTTATCGCCCATCAGGCGAATGTGCTCGGCTTTGGGGCCTATGAACGTGAAACCGGAAGCGGTGACGATCTCGGCGAACTTTTCATTCTCGGACAGGAACCCGTAACCCGGGTGAATCGCTTCGGCGTCCGTCACTTCGGCAGCGGCCAGAATCGCCGGGATATGCAGGTAGGATTTGTCACTCTGAGCAGGGCCGATGCACACACTCTCGTTGGCCATTTTCACATGCAACGCATCCGCATCGGCGGTGGAGTGAACAGCAACGGTGGAGATGCCCATGTCACGGCAGGTGCGGTGAATACGAACAGCAATCTCGCCACGGTTGGCAATCAGGACCTTTTTGAACATGCGGATGTTCCCTTAAGCGATGCGGAACAGCGGTTCGCCGAACTCGACCGGCTGGGCATTGTCGACCAGAACTTCCTGCACGGTGCCGTCTTTATCGGCCTCGATCTGGTTCATGGTTTTCATGGCTTCGATAATGCAAACGGTCTGGCCTTTTTTGACCTTGTCGCCCTTCTTCACAAAAGGCTGCGACTCCGGCGATGGCGACATGTAAAGCGTACCGACCATCGGCGATGTAATCACATGGCCTTCAACAACCTCCGGCTTGGCTGCGGCGGCAGGGGCCGCAGCTGCCGCTGGTGCGGCGATGGCGGTAACCATTTCAGCAGGGGCATGGACTCCCAGAACCGGCGCGCTGTCGCGGCGTACGCGTACGCTCATCTCGCCCTGGGTGATTTCAATCTCGTTGATACCCGTGTCCTTGACCAGTTTGATGATGTCACGGATCTGGGCAATATCGACGTTCAGTTTATCCATTCTCAATCTCGTTTTCTTGCTTAAGCCGTTTCGGCACTACGGGCATTAACCGCGCGGGTAAACTTATCCAGTTTCTCCAGACGGCGCATATCCTCGTGGATACGCATCAGGTCTTCTGCCCATTTTGCCAGCAACTGCTGGCGCTCAGGGTCGCTGCTTTCTTTGCGGCGTTCCAGCTCGCGGATAATCGGCAATAAATCCGGATATGCGTACATCGGTTTTTCCCGTTCATATCTGGTTGTCTGAGTGTTCCCAAATATCGCAGCGGAACACAGATAGGTCAATTTTTTTCGCTTTCAAGCGCTTCTTTCATCAACGCAAGTTTTTCAGCCGCCGCCGTATCTTTTTTATCCAGATAATGTTCGGCAAGCTGAACGTGATACTTGGCATCATCGCGCAGTCCCTGAAGGAGGGAGCTTTCAGCAAGGGATAGATGGCTCAGGCTGAGCAAGCCCTTTTTGCCGTAGGCCACACCCAGCAGATAATGCAGGCGCGCCCAGTCCGGCATGCTGTTGCGGACGGTTTGCAGGATGGGCAAAGCCTCGTCCACCTTATCCTGCTGGAGCAGCAACTCGCCAACCTCAAAACGTAGCAGCGGCATATCCGGCTCATAGCTCAGGGCTTTTTCCAGCAGAGGCAACGCTTCATCCAGTGAGCCGATGTCCTGCAAAATCTGCCCTTTCAACTCGTAAAGGTACGGGTCATCCGGCTGTTCTTTCATCAGGGCATTTACGTCCTGCATGGCATCGTCGAACTTGGCCAGCCGGGCATTGGCAATGGCAACAGCGTATCGGCCGGCAAAGCTCTTGTCGTGCTGGTATTTGCGCAAAACCCGGGCAGGTGTTTCGCTCAGCGCATAAAGTTTGGCCTTAATGCGGTCGAATGGCGCCTGAGGCAGATGTGTAAGATTCTTCCCTTCGGCCTGCTGGACGGCATTGGCCAGAAAGTCTTGCCGTTGCGCGGGTGAGGGGTGGGTCAGTAGATAGGAAGGCGGCGTTTTTGTGTAAAGCACTTCATCCGTGCGCAGCTTCTTGAAAAAGCTTTCCATGCCGATGGGCGTATAGCCCGCAGCCAGCAAGGTATCCAGACCGATCTGGTCGGCCTGCTGTTCTTGGGAGCGTGTAAAGCGCAGCAGGTTGCTCACCCCCGCGGCCTGTGCGCCAACCAGAATGGCACCTCCGGCCTGCGGTGCACCGGCAATTACGGCGCCTGCGCCCAGTACACCCGCCAGAATGGCCGGGATTTTATACTCGTCTTGCATCACCGCCGCACGGAAAAGGTGGCGACCCTGCATGTGGCCCAGTTCGTGCGCGAGCACGCCCAGAACCTCATCCGGATTATCGGCTTTGTTGATAAGCCCGGTCATGAAATAGACGTCCCGTGCCGAGGCGACAAAGGCGTTAATCTGGTCGCTGAGTACGATGTGATAGCGGATTTCCTCGCTGTGGAGGTCCATATGCTTGAGCAGGGGCTCTGCGATGTGTCGGAAGTAGCTTTCCGTTTCCGCATCCACAAGCAGTGTCATCCGCTCCTCGTCCTGCGCGGACAGCGGGCTGACGGTAAGCAGCAAGAGCAGGGCAGTAAGGGCAACGTGTTTTTTCATGGCCGCATTATCGCGCTTTTGATGTAACCCCACAAGCAAAAGCGGCTGCCAATGGCAGCCGCTTTATCAGGCAGATGACACCTTACTTGGAGGTGCTGGTACCTTTGGAGGCTGTTGCCGACTTGGCAGCAATCACCGCGCCAGTGGAGGCAGCAGTTTCGCCAGCGCTGGTTTTGGTCATGCCAGTGGTCGGTGTCCACCAGGAGGCTTTCATCCAGCTGGAGGCTTGCTCAGCCGGGTTGCTCCACCATGCGGTCATGCTGGTAGCGGTGCCCCAAGGAGCAGTTTCGGTGCTTTTAACAACCTTGGCGCCGTCTTTTTTCATGGCTTCCAGGCCGCTCAGCATGGTTTTGGTCATTGTTTGCTGGGCTTCGGTAGCGGATTTGGTCAGGGTTTGGCTGATTTCGGAGCCGGTTTCGATAGCATCGCAGCAGGTGCCTACAGCAAAATCCATCGCGCATTCCAGGGCTTTAGTCGCGTCCTTGCAGGAGGACATGGTGCCCATAGCAGCAGTGGATTTTTCCATCCATTCAGCCCAGGCTTGTTGGCTGCGCTTGCCAGCTACGGTCATGCCGTCGGTCCACATTTGGCCGGCGGAGAAGCCTTTTTCCCAGCACTGCTGGGATGTTTTGGTCATGCTGGACATGATGGCGCTATTGGTTTCGGCCCATTTGCTCAGCGTTTCCATGAAAGTGGTCTTGGTGGTCATCGCTTTATCCCTCTGGTTGGTGTCATTTGGTGCTGCAATGCACAAATGCGACTCCATAATAAAGCAGAGGGCCTGATTGTCAAGCCCTCCGGTTTACATAATTTGGGATTTTTGGTAGTAGGGCCTTATTTGCTCCACCAGCGCTGGAATACTGACTTTTTAGCCGTTTCCTCCGCCGCGACGGATGCACCGTCACCACCAATCCGCTCTACCATAAGTGGTTTGTTCTCCGTAGTCTTATTGGTTGTGCTGCGGGGTTTAACCACCATCTTTTCGCCAGTCGCTTTTTTAGCGCGACCGCGTTTGGCAGGTGCCTTCTCGTCGGGGGCGGCCTCAACCACGACCCGCTCTACAGGCTTGTTTTCTGTAGGTTTACGCACAGCCTTGGCTGCGGGTTTGGCAACAGGCGCCTGAGCTTCCGCCGCTTTTTCCTGTGCAACAACCGGTGCAGATTGGTCCGATGTCCCATTTTCGCCTGCGCGGGTATCGCTACCATCACGACGGCCACGACGACGACCCAACTGGGTGCGGCGCGGGCGGCGACGGTCGCCACCGGCGGTATCATCACCGGGAGCGTCAGCATCTGCTGTTTGCGCTTCTGCCGCGTCAGCCTGAGCAGCTACAGCAGCTTCTTGCTGTTGCTCATGCTCCTGGTTCTGGTCGCGGTTACGGTTGCGGTCACGATCGCGACCACGGCCACGGCGGTCACGGCGGTTTTTACCGTCGCGTCCTTCACGGCCCTCGCGGCTATCACGGCCTTCGCGTCCTTCGCCATCAGCCTGCTGCTGCGGGCGTTCGCTACGTTCCTGACGCTCATCGTCACGGCCTTTACGGCCGCCACGGCGGCGGCGGCGGCGTTTGCTCTGTGCCTGCTCTTCTTCGGCACTCAGCTCGCGCCAGCGATTCTCGTGTGTTGTTTTCTTCTCGGTACCGTCGGCTTCCACGCGCACCAGCTCAAGGCGGTGGTCGGGAGCCACAAAGGTACCGTCGCCAATGACGATGATGCGTGTTTTGTAACGGCGCTCCATCTCGGCGATCATGTCGCGTTTGTAGTTGAGCATGTAGACCGCAACCTCGTGCGAGGTAGTAATGATGACGCGATCGGCCTTGCCGGCAATATCCTCTTCCTCCAGACCACGCAGAATCATCAGCGCGGAGCTTGCAGGCGAGCGCACCAGACCGCTGCCATGGCAGTGCGGGCAGGTGACAAAGCTGGTCTCGCCCAGGCTGGGGCGCATGCGCTGACGCGACATTTCCAGCAGGCCGAAATCAGAAATGTGACCGATCTGGATGCGGGCGCGGTCACGTTTGACAGCGTCACGCATGGCACGTTCGACGGCACGTTCGTTGCGGCGGTCATCCATGTCGATAAAGTCGACAACAATCAGACCGGCCAAGTCGCGCAGGCGCAGTTGGCGGCCCAGCTCCTCGGCAGCTTCGAGGTTGGTTTTAAGCGCTGTTTCCTCGATGTTCTTCTCGCCGGTAGCACGGCCGGAGTTCACGTCAATGCTGACCAGAGCCTCGGTCGGGTTGATAATCAGGTAACCGCCGGAAGGCAGGTTAACCCGTGTGCGGTTCATATGATGCAGTTCCATTTCCACACCGTGTTCGGAGAACAGCGGGATATCACCCTTATGTTCTTTGAGCACCTTGGCGTGGTCAGGCAAAATGGCCTTCATGTAGTCGCGGCAGGCTTTGAATGCCTTGGCACCGCTGACTGTAATTTCGGAAATGTCATCACTGAACATGTCGCGCAGGGCACGGATAATCAGCGAGCCATCCTCGTGCACGCAGGTACGCGCAGCTTCAGTCTGCCAGAAGGCGCTGATGCGCTCCCAGTGGCTGAGCAGGTGCTTGAGATCCTGCGTGATATTGTCCTGGCTTTGGCCCAAACCTGCGGTACGTACAATCAGGCCCATGCCCTCCGGTACGTTCAGGGCTTCGGTAATGTTCTTGAGCTGGCGACGTTCGTCCAGGTCGGTAATCTTGCGGGAGATACCCCCTGCATACGGTGTATTCGGCATCAGTACGGTAAAACGTCCGGGCAGGGAGATAAAGGTGGTCAGGGCAGCGCCTTTGGTGCCGCGCTCTTCTTTAACGACCTGTACCAGTACTTTCTGGCCGCGTTTGAGCACGTCGGCAATATTGTAACGGCGGTGGATGGGCTGCTGACGGCGGGCAGGTGCAGTACTTTCGCTTGCATTGCTGCGTTCGGCAGGGGCTGCATCCTCTGTCGGTTTGGCTGTTTCGTCGGCAGGGGCGGCATCGCGGTTGTTGCGGCGGTCATCACGGCCACGTCCACGCCCGCGCCCGCGGTCACGGTCGCGTCCACGGCGGCCACGGTCGTTGTTACGGCCTTTGGATTCGCCTTGCAGGGCAGGGGGAATGTCATCGTCGCTCAGTTGTTTCACAACCATGCTGTTTGCCAGCGCCAGAGCACGGGCATCTTCCTCGAGCTCTTCATCGGTCAGTTCACCATGTGCCGGGCGTGCGGCGCTGTCGGCAACTTTGGCAGCAGCAGCGGCAGCGGCTGCATCTTCTGCAGCTTCGGCATCGGTTACTGCATCGGTGGTGGCAGAGGCTTCATCTTCGGCATCGGCAGTAGCAGCGGACTGCGTACGGCTTGCACGGCGCGGGCGGCGGCGGCCATCAGCCTTTTTATCGGCTTTAGTGGTCGCTTCAACCGTTTCAGTTGCTTCGCTCTGAGCAGCTTCCAGATTTTCCTCTTCCAGCTCGGCAGCCGATTCGGCGCTCATCGGCTGGTTGCCTTCTGTAATATCATCGCCGTCCGTTGCGGTATCTTCGGTCGGGCGGGCGCCACCGCGGGCATGACGGCGCGGGCCGTTCGGACGCGGGGCACTGCGGCGCTGGGAGATTTCTTCCAGCTCCTTCATCAGTTCCTTTTTCTCGTCCTCGGTGAGGTCGAAATACTGGGGGTGAATCTCGCTGAAAGCCAGAAAGCCGTTACGGTTGCCGCCGTAATCGACAAAGCAGGCCTGCAACGAGGGTTCGACCCGCTGGATTTCGGCAACGTAAATATTGCCGCGAATTTGTTCTTTGCTGGAAGATTCGACCTCGAACTCTTCGATACGGTCGTTTTCCATAATGACAACGCGCACTTCTTCCGAATGTGCTGCGTCGATAAGCATACGTTTAGTCATGTTCCGTCCTACGCCTTTACCTGACGAGGAGCGCCTGAGCCAATGCCGTTATTGCCAGAGGGGATTTGATGAAGAAAGACGGCCCTTATGATATCCGTCCGCACAACGCAAAACACCCACATGCGGCGGGGCACTTAACCCCGACTCGCCATGCGGGCAGTCGGTTCGCTGTTACTGTTGCGGCGGTTACTCTACGGGGCACGCTTTTACAAATCCGGTTCTTGGCGGGGGCCTGTTTCATCCCCACTTGGCAGGGCACATATGTGCGGCGCTGCTCTTTGTGTTGTTAATAACACTTCGGTACCGTTGGGGCCTTGCCATTTCCGGCGGGGCTTTTGTGCCGCAGGCGTCTGCTCGGAGTTTTGCCGGCGCGCCGCGGTGGTACCAAAAAACAATTTTGCCTTACTCTACAGGAACCGCCACCAGCGCTGTTTTTATTTGTAGCTTCACAACGTTTAAGGCGTTGTTACTCAGGCGGGGCGGGCTACCCGGTTCGGCAGGGTGGTATATTTGGCACCCCATGCCGCCTCGGCAGACACTATTCCTTAACACGCTACAATCTAGTTAACGCTTGGGCAAAGGTCAATCCCTTATTTGGGGCGGGTGTAATTTTCATGCAATCCCGTGACGTTACTGGCTTTTTGTGCTTTAATCATCCTACAAGAACAGAATAAAAACAGGCTGACCTTCCCCGTGCTGCGCTATGTCACGCACCGATTGCTGCATTTTATCCCAACAGCCTTGGGCGTTGTCACGTTGACTTTTCTGCTGATTCATCTGGTGCCGGGCGACCCCGTCGAGGTGATTTTGGGCGAGCAAGCCCTGCCTGCCGACCGCGCTGCTCTTAGCCAGCAACTGGGTCTGGACCTGCCGCTCTGGGAACAATATGCCCGCTTTATGATGCATCTGGCTCAGGGGGATGTCGGCACATCGCTTTTCAGCCAGCGTCCGGTTGCCGACATGCTGTGGGGCAGGCTGCCTGCCACGGCAGAGCTGGCAGCTGCCGCCTTGTGCGTTGCGCTGCTGATTGCCTTTCCTCTGGGCATTTGGGCGGCGGTGAACCGTAACCGTTGGCCGGACCATATGGCGATGGGTGTTTCGCTGGTCGGGTTCTCCATGCCAAACTTCTGGATGGGGCCAATGCTGATTATCCTGTTTGCGCTGTGGCTGGGCTGGCTGCCTGTCTCTGGCCGCGAGGGGTGGAGCAGCCTTGTGCTGCCTGCAGTTACGCTGGGCACCGGTATGGCGGCCATCACAACCCGCCTGCTGCGCTCGGCCTTGCTGGAAGTGCTCCACGCCGATTTTATCCGCACGGCAAAAGCCAAGGGTGTGCCACAGAAGGGGATTATTCTTAAACATGCCCTGCGGAACGCCTTGCTGCCTGTCATTACAGTCGTTTTTTTGCAGGCTGGTGCCCTTTTGACCGGCGCTATCCTGACCGAGGCTGTATTTTCCTGGCCGGGCCTTGGGTCGCTGATGATTGACGGCCTCAATCGGCGGGATTATCCCGTTGTACAGGGCTGCGTCATGTTCATCGCGCTGACCTATATGGTAATGACGCTGCTTTCCGATCTGCTGTATGCATGGGCCGACCCGCGCATTCGCTTTGGGGGAGGGGGCCGATGAGTGCCGCCATGCGTCGTCTGCGTCCCTACCGTCTGATTGCAGGGCTGGCCGCTATGTTCGGTGTGCTGATGTTTTGGCCGCTGGTCAATGGCATCAATCCGTCGGCGATTGACCTGTACAGTCTGATGCAACCACCGCAGGGTGCCAACTGGCTCGGAACCGATGAGCTGGGCCGCGACGTGCTGACCCGTCTGGGGCTAGGGATGCGCCTGTCTGTTTTCGTAGGCTTGGCGGTGGTCTGCGTCTGCGCGACAGTGGGCACGGCTATTGGTATGGTCAGCGGGTATATGGGCGGCTGGGTGGATAATCTGCTGATGCGCCTGACGGATGTGTTCCTTTCTTTCCCGGGTATTTTGATGGCCATTGCCTTTGCTGCATTGGCCGGTCCGGGTGTTGGCAACGTGGTGTTGGCCCTGTGCCTGATGGGTTGGGTCGGCTTTGCCCGGCTTGCCCGTGCCCAGAGCCTGAGCCTGCGCGAAGCAGACTTCGTCCGCGCTGCCGAGCTGAGCGGCATTGGCTTCTGGCGCATTTTAGCGGTTTACATTCTGCCCAACATTGCGGCACCCTTAATTGTAGAGTGTTCTTTCAGTATGGCGGGCGCCATGCTTGCGGAAGCCGGCCTGTCGTTCCTTGGTATCGGGGTTCAGCCGCCGTCACCCAGTCTTGGTGCCATGCTGCGCGAAGGGGCACGCTACATGCTGGTTGCTCCGCACATGGTCATGGCGCCGGGCTTCGCCCTGATGGGGTTGGTACTGATGATGAATGCACTCGGAGATAAACTCAGGGACCGGATGGATGTACGTGCGTAAGTTGACCGTCGCCGTTGCGCTTGCACTGACCGCTCTGCTGGGCGCGGTACCTGCATTGTGGGCAGCGCCTCTGGTCAAGGAGGCCCGCATCGGCCAGAACGGCAATACCCTGCGCGTGGTGCTGGAAGCTGATGAGCCGCTGAATCCGCTGGCCGTTTTCGCGCTGGATAACCCTGACCGCCTGGTCCTGGACTTTCCGGTGCTTGAGTTTAAAACCAACCTCAACAAACTCTCCATACCCGATGATAACCCGCTGCTGGTAGGCATCCGCGCCTCCCGTTACAGTGATACCAAGAGCCGCATTGTGCTGGATCTTAAAAGACCGGTGGAAGTCAGCCGTTTTGCCATCCCGCCGAAAGAGGGCAGCGAATATCGTTATGTATTAGACCTGAGCCCCGCATCCGGCAAAGCCATCAGTGCCGTACAGGCGCAGCAGAGTCCAAAGGATGAGGAATCTGTCCCGTCATCGGTTTTTGATGCCCCTGAACCCAAAAAGACCGTTGTCATCATCGACCCCGGTCATGGCGGTGTGGACCCCGGTGCAATTGGTAAATATAAAACGCGGGAGAAGGATGTTGTCCTGCAGGTTGCCAAACGCCTCAAAGCGCAGTTGGACAAGACCCCCGGTTACGAGGCCCACCTGACCCGCAACAGTGATGTGTTCGTCCGTCTGGGTGACCGCGTCAGGAAAGCCCAGAACCATAGCGGCGATATTTTCATCAGCCTCCACGCCGACTCCCATAACGACCGTCGGGTCAGTGGTGGGTCCGTGTATGTGCTGTCCGAAAAATCATCGGATAAAGAAGCCGAGCGTCTGGCACGCATTGCCAACGAGGGCGACCTGTTTGCCGGTATCGACATCAGCAACGAGCCCAAGGAAGTGCAGAACATCCTCATCGACCTGACCCAGCGCGAAACCCTGAACGAGTCCGCACGACTTGCCCGCCAGATTGTGCTGAACATGGAGAAGGGAGATATCGACCTCAAGAGCCGCCGGACAAAGTTTGCAGGCTTCCGCGTGTTAAAAGCGCCGGAGATTCCGTCAATCCTGATAGAGATGGCCTACATCTCCAACCCGCGAGATGAACGTAACCTTAAGGACAAAGACTATCAGGAACGGCTGGCTAAAAGCATTGCCAAGGGCGTGCAAAGCTTTGTCGAGCTTCACACCGCCAACAACAACTAGGCCGTCAGTGTCTAGGCCTTTTCGTCCTCGCTCATTTCCGGCAGCTCCTTGGACAGCAGCACGCTGAACGTTCCGCGCTTGATGACCTCCTGCGGCACGCTGCCGTGCATCTTCTTGGCCAGTGTGGAGCGCATGCTCGCACCCAGCACCAGTACCTGCCCCGGATGCACCATGGAAATGATTTCACCCGCCGGGTCTTCAAGGTCAGCCGGCATGGTCATGATGTTGCCAGCCAGTTTGCGCTTTTCCAGCCATGCGTGGAGGGTGGACGGGTCCTGCCCCTCGTTGACCAGAATATGAATGTTGCTCTTGAGCAGCGGTACAAGGCGGCGCAGGGCGCCAAAGGCGCGGCGGGACGACTCTGACCCGTCGCTGCACAGAACAAACGGTGTCGTCGGGTGCACGGGTTCTTTAACAACCAGCAGGGATGTGGGCAGGTTCAGCGCCAGCTGGCTCGTTAGGTCCTTGCCCAGCAGGCGGCCCAGCAAACCACTGCTGCTGGCGGATACAACAACCATGTCGTGGTCGGCTTCTTCGTTCAGGCGGGTAATCGCGTCGTAGCTGCCGATGTAGTCCACCCACAGGCGCAGAGGCTGGCCGTTCACATCGGTCAGGCGAATGCTGTAGCGGTTGGATGTCTCTTCTTTAAAGCTCAGGGTTTCGGGTATGGTAATCAGCCCTTCCTCGGCCAGCAGGGGCAGCACGCTCTGTGCCAGCTTGTTCAGGCCTGCGGGCAGGCTCTGCCATTCCGTGACGGGAATATCGTTCCTGCGGGCCTGTTCATCCTTGAACGGTAGCGGGTCGGTAACCGTCAGCACATCCAATTTGCCTTTACCGGCTTTGACCAGCCGGGCAGCGGAGCGTACAGCTTCGGCCGTTTCGGGCGAGCCGTCCGTATAACTCAGGAAAAAACAAGACAGATTCTTGTTCTCGGTCATCAGAGTTTCCCTTTCTCCAGTTTTTGCCCTTCGCGTTTGAGGGCTTTACACTCGTTGAAGTGATAGTACGGGCAGGCGTGGCAGCGCTTGCGCGAAAAAGTCTGCATCAGGTGCATCATGGCCGCGTTGGTGTGCTTGCGGACAAAATCCGGCCCTATTTTTTTTGTCAGCCCGGTGTTGTTGAGCACCTGCACGTTCGGGCGCGATACGCCTGCTAGTGCAAGGGTGCCGCCGCGGCGTTTAAGCTTGTCCAGCGTGGCATCCAATGCGGCTGCTCCACTGGCATCCAGCACTTCCACGTGGTGCATGCGGACCAGCAGATTTTGCATATCCGGGTGGTTTTCCAGATAGCGGTTCAGGTCGGCCTGTACCGCCTGCGCCGAACCGAAGAACAAAGAACCGTCAACGGAAACGATACCCATCTGCGGGCATGGTTTGTCCTCCGGATCTTCTTCCATACGCGCACCGGGTTTTGGTGGCAGCAAGGGCACCAGCTCGGGGTGGGATGTCCGCATCAGGAACAGAATGATGGACAGGAAAATCCCCATAAAAACAGCAAACTCAAGACTCAAGAACAACGTGCCGACAAAGGTGCCAATGAGGACGGCCGCATCGCTCTTGGTTGCCATCAGGTTCATTTTAATCTGGTTGATGTTCACCATCCGCCATGCGGTCAGGAACAGAATACCTGCAATCACGGACATGGGCAGGTAAGCGGCATACGAACCCAGCAGCAGTGCGGCGAGGGCAACGGCGAAGCCGCAAATAATACCGGACAGAGCCGTTTTGGCACCGACCTGAAAGTTAGCCATACTGCGGTTGAACGAACCGGAAACCGGGAACCCCGAAGTAAAGCCCGCTACCAGGTTTGCCAGCCCCTGACCGATGAACTCTTGATTATTATTGATAATCTGGCGCGATTGCAGGGCGATGGATTTACTGATGGAGAGCGAGTTCAACAGCCCCAACAGTGCAATTGCCGTCGCGCCGGGCATCAGCTTTTGCACCAGTACACCGTCGATCTTGGGTAGGGTGAGGGGCGGGATGCCGCCCTGAATGGCACCGACCACAGGCACGCTCCAGCCTTTCAGGCCGAGCAGGAAAACCAGTGCTGTCGTCACCACCATGGCTACCAGTGCGGATGGCCATTTGCGCATGTAACGCTCCAGCAGCAGCACCACGAAAAGGCCGATGAACATAACCCCGACAGCAACCCAGTTGATTTGCCGCCAGCTGATGATGTTCTCCCAGATGACGTGGTAGAAGAGCCCGTGGGGCGATGTGCTGAGACCCAGTGCATTACCGATTTGCTGGACGATAATCTGCACGGCAACACCGGCGGTAAAACCCACCAGCACGGCGTTGGAGATAAAATCCACCACCAGACCCATCCTCGCGATACCAAGCGCCAGTTGGATGATGCCCACCAGCACGGCCAGCAGGAAAACAGACTCTATACCATATCCGTCGCTGATGACGGGCGCGAGCGTTGTCAGGATAAGCAGGGCAGTGGCATTGGTCGGACCATTCATCAGGTGCGCACTGGACCCGAAAAGCGCACCGATGATGCACGGCATGACCGAGGCATAGACCCCGTACTGGGCAGGCAATCCTGCGATAAGGGCAAAGGCGATGGACTGGGGGAGGGCGACAAACGCAATGCTCAGGCCTGCAAAAATATCCGCCGACAGCCAGCTTTTGCGGTAGTGCCGCATCCAGCCAACAAAGGGGAAAAACGAACTCAGGCGCAGCTGCATGGCTTCTTTGTAAAATATTTTCTGTTATCGGCCCTTGGCCAGAATGTGGCTGTACATTACCATGACTTGGCCCTGTGGCAAAGGCCGCACGTTGCGTTTGTGCGCGAGCCGTGGCATATAAGGGGCACAGAGAAAGAAAAGCAGGAAATACCCAACGTCCCATGCGTGGTAAAGAAATCCTTAAATGGCTGTTTGTCCTCGGGTTTATCGGGGGTATCAGCGGTGTATTGCTGCTTGGCGGCGTTTTTGCCTATTTCTCCACCCAGGTGCCCGACTTCCGCAGTCTGGCCGATTACCGCCCCTCGCTGATTACCAAAGTCTATTCCTCCAACGGTGAAATCCTGGGCGAATATGCGCGCGAACGGCGCGTTTACCTGCCTATCACCGATATTCCGCAGGACCTTATCAATGCCTTCCTCGCCGCCGAGGACACCAGCTTTTACGAGCACCACGGCTACGACATGAAGGGCATTCTGCGCGCGGCCCTAGTGAACGTTTTTACCGACCGTAAACAGGGGGCCAGTACCATCACCCAGCAGGTTGCCAAAACCTTTCTGCTGTCGAACGAGCGGACGTACAAACGTAAAATCAAAGAGCTGATTCTGGCCCGCCGGATCGAGGATGCCTTTTCCAAGAACGAGATTCTGGAGCTGTACCTGAACCAGATTTATCTGGGTAACGGTGCCTACGGCGTCGGCGCTGCTGCGCTGGCCTACTTTGGCAAGTCGGTAGACGAACTGACAGTGGGCGAGCGCGCCATGCTGGCAGGTTTGCCGAAAGCACCCAGCTCCTACAACCCGGTTTACCGTCCGGCTGTTGCCCGCCAGCGACGCGATATTGTCGTCCGCCGGATGGAAACGGAAGGCTTTATCACCAAGGAACAGGCGGACGAAGCCGTCGCCAGCGACCTGGTTCTGCGTCTGACGCCAATGGCTAACGGTGAAAAAGCGCCGTTCTTTGCCGAGCATGTGCGCCGCGAACTGCTGGACCGTTATGGCGAGAACGCCCTCTATGAAGGCGGTCTGGCCACACTCACCACACTGGATATGGAGCTGCAACGCCACGCCGAGAAAGCCGTGCAGACAGGCTTGCGTTCCTATGATCGCCGTCACGGCTGGCGCGGACCCGTCGGACGTTTGACAGCACTCACACTGGACTGGCAGAACCGCATCAAGGACGAGGCGGAGAAATACCGCCATCTGCAGGACTTTGCAGTACCCGCCGCCGTGCTGGAGGTAAGTGATGCTGCCGCTACCATCGGACTGGAAAACGGCACGCGCGCACAGATTCCGCTGGCCGGCATGACATGGGCCCGCAAGTACATCGACGCCACAACAATGGGCGACCGTGTGCGCAAGGCGTCTGATGTGCTCCAAGCGGGGGACATCGTGTTTGTTCAGCGTATGGATAAGAACGAGGGGTTTGAAAAAGTCCCCGACCGGGAAAAGAAATACAGTCTGGAACAGCTGCCCGCTGTACAGGGCGCCCTTGTTGCGATTGACGTGGCAACAGGTGCCGTTAAGGCCATGGTTGGCGGTTTTGACAGCAGCAGCGATTTCAACCGCGCCGTACAGGCCAAACGTCAGGTCGGCTCTGCCTTCAAGCCGTTTGTGTACGCCGCCGCACTGGAGCAGGGCTATACACCGGCGAGTATTATCCTCGATGCGCCGGTGGTGCTGCGTAGTGGTGATTTGGATGATGCGTGGAAGCCCCAGAACTACAGTGCCAAAGTTTACGGTCCATCCACTATGCGTCTGGGGTTGGAAAAATCCCGTAACCTGATGACGATCCGCCTTGCGCAGGATATCGGCATCCGCAAGATTATCGACTTTGCCAGCCGTTTTGGTTTTGACCGTGCCGACATGCACCCCAACCTTGCAACGGCGCTGGGGGCCTCGTCGCTCTCGCTGCTGGACCTCACTGCGGGCTACCGCGTATTCGCCAACGGTGGCGTGTACAGCAAACCGTACCTGATCGAGCGGATTCAGGACGCGACAGGTCAGGTCATCTGGCAGCACCACCCCGTTTGCAGCAGTTGCACAGGGCTTGATGCCACGCCGACCCAGTCGCCGCCATCTGCGGAAGAAGAGGGTGAACGTTTGGTCACACCGGAGATTGCCTACCAGATGACCGACATGCTGCGTGGCGTTGTCCTGCGCGGTACAGGGATGCGCGCCCGCGCTGTGGGCCGTCCTGTCGGCGGTAAAACCGGTACCACCAACGACTATATCGACGCCTGGTTCGAGGGGTATTCCCCCACACTGGCCACCGGCGTATGGGTCGGCTTTGACCAGCCCCAGCCGATGGGTAACAGCGAGACAGGCTCCCGCGCTGCCCTGCCTATCTGGGTGGAGTTCATGCAGAATGCCCTCAAGAACCGTCCAAAAGCAGACTTCACGATACCCGAAGGTGTAACCTTTGCCCGTATCGATGCGGTCACAGGCAAGCCGCCTACAGCCAATACTACGCAGACATTGCTCGAAGTCTTCATCAAGGGTACGGAACCCACCACGGGCTCTCTGGCCACTGGCCGCGTGCTGGGCAAACGTGGCAGCGATGGCAATACCGAAGAGCCTGCCAACCTTCTAAGTCAGGGGATTTACTAAGTGACGGAACACGTGCACACAATCGAAAAAATCAAGCAGTCGCTGACGCTGCTGAGGGGGCATCTTTGACCCGGTCGCAACGCGCAAGAAACTTGAAGAGGTGATGCAGCAGGTCGAAGATCCTGCCCTCTGGAACGACCAGAACCGTGCCCGCGAGGTGATGCGCGAAAAGAACCAGCTGGAACGTGCCCTGAATACCTTTGCCGATGTGCAACAGCGTTTTGACGATACCCTGACACTGATTGAACTGGCCGAAGCCGAGGCCGATGAAGCGACCATGAAGGAAGCGCTGCGCGACCTTGACGCGCTGGAGAAGGACGTCAGCCGTATGGAGACGGAGCGTCTGCTCGGCGGCGAGGCTGATATGAACAACGCCTTCCTGACCATCAACGCCGGTGCCGGCGGTACCGAGTCGTGCGACTGGGCCAGCATGCTGCTGCGCATGTACTTGCGCTGGGCGGAACGGAGCGGCTTTAAAACGCAAGAGGTGGAAATCACCTACGGTGAGGAGGCGGGCATTAAATCCGCTACGATCCAGATTAACGGGGAGTATGCCTACGGCCTGCTCAAGACCGAGGTTGGCGTGCACCGCTTGGTGCGTATTTCGCCGTTCGACTCTCAGGCCCGCCGCCATACATCCTTCTCTTCCGTGTTCGTCTACCCCGAGGTGGATGACAACATCGAGGTGACGATTCTGGACAAGGATCTGAAGATCGATACCTACCGCGCCAGCGGTGCCGGTGGCCAGCACGTGAACACAACAGACTCCGCCGTGCGGATTACCCACTTGCCGACTGGCATTGTGGTGGCCTGCCAGCAGGAGCGCTCCCAGCACAAGAACCGTGATCAGGCCATGAAAATGCTGAAAGCCCGCATGTACGAGCACGAACTCGCCCTGCGTGAGGCTGAACGTGACAAGGTGGAAGCCAGCAAGACGGATAATGCCTGGGGGCACCAGATCCGTTCTTACGTTCTGGCTCCTTACCGTATGGTCAAAGACCTGCGCACTGCTGTAGAAACGTCGGACGCGGACGGCGTGCTGGATGGGGACATCGACGACTTTATCCATCATGCACTGGCCCAAAAAATCATCGGGGGCGGTTCGCTGGATGAAACGGCCTGATGCACGCGCCATTATAAAAGACCTGCTGGCGCGGGCACTGCTTTTCCGCCCGCCGTCACTCAAGGCATGCGGCCGCGCTTGTGGCCGTTCTGCCGTTTTGGCCGTTCGTTTGTCTGTTTTCGCCCTTATGCTGCTGGGCGGTACTTTGGGCTATCTGTCTTTCCGCCCCATTTCCCTTACGCCCTATCTGGACCGGCTGGAGAAGTATCTGCTGGTCGATGGCTACCGCCTGCGGATGGACGAACTCACCCTCGGGTTTGACGGGGCGCTGGTCCTTAAAGGGAAAGGCATCTCCATCGAAGGGCCGGAAGGTGCACCTGTTCTATCCGCGTTCAGCCTGCAGGTAGAGCTCTCTAACCACCAGCTTGCTGTGGGACGCGTAGCCCCCAAGCATGTGCTCCTTGATGGTGCTGCACTGGCTGCGACGGCAACGTCGCAAACCCTGTCCATTGCCGGCTTTACAATCCCGATTCATACCGACAAACCGGACGACACGGTGCAGACAGGTGTTATTGAATGGCTGAATGACAAGGCGGGACAGTTCCCCCTGTACAGGACGCTCAAAACGGTCGAGCTTAAAAATACATTGCTGCGGGTAGAGCTGCCGGAGAAGGGCGAGTCGTGGCGGTTTGTGGATACGGACATCCGCCTGACCAAGTATTTCCGCTACGGGGAGCAGCTGAATATCACAACCGTCATCAACATGGGTGATTATCAACTGCCCGCTATGCTGACGGCGGAACACCCAACCGATGCTGATACGGCGGATATCCGCCTGCGGTTTGACCGCTCCGATGCGGAAATCATCCGCAACCACCTGCCCCCTGTATTGCAGGACCGCATCAGCGGACAAGCGCGCGTTCTGTTCAGTGCCACGCTCCGGACCAGGAACCAGATTGGTAACCCCAAGCTTGAGCTTACATTCGGGCCCGGAACCCTGGATGCCCATGAGCTCTACACCAAACCGCTCACCTTTAAAAAGCTTGAACTGCGTGGCCGGTATGATGAAGAGAGTGACAGCCTCGAGCTGGATGATTTTACGTTTATCGACCCGAACGACAGTCGTATCTCGGTTAAGGGCACCGTCAAGCAGTTGCAGACGGATAATCCCCAGCTTGATCTGTTGGGCTCGGGCGACTTTACGTATGTGGAGGAGTTTCTGGACTACCTGCCGGATGCAGAGATACCGGTCACGCGTGCTTGGCTCAAACATGCCATGAACGGTAAAATCGCGACCCTGAGCAACATCAAGTTTTACTTCAAAGGCCGTGTGAAGGATTTCCCCTTCGACCCTACAAACCCGGACAGCGGGTATAAGGTCTCCATGGATTTTGATAACCTCGACCTCGCCTTTATGGATGATATGCCGCCCGCCCGCCGGATGACAGGGAAGGTGGAACTCTCCGGCAGCCAGATTAAGGCAACGGCGGATAGTGCCATTTTGTCCATGCAGAATGTATCGGCCATCTCGGCGACCATCGACAGGCTTTTCATTACCAAAGACCCGGATTTGTACGTGAATCTGGCCGCCGAGGGTGAAATTGAAGATGTATTGAGAATGATTTTCCTGCAGGTGGACAGGGGTGGTTTTGCCAAGGTGACTGGCCGCCAGAGCGGTACCGGCAGTCTTAAGCTGCCGCTGAAAGACCACATTCAATTCTCGGATGCGCAGTTCGACTATTCGGCCGATCTGGTAGGCGCGGCAAGTACACTACCGTATATCCAACTCCCTTACGAAACGCCGCAGGCTTTTATTCATGTGACGGATAAAAAGCTCGACTTTAGTGGCCCGGGGCAGATATTTGGCCGCGATGTCAGCCTCAACTGGCATGAGAATATGCAGCATTTCGGCGATAGCACGGTTGTAGAAACAAAGGGTGTTCTCCCGGCTGCCGATCCTAACATATGGCTGAAAGATATCGGGGTTACGCTGGGGGGCGATGTGCCGTTCAGTATGACGCTCCGGCGGCTGGAGGAGGAGAAGCTCTTTGAGTTTGACCTCAAAGCACCGCTGGACACTGCGGAAGTATCCAGCACCCTGAACTGGCATAAGCCGGCCGGCGACAAGGCAGCGCTCGAGGCGCGAGGCCGCATCAGCGACAACGGGCAAGAACTTTGGTTCGACATGTTGTCCTTCCGTGCCGACGGGGCGGAGGTTCTGGGCAGCGCCATCCTGCCGCGGGACATGGCAAACGCCACTATTCAGCTGAACCCCTTCAAGGTCGGCCGGACCGATATGTTCGTCGATTACAACGAAGGCAACCTGAGTCTGATGGGCACAGGGCTGGATGTATCCGCCCTGCAGCAGGCGGGTGAGGCGAGCAGCAAAACCATCACCCTGCCGCCGGGCAAATTGGATGTGAACCTGCGCAACCTTTACCTGCCCAACATGACGCTGGAAAAAGTGGAAGGCAAACTGACCCGTGACAAGAAGGGCTGGCTTTCCGGCCAGCTGGCTGCCACGTTGCCGGAGGGTAAACCCGCGCGCATTACATTGACCCCGCTGGATAATGGGCTGCGTCGCTTGCAGATGTCTGCTCTGGATGCCGGATACATGCTGCGTGCGCTCGACCTGTATGACAACGTACGCGGGGGTACCCTTAATGCCGACTTTACCATCACCCGCCAGTATGGCCTGATGGGGTTTGAGGGCGAAGGGCCTTTCACCATCGATCAGGGGCACCTGATGAACGCGCCGATTATTGCGCGTATTCTGGCTCTGCTCTGGCCCGGCCAGTTGCTCAGTCCGCAAAAAGGCATTGCCTTCGACAAGATTGATATGCACCTGACGCTGCTTGAACACGGCCTTCAGTTCAAACATGCCGTTATGAACGGGCCATCGCTGGGCCTACGCTTCGATGGCAAAATCGACCTGAAGAGCAACACGCTGGACGCCAAAGGCAGTATCATCCCGGTTGAGGGATTGAACAAAATGGTCGGGTCCATTCCGCTGGTCGGCAAGCTGCTGACCGGCTCGCAGGATGCGCTGGTTGCCGCCGACTTTACCGTGAAAGGTAAAACCGAAGATCCACAGGTCTTTGTGAACCCGCTGTCGGTTGTAACGCCCGGTCTGGTGAAAGATATTTTCGGGGCTATTTTCAGCTCCGGTAATGATGACAAGGTGGAGAATAAGGAATGACCATTCGTACCGTGCTGTCTGCTGCCCTGTTGCTCGTCCCCTTGACGGCGTGCGCGCGCCCCGCACCTTGCGAAGCCGGTAAAACCTACATCAACCTTGTTGCGCCCAACGATGCCACTATTCGTACCTACGTCGAAATTGCTGCAACACCGGATGAGCGGGAGAAAGGGTTGATGTTCCGCAAAAATCTGGCTGCGGATGCAGGGATGATTTTCATCTGGCCGGATGCCGCCCCACGGGCGTTTTGGATGAAAAACACCCTGATACCGCTGGACATGGTTTTTATCCACGGTAATAACGTGCTGGGTGTGGTGGAAAATGCAGCCCCGATGACTGAAACACCGCGGATGGTCCCCGGTGCGGCCGATGCCGTGCTGGAAGTTCCCGCGGGTACGGCTGCCCGCTACGGCATTAACACCGACTGGGTAGTGATGTATTGTCTGCCGGCAGATATTAAACCGCAGGTTGACTGAAGAACGCCCGTATCGCATCCAGCGTGCGGGGTTTGTTTAGCAGAGGGGCATGGCCCACATCCGGCTCTTCATAGGCACTGACGTGACTACGGGTCAGGTTTTGCATGGCCTTTACCGTCCGGGGCAGCAGCACGTCACTCTCCGCACCACGGATAACCAGCATAGGGGCCGTAATCCTACGGAAGTCCCGCCACATCGTGAACGGGAAGAGCGGAAAACGCATCGCCGCACCAATATTTGGGTCGTAGTGAGGGGCGTAGCCATCGTCTGTTTCGCGGATGGAGACCTGCGTCAGGTTATCCAGTTGTTCCTCGGTCAATTTGAACGGCGCATAGACTTTGCGGTAAAGGCTCTTGGCTTGTGTATAGTCCCGGAAGGTCGGGTAAACCTTGCCATAGCTGTAAATCCGGCGCATGGCTTTGCCAGGCACGTGCGGACCAACGTCATTCAGCACCATTTTGGTAATCAAACCCGGGTTACGTGCCGCTAGGAGCATCCCAATCAACCCGCCCATGGATGTGCCGACCCAATAGGTCTGGCTCAGGTTGAAGTGGCGGAACATATCCTGCATATCCAGTACGTATTGCTTGAGCGTGTAGTCTTTTGGCTGGCCCCAGTCGCTACCGCCGCGGCCGCGCACATCCGGTGCCAGAACGCGCCACTGGGGGTTCATGGTGGCAAAGTCGATAAAGTCCTCGGCCCTGCGGAGCAGCCCGTGCACGCACACAACAGTTGGCGCGCCGGGTGCAGAAGCTTCCCACTCAAGCACGCGCATGTTCAGATTACTGCTCAGGTGCACATCGTGTTGTTTGGCGGGGCGGAACATTTTTGTTACCCTTAGTTTTATTTTCCACCAAGTATAACAGTATTTAGGGAAAAGCTATGCCCCGTTTTCTGATCGCTCTTGCCTGTACCCTCTCTGCGTTACCAGCCCTTGCCGCGGACGAGGCGCCATCAGCAAGCCGTTACGCGATGTCCGATAACGGGCAGGTCGTGCTGGATACACAGACAGGCAACCTGTGGATGCTCGACCGTGCGACCCTGCAAGAAGGCAAGCCTGTCTACAAACCTGTCCGCTATGAAGAGCAGCGCAATGCCAATGGCATGGACGTTGAGATGAAGAACGCCCGCAATAGTTTCACGCCAACATATGGCCGCTAGAACAAAAACCCCCGCTCAAGCGGGGGTTCGGTTTATTTGTTCACCGTAAGCTGTTCTTCGTACAGGTGATGGAACGGTTTGATGGCATAGCCTTCGCCCGTTTCCTCGTTGTTGAAATAGTCCTTGGTCAGGCGCGCGACCAGCGGGCTGAGCAGCAGCAGGCCAATCAGGTTGGGCAGCATCATCAGCGCCGTCAGGACAGAGGCAATGGTCCATGCCAGTTTAAGCTGGGTGACAGCACCCAGTGCCACCACGACAATAAAGACCATTCGGTAGGGATTGATGGCTTTGTCGCCAAAGAGGTATGCCACGGCCTTCTCGCCATAACAGCACCAGCCCAGCAGGGTTGAGTAGGCGAAGAAGACCAGACTGATTGTGACCAGAATCTCGCCCAGCGGCAGGCCACCACTGATGTTGAGCACGCTGCCGAAGGCTTTAGCAGTCAGCGCAGCGCCTGTAATTTCGTGCGGGTTGGCCGTCGCCCACATGCCCGTTACAACCAGAATCAGGGCGGTGAACGTGCAGACGACAATCGTGTCGATAAACGTCTGCGTCATGGAAACCAGTGCCTGCTCGACAGGGTGGCGGGTTTTTGCACAGGCTGCGGCAATCGGGGAGCTACCGAGGCCGGATTCGTTCGAGAAAATACCTCGGCTCAGACCGTACTTCATCACTTCCTTCACCACCGCGCCAAGGAAACCGCCAGCCACGGCATCAGTACCGTTAAAGGCGCCGTCAAAAATCAGACGGAAGGCATCCGGCAAGGCATGGAAGTTGGCAATCAGCACTGCGGTGCCGCCGCCGACATACAGCAGAATCATCAGCGGCACGAGGCCGGAGGCAACTGTACCGATACGTTTGATGCCGCCCAGAATCACCGCGCCGGTCAGCACAGCCAGCACAACGCCGGTCAGCAGGGTGTTCACGCCAAAACTGCTGCTCAGCACATCAGCGACCGAGTTGGACTGCACCATGTTACCCAGGCTCAGAGCCGACACCATCATGATAGCGGCAAAAGCAACGGCAAGCAGTTTGTTGATTTTTAGTTTAGCCAGCAGTGGATAGGCGGCAAGACCGTCTTCGATGTAGTACATCGGGCCACCGTTCATTTCACCAAAAGAGTTGCGGCGGCGGAAATACACACCCAGCACACCTTCGGTATATTTGGTTGCCATACCCATAAAACCGGTCAGCCACATCCAGACCACTGCACCGGGGCCGCCGAAGGAAATGGCCGTTGCAACACCGGCAATGTTACCGGTACCTACGGTCGCGGCAAGGGCTGTCATCAGCGCCTGAAAGTGGCTGATGTCACCAGCTCCCTGATGGTCGTTGCGGCTAAAGAAAGCAAGCTTGAGTGACGGCACCAGCAGACGGAACTGCAAACCCCTGAGCAGGCCAGTCAGGTATACACCCGTGATAACCAGCAGAATCAGGGTTGGCCACCCCCACACAAGGCCTTCAACGTTTTCAAAAAAGCTCAGCAATTCGGCTTGGGTGGGCATGTCGCTTCCTTCTTTCAATGATTTTTGGTGGCGGTTAGCTTACCGCAACTCCGGTGACATTGTTATGAAAAAATCCCCCGCGGTGTCGCGGGGGATTCCGGTCAGTCATGGGTAATGATATCGGCCAGTGTCTCGTATGTAATGAGCTCCGGCAGGGGTTTGGGACTTCCATTCGGCGGGTAGTACACATAGAAAGGCACCCCGTTACGACCGAACTTGGCCAATTCGTCCGCAATAGCCGCGTCGCGTTTGGTCCAGTCGGCAACCAGCACCTCGACACCGTTATCGGCAAAGAGTTTCAGGGTTTCCGGCGCGCGCAGCACCAGACGCTCGTTCACTTTGCAGGTGATGCACCATGCGGCGGTATAAACCACCAGTACAGGGCGCTTGAGGGTGTTCAGTTTGGTCAGCTTCTCGCGGCTGTAGGGTTGCCAGTCACCATGGGCAACAGGCGTGGTGTTGACACCCTCGAACCGACCGATGGCCTGACCGCCAAAATAAGTCAGACCCAGCAAGGCTGCCAGCACCACCGCGGACCATACAAGTCCGGTGCCCTTGCGTTGCGCCTTGCCGTAGACCCACAGCACAAAGGCGGTGGCCAGCAGCATGAACATCAGCAGCGCAACCGCGTCGGTGCTGGTTTGCAGGCTCAGGACCCAGCCCAGCCAGACGACTGTCGCCATAACGGGGAATCCGAGCAGCTGCTTGAATGTGTCCATCCACGCACCGGGCTTGGGCACAAACTTGAGCAGGGCAGGGAACGTGGTCAAAATCAGATACGGTGCCGACAGGCCAAATCCCAGCGCAAGGAACACCAGCAATGTAGTTGCGGTGCTTTGGGTCAGGGAGTAGGCAACGGCCGAGCCCATAAACGGCGCTGTGCAGGGGGTGGCAACCACGGTTGCCAGCACGCCGGTCAGCAGCGACCCGAGCACACCCTTGCGGTCGTCAAAGGCATTACCGGCACGGGTGAGGGACAGGCCAATCTCGAACACGCCGAACAGGTCCAGTGCCACAACGGTGAGCACCACCGCAAGCGCACTCACAAACGCCGGGGATTGCAGTTGGAAGCCCCAGCCAATATGGCTGCCGCCACTTTTGAGGATGGCCAGCACCGCTACCAGCGCCATAAAGGTCAGGCTCACGCCAAGGGTAAAGGCAAGGCCGTGCTTCCAGCCGTCACGTTTTTTACTGTGGTGCATCAGGTGCAGCACTTTGATGGAAAGAACGGGCAGCACGCAGGGCATCAGGTTCAGGATAAGACCGCCGATAAAGGCCATCAGCAGTGCGACCCAGATGTTGGCGGGCAAATGTGCATCCGGTACTGGTGCGGGTGCCGTGCTGGCAGGCTGTGCGCTGATTTTGGCAACTGTCAGGCCCGAATCGCTCACCAGCAGGCCGTCCAGCGGTTTGGGGGCCAGCAGATTAAAGGTATCCCGCGGCATGGTCAGGGTCAGAACGCCATTTTCCAACGTGGTTTTTTGCGGCTCGCTGTCCTGAATAACGCCCTCTGTTGCGGGAATAAACATAAACCCGTCACCCGGCAATGCACTTGCATCGGGGGATGTGACGGTCAGGGTGACGTCCTTGTCGGTATAGGCCACTTCTGCCGTCAGGCCCAGCGGGTTTGCGGGCATGCGGGAGAGGGTGGTTTGAATCACCGGACCAAAGACCGGATGGGCATCCGCTTCCGCACCGGCGGTTATATCAAGATACAGAGGTGTGTCACCGGGCAGGCAGATGTCCTTGCACATCAGCCAGTGGGCATCGCCGCCAACCCGGTAAACCTGTCCTTCCGTCAAGGTAGCGGGCGGTGTGATTTTAACCGGCAGAACCACTTCGGTTTCGTAGCCGTAACTCATCAACGGTGGGGTGGGGATGCGCTTGGGAGTCGGCCACTGGAAATCACCGGCGGTGAAACCTTCCGGCAGTTGCCATTCAATCTGGGCGGCATATCCGGAGTCACCCGGATTCACCCAGTAGGTATGCCAGTGCGGGTCCAGACGCAGAACCAGTGCTGCCCAGAACGGCTCGCCCGCTTTAATGACAGTATTACCACTAATCAGCTCCGCCTCTACGCTTTCAATACGTACAGGGTTGGCATGGGCGCTGCCTGTCAGGAGCGTAAATAAAGCGAAAACCGATAAAATGAGGCGCAGCATGGGTATTTTTCCTTTTGTGCATGCGTTCGTGTCTGTGGTCATGGTATACCTTAAACTTATAGCTGTCAGCACGAGGCATGGTCTATCACCTTGTTCGCGCGTCATAAACAGAACGTTACACAAAAAAAGATAGCTTTGGCAGATTTATGCGCATCAACCCTGTTGTAGCCCTTATCAGTTCAGCGGTTTTTATTGTCGGCGCCGTAGCCGTTTTTGCGCTTTTCGGCATGGTGACCGAGGATGTGGCCTTCTTTATTCTCAAAGGTGATGTGAGCACGCTGGCCGATATGGCTGGCAAATTCCTCGATGCCGGTGCGGCGCAGACCTTCATCAGCGCGACAGAGTTCCATCTCGCGGTTGCCGGTGCCATGACGGCACTCTGGATTGTGCCTGCACTTGGTCTGGTTCTGGCCGGTCTGTTGTGCTTGTGTCTTTATAAGGCCATCACCCTTGCCGCCGTGCGGGAGGAAGCCCGTATGGTCGCCGAAAAACTTGCCGAGATGGAAAATACCGCCGCTGCGACCGATCAGGCCCGTAAAGCGGCAGAGGTCCAGGCCCGTCAGATGCACGAGCGGATTACCGACTGTTTTGCCCTGCTGGACAGGAAAATGACCGTCCTGCACCTTAACCCGCAGGCCCGTAACTACCTGCTGGGACTGGACAAGGACCGCAACGAGGAACGTATAGGCCTTGGGCAGCATGTAGATATGTACCTGAGCAACCTGAGCAAAACCAACTTCGGAGCTATTTTCGATAAGGTGGTGACTGCAGGAAAACCTACCGAGATGGAGTTGAACCTGCCGGACGTGCGCCGCTGGTACAAAATCCAGCTCTATCCTGCCAATGATGGCGTGTATATGTACTTTAATGACATTACTGCCGATAAAGTGCCGCATCTGCGCATCCAGCGTACGGCCAGCCTGATCCGTCAGGTGGTCGATCAGGAGCCGCGCGCCCTTGCCGTTGTCGACCAGGACTGGCGTTACCTGATGCTGAACCGCAACTGGCGCCGTCAGTTTGCGATGGAACCAGCGCAAAGCATTGGCCGCAGCCACCTGCAATTGTTACCGACCACGCTGACGCACCCGAAGGAAATTGCCCTTCAGCTGATGCACGGTGAGGCCGTCCTGCTGGACGAGGCCCCTGTCAAGATTGGCGACCGCAACGAATGGATAAGCTGGGAGCTGCGCCCCTGGTGGGACGATAACAACGCCATCGGCGGTTACTTGCTCTACGCAACCTTTACAACCGACGTACGTGACAAGGCCGAGCAGACAGAGCGCCAGCGTGCTCAGGAAAAGCGCCTCGCTTATCAGGATATTCTGACCGGCCTGCCAAACCGTCAGGCTTTCTACGAAAAGCTCAACGAGGCACTGGGGCAGGCCTATCAGGGCCTGAACAAGGTGGCATTGATGTTCCTCGACCTTGACGGCTTCAAGGCGGTAAACGACAACCTTGGCCACGATGCCGGCGACATGCTGCTCAAGCAGGTATCCCAGCGTTTGGGTAAATGCGTTCGTGGTAGCGATGTTGTTGCCCGTCTGGGCGGCGATGAGTTTACGGTCATCCTCACCAACGTCCGTAGTGAAGAGGATGTGGCTGCTGTCGCGACTAAAATTATTGATGCCGTTGCACCGGAATATCAATTGGGCGGGCAGGTTGGCAAGGTCACAACATCGCTGGGTATCGCCATGTATCCGGACCATGCCACAACCAGCGTGGACATGATCAAGTTTGCCGACAACGCCATGTTCAATGCCAAGGAAAGTGGCAAGAACCAATACAAGTTCCACCAGTCTGGCGTAGAGGGCGAGATTGCAGGTGACGTTAACCAGGCCGTGCGTGACGCACTGGCAGGTAAACAGTTTGATCTGGTATTCCAGCCGCAGGTGAATCTGGTCGATAACAAGGTTGTGGGGATGGAAGCGCTGCTGCGCTGGCGCCACCCTGAACACGGCAATCTGGAGCCGGGCAAGTTCCTTGGCAAGATTAGCGACAAGCAAGTTGCCATGAGCCTGACAGAATGGGTCCTGCGTGAGGCTGCCAAGCAGGCGCTGGAATGGCGCCGCAGTAAGGGTGGCGACGTTGCCGTGGCCGTGAATATTTTTGCCCAGCAGATGGGGGATCCCGAACTGCCCAAGGTCGTTGACCGTGTGATGGGTGAGTCCGGCCTGCCTGCGGGCACACTGGGGCTGGAGTTCTCCGAAGAGGTGATTGCCGACAAGCGCCGTAACGTCGGCGGTAACCTTGAGGCCCTCAAGGCCACAGGCGCACGCCTGATTATCGACGATTTCGGTACGGGCCTGTCGTCCTTCATGCGTCTGAAAGAGTTCCCGCTGGATGCGATTAAAATCCACCATAAGTTTGTGCGTAATCTGGCGGATAGCGAACAGGACCGCGCCATTGCCAAGTCGATTATCGATCTGGGTAAAAACCTTGGCCTCGGCGTGATGGCAGAAGGTGTAGAGTCCGCTGCTCAGGCCGATTTCCTGCGCAAGAGCGGGTGCGAACAGGTGCAGGGCTTCATGTTCGGCCGTCCCGTACGCCCGGGTAAGATGAGTGACTTTATGCCTGAACGTAAGGCCGGTGAGGGACAGAAGAAACCATGAGCCTGACGGTTGCTTTTCAAGGCATGGCAGGGGCCTATTCGGACCTTGCGGCCCGTGCCCTGTTCCCCAATGCGCAAACGCTGCCCTGCAAAACGTTCGAGGAAGCCTTTGTCGCTGTCGAACAGGGCCGCGCTGACCGTGCGGTGATTCCGATAGAGAACTCCACAGCTGGCCGCGTGACCGATATTCACAGCTTGCTGCCCCAGACCACCCTGCACAGTGTGGGCGAGTACTTTTTGCCTGTCCGTCACTGCCTGCTTGCGCCCAAAGGTGCGCGACTGGAGGGGGTGCGCACGGTCGCCTCGCATATTCAGGCGCTCACCCAGTGCCAGAACGGCATCGCTAAACTGGGATTGGAACGCATTGTTGCGGCAGATACTGCCGGTGCAGCCGCTGCAATTGCCCAGAACGGCGATGCCACGTCTGCGGCCATTGCCTCGGCACTGGCGGCCGAGATTTACGGGCTGGATATCCTCAAAAGCGACTTTCAGGACGCCGGACACAATACAACGCGTTTTTTGGTGTGGTCGCGTGAGGGGCTGGTTCCGCCCGTCAATAAACCTACCAAAATGGCGCTCATCTTTACGGTGAGGAACGTTCCTGCTGCCCTTTATAAGGCCCTCGGCGGGTTCGCAACCAATGGCATTAACCTGTTGAAACTCGAAAGCTATCTGGTAGACGGCGAGTTTATCAGTGCGCGCTTTTATGCCGAGTTGCTGGGACACCCGGAAACAGCAGCCGTTCGGCAGGCGATGGAAGAACTGGCCTTTTACACCACGGATGTAAAGGTTCTAGGGGTCTTTGAAGCGGCGCAAAATTAGTCTACACTGCTTGACATAGCTGCCCGAACGCCTATCTGGTATCGTGCCGGAAGGCCTTTAGATGAAGGAGTATATCCAATGTTGACCAAACGTTCACAGGCACTGCAAGCTATGAGCCCGATTGATGCGGCTATGGCTACGGGTGCGAAACTGGTCGTTACACAGACGGAAGGCATCCCTGCCGAAGCTGTCTTCTTTGGCAGCTATCAGGCACCCGAAATGCTGACTACCTGGGGGTGCAGTGTGCACGTGCCGGTGGCAGAAGCTGTAGCCGAGCAGGTGTCCGCCTAACCATGTCACCACTTTTTAACGCGGGGAGAACAACCATGCGCTCTATCCTTTTTGCCGCTGCATTAACCGTAGCAACCGCCGCCACCGCACAGGCCGATGAAGGCGTGCACCTGCTATCCGGCTGGGCAAAAGCTAGCCACCCTGCGGCATTCAAAGTAAACAAGAACGGTGTGGCCTACATCACGATCGAGAATACAGGTACCGAGGTTGATACCATCGTCAAACTGTCCTCGCCAAAAGCACGCGTGACCGAAGTGCACGAAATGGGCGCGGACGAGAAGGGCATGCCCTTCATGCGCAAGGTGAAAGACCTGACCTTTGATCCGGGTGAGAAGATGGAAATGCACCCCGGCGGTATCCACCTGATGCTCATTGACATGCCGGAGCCGCTGAAGGAGGGCGAGATTCTGCCCGTCACCGTTACTTTTGAACATGCGGGCGACGAAACAATCGAACTGAAAGTCTATCCCTTCCGCTCCAAAGGGCCGGATGCAGAGGCTGCCAAGTAGCCTTGAGCTGCCACAATAAAAAGCCCGCCATCAGGCGGGCTTTTGCTATTTGTCGACAACCGTTATATCGGTCACCAGTTGGGGCAATACGTAAAACTCTACACGGCGGTTGGCCGCAAAGGCGTCTTCCGTCAGACGGGCATCCACTTCCTGATGCTGGCCAAAGCCAATCGGGACGAGGCGGCGGCGGGTGAGCCCCTGAGCTGCAAACACGTCGGCAATTCTGCTTGCCTGCGATGCGGTGAGAGACATGTTATCACCACCGGAGGGCGGAACAATATCGGTATGCACGCCAATCACCAGTACGGCATCGGGGTTCGATTTGCCCATAATACTGCTCATCCGGTTGGCAATATCATTTAGGATGGATTCCGAAATGTCGCTCATATCCGTAGATTTTCCGTTGAACAGCACATCCGCGCTAACGACCAGCTTGCCATCCGGCAACGCCTTAATGGCAGGGTGCATGTTCTTGGTGTCCGGTTTTGCAATCTGGACTTTTTTGATGATGTCGTCGCGCTGTTTGCGTGCCTTGGTTACGTCGTCACGGGCTTCTTTCAACTGCTCTTTCAGACGGTCGGTATCGTCTTCAAGATTGGTGATTTTCTGCTCCAGCTCAGCTTCGTGGGTGGCAGCGGCGGATTTGGTTTTTGCCAGCGTGCTCTCTGTTTCCTTCAAGTCTGCTGCAAGCTTGTCCTTTTCTTTTTGAACAGCAGCCAGTTTTTTAGCTGTATCAGCGGCATCGCTCTGGGCCTTTTTCAATTCCTTCTCGGTCGCGTCAATCTTTTTGCCCATATCGGCGACTTTATCTTCCGATGTCTTGAGTGCGGCATCGGTTTTCTTTTTGTCGGCACTCAGTGAGGTAAAGGCTTTCTTTTGCTTGGCCAGTTCCGCTTCAAGCTTTTGAATGGTTGCTTTTTCCGCGCGCAGGTCCGCAGCCAGTTGGTCGCTGTCTTTGGTATTTTCATCCAGTTTGGTTTTGAGCTCCTCAACGTTCTGCTGGAGGTTGGTCTTGGTCTCGGACAGAGAGACGACTTTGCCCTTCTCCACAATCAGCGTGTACAGGTTGTAGCTCTGAATACCTGCCACCGGAATAAGAGCCAACGGGAACAATGCTCCAATCCAGACAAGGGCAGGGGTGGGATAGCGGCGGACGGCAGGTGCCTGTGGCAGAGCGCCCGTTTGCTGGATGAGCTGGCCGGCCTTTTTGAGTGTGTTTTCGGCAATGCTGCGCAGCTGGGTGGTACCGGCCCACAGGCTTGCACCCAGAATCAGCCCCATAACGCCATAGGATAAAAGTCCGGCCATCAGCCATTCGGTGGAAATTTGCGGCAGTGCTTCGCCCTTGGTCAGGCTCACATGGGTTCCGACCAGCGCCGTGAGCGAGCAGGACAGACCCGCCAGAATCACCAGCGACGGTGTCAGGCGTGCGGCGGTGAGCAGATAGTGCTTGATGTAGGTATCCAGCCGGATGAGCGCACCGCGGGCCTCTTCCTCAGTCATTGTCTTGGCGTTCAGAATATTGCTGAGCTGACGGAGCCCTTTTGGCGGTACCAGCACTTCTGTGGCGCGCTGACGTGCATGGCCTTTACTCAGCCAGTACAGTTGGCGCTCCATGGTGCCGGCAAGGAACAGGTTCCAGCACAGGCAGACGACGAACGTGACCATAACAATGCCGTCGCCCGGACGTAAAGGGGTACCGAGGGCATCCCAGACAAGCCAGGTTAAACCAAGGCCGATAATCGCCGTCACAAAAATACGGGTTGAGAGGCTGTTCATGATCTTATTCTTCTATTGGTTCTTAGGTCAGTCCAGTTGGGGTTGTTTCAGTGTACCACTAAAACTGAATGGTTGGCGCCATGCTTCGGGCAGCATGGCAAGGCCCAGTGATCCTGCGCCCTCGATACGGCTATTATTGATGTTGGCTATGTCCAGATAAACCTTGGTGCCCAGACGCAAGGCATCGCCTGCGTTTACATCGACTTGCAGCACGCCTGCGGTCAGGTGCACTGCCGTGCGTACATCGTCCAGTTTCAGACCGTCTTTAAAGCCGGGCAAGGTTGCGGTGAGTGGCGACGCGGCGAGCAGACCCTCCACGCTCAGATCCGTAAGTTTGTTGCCAATGCTGGTGCTTTTTATCCAACCATCCACCGTACCGCCAATGCGGTCGGCATAATGCCATAACATGAGGTTATCCGGCAGAGGCAGGCTTGCAAGACTCAACCCCTCGATTTGCAGGCTTTGCGCTGCCGCACCCGTCATAAAGCTATAGCTGACCGGACCGTAAACCTTACCGCCCGCCACTTCAATTTTTACATCGCCTGCCAGTTTGCCCGTCAATAGAGCGGAGGGGTGGAAGTTAAAACCAACTGTCGGTATCTCCACAAATGGCAGCTTTTTCAGGCGTACGCCTTTCAACAGTACATACCCATCCTCGTCGCGGACCACGGTTGCCACTTCTACCGGTACGCCGGGGCGGGCCAGCAGACGGGCGATAATCCGCTCGGTCGGGATGCTCAGGAGGGCAAAAACGCAGAATCCGGCAAGGAACAGAAAGAACCACGGTACCATCTGGCGCAAGGAAGGACGTTTGAAAGTGATGCTGCCGATTTTCATGCGCCGTCTCCGCTAAGTCTGAGCTGGATGACCATTGTACCTTGTTGTGTGCCGCTGCGCATGGTCAGGTTTTCCACCCGCAAGAGGCTCTGGTAGGTCAATGCGTGCAGGAACGGGGTAAAGGCCGCCAGTGATACGTCGTCAAAAACGACATCCAGACCATTGCGGGAGCTTTCACCATCACTGACACGCACGGGGGTGACACGGCTCATCCGGCTCGACAGGCGGTGCGTTTGTGCCAACCGTTCAAGCTGTTGCAGCGGTGCGCCAAAACTGCCTTTGCGCTGCTCGTCACTTAAGGACTGTTCCAGCTGTTTAATCTCGCCACCCATGCGGCGGATGTCGTACAGGTCGGCAGACTGCTGGCCTGCCTCATCTTGCAAGGTGCTGATACGGTGATTCAGGGGCAGAATGCCGCCCAGCCAGACAAAAGCCAGCAGTGCCAGCACCAGTGTCATGCGGACGGGCTTGCTCTGGATAACAGTCAGCATTCTTTCCATTCCAGCGGTGTAGATTCTCATGCACCGGCCTCCAGCTGGAACTGCACAACCCCGTCTTTGTTTTGGGCATTCTTGAGCTCAAAAGTTCGATTGAGGGCTTTGCTCAGGCGGTTTTGCAAATCATCCACATCCGCGAAGGAGGAAAGCGTCCCCTGCAGGATGATTTTACCCATGGTAATTTCCATCCGCTCCACACGCAGGTTCATATCGGCTGCGCGGGCCTCCTTGTCGATGGTGGCCAATGTATCCAGAATGCTCTGCCCGTGTGCGGCGCCGTTGTCCTGCCCCATGAACAGGCGCAGCTGGCTCAGGCGCTTGCTCACCTGTACCAGCGGGTCGACCTCCGGCACGTTGGGCATCACGTCTGCAAAAACATTGCTGATGGCACTTGCATAGGCAGCTGTTTGTTCAGCCGCCATGTGTTTGCGGTACATCAAAATCCCGCCGATTGCCGCACTTGCCAGCAGCAGAACAACAGCCACACGGAACAGCCGGTCTGCTACGGCGTGTCGTTGCTGGATCAGGGCGCGGTCGGCCACATACAGGTTGGGCATCTGGCGGTCCTGTGCGTGGTAGCGTTTGGCAATGCCGTACAGGGGCGCCAGATCCGGCGTAATGGTGTCTGGCAGTGTAACGGGCTGGGCCTTAACATCCAGTTTGGAAGGGAAAGATACATCCCCGATCGTATAAACCGCATTCTCGTCGGTGCAGTGCGGTGCCCATGTGCGCAGGCACAATGCGCACTCATGCCGCCATTTGTCGGTCGGCGTGGTGCGAAAATCAATCAAACCGCCATCCGCACCAATCAGCACAGCCAGCACATCATGGCTGCGGGCGCAGATGATAATCACAGCCTTGCCGGCCGGAGCGTAATAGCTCAAACCAAACGGCACGGGCACGGTTTGTCGGACGCGGCTCATGTAGTTGCCCAGTTCTTCTGCGCGCTTCTGCGCAGTGGCCGTATCCACAGCGAATGCGGTGAAGAGGGAGGGAGACAATCCCTCGGTATTGACGTGGATGACCCGCGCCTTGCTGGCTTCGCCTTCCAGCAGTGTGTCTTCGGTCATGGCAGGGGCGATGCGCCACAACTGGCGGCGGCGTTGAAAGGGTTTGGGCAGCTGACGGCGAATGAGGTCATCCACAGGCAGTGCCATCACGATACCTGTTGTGGTCGTCCGCTTTTGCGGCTGGGGGAGTGTCTGCTGGGCATGGCGCAGGCTACCGTCTTCACCAAGGGTGAGGCGGCAAAGCAAATTATGCTCGAGACCAGCTACGGTTAGTGCCATACCATCCTCCTTGGTTGCGGGCTGCCATCCTGCCTGTCAATCAGGACGGAAAGCCCCATTTGACGGCCTTCCAGCATAACACGTGAGGTATGTTCAAAGAACGGTGAAAATGCACTAAATTCCACTGTTTTTGGCAAGGGCATACCTAACTCTACAGAGGCCGCACCTGCACTGGTATAGGGGCTTTTTCGCCGTTGCCGGATGACCTGTGCAATTTGCCCTTCCGGCGCCAGTGCGCGGAGAAAATTCTCGTCCACGGTATTGATGTTCACGCTGCTATGTGTGGGGATGACTGTCAGGGCATCCAGCAGAGCCTGTTGCGCGTCCGGTTCGACCGGCGCACCGCGAAGGAGCAGCATTTCAGACGGGCTTTGCATCAGCGCTCCGGGTGTCCGGTAAGGGGGCATAAGAGACTGGTAATAACTGTTCTCCGCACCGGCACCGTTGGAAATGTCATCCGTATCCAGCCAGTCAACGGCACTGTCGACCAGGTTTTCCGGCATGCGCTTGCTATTCAGGTAACGTCGCAATGCGTGCTGGTACTCGGTGGGATTGGTGCTCAGGCCGACAACCATGTTGATGTTTGGCCGCGCGGTGGCGTCATCCAACGCCATCTCTATACTGCCATTCATCAGGGGGTAAGTCTGCTTTTCGCGGTAGGCGTACCAGATATCGCCAATGCCGTCGGCGTTGTTCTTGTCCCGGCTGAGGATATTGATGCTGCTGACCATGCCGGAGAGCGCCATATAGCGCATATCTGTTGTCGTGAACAAGCTGTTGATGCGCCGGACGGCGAGTCGCTGACTATCCAGCAGCAGTACCAGCAGAGCGGCAATTACCGCCGTGATGCCGACAACGGCAATCAGGACGGCACCGCTGTTGCCGCCTGTCAAGGGGTGCGGACGAGAATGGGCACGGTGCGCGTCCATATGCGGCCTCCTCCTGTATCAATCATCAGGGAAACAGCTGCGGGAGCGGCGGAAGGATTATCCCAGGGGCTCTTTTCCCGCCCATTTTCGTTGCGTAGGGTAAAAGACATTGCATCGGCCTCAAGCACGGTGCTGCTGAGGGTCTGGCTGGTAAAGACCGGATCCATTTCCCGCCGCAGGAGACGCGCTTTGCCATCCGTCGTTGGTTCAATCTGGTAGATGATTTGGGCCTGCCCGCTACCTGCCTGCCCCGCATACAGGCCTTTGAGGGTCTTGAACTGAAGGGTGAACGGGTTGGCGGAAAGCATATTGCCGTTGTAACCCATAAGGTCTTTCTCAAACTGGGCAATGGCAGTGAAGATGGACATGTCCTGTTGCAGGATGGCGTTATTTTTCTCAACGGATTGCCCCATGCGGCCGGCCATGCCGAAAATACCCAACATCAGCACACTGGCCACAGCCAGTGCAACCAGCATTTCCAACAGTGTAAAGGCGTTGTTATTGCGCATCCTCGTCCTGCTCTGTGACCGTGCCTCGCTGTACGGTTCCGTTGAAGGTAATCCGCCAGATCTTTTTATCATCCGGTTCGCGCAACACAAAAACATACGCGTCCGTTGTCAGGTCCGGGTAAACGGTGAAATTGATCTCGTCCTGTCGGCCAAGCGGGCTGATGAATTCTTTAATTTCCATTCTTTCGGGCAGGGGGACCACCGTATCGGAAAGCGCCTTGCTCACACTTGTGCGGGGGAGCGGCCAGACCTGCCAGTTCTTGGCACGAACCTCTTGCTGGAGCAGCAGGGGCTCACCACGGCTTGCAGAGAGGTCGCGCAGGTCCTCTATATTCTTGAGCAGTTCCTGCACAGCGATACGTCCGTCATATTTGCTGGGCCGGACGAGCGGATAGGCCAACGTCCCGACAATACCGATAATGCTGATGACAACCAGCAACTCCAGCAGGGTAAAGCCTCTGCTGCTTTTATTTTTTCCAGCTGGTAACGTCGGCATTTTCGTCCGTGCCGCCTTTTTTGCCGTCTGCGCCGTAGGAGATAATGTCAAAGTCGCCGTGCACACCCGGTTGCAGGTACACGTAGTCGTTCCCCCATGGGTCTTTTGGCATGTTGGGCATATAGCCGCCTTTCTGCCAGTTTTCCGCCTCAGGGCCGGATGTGGGTTTTTCCACCAGTGCTTTCAAACCCTGGTCGGTGGTGGGGTATTTGCGGTTGTCGAGTTTGTACATTTCCAGCGCTTCGGCAATCTTCTTCACCTGCAATTCGGCTGTTGTACGGCGTGCTTTTTCCGGCTGGCTGAAAAACTTCGGTGCGACGAATGTGGCCAGAACACCCAGAATAACCACCACGACCAGCAGTTCCATCAGGGTAAAACCCGCGTTTTTGGGTGATTGTTGAGTGTGCATATCTTAACCTCCGGCAAACGTATTCAGTTCAAAAATGGGTAGCAGAACGGCGAACATGATAAAGGCAATCAGCCCGCCCATAAACAACAAAAGTACGGGTTGAACAAGACCGCTCAGGCCTGCGAGCGCAGCCTTGAGCTCGTCCGACAGGGCCTCGCTCACGCGGGCCAGCATGTCTTCCAGATGGCCGGATTTTTCACCGATGGTGACCATGTTGACCAGCAGCGCCGGGAACAGGCCACACTTTTTGAGGGATGGGCCAAGGGGTTGGCCCTCGGCGACTTCGGTCCCCACAACAGCCAGTGCTTCATGGTAGGGCATCAGGCCCACCACTTCACGGCTGATGCGGATGGCCTGCAAAATGGGTACACGCGCACTGACGAGAGCGGAAAGTGTACCTGCAAAACGCGCAACAGCCGCCTTGCGAACAAACAGACCGATGACTGGCAGGTGCATGAGCACCCGGTCTTTAATCATGCGGGCGTGGCTATTACGTTCGATGAGCACCTTAAGACCGACGACCAGTGCGGCCAGCAGGAGCAGGACAATGACCCCGTATACTTTTATGAAATCGCTCAGCATAAGCAGGATTTCGGTCGGTCGGGGCAGTTTTTGGCCCATGTCCAGATACAGGCCGGTGATTTGCGGTACAACCGACCGGAGCAGGTAAGCCACCAGCCCAAGACCAACCACCAGCATGAAGACCGGATAGGTCATGGATGCACGCAGCTGGCGCCCCATGCGCTGACGTTCTTCCAGCAGGCCTGCGAGCTCCGACATGACAGGGCCCAGTCGCCCCGTTGCCTCTGCGGCAACAACCATGTTGATGTAAAGCGGTTCGAAAACGCGGGGATGGTTTTTCAGCGCCTCGGCCATGCTGCTGCCTTCGTTCACACTCTTGCGGATGTTTTGCAGAATGCGCTTGAGGGCAGGGCTTTCAGTCTGCTCAGCCACAGCGTCCAGCGCACTGACAACGGTGATGCCGGCAACAATCAGCGTTGCAAACTGGCGGGTGAAGCTGACAAGGTCCTTGGTGGCCACACGGGCAGGACCAACTTCCAGCTGCATCAGGTCGCTCAGGGAGCGGCCACGCAAGGCTCCAAGGTTGAATCCGACCCCTTTGGCGTGAATGGTGGTGATGAAGACGCCTTGGTTTTTAAGCTGGTTTTTGGCAGAGCGCAAACTCTCGGCGTCAATCTCGCCCGCTGTCTTCTGGCCGTCTGCAGTCAGGCCTGCATAGCTGAACACGCTCATGCGTCAATCTGGTCCATCATCGTCACACGGAAGACTTCTTCCAGCGTGGTTTCTCCTCGGGCCGCCATCAGCAGGCCTTCCTGGAACAGGGTGAGCATGCCGTCTTTCTGGGCGGTCGCGCGCAGAACACTGTCGTTGGCTTTGTCATGTATCTGCCGGCGCAGGGCAGGCGTGACGGACAGCATTTCGTAGATACCCTTACGGCCTGTATACCCTGTGGGGGAGGCATCACAAGGGCCTGCATCAAAGAGGGTAATTTCTTTTGGCAGATATTTCTTGGGCAGGTGTTTCTGGAACATGGCCTTGGTTTCGGCGTCCAGTTCCCGCGGTTTTCTGCTCGGCGCATACAGGGTACGCAGCAGGCGCTGGGCAATAACCCCGCGCAGGGTGGAGCCCACCAGAAACGGCTCAATGCCCATATCCACCAGACGGGTGACCGTGCTGGGAGAGTCGTTGGTGTGGATGGTGCTCAGCACCAGGTGGCCTGTCAGCGACGACTGGACGGATATCTGCGCCGTCTCAAGGTCACGTGTTTCCCCCACAATAATCACGTTCGGGTTTTGGCGCAGGATGTTGCGCAGCCCTTCGGCAAAGGTGAGGTTTATTTTGGCATTCACCTGCATCTGGTTGATGCCCTCGACCTGATATTCAATCGGGTCTTCAATTGTCATGATGTTGATTTGCGGGGTGTTGATGGCTGTAATCGCCGCATACAACGTACTGGTTTTACCGGCACCGGTTGGGCCGCTGACCAGCAGAATGCCGTCCTTGTGCTGGAGCCAGTTCTTCATCTGGGTGACCTGCTCCGGGCGCATACCGATTTCATTCAACGTCAGGATACCGCTTTGCTGCTGGAGCAAACGTAGCACCACGCGCTCGCCATGGGCTGTGGGCAACACGCTGGCACGCACGTCTACTTCATGCCCGCCCATGCGTATTTTAAAACGGCCGTCCTGCGGCATACGCTTCTCGGCAATATCCATGCCCGCCATGACCTTCAGGCGTGCTGTGACAGCCGGGTGCAGCTTCATACTGGGAGTAATGACGGTGTGCATGACACCATCCACGCGAAAACGGACGTTGAGCTGCTTCTCGAACGGTTCGATGTGAATATCGGACGCGCGTTCCTTCACAGCCTGCGCCATGATGGAGTTAATCAGGCGGATGATGGGCGCGTCGTCGTTGGCATCCAGCAGATCTTCCGTTGCTGCCATGCGGGACAGGGCATCTTCGCCGCCATCACTTTCCATATCGCCAACCACATCTTCGGCGCGGGTGTTACGGGCTTCCCAAGTCTTATGGATGACCCCGATGAGGGTCTCCTCATCCAGATAGACCAACCGCAGGCGTTTACCAACCATACGGGCATAGTCATCGGCAACGGGCAGCCCCCGCTCGGGGGAGGCAATCGCCGCCGTAATCACATCGCCGGAGCTGGACAGGGGCATAAATAGTGCTGTTTTGGCCAGGCCCATATTCAGGGGCTCGATGAGGGCATCTTCCACGGCACCATCCGGTGCCTTACCAAGGGGCAGGCCCAGCCAGTCGGCTGCAAGACGGCGCACACTGTCATCAAACATCTTACGCTCGCGCAGGCGCAGGTTGACGCCGGCAAAGTCCAGTCCGGCAAAACGCTCGATTTCGGGCTTTTGAAGCTCTTTGGAAAGGTAATGTGCGTAGGAATGTGCAGCCATCAGCGGGCCCTCAGCACATCAACCCGGTTAGCCTTCAGCATATCGGCATCGTCACTGAGCGAGGCATAGGTTTCGATCTGGCCGCCGGGCAGGCCTGCGGCAATCAGGTAGTTACGCACAGCAACTGCACGGGCGAGGGCGCGCTTGCGGCCTTCGGCACCTTTATCGTAGGGGGCGTAGCCGCGTACTTCCAGCATCAGGCGCGGTTTACCTTGCAACTGGCTGGCAACGCTGTCCAGCGTACCGCGGTAGTAGCTGTTCATCAGGATGCTGTCCCCGTCAAAGCCAACATAGGCGACAGGCAGCGGGAAGCTCAGGTCATCCGGTGACCATTCGGGCTGGGGCAGGGTACCTGTTGGCGCCAGTTCACCCTCATCCGTATGGGTATCGGGGGTTGCAACAGCAGCCAGACGGGTCGGGGCCTCTTCATTGGCTTCTTCCGTAATCACCGGCTCAGGCTTTTTAGGCGATTTCAATGCCAGCGGTTTTGGCGCAACCGGTTTGGACAGGCTCAATGGTTTGGCAGGGGGAGCCGTTTCAGCTGTCTTAGGTGCCAGCGTCATGGGGACGATGGGTTCTTTCAGGCTGTTCGGCATAGGCTTGGCCGGTTTTTCCAGGTCAAGCGCAGGCAGGGGCTCCGTCGGGGCAGACGGGTCCTGCAGGTGAATCGAGGTATCCTCTGGCGGGCGCTTGAGCGCAACCGAATCAAGCGGATTGCTCGGCGCTGGCGAGGTGTCTTGAGATGCTGCTACAACAGGTGCGGGCACATCTTCCACAACTTCCGGCACGACAACGGGCGCGGGTTTGGGTGCAGCTACAGGTTTGAGCGCAATCGGGTCCGACGGTGCCTTGGGCTGCGGTACGGGCGCAACAGGCTCCAGTTTAGCCGCAGGGCGCGTCAGAGTAAGCGGGCTTGCAGGTTCTTCAACAGGTTGCGGTGTTGGAACCGGAGCGACAGGCTCTTTTTCTTCTACAGGTGCTGGCTTGGCGGCAGGGCGTGCAAGCGCCATCGGGCTGTCGGTAACCGGTGTCAGTTCTGTCTGCGGTGCCGGAGCAGGGGCAACGGGTTCTTCTTCCGGCTCAATGTCAACAGCAGGCTGACGAACAGTAGCCGCCGGGCGTTTGAGAGCTATCGGCTCAGAGGGCGTCACCGAGGCCTTCTGGCCCGGTTGTGGAACGGCTAAAGGGGCAGCGCGCGGTGCTTCCTCCTCTTCCGGTGTGGCAATAGCCGCTGGCTTTTTCAGCTCGATAGGATCAGCTGTCGGCGCGGTTTGTACCGGAGTCGCTTCCGGCTGCTGGATTGTCGTTTGCACAGGCGCAATACCGTTGCGGGCACGGCCGCTGACGTAGGAGTCGCGCTTGCCGTCGCGCAGATAGTCGGGCACGATTTCGGCCTCTTGGGGCGTAATGCGCTCCACCATCACGCTGCCGGGGCGGCGTTTGGCTTTCTGGTATTCGCGGATCTGGGTGTACTTGCTGTGCGTAATCGCTTCGATATCCCCATAAGTGTTGATGATATGGGGTTTGATGAACACCATCAGGTTGGTCTTCTGATTGGTGACACTGGTGTTTTTGAACAGCTCGCCGGCACCAAAGATACCCGCCAGACAGGGGATCTGCTGGTTGGTTTCGTTCACATCGTCACGGATAAGGCCGCCCAGAACAATCATCTGCTGGTCGGGCACAACCACAGCGGTTTTGATGGAACGCTTACGGGTGACAAGGTCGGCAGCTTCGCCGCGGTTTTCCGCCACGGACGAGAATTCCTGATAAATATCCATACGGATGAAACCGTTTTCGGAAATCTGCGGCGTCATCCGCAGAGTCAGACCAATGTCTTTACGTTCGATGGTCTGGAATGGGTTCTCACCACCGGCATCGTTGGAGAAGGTGCCTGTTACAAATGGTACGTTGTCACCAACGATGATTTCAGCTTCCTGATTATCCAGCGTCAGCAGTTGCGGTGTGGACAGGATGTTGATGTTGGTGTCGGATTTAAGCGCACGGACCAGCATACCGATGTTGGCGAATTCCTGACCGCGGAAGGTAATGTTGGAGCCTGCCAGACCGAACGAAAAACCTGTCGGCAGGTTAAGCGGGTTGGTGGACAAGGCGTTAATGCCGTTACCAAAGGTCGAACCGCCAAACGGCACGATGCCGGAGTTGCTGCCAAAGTTGGAAGCGGTACGCCATTCAACCCCGAACTGGTCGGCAATCTGGGAGGAAACCTCCATCACCAGCGCTTCCACATAAACCTGCAGACGGCGGATATCCAGCTTGTTGATCACATCTTTCAGCACAATCATGTCTTCTGGCTCGGCCGACAACAGCAGTGCGTTGGTGCTCTTGTCCGCGACAACGGATACAGGGCCCTTGAAGGTGCTCAGGATTTTAAGAGCGGTCTGTGTTTTGCTCTCGCCGTTGGCATCTGTATTGGTTTTGTCTTTCTCGTCTTCGGTCTTCTCGAGCATCTTGTTAATAACGTCGGCCAAATCAGGGGCGTCCGCATTTTTCAGATAGACGATTTCGAGGGATTTGACCTTGTCATTGCCGTCCACATCCAGATTATCGACCAGCTTTTCAATCTGGCGCATTTCAGCTGCATCAGCGACCACAATCAGGGTGTTTGTAGCGGCTTCGGGGATGATTTGTACCTTGCGCGAGGCGGCGCTGTTACTGTCGGTCGTATTTGTGCGTGCTTCTTCGTCGTAAATACGCTCAAGGATGGCTGCAACCTGCGTGGCATCTGCATACTGGAGCGGAATCAGCTTGATGGCGCCTGCACCGCTGGCGGTATCCAGCTGACGGAGTACATTTTCTATCCGCTCAATATTACCGAATGTTTCGGTCACAATCAGCATGTTGCCCGGTACAAACGCGCCCAGTGTTGCTGTTTTGGAAAGCAGCGGGCGGATAATCGGCACGACGGAGTTTACGTGTACGAATTTCAGCTTGATGTTTTTAGTAACAAAGGCGGCGGGGCGGTTTGTCCGCTCGCCGGAAGAAAGTACCTCTACCGGCTCCTTAGAGACCTCGGACAGAGGCACAATCCGGTCAACGCTGCCGGAGGGGACAATTGCGTACCCGGCACCGTTCAGCAGGCTCTCGAAAATCTCAAAGGCTTCAGCGGTGGAAAGGGGCGTCGGGTTGACGATGGTCACCTTGCCGCTCAGTTGATTGTCGACAATGAAATTACGACCCGTTGCCTCGGCCATGTAGCGAATGAGGCTGCGGATATCCACATCCTCAAAGTCCAGTGTAATAGAGTCGGAGGGACCGTCCTGGGCAGGGGCATCAGTAACAGGAAACAGGGCTGCGCACAGCATGACCACACAAAAAAGCGCGGCGCTTATAAAGCCCCGGAGGATTGTGTGCCGCTTTAGCGGTTCTTGTTGGCCCTGCTGCATAGACGTAAAGACTTAAGTATGGCGCTTGAAACGCTTACTTGAGGGAGCTCAACGTCAGAACAGGGACCGAACTATCGGCCACACCGGCAAAGGATTGGATTGCAGGCGCCATCATGGTTGCGGCGGCCACAGCCAGTACCATCAGTGCGGAACGCACCAGCCATGTTTGCACGGCTACGTGACGGGATGCGCGGATAATTTCGCTCATCAGAGTCCCCTTTAATTGCCATCGTCTGTTAGAAACCACAACACCTTACGCAAACTCAATTGCGCTGGCAAATCATTTGTGGCGTGCCTTTGCCATCATCTTCAACATCTGGCCGTGCAGCTTGCTGTTTGCAGCGGCGAGGGTGGTTGATGCGGCGTTCAGTTCGCGGCCTTTGAGGTCGGTTGCCACGCCACCCGCTTCGCGGATGAGGAGGTCACCGAACAACACTTCGGCGGCATGCATTCCGGTACCGCCAAAACCGTCACAACGGCCGGCAGCAACGTGAATCAGGTCCAGCGCCGGGGCGTTGGAGATACGGCAGTTGATGCCGCTTTCCAGCGCTTCGGCGACCGTCGGGGCCAGAATCTTCTGGGTTTCCTCGGCGCCAACATCCGGTGCCATGCACAGGAGTGATGTCGGCAGGTCAATACGCCCGGTAACGCGCAGGCGGATGGCGCTGCTGTATGCACCGCCGCCGCGCTGGGCGATAACCAGCTCGTCCGTCAGCGGGTGATAGAGGGCGGCTTCCTGTGTCTCGCCGTCCTTCTGGCACACAAAAATACTGTAAATGTCCCCCAGCCCGTGGCTGAAGTTACCGCGTGCGCCCAGCGGCTGGATGACCCAGCTGTAACCGGCGCCATTTCCTTTAACCTCGGGCAGGCCGTCAATACTGATGGTGTCCTCGGGATAGGCGGTGTTCAACTCGTCCAGAATCATCTGGGCTGTTTTCAGGGCGGTCTTTTCAACGACGGCGGTAAACTTTTCAGGTTTTACCTGCTGGCGTTCAATCTCGCCGAACTCACGGCGGATGGCCGCGGCCATTTTACGGCACACGGCATCCACCTTGTTCATACGCGGGCTGATATTGCGGGACATCAGACTACTTGGCCCTTTCTACATAGGTGCCGTCATATGTATTGATGACGATGGACTCGCCGGCGGAAACAAATTGCGGTACCAGTACGGTCTCGCCGTTGCTTACTTTACTCGGCTTGAAAGAAGAGGACTGGGTCTGGCCTTTAACAACGGCGTCAGCTTCCACAACTTCCATAATCACGGTTTCAGGCAGGGCAACGCCCAGCGGCTTGCCATCGTAGAACTCGATAACAACGTCCATGTTCTCGGTCAGCCAGACGTGCTGTTCGCCCACAACGTCGGCACCAATCGTCACCTGTTCGTAGCTGTCCATATCCATAAAGTTCAGCTGTTCGCCATCCGCGTACAGGAACTGCATGTTCTTGGGCTCCAGAATTGCGCGTTCGACAGTCTCGGCGGTGCGGTATCGGATGTTTGTTTTGGTCCCGCTGACAATGTCTTTCATCTCTACCTGCATAAAGGCGCCGCCCTTACCGGGCTGCGTATGCATGGTTTTGGCCACACGCCAAAGGCGGCCTTCGTGCTCCAGCACGTTACCGACACGAATGTCGTTGACGTTCATTTTCATAGGTTGCGACTTTCAATAAAATGCCACTCTTGAACTACGGTCCCCATCCCTTTGGAAACCGGATTGGGGTGAAAGTAGCAACTCGACACAAAAATTTCAATCCGTTACCATGTGCGTATGCAGTCTTTTTTTACCATATGCCGTTTAGGCGCCTGTTTTTTAGCCTTCTCGCTGCCCGCTCACGCACAGGTGATGGTCGATTTTGCCCAAAATGACGCGTCGATGACGTTGGCGCTGGATATCTATGGCAATGCCCGCACCATCGATGCGCCCACGGGGGCTGAACTGACCTATAGCAAAAAAGGTGTCCTGTTTGCGGCCATACCGGATGTGACAGGATTTGTCCGTGTATCGCCATTGCTGGATGCCCATGCGCCGGAAGTTCGGGTGGAGAAAATAGGCGAGGGCCCCATTCTGAACGGCTACAAAACGGTCAACTGGCGTCTGCTGGTCAACCGCAAACCCTGTGGCCAGCTGTTTACCAGCGCCGAATTGGCCAAGGCATTGAACTTTAACATGACGGACATCAGCCGATTGAATCTGGCGACCGGCCTGCTGGCGACATCGGACATCAGCACCCAGCCCTGTACCTATTACGACGTGCCGCGCGCACTGGGTAACATGCTGGGCTTTCCGCTGGCTTATGAAGGGGTGGATGGCACAACCAAGGTGCTGGCTATCCGTAACGGTGACAAGGTCATTTACGATATGCCGCCTAAGAATCTCCAGCGCGCACTGGGGGACGACGTACGGGCTTTATTCCTGAAAAGCCGGCTGCCTACAGATGTGCAGAAGACCTACGAAAACACCCGACCCGGCGATTTAACGCCGGACGAGAAGGTGGAAGTTCTCAAGCACCTTCAAGAGGTACCGCAACGATAAAGCTGTGCGCGTTCATCCGGCGCTTGCAGTCGTAACCGCTCAATCGGATGTGCGCATAAGGATGCGAACGCCCGCACAGCTCGATCTGCTTGATAATCCAGCCGGATGTCATCGCCTCGTCGGTCGGGATGCGCCACAGGTTCCAGTACTGATCGCTCTCGATTGGATTCTCCAGAAACTCAATCACCGGCACAAAACCGTTGTCCAGCATGTAGTCTGCCTGTTTGCGGACATCAGTCATGCTCAGCGGTGGCAGGAACGAGAACGTCTCAAAGCGCGGGTTCATGGTTATTTATCCTCCTCCGGCGTTGCAGGGGGTTCCTTGTGACGTTTAATGGTCCGTCCGGTGGTCAGGTCTTTGAGCACGGCCTCCCCTTTGGCAGGGCGCTTGGCTTTGTTGCCCCCCAACTGGTCACGGATGATAACCGCGCCGAGGTTATCCACTTCCGTACCGGAAATAACACCAAACAGGAACGACCCTTCGCGCCAGTAGTTCAGGGCTTCTTTCAGCTCGGCGCAGTGTCCGGCAGCTTCCAGCAGGATGCTGCGACCGTCAACGGCGAGGTTGCTGCCCTCGTTACGTGCTTTAATCAGAGCTTCAACAGCTGTGCGGTTGGCGGTTGCGCCGGATTGGCTGCCCCACGGGTGACCCATGGTGCTGCCTCCGCACTGGAGGATGACGTCATCACCCAGTGCGTCAATCAATTGGGGCAGGTGCCAGGCATTGTGACCGCCGCCACAGGCAGGCAGTGCGTTCTTGATGCCGCAGGTCGGCTGATCGTACATGACGTGCCCTTCGGGCAGGGCGGCATAGTTTTCACCGCGCAGGGCGGTCACAATGCCTTTGATGTTCCGGCGAGCTGTCGCATTACCCCGCAGAGGACTGCCGACGCTGACAACGTCGCACCCGGCAAAACGCAGCAGTTTGGCCACCAGTTGTTGACTCAGCGGGCCATTGTTCAGCACGCGCCCGCCCATGGCGCACAATACCAGGTCATGGCTGTGGCAGTAGGTGGCGACACTCTGCAATGCAGACCAGCCGATGGCACCACTGTCAACGAGTACGGCGCCTATTTTGTGGATTGCGGCTTCTTCAGCCCGCCGCAACATTTCCTCCACATCGTGGGCACTGATGTTAACGGCATGGACTTTCCCTTCACCACTTTGGCTGCGGGCCATTTCCAGCGCGTCAGACACATAGCGGAACCGGCTGCGCCAGTCGTTACTGGGGATGCTGTGGAGCAACGTGGGGTCACAGGTGATATCAATACCACCGCCCAGTGCCTCAAAAACCGCCCGGCCGTAAACCTTGGGCGACAGGCCAACAACGGGCCGCATGGTAGCGGAAAGCAAAGGCCTGCCATATTTGTTGGAGGCATCACGCACGCCCTGTAACCCCTCGGACGGTCCGGCAAAGGTACGCAGCAGCACCGGCGGGATGCGGATGTCGTCAATGCGGGCACCTGTGCTGGTAACCGCGGCTGAAATAACGGATATCAGGCTGACAATGCTGCCTGTTTCGACCAACTCATGGGGGAAGGCCACATCCACTGTAATGGTGCGCGGCCCTGTCTGCATGGCCAGCACCGGGCGGGGCAGGGGAATCTGCTCGTGGTCGACCAGTGTTTCGGTCCAGCTGTGGACCCAGCTCCCTGTGGCGGCATTGGCAAGCAGGCGTGCAGCTTCTTTGGGGCTGTAATGGGTGTCCTCCAGTACAAAGGAGGCAATGATGTCGGTTTCGGTGCGCATATCGGCAGCCACACGGCTGCTGGTTTTATCGTTGAAGGTCTGGACGGTCGGCTGTCCCGTCAACTGGTCGAGGCTGATGCCCAATACGCGGGCGATCTTGGCCATGCTGCCCACACTTGGATTGACCTGACCGGACAGGATGCGGCTCAAACTGGCGATGCTCACGCCCGAGTCCCGTGCAAGGTCGGCCGCGCTCATATCCGCCTCCGCCATGGCACGGCGCAGGTTCAGGGCCAGTGTTTCCAGCATGGGGTCGTGGGTATCCATCCGGTTTCCTTTCATATCAGCAACAACACGCAAAGGCGTATTTGCAAATATGAGTGAAACAAAACCGTTTTACCAGACTTGAAATCGGAAATAATTAACGCATCGGTTTATACAAGGGGGCGGATGGTCATATGCTCTGTCCCGAAGGTCGGCACGCCATATCGGGCGACGATCTTGCGGGTTGCACCGTCCAGCAGCACAACACCATAGTTAAAGTCGCACAGGGCGATGTATGGCGTGCCCGGTACGGCACGGGCGCCAGAGATTTTGTGGAAGCCGAGATCCTCCCAGCCATCCATGACTTCGACCGTATCGCCGGGTGGTGTGATGATGAACAGTTTGTTGGACAGCATGTGCGTTACAAAAACCCGGTCCAGCTTGTCGCTATAGGTGAACGAGAGCGGATAGCGGTGGTAACCCTTGTCCTCTGCCCAGATGGGTTTGACCTCGCCCGTCTGCGGGTTGATGCGCAGCACAGGCATCGGCACCATCATACCGCGGCCAAGTTCCACGCCTTCGTCCGGGTGCAGTGTCCAGGTCCGCTCACCGATGAACTCCTCTGCAACTTTACGGATTTCCTGCACGTCAGCATCATTTTTGGGGTGCCCGGTAATGGACTGGAAGGCATCCAGATACAGATAGCCGTCCTTGTCCACAGTCATGTGGCCAAGACTTGCCTTGTATTCTTCCATTTTATAATGGCGTTTGGGCTGCAAGGTGCTGCGGTCCACAATCGTTACCTGAGAGTGCGCCGCCGGAAAAGCCAGCCACCCGCGCTTGCGGCTGCTGCCGTGTTCTGAATACAGGCCGGCGTAACCGGTCAGGGCAATTTCTTCGTTACCGGGCAGGAACAGAATCTCGTGGGTATTGTTGTTGGGCATGGGCTGCAGGTGTGCCAGTTCCTGCTTGTCGGCATCAAATACCCCAATAAAGCCGGAGCTGTCCGGATTATCCGTCGCAAGCGCCATAGATGCATAAATGACGTTCTTTTCGCTGTCATAAAGGGCGTGGCCGCCAAAATTAAGGTTCTCGTACTTATTCAGATCAAAGGTTTTGGTGGACTGCCCATCGGCAGATACGAACGCCCCGCGGTTAAAGCCGCGCGATGTTACGAACAAACGGCCATCCGGCAAAATAAGGGGGTAGTGACAGGCATCGGTCGGGAAGGGGTGTTGGGTAATCTCGCCGGTTTGCAGGTTGATGCGCTGGGCAATAGACTGGGTCCCAAAACCCAGCAATCCTGTGCTAACGTGGGCGTTGCCCAAGGGGCCCACCAGATGGAGGGTGTACGGAACAGCAACCTCAGGTGTTTGTGGTTTGGCCCAAGCGTTTGTGGTGGACGTGCCGCTCAAGGCCGTAGCTGCGGCTAAACCGCCCATACCTGCCAGAATGTCACGCCGTTTCATCACAAACTCCGGTTGTTCCTTCTTCTATGAATAAGTTTAGGCACGCAAGACCGATAAGTCCAGTAAAGGGGCGGAAAACAGGCATGAAAAACAAAAACGCCCCAGCGGGGCGCTTTGGTGAATCAGGGACTGCCCGGCGTGCCTGCTGCACGCCGTCCAACACGTCACCAAAGGTGTTTTTGGTTGTCGGGGACTGCCCGGCGTGCTCTGCTGCACGCCGTCCCTTCGGGTGCCTCCCTGACGGTCGGCAGCGCCAAAATGCCGTGCTGGCATTTTGGTCGAACCCCTGCGGGGTTCTCGTCCATCGCCGTAGCTCCAAAAACAAAACGCCCCTTGCGGGGCGTGTTTGTTTTATGGTGGCGGCTCAGGGACTCGAACCCCGGACCTGCGGATTATGATTCCGTCGCTCTAACCGACTGAGCTAAGCCGCCATCAAGAACAGCGGCAAATATGCCGTTAGCGTGTGGGACTGTCAATTGTTTTTTCAACCTTTTTTGTCCCGCTTTAGAGGTTGAGAAAACGCGCGGAATGCGCCAGAATACCCCGCTGTTTTAATAGATAGATAAAGAGGCTGCCCCCATGCGCATGTCGCACCTGTTTGCTCCCACCCTTCGCGATAACCCCGCAGAAGCGCAGGTTGTTTCGCACCGTTTGATGCTCCGCGCGGGGATGATCCGCCAGGTAACGTCCGGTATTTACAACTACCTGCCGCTGGGGCTCAAGGTGATGCGCAAGGTGGAGGCGATCGTCCGCGAGGAAATGAACGCCGCCGGCGCGCAGGAAATCCTGATGCCGATGGTGCAACCTCTGGAACTGTGGGACGAAACCGGCCGTGCCAAAAAATACGGCCCCGAACTGCTGCGGATTAAAGACCGCCATGACCGTGCCTTCTGCCTCGGCCCCACGCATGAAGAAGTAGTGACAGACCTCTACCGCATGAACGTGCAGAGCTATAAGCAACTGCCGCTGATGGTCTATCAGATTCAAACCAAGTTCCGGGACGAGGTGCGCCCCCGTTTTGGCCTGATGCGCGGTCGCGAGTTCCTGATGAAGGACTGCTATTCCTTCGACGTGGACGAAAAAGCCGCCATGGAAAGCTACGAGAAGATGCGCGCCGCCTACGTCAAGATTTTCGATCGTCTTGGTCTCGACTGGCGCATGGTGACGGCGGATTCCGGCTCCATTGGCGGTAACTACAGCCACGAGTTCCATGTGTTGGCAGGTTCCGGCGAAGATACCCTGATTTTTGACACCGAAGGTGCCTACGCCGTGAACGTGGAAAAACACGACGCAGCAGCCTGCGGCGTACCCGCCAGCCGCCTGAAAGAGGCCAAAGGCATCGAGGTTGGCCACATCTTCCTGCTCAAAGACGTGTATTCCGCCCCCATGAAAGCCATGGTGGCCGACACCGAAGGCAAGCAAAAACCCGTTGTCATGGGCTGCTACGGTATTGGTGTGTCCCGCATCGTCGCTGCCGCGATTGAGCAGAATTACGACGATACCGGCATCATCTGGACGCCTGCAATGGCGCCGTACGCCGTGCACATCGTCAACATGCGCGCCGACGACGCGGAATGTGTGAAGGCATCGGAAGAGCTGTACGCCAAACTGACCGCCCAAGGAGTGGACGTACTGTACGACGACCGCGACGCCCCCGGCGGCCAAAAGTTTGCCGACGCCGACCTGATCGGCTGCCCGTGGCAGTGCGTCTTCGGCCCCCGCGGCCTGAAAGAAGGCAAAGCCGAATGGAAGAACCGCCGCACCGGCGAAAAGATCATGCTCCCGCTGGGCGAGTTGCCACAAGGCGCGGTTAAGGCTGCTGCTTAAATAAATACCCAGCCCTGCGCGTGCCTCTTGCACGCGCAGGGCTTTTCACTTATATCCCACCCAGTATTCCTCTTATCTTTCCTTTGCGTTTCAGCAGAAGGTTTTCCTTCGATGGACTATATTCGCGACCTCAAAAAGCGTATCGCGCGCATTGGCTTTGGGCGTAAAAACCAGGCCGACTTGCTCACCCCTGAACATCGCACCGTACACGAGGCGGTGGACGCGCTGGCCAATGGCCGCGTCTTCATCCGCACCGAAGAGGTGATCGACACCCGCAGCGGTGCCATCTACTACCACGAAACCCTGTGCAAACTGCAAGACGCGCAAGGCAGGGACCTGAAGACGTTCCAGACGTTGATGCGCCTCCAGAGCTGGGGGCTGCATCAGGAAGTGGGGCTGATTCTGGTCGATAAGGCCTGTGCCGAAGGACTTGCTTCCGGCAAGCGCATCGGTGTCAACATCGGCCCGCAAACCATCCAGAGCGCCAACAGCCGTTACCTGCTGGAGTCGCTCCTGGACCAGTGGATAGGTGCCGGCCTGTCGCCGCGCAACATCGTGCTGGAAATCGTCGAGTCCGCCCCGTTCGAAATCACGCCCGCCCGCAAGCGCTGGCTGGACAAACTTCGGGCCAAGGGCATCGCCATCGGGCTGGACGACTTTGGCGCAGGCTACCACACCATGCACCACCTGCGGGCGCTGCCGTTGGACTTCATCAAGCTCGACGGCCACATCATCCGGCAGGTGCTGGACGGCAAGGCGCCTGACTGGCTGGACGAGGCACTGGCCATTTGTGCGCGCCGGAACATCACCGTCATCGGCGAGCATACGGACACCCCGGCCGAGGCCTTGTCGCTGCACAAGCTGGGCATCTACCATGTGCAGTCCCGCAACCTCAGCCATACGGATTTTACGGGGACCAACACCCCGTAAACAGACGAAACACCCGGCGCTTCATGCACCGGGTGTTTTTGCTTTTCCGGTGTATTGTCTGCTGTGTTTGGCGGCCTTTTGTGCTATCGTTTCCCGGTTCTGATTTTTTAATAGCTACAGGCCTCTTATGACCACATTTGCCACCAAAGTTGCCCTCAGGTACCTGCGCTCGCGGCGCGGGTTTGTATCGGTGGTGACGGGGTTCTCGCTGGCGGGGATTCTGCTGGGCGTGGCGGCGCTTATTGTTGTTATGGCTGTGATGGCGGGCTTCCGCGCCGAGCTGATTGACCGGATTTTAGGCACAACAGGGCATGCCAATGTCAACGGCCCGCAAATGACGCTGGAAAAAGCCGTCTTCACTCAGGAAGAGCTGCTCAAGGTGCCCTATGTGGTTTCCGCCACGCCGTACGTGGTCGGGCAGGCGATGGTCGTCAGCCAGCACAAGGCGCTGGGCGGCATCGTGCGCGGCTATGCACCTAAGGACCTGCGCAATACCAAAATTATCGCTGGCAATATCAAGGCTGGTTCGCTGGACGACTTCAAGGGCGACCGCGCGATTGTGATTGGTGCGGAAATGGCCAACCAACTCGGCGTCGGGGTGGGTTCGCGCCTGACGGTGCTCTCGCCCGAGGGCAACCAGACCGTGGCCGGATTCATCCCCCGCATGATGCGCCTGACCGTAGTGGCGATTTTTGACGTCGGCATGTACCAGTACGACAGCGCCCTGATGTATATGCCCATCGAGGTGGCGCAGAAGTTCTTCCGCGTGGCGCCGTACGTATCGTCCATCGAGGTGATGGTCAAGGAGCCGGATAAAATCGGCGAGCTGTCCACGCCGGTCAAAAACATCCTCGGCGAAGACGGCGTGATGCAGGACTGGCGGCAGACCAATACGCAGTTCTTCTCGGCCTTGCAGCTCGAGAAGACGACCATGTTCATCATTCTGGCGCTGATTGTACTGGTCGCGGCCTTCAACATCATCACCGGGCAAATGATGACGGTGAACGAAAAATCCCGCGACATTGCCATTTTGCGCACCATGGGCGCCACGCGGCGCGATATTGTGCGCGTGTTCTTCCTCAGCGGTTTTTCGGTCGGCTTTGCTGGCACCATGCTGGGCTTGGTCATCGGCCTGTTGATTGTCTGGAATATCCAGCCGCTGGTGGACTTTATCCAGCACCTGACCGGAGCGGAGGTCTTTTCCAATCAGGTGTACTTCCTCAGCCGTCTGCCTGCTAAAATCGAGTGGCCGGACACTTGCCTGATTGTGGCCATGAGCTTGGGGCTGAGTATACTGGCCAGCCTGTTCCCGGCGTGGCGTGCCGCCCGCCTTGACCCTGTGGAGGCTTTGCGTCGTGAGTAGTCAGACCCCGTCAGCACCCGTTTTGCAGCTCGTCGGCATCAGCAAGGCATTCCGCCAGCCGTCGGGCACGCTGGAAATCTTGAAGAACGTCAACCTTGACCTTCATCCGGGCAAAAAAGTGGCCATTGTCGGCCAGAGCGGTAGCGGCAAGAGCACGCTGCTGCAAATCGCCGGCCTGCTGGACAAGCCCACGGCTGGTGAAGTCCGGCTGGACGGCGCGTCGGTTACTCCCTTGGGCGATACGCAAAAGGCGCACCTGCGCAACAAGACCTTTGGCTTTGTGTACCAGTATCACCACCTGCTGGCCGAGTTCACCGCGCTGGAAAACGTGATGATGCCCGCGCTCATCGGTAACAAGAATGCCCGCGATGCCCAGCGCATGGCGGAGGGCCTGCTGGAGGCTGTTGGCCTGACCGAGCGTATGGCGCACCACCCGGCGCACCTCTCCGGCGGGGAGCAGCAGCGTGTGGCGCTTGCCCGTGCATTAATGAACAAACCGCGCGTATTGCTAGCGGATGAGCCGACAGGCAACCTTGACCCCCACAGCGCCGATGCGGTCTTTAACCTGTTCACCCAACTGGCCGATAAAGACGGTCTGAGCGTTCTGATGGTTACCCACAATACCGAGCTGGCCAAAAAGTGTGACGTTGTTTACACCATGCGGGAAGGCGGAGTGGAAGACTGATGGCGGCACCGCGCTTCATCCACCTCAATTGCCGCAGCATTTTCAGCCTGTGCGAAGGTTTGGGCTCGATTAAAAAAATCGGCCAGACGGCAGCCAAAATGGGCATGCCTGCTGTTGCGGTGGCGGATGCCAACAACCTCTTCGGCGCCATGGAAATGGGTAAATACCTGCTGGGCGAGGGGGTTCAGCCCATCATCGGCATTACCATCGGCCTGACACGCGAAGAAAAGGACGACCGCGGTAACCCCTACCGACCCGACCACATCACCCTGCTGGTGCAGAATGAAACGGGTTGGAAGAACATCGTCAAACTGTCGTCCATCGGCTTTCTGGAAAGCCCGGAGAATGAAGACCCTCAAATCTCTATGTCCGTCCTCAAGGCCCACGCCGACGGGCTGATTGTGCTCACCGGCAACGCCCGCGAGGGGCGCCTTGCACGCCTGTGCCGCAGCGGTAATCTGGACGGTGCCCGCGCGTACCTGCAAGAGCTGGAGGCCGCATTCCCCACCCGTGTTTACGTGGAGCTGCAACGCCACAACCTCCCCGAAGAGCAGGAGGTGGAGGCCGACATGGTGGACATGGCCTACGCGCTGAACCTGCCGCTGGTCGCCACCAACGAACCCCGCTTTTTGAAAAAGAAGGACGCCGATGCCTTTGAGGTGCTGATGTGCATTGGCGCCGGTACCACCATCAGCGACCCCAAGCGCCCGCGCTATTCGGCCGAGCACTACTTCAAGTCCGAGGACGAGATGTGCACGCTGTTCGCCGATTTGCCCGAGGCTACGGCCAACACGGTCACCATTGCCAAACGCTGCGCCTTCAAGGTACCCACAGGCATCAACCACATGCCGGAGTGGCGCTGGTCACCCGAAGGCATGACGGTGGAAGACGACCTGCGCGCGCAGGCAAAGGCGGGCCTGGACAAGCGCCTCGAGAAGTTTGTTTTTACAGCAGATATGACGGCGGAGGAAAAAGCCGCCACACGCAAACCCTACGACGAGCGGCTTGAGTTCGAGCTGGGCATCATCATCCAGATGGGCTTCCCCGGGTACTTCCTCATCGTGTCCGACTTTTGTAAATGGGCGCAGGGCAACGGCATTCCCGTCGGGCCCGGGCGGGGCTCCGGTGCGGGTTCCGTAGTGGCATGGTCAATGGAAATTACCGGCCTCGACCCGCTCAAATACGGCCTGTTCTTCGAGCGCTTCCTCAACCCCGAGCGCGTCAGCTTGCCCGACTTTGATATCGACTTCTGTCAGGATCGCCGCGGCGAGGTGATCGACTATGTCCGCCGCAAGTTTGGCGACGCAGCTGTGGCGCAGATTATCACCTTCGGTTCGCTCAAGGCCAAGGGCTGTATCCGTGACGTGGGCCGCGTGCTGGAAATGCCGTTCGGGCAGGTGGGTAAAATTGCCGCCTTCATTCCGCAGGGCCCGCCGGATGTGCCTATCCACAAGGCGTTGGAAGATGACGAGCGCCTGCAGGACGTTTACAAGACCGAGGAGGATATCCGCTTCCTGCTGGATACCGCCATGCAGCTCGAAGGCGCATACCGCCACTGCTCCACCCACGCCGCAGGGGTGATTATCGCCCCGCGCGACCTGCAGGAGCTGTGCCCCATGTACAAGGACCCGCGTTCGGAGATTCCGGCCACACAGTTCTCCATGTTCGATGCGGAAGCTGCGGGGCTGGTGAAGTTCGACTTTCTGGGTCTTAAAACCCTGACGGTTATCAAAACCTGCCTCGACCTCATGCGCGAGCGGGGCACAGAATTGGATATCGACACCATCCCGCTGGATGACGCACCTACCTTCAAGCTCCTCGGTGCTGGTAACACGGTCGGGGTGTTCCAGGTAGAATCGCAAGGCATGCGCGAGCTGCTGAAAAAACTCCAACCCGACGTATTCGAGGATGTCACCGCGCTGGTGGCGCTCTACCGTCCGGGTCCTCTCGGCTCCGGCATGGTGGATACCTTTGTGGAATGCCGTCACGGCCGCCAGAAGGTGGAATATCCGCACGCAAAACTGGAAGAAACCCTGAAAGAGACCTACGGCGTTATCCTGTATCAGGAGCAGGTCATGCAGGCTGCCCAGGTGCTGGCCGGGTACACGCTGGGTGGTGCCGACCTGATGCGCCGCGCCATGGGTAAGAAAAAACCCGAAGAAATGGCTAAACAGCGGGAGATTTTTGTGCAAGGTTCCGCCGAGCACAATCAGGTTCCTGCCGAGCAGGCCAACTTCATCTTCGACCTGATTGATAAGTTCTCCGGCTACGGCTTTAACAAGTCCCACTCGCTGGCGTACGGGTACATCTGCTACCAGACGGCGTATCTTAAGACCCACTTCCCGCTGGAGTTCATGGCCGCGTCCATGACCCTCGACCGCGGTAATACCGAGAAGGTGCTCAAGTTCAAACAGGACTTGGATATCAACGGCATCACCCTCCTGCCGCCGGACGTGAATGCCTCCAAAGCCATGTTCAGCGTGGAAGGTGATGCCATCCGCCACGCCCTGTGCGCCCTTAAAGGGGCAGGGGAAGAGGCGATGAAGGCACTGGAAGCCGAGCGCACCGCAAACGGCCCGTACACCGATATTTTTGATTTTGTCGCCCGCCAAACGCCCAAGCACATGAACCGCCGCCAGTTAGAGGTGCTCATTAAATCCGGTGCGTTCGACAGTATGGAGCCTAACCGCGCGCGCCTGATGGCGAGCGTTGATACGCTGCTCGGCTACATGCAAAGCGTGAATGAGGAGAAGAACAGCGACCAGATTGGCCTGTTCGGCGGTGCCGGGGACGACGCCCCCGCGCTGGAATTGCCGCCACTGGCCGACCGCGCCCCGTGGGACCAGCTTGAACAGCTGGAGCAGGAACAGCAGGCCATCGGCTTTTACCTGTCCGCCCACCCGCTGCAGGCCTTTGCCGAGGATATTGCCAAGCTCGGCCAGTTGGACAGCATCGCCGCGCTGGAAAGTATGGCACAGAATGGCCGTACCTCCGCCCGTGTGGTGGGCATTGTGCTGGCCAAGCGCGAGCTCAAGACCAAATCCGGCAAGCGCATGGGCTTTTTGACCCTGTCCGACACCACCGGCCAGTACGAGGTGGCCCTGTTCCCGGAAAGCTATCAGGCCGCCTACGACCTGATTGAGCAAAAAGTGCCGCTGTTAATGGAAGTACGTATGGAACTACAGGGCGAGAACGTGCGGATTAACGCCGAAAGCGTGAGCGCGTTGGAGCAGGGGCTCAGCCTGCTGCAAACCCTGCATATCACCGTCAGCGACCTTGCCGCCATCGACCATATCAAAACCGCGCTCGAAGGGGCGGAGGCCGGACGCACCGCCTGCAAGCTGGAGCTGCCCATACCGTCCATCGGCCGTGTGGTCATGGATTTGGGCCGCAAAATCACCCCCCGCCGCCAAATCGTCATGCGGCTGGAGAGCAATCCCGCCATTCAGGTGCGGGTGCAGTAGCGTAATGAGTCGTCCCCGTGTTGGTTCGGGGGCTCCCAGAGAAGTGTTATGCCCGCGCAGGTGGGCACCCAGTTGGCTAAAAAAGGCCGATTATCCGCGGCATTGGCGCAGCTATGATGCGCCCCCATCCACAACAGTTACTCGCCGACCAGCCACTCGCAGCGGCTTTTGCCTTTGGCATCAAAAACCTTCTCTAATGTGCTCAAAATACTGCGGATTTTCTTGTCGGCTTCAAACGGCGGGTTAATAATCAGCAGCCCGCTGCCGTTGAGGGCATCCGGCGTATTATCCGGGTTCAGGTTCAACTCGCACACCAACTGGCGGTTCATGCCGCTGCCGACCAGCTCTTCGTAAAAGCGCTTGATAGGACGACGGTCCTTGATGGGGTACCAGACCAGATACATACCTGTCGGCCAGCGTTTATGTGTAAGGGCTAACCATCTGGTAAGGTTGACAAATTCCTCCCTGTCTTCATAGGGGGGATCAATATGCACAAGGCCGCGCCGCTCTGGCGGAGGCAGGAAGGCCTTGAGGGACTTGTAGCCGTCCGCATGGTGAATCGCAACCTGACGATCGCCTCTAAAGAGGGACTTGAGGGTTTGGGCATCCTCGGGGTGCAGCTCGCAGGCGACCATACGGTCGGTCGGGCGCATCAACATCCGCGCCAGCTTGGGTGAACCGGGGTAATAACGTAGTGTGTCCGGCGTGTTCAGGCTGCGGACAGCATCCAAATAGGGTTTAAGGGCAGGTACTTCTTCTGCCGCATCGAGCAGTTGGGCGATGCCGTCTTTATATTCGCCCGTTTTTTGCGCCTGAATGGCCATCAGGTCGTACTGGCCGATGCCGGCGTGGGTATCCATGTAGCAAAAAGGGCTGTTTTTTTGCTTGAGGTGTTCAATCAATACCGCCATGACCGCATGTTTAAAAACATCGGAGAAGTTCCCTGCATGGAAGGCGTGGCGGTAGTTCATCGGTTCAGGCGGTTTGTTTTATTTGTTAACTAACCGTTTAAGTATTCATTATTTTTTAGGTGGTTGCATACAAAAAAGATGAACGGGGTAAGCTACCCCGTTCATCCCTAAGCAAGTAACGCTTATTTGCGTTTTGCCATCGGCGTATAGTCGCGTTTGGTTGCACCCGTGTACAACTGGCGCGGACGGCCGATTTTTTGTTGCGGGTCGCTGATCATTTCCATCCAGTGGCTGATCCAGCCCACGGTACGCGCCAGCGCAAAGATAACCGTGAACATATTAGTGGGAATGCCAATGGCGCGCATGATGATACCGGAGTAGAAGTCTACGTTAGGGTACAGCTTACGTTCGACAAAGTACGGATCCTGCAGCGCGATGCGCTCCAGCTCCATAGCGACGTCCAGGTATGGATCCTTGACGTTGAGCTCTTTGAGCACTTTGTGGCAGGTTTCGCGCATGATTTTAGCGCGTGGGTCGTAGTTTTTGTACACGCGGTGACCAAAGCCCATGAGCTTGGTGCCGCTGGTTTTGTCTTTCACGCGCTCGATGAAGGACGGGATGTTCTTCACATTGCCGATTTCTTCGAGCATTTCCAGCACGGCTTGGTTGGCACCGCCGTGAGCAGGACCCCACAGGCATGCGATGCCGGAGGCGATGCAGGCAAACGGATTTGCACCGGAAGAGCCAGCCAGACGCACGGTAGAGGTAGAGGCGTTCTGCTCGTGGTCGGCGTGCAGGATGAAAATCAGGTCCATAGCGCGGGCCACAACCGGATTCGGCTTATATTCTTCGGCCGGCACAGCAAACATCATATGCAGGAAGTTTTCTGCATAGCTCAGGCTGTTTTTCGGATAAACAAACGGCTGGCCGATGCTGTATTTGTAAGCCATGGCAGCCAGTGTCGGCATCTTGGAGATGAGGCGGAAAGCGGCGATTTCGCGCTGGCGCTCGTCTTCAATATCCAGGCTGTCGTGATAGAAGGCAGACAGGGCGCCCACAACGCCGACCATAACGGCCATCGGGTGTGCGTCGCGGCGGAACCCGCGGAAGAAGAATTGCAACTGCTCATGCACCATGGTGTGGTTGCGGACAGTGGCTTCAAACTCTGCCATTTGTGCTTTGTTCGGCAGTTCGCCGTACATCAGCAGGTAGCAGGTTTCGAGGTAGGAGGAATGTTCTGCCAGTTGCTCGATAGGGTAGCCGCGGTACATCAGCACGCCAGCGTCACCGTCGATGTAGGTGATTTTGGACTCGCAAGCAGCGGTGGACATGAAACCCGGGTCGAAAGTGAACACACCGTGGTCTTTGTAAAGGGCGCGTACGTCCAGAACATCAGGGCCTGTTGTCCCCTGCATGCGCGAGAGGGACACTGTGGTTTGGGCATTGTCTTTAGGCAAAGCAGTCATGGAAGTACATGCTCCTTGTATTTATTAATTGCGTCAGGATTATACGCCGCAGCGCACAAATACGTCAACGCCCCGATTCACGGGGCGTTGCAATGGAGGGCGTTAGCGGTTAACCGCGTCCGCCGGATTGGGCTTCCCGGGCGGCCAGCCTGTTGGCCTCGCGGTCGTCGGCAAAGTCGTAAAAGTTAGGCTCTGCACCGGCCACAGCCGCGGCATGCAGTTGCTCGCGTACCTCGTCTTTGGCGCCGGGTTTGGTAAAGTCCAGATCGGGATTATAGGCCATTTGCAGCAGTACTTCCTGCGAACCACGTCGCAGACCTTCTTTCTCCACCTCGCTCAGTTGGCTGCTCAGGTCAGGCGTCCCCTCGGGGACGCGCCCGTTTGCCGGGTCGGCAACAAAAAGCTGGGAGCCGTCCGGTGCTGCAATCAGCACCATTTCCTGCTCTACGCCTTTAAAGCGCATCGGTTGGGAAACCATATAAAACTCTGCACCTTCACCATCGCGCGGCTCACGGAATGTTCCATTTTCTTCCACACGTGCCTTCGGCTCAAATTGAACCTGATGACCCCGCAGTTCCATGGTAAAAGTCGGATTTTCTGCCATTTTGCTTCCCTCAGCTGCTTTTGTATCTCTCTAAAGGTTTATGACCCGCAGAGAAAACGGCGGCTGACGAATTAACTGACAAAATGTCTACAGACTGCTTAGGCGGCGCAAACTCTCGTCTTTGCCCAAAACTTCCAGCAGTTCAGTTACGGCCGGGGCCTGTGTAGTGCCTGTCAGTGCAGCGCGCAGGGGCATGCCAATCTGCGGGAACTTGAACCCGCCGTCGGTCACAACCTGCTTGATGGCACCGTCCAGTGCGTCGTGGCTCCAGTCGTTCAGGCGGTTGAGCGCCGGAATGACATGCTCCTTGATGCGTTCTTTGCCGCCATCTGCCAATGCAGTGGCAGCCTGTTCGGTAAAGGCGAAGGGCGGCTCGTCCAGATAGATATGGGCGGCCTCGGCCAGTTCGGTCAGGCGCTTGGCGCGTTGGACCAGCCCCGGCATGCCTTTAATCACCAAGTCGCGTTTAGCCGGTGTCAGCGGTGCCTTCAGGAACGGCGTCATCAGTTCCACCAGTCGCTCCGGTGCGGCGGCCTTCATGTAATGGGCATTCAGCCAGTCCAGCTTGGCAAAGTCAAAATTGGCCGGACCCTTGTTGATGTGGGTCATATCAAAAGCGGCCACGGCCTCGTCGATGGACATGATTTCCTGATCGCCGTGGCTCCAGCCCAGACGCATCAGGTAGTTGAGCAGCGCCTCCGGCAGGTAACCCATATCCCTGTAAGCGAGAGTGGAAACAGACCCGTGACGTTTGGAGAGCTTTTTACCGTCCGGCCCGTGAATCAGCGGCACGTGACCAAAAGTGGGGATGGCAGCGCCCAGCGCCTTGTAGATAGCAATTTGTTTGGGCGTATTGTTGATGTGGTCATCCCCGCGCAGCACGTGGGTCACGCCCATGTCGATATCGTCCACCACAACGGCAAGGTTATAAACGGGCGTGCCGTCGGAACGGGCGATAATGAAGTCGTCCAGCTCGGTGTTGGGGTAGTCGATACGTCCTTGCACGGCGTCGTCCCAGCTCGTGGTGCCGTCCAGCGGCAGCTTGATACGTACGACAAATGGTTTACCGGCCGGGTGGTCGGTACGGTCGCGCCAGATGTGCGGGTACTTAAAGGCTTGCCCTTTAGATTCGGCCTCGGCACGCAGGGCATCCAGCTCTTCTGTGGTGCAGAAGCACTTGTAGGCATGGCCAGCGGCAAGCAGTTTTTCGACTGCCGCCTTGTGGGCATCCAGCCGTTTGGACTGGAAAACCCAGTCACTGTCGGGCATCAGGCCCAGCCATGTCAGACCCTGACGGATGGCATCCACCGCCTCGGGCGTGTTCCGCTCGGCGTCGGTATCCTCGATACGGACCAGATATTCACCGCCTGTATGACGCGCATACAGGTAATTGAACAACGCCGTGCGGGCACCGCCAATATGCAGCATGCCTGTGGGCGAGGGGGCGAATCTGGTTTTTACCGTTGTCATGGGGTAGAGTGCTCTCACTTGTATTAATCGGTTAAACGGCTTTGACAAAACATCTGGATGCCATGACCCGTCTGTTCGGCCACGCAGGGCACACACTCGTGCTTGCGTTTGCGGCTTTTGCAGGGGTGTGGCTGTATTTTGTCCTGCCGTCCGAGCCAAATGTAGCAGTCGCGGCTACGTTGTCAATGGTAGCAGTGGGCTTTGCCGTGTTTGCGCGCCGCTGGCCGCTGGTCTATGTCGGGGTTGCCGCAGGGGCGATGGTACTGGCAACCGTGACAGTCTGCGCGCTGCATGCCCGTCTACTGTCCACACCCTTGCTGGACGCCCGATACAATGGCACGCGGCTCTGGGTAACCGGTCACGTCAGCGCCATGGAAGCCAATCCACCCTATCTGCGTCTGACGCTGGAGGGGACAGAAGGGTACGGTGCGCAAGGCGATATTGTACCCCCGCGTATCCGCCTCAGTGTGCATGCCAGCCGTGCGGCCAAACTGGCGATAGGCGATATCGTCAGTGCGGAGGCGCAGCTCTTCGCGCCTGCCTTGCCCGCCTTTGACGGCGATTATAATAACCGCCGCAGCGCCTTTTGGGACGGAATAGGGGCCTCCGGCATGGTCCTTGGGGACTTTTACAGCACACCGCCCGAGCAACGGTTGCTGTTGGACAGGCTGGCCATGGTGCGTAGCCGTATTGCTGCCAGACTGGGGGCGTTTAACGGCGTCGCGGCAGCCCTGACAACCGGTGTGCGCGGGTATGTTAAAGATGACGTGGCGGGAGACTTCCGTGCCAGTGGTCTGGCCCACCTGATGGCCATTTCTGGCCTGCATGTGGGGATGGTCGCCGGTATGGTGTTTTTTGGTCTGCAACGCCTTTTGGCGCTATGGCCGGCGCTGACGCTGCATTACCCGATCCGCAAAATTGCCGCCGTATGTGCCTTGGCCGCAACTTTTGGCTACAGCATCCTCGCGGGGATGAGTATCCCGACCATGCGCGCGCTGATGATGGTTGCGGCGCTGCTGCTCGCCGTCATGCTGGACCGTATACGCAGCACGCTGCATATTCTGGGGCTTGCCGCTATCGCGGCAGTTTGGCTGTGGCCGGAGGAAGCTTTGGGGCCGTCCTTCCAGATGTCCTTCATTGCCGCGCTTGCTCTAGTACTCTGGAGTCGCGCTCAGCCGAGCGAGCGCCGCTCGACAGTGCCATGGGTGCGCAGGCTCGGCTACATGCAGGGGGTATGGGCAACATCTGTCGTTGCAGGTTTGGCGACGATGCCTCTGGCAGCCTTACATTTTGGTACGGTGTCGCTGGCAGGCTTTATCACCAATCTGGCGGCCATACCGCTGATGGGTTTTGTGGTCATGCCGCTGGCCCTTGCCAGTCTGGGCGGTCAGTTTGTAGGCGGAATAACCCGTGTTGACGCGCTGTATGCCCAAAGCTGTCAACTGTTAAGCAAACTGGCCCATGCAGGTGCGTCGTTGGATTGGGTGTTCACCGTACCGCAGCAGGGCGGGTTATGGGTGTTGCTGCTGGCTTGGGCGGGCTGTTTACTCTATATGGCACGCCTTAAGTTGCTGTCTTTTGTCACATTCGCTCTGCTGGTAGTTGTCCTTTTCCTGTTGCCTGCTGCTTCCGAGCGGCCCGATGTCCTGTTGCTGGACCGCGGGGCGACTGTTCTGGTACGCAAGGCAGGGAACACATACTATCTGGCAACGCAGGCAACTTCGGACGATACCCGTTTTACACTCAAACGTATGGCGCAGATGCGCCATATAACTGTTATCGCGCCGGATGCTGCAATCCCCTGCGATGCTGTCGGTTGCGTGTATACGTTGGCAGGGGATAAAAACCTGTTGGCGCTAAATGGTCATGCTCTTCCGGAAAAGGACGATTGTGACCGTATGTGGCTGATTGCCGGACAAAAAGAACAAAACACGGATGTATGCACCGGCGAACATATTGTAATCAATTATATTTCAAAGGAAATATACCTCAAACCTCATGTAATGCATGAGCTTGTATACACGTATACATCCGGCAGAATGTGGCAATAAAAAAGCGCGCCAAACAGCGCACTTTTTCAGGGATTCCCAAATCGCTCAGGCAGATTTGGCGGTATCTTCCAATTTACCGGCTTTCTCAAGCTTTTTAGCGTCCAACCAGAGCTCGTCCATGCGGGCCATGTTTTTGTAGTCCATGTCCAGTCCTTCGGCCTTCATGTGTTTTTCAACGTACTTGAAGCGGCGGGCAAACTTGGCGTTGGCCTGTCGCAGGGCGAGTTCCGGATTTGTATTGCCATACCAGCCGAGGATGGCGCTGACGAACAGCATGTCGCCAACCTCTTCGGTAATATGCTCTTGATCGCCGCTGGCGATGGCTTCTTTCACCTCGGCCAGTTCTTCGTCGATCTTCTTATAAAAGTTCTCGATGGTATCCCATGTGAAACCGGCTCGGATGGCGCGTTTTTGAATGTCGTGGGCGGCAGCAAGCGCCGGCATGGAGCGTGGCGTGGCGTCGAGAATGCTCTCGCGTTTTTCGCCTTTGGCTTCTTTCTCGGCCTTTTTGATTTTATCCCAGACTTTATTTTCTCGCAGAGTGGTCAGCGTTGGGGCTTCTGTAACTGCTTCATCAAAGACATACGGCTTGCGGCGCTTTATTTTTTCGTTCACCTCGGCTACCACGTCTTCAATGGAAAACTGGCCAGCCTCCGCCGCATGTTGGGCGTACAGCACAATATGGAACAGTAAATCGCCCAATTCCTCTTTCAAGTTGGGCATATCGTTTGCCTCGATGGCGTCGATGAGCTCATAGCTTTCGCTCAGGGTGTGAGGCGCGAGGGAGGGGATGGTCTGCTCGTGATGCCATGGGCAGCCTTTGGTTGGCTCGCGCAGTTTACGGCAAATCTCTATCAGTTCATCAAAGGCCTGCATGGTCGATTCTCCCTCTTTGTTCTCCTGTTTACCCTTGACGACGGCGCATGGCAAGGCAATATAGCCCCAGCAAGTTTTTTATGCAGATTGGAGAAAACACCACCATGAAGACCGTCAGCGTTATCGGAATGGGTTACATCGGCCTGCCAACCGCCACCTTGCTGGCAAGCAAGGGCTATCAGGTTGCGGGGATGGACGTGAACCCCAAAGTGGTGGACATTATCAATCAGGGTAAAATCCACATCGTGGAGCCGGATCTGGACGTGGCTGTGCATAAAGCTGTCGAGAGCGGCAAGTTGAAAGCCTTCACCAGCCCGCAGAAGGCGGATATTTTCATCCTCGCCGTGCCTACGCCGTTTCTGGCTGATAAAAAGCCCGACATGACCTATGTCCGCAAAGCGGCCGAGAGCATCTGCACGGTACTGGAAGCTGGGAATCTGGTGATTTTGGAGTCCACATCGCCCATTGGTGCAACCCGCGTGGATGTGGCCGAGATTATCTACGCCAAACGGCCTGAGCTGGTTGGCAAGCTGCACATTGCCCATTGCCCGGAGCGGGTTCTGCCGGGGCAAATCCTGCGTGAGTTGGTGGAAAATGACCGCGTTGTCGGCGGGGTGGACGAGGCGTCCACCAAAACGGCGGCAGATTTTTACCGTACCTTTGTGAAGGGCGAGGTGCTGGAGACAACATCCGACACGGCGGAAATGGCCAAACTGACCGAAAACGCCTTCCGCGATGTCAATATCGCCTTTGCCAATGAGCTGTCCCTGATTTGTGACAAGTTGGGCATCAACGTGTGGGAACTTATCCGCTTAGCCAACCGCCACCCCCGTGTGAATATTCTGCAACCGGGTCCGGGCGTCGGTGGCCACTGCATTGCGGTGGACCCGTGGTTTATTGTTGCTGCTGCGCCGGAAGAGGCCAAGCTCATCCGCACCGCGCGTGAGGTGAACGACGGCAAGCCCCATTGGGTCGTGGACAAGGTGATGGAAGCCGCCAGCAAATCTGCCACCAAGCCTGTGATTGGCCTGCTGGGTATGGCCTACAAGCCGGATGTGGACGACCTGCGGGAGTCACCGTCGGTCGAGATTGCCCATGCGCTTAAACGCGCAACGAATGCGGAAATCATCGTCTGTGAACCCTATGTCGATGCGATGAACGGCTTCAAACTGGCCACACTGGATGAAACGCTGGCACAGGCCAACATTCTGGTCATGCTGACCGATCATAAGCCCTTTAAGGACATTACCCTCGGGCAGTTGGCCGGCAAGCAGATTATCGATACCCGGGGCACTTTTGAACGGGTGATGGGATAAGCTGCGATAACATTTAGCAAAGCCGCCGGAAGGGCGGTTTTGCGCATTTTGGGCATGCTTTCCTGTCGCCTTGAGAGTGGTTTTGGTGTAAAGTTGCCACGGTTTTTTAAGTTAAGTGAGGCTCGCCATGAAACAAGTTGTGCAAAACGTGCGTAACGGCCAATTGGAACTGCTGGATGTACCGTCTCCCATGCCCGGAAAAGGCGAGGTGCTGGTTGCAACGCGCGCATCGCTCATCTCCGCCGGGACGGAGCGTATGTTGATGGATTTTGCACAAAAATCGCTGGCCGGTAAGGCTGCCGAGCGCCCTGACCTGGTGAAGCAGGTTGTGGCCCGTGTGGCACGCGACGGGATTATCTCCACCGCGCAAGCCGTGTTCTCCCGCTTAGAGGAGCCTCTGCCGCTGGGCTATTCCGCCGCTGGCGAAGTTGTGGCCGTCGGCGAAGGGCTGGAAACAACCTATAAAGTGGGCGACTACGTGGCGATGGCTGGTGCTGGCATTGCCAACCATGCCGAGCTCAATGTTGTGCCTAAAAACCTTGTTGTGCCCATGCCGGGCAGTCTGCCGTTCGAGCAGGCCTGCTACGCAACCGTAGCTGCCATTGCCATGCAGGGTTTCCGCAACAGCGAGGCCGTCCTCGGTGACCATGTGCTGGTGCTGGGGCTTGGTCTGGTCGGGCAGTTGACCGTTCAGTTGGCATCCGCCGCCGGTTGTCAGGTTTTTGGGATGGATTACGACCCGCACCGCACCGGTTTGGCGCTGGAATGCGGCGCCCACGAGGTGCACCTGCTGGGCAGCGGCAACCCGGATGCGAAGGTGAAAACCTTCACCGGTGGTAAAGGTTTTGACAGCATTATCATTTGTGCTGCGACCGACAGTAACGAGCCGCTGGAAAGCGCCGCCAAGTGGGCACGCGACCGCGCCCGCGTGGTAATGACCGGTAAAGCTGGTACCGAGGTCAACTACGGCGCCTTTATGAAGAAAGAGTTGTCGTTTGTGGTGTCGCGCTCCTACGGGCCCGGACGCTACGATACGAATTATGAGAAAAAAGGCCAGGATTACCCCGTGGGCTGGGTGCGCTGGACCGAGCGGGAGAACCTTGCCGAGGCCATCCGCCTGATGGCAACGGGCCGCATAGATGTGGCCAAACTGACCACCCATACCTATGACATTGACGATGCGGCAGATGCCTACGCCCTGATTGGCGACAAAGAGCAGCGCTCACTGGGTGTGGTATTGACTTACAAACGCCCTGTGGGTGAGCGTAAAACCAGCCGCGTGATGCTGCGTTCCATCGAAGCGAAGCAAGGCACCATCGGCATTAGCTGCATTGGCGCCGGTGCGTACGCCCGCGGCGTGCTGCTACCTGCCCTGAAACAGGTCAAGGATGCGGCCTTTGTGGGTGTTGTCTCCAAAGGCGGCCTGTCCGCCCGCAAAACCGGCGAGAAGTTCAAGTTTGAATACGCTGCGGACTCCGTAGACAGCCTGTTGCAGGACACCCGTACCGACGCGGTGGTCATTACCACCCGCCACGATACCCACGCCGACCTGACCATCCGTGCGCTCAAGGCCGGAAAGCACGTGTTTGTTGAAAAGCCGCTGGCACTGAATACCGACCAGCTGGAGCAGATTTTTGATGCGCTCAAGGCCTCCGGCCGTGTGCTGATGGTGGGCTTTAACCGGCGCTACTCGCCCTACACGCAGGCAATTATGCAGAACTTCAAGGATGTGGGTGCCCGTCAGGTGACCATCCGCGTCAATGCGGGCTCGCTGGCCGGTGACAACTGGCAGCTCGACAAGTCCGAAGGCGGTGGCCGTTTGCTGGGCGAAGGCTGCCACTTTGTTGACTTGGCCTGCTACCTGTCGGGCGGTCGCCCCAGCCGCATCTCCGCCATGGCCGGGGAAGGGCAGGATAACTACGCCATTACCATCCAGTTCGACAATGGCAGCGTAGCGAATATTCTGTACACATCTGACGGGGACACCTCGTTCAGCAAGGAGTACATCGAGGTATTCGGCGGCGGCATGATCGGGATTATCGATAATTTCTCCGGCGGTGTCATCGTCCAGAATGGCAAGCAGATGAAGGTAAAGGCTGGCGCAGGCATCAACAAAGGGCAGGCGGCTGAAATGGAAAACTTTGTCGCCGTGATGCAAGGCCAGGAGCCGGACATTATTACGCCGGAGTCGGTTTACGACAGCACGCTGGCAACCCTGCTGGCGCACCAGTCCATCGAAGAAAACCGCATCATCGACCTTTAAGAAGGAAGTTTAACATATGTGCGGAATTGCCGGATATGTAGGCAACTTTAATGCCCGCCTGCTGGGGCAGATGCACCGCGTTATGGCCCACCGCGGTCCCGATGGCGATGGCGTTTGGACGGATACCAAAGCAGGCGTAGGGCTGGCGCACCGCCGCCTGTCCATCATCGACCTGTCGGAAGCTGCTGGTCAGCCCATGCAATCCGTCGATGGCCGTTATGTGATTGTCTTTAACGGTGAAATATATAATTTCAAAGAGCTGGCAGAGGACCTTAAAGCAAAAGGTTATCAGTTCAACCCCAATTCCGACACGGCTATCCTGACCCCGCTGTACGATGCCTATGGCACAAAAATGGTCGAAAAACTGAGTGGTATCTTTGCTTTTGCCATTTGGGACAAGCAGGAAAAGGCGCTTTTTGCAGCACGCGACCATCTGGGCATCAAGCCTTTCTATTATACTGTAACGCCGAGCGGCATGTTGTTCGCGTCGGAAATGAAGTCTTTGCTCCAATCACCTGAAGTAAAAAGGGATGTAGATGAGGAAGCATTGTTCTCGTACATCAGCTACTTATGGTCGCCGGGCGAGAAAACCCTGTTCAAAAGCGTGCATAAGCTGCTGCCCGGCCATTTTATGATGGTCAAAGGTGGACATATGACCACCACACGGTGGTATCAACCGCCGCAGGCGCCGTTGGTGAAGGGCAAACCCCAGTATAACCGCGATAAAACACCTCAGGACCTGCTGAACCTGCTAGATGAGGTTGTGCGCGAGCAAATGGTGGCCGATGTGGCCGTGGGGGCATTCCTCTCGGGTGGGTTAGACTCCAGCACCGTTGTGTCCAGCATGGCCAAAACAGTCCAAAATCCGGCGGATATCCAGACCTTCTGCATCAGCTTTACCGGTCAGGACGGCGAAAGCGAAGGCTTTGGGCAGGACGTGATTTATGCTCGCGAAGTAGCCAAGACCTTCGGCGTGAGCCTGAACGAAGTTGAAATGACTTCGGCGAGTCTGGAAAGTCTGCCCGAAACGGTGTTCTATCTGGATGAGCCGCAGGCCGACCCTGCGCCTATTTACGTCAAAGCGATTTGCAGCGCCGCGCGCGCCAAAGGCATGACGGTGATGATGTCCGGCACAGGCGGGGATGATATTTTCTCCGGCTACCGCCGCCACGTGGTGATGAACCTGAAGCAAAAGCTGGACAGCCGCCTGCCCACCTTTGCCCGCAAGGCCGCCGCCGGCCTGCTGAGCAGCCTGCCGGTGAGCAACAGCACGCTCAAGCGCAGGCTTACGCGCCTGAGCCGCCTGCTGGCGACCAACGCCAATCAGGCGCTGATTGCCGCTTATTACTATACCGAACCCGCCATTTTGCAGCAGGTATTGAGCCCGGAACTGCGCCAGGCCTATGCGAGTCGCCGTGCCGACCACCTGGAAGAAACGTTGGACGAATGCCAGGGCCAGCACCTGCTCAACCGCCAACTTTACATGGAGCTGTTCGGCTTTTTACCCGACCATAACCTCAACTACACCGACAAGCTGAGCATGGCTGCGGGGGTTGAGGTACGCGTACCCTTGTTGGACCCCAAACTGCTGGATTTTGCTGCTGACCTGCCGCCTGAGATGAAGCTGCGTGGCGGGGAAGGGAAGTACATCCTGAAAAAAGCGATGGAAGCCCGCCTGCCCAAGCATGTAATTTACCGCAGCAAGGCTGGTTTTGGCGCACCTATCCGCAGTTGGATGGTGGGCGAGAAGGAACAGTTCATGCGCGATGTTGTTCTGTCGGACGTGGCGCTCTCCCGCGGGTTATTTGACGCACAGGGTATCGAAACCCTGATTGCGGATACAAAATCCGGCAAGGTGGACGGAGCGTATACGCTGCTGTCGCTGATGGTGATCGAGTTGTGGCTCCGCCAGTTCATGGATAAAAAAGTCCCCACGATGCTGGCGGCTTAAGGAGTGATAGAATGACTGCAAATACGGCTTTTAAGGTGCAATCCGTTGATGGTGTTGGCATGGTGAAAGATATTCTGGCCAGCCACCTGAGCGTGACAGAAACCTTTTTTAACGAGGTTGCGGCCGAGTTGGACGCTTTTGCGGACGATGTTGTGGCCTGCATGAACAGCGGCAATAAAGTGATGCTGTGCGGGAACGGCGGCAGCGCGGCCGATGCCCAGCATATTGCAGCGGAGTTTGTCGGACGTTTTGTGAAAGATCGTCCGTCTTTACCGTCTATTGCGCTAACGACGGATACATCGGCCCTGACGGCTATCGGGAACGATTACGGGTATGACGAGGTATTTTCCCGACAGGTGGCAGGTTTGGGCCAGAAGGGGGATATTTTGATTGGTATCTCTACCTCCGGGAACAGTAAAAACGTTATCCGAGCTTTCGAAGTAGCGCAGGAAAAAGGCATCATGTGCGTTCTATTGGCGGGCCGTGATGGTGGTGCTGCCGTAAAATATGCCGACAAGGCTTTTGTGGTGCGCCATAATGTTACGGCTCAGATTCAGGAATGCCATATCATGTTCCTGCATACGATGTGCTCGCTGATGGAAGCAAAAATGGGTATCGACTGAAACCTTTTTACATCTGCGGGCGAAGAAGACATCACTTATTGGCAACATAAGGGATAAACAAGATGAAAATGCCCAAACTTTTTACCATTGCTTTGCTTTCTGCCGCTGTACTGTGGCACCCCTCAGCCCAAGCGGCTGATGTGGCCGTTGCTGTGGACAAGCCAGCCCCTGACTTTACCCTCCCCGGTGAAGACGGCAAGAGCCACAAGCTGAGTGATTACAAAGGCAACGTAGTTGTGCTGGAGTGGTTTAATAAAGACTGCCCATTCGTGCGCAAACATTACGATACCCGCAACATGCAGGACCTCCAGAAGGAATCCACCGACAAGGGTGTTGTCTGGTTGAGCATTGTTTCCTCAGCCGAAGGTAATCAGGGATACATCACAGCAGAAGAAGCCCTGCAGGTGCAAGAAAAGGAACAATCCCACCAGACGCATATTTTGCTGGATCCTAAAGGTGATGTCGGCCGTCTGTATGGCGCCAAAACAACCCCGCATATGTTTGTGATTAACCGCGACGGTGTGCTGGTCTATGCAGGGGCCATCGATAACAAGGCGAATACCATCCACGCGGATGCCCGCATGGCCCGTAACTACGTCCGTGAGGCGCTTGACGAGATCCTGGCAGGCGGCGCGGTGACGGAAAAAGTAACCATTCCGTACGGATGCTCTGTTAAATACTAGAGCTAGGTAGCCAAGCCCCCGAAAGGGGGCTTAACTTTTTCCATATAGCCAGAAAATAGTGGTGAGAAACACGGGCTTGCCTTTAAACTGAAAAGAAAGACGAAAAGAGGGCAAGACGATGGATTGGGATACATATTTTGCAGGTATGCTGACGCATGTGGCTGTTAAGTCCAAAGACCCCAGCACAAAGGTTGGTGCCATCGTTGTTGGACCTGATAAGGAAATTCGTTCTACCGGGTATAATAGTTTCCCCCGCGGCTTGAATGACAATGTGCCGGAGCGGTTTGAACGCCCTGAGAAATACTTCTGGTTCGAGCATGCCGAGCGCAACGCCATTTATAACGCTGCCCGTCACGGCAGCAGCATGAAAGACTGCACGCTATATGTAAGTATGACCCCTTGTCTGGACTGTGCTCGCGGTGTGGTGCAAGCCGGCATCAAGGAAGTCGTTGTGTGCGAGCAAAACATCTCGAACCAGCAGAAGTGGGACGAGCATAACAAGCGCGTGGGTAACCTGTTCGAGGAATGCGGTGTGAAAATACGCTACTTCCAGATTGTTGATGCCAAAAAGGCGGGTTGAGTTTTGCCTGCATTGGGCCGCGTTATTTGTACAGTAATTGCCACAACCATACTGGTGGGTTGTGGACAGCCTGCTGATAAGGTTGAACCGTCGCGGTCGAAGGTGATCCATGCATTACTGGATTATTATGCCGGTAAGACGCAGCTCGATAAGCTGGACGTACTTAAGCCCTACCTGCCAGAGCATGCGGAGAGACTTCCCGAAAAAGTTCTGGAGAAAGCTGTTTTTGAACGTTTCGACGCAGGCGCGCCGCAGCCGCACGCAGGTGATGCTGTACAAATCATGATGCCGTCGGACGGAGCAAAATTGGATGTCCGGTTGTTCACTGACCGGGCTCGCAAAAACACCGATACCCTTTTTATTCTGACACACGGCACGCCCAAATCGGGGGTACCACGGTTGCAGTATGACCATTATGGTTATCTGGATACAATCCGTGCCCTATATCCGTATGCAGATGTCGCTTTTGTGTACCGCATGGGCGCCGGAGATACCGAGCAAGGACTCAGCGAGCACTACGGTAACTGTGATGCGCCAGACTATCAAACACCAACCATGAACGCCGTTAGGCACTTGCAGGACGCCGCCAGTTTTCTGCGCAAGGCATTTGGGTATAAGCATTTGGTGCTTTTGGGGCAATCGTCCGGTGGGCTCGCGGCAATTGCCGCCGCAGCGCAAGAGAATGGCAGCGGCTATGACATGCTTTTTGCTTTCAACCCGGGGCGCGGGCAGCCGAGAGAAGGGCAATGGTGCCCGCAGGAAAGTCTTAGAGCGCTGGTTTACGCATGGACCCATAACCTGCAACGACCACTGATTCTGATGTTTTCCGATGATGATGAACAGATGGCGCTGCCGGACGCTAAGGCGTTTTACCAGAGTCTGCCTGCAGAAATACTCTTTTATAAAACCCCGCCTGCAGGACCGGCGCACGCCTTGCTGGGGCTATGGTCGGGCCAATGGCTGGCAGACGTCCTGAAGCGGGCCGCCGTACAGAACTAGGCAAATACCCGGGCGGAAAGGTGGACGTTCTCGTGCGTCTCCACATTATATCTGCGGATAACTGAAAAGTTGCGGGCATCAACAATGACGACACCGCGGTTACTGCCGGCTATCGCCATATAAGGCGTGCCGGGGATTTCGCATATACCGCGGATATCGGTCAGGCCGATATCCACAGCGCCTATCATGAAGACCTGATCACTGTCTGTTTTATGGCTAATAATCATGTCGGAATGGTGAAAGACGCCAATAGCCACCTTGGCAACGCTGTTCTTGGCAACCGACTGGCCGCGCATGTGGTTGGCATAACCCGTAAAGAAATCGCGCCGTTCACCCGTTTGGGTGTTGATACGCACCATTGGCAGGGGGATCTCTATCCGCTTGCGGTCTGCCACATGGTAGGAGAGGGGGAAATCCCGCTGAAAGTTATACAGGGACTGCAACTGCATGTCGGCGTCGCGCAGGGCTTCTTCCCAAGGTTTCTCAGTGTCGTAGATTTTGATGGCTTGTGTAAGCACGCAGTACGCGTTGCCTTCATCATCCACATCCATGTGCGTGAGCATAGCGTAGTCTTTTTGGACATACTCCCGCTTAACAGCGAGTGTCTCCGCGTCAAGAATACTCAGTTTTGGCTCAACAACATCTGCAATGAACGGGCGGCTTTTTGTATACAGCTCACCGTAGTGTGTGCAGGCAATTTCATCGGTACCGGGAATAAATTTAGGCTCGTGGGGGTGTAATCCGCCGCTGCTCACCGTTTTAACAAGCTCCAGCGTGGATGCATCGTAAACCTGTAAAAGACCCGTATCCTTAATGCTCTGGGGGTCCTCATGCCGGAGCGGCACAATATTGTAATTACGTTTTGGGTCGTACAGGCCATGGCCGCTGAACAGGTAGCCCTTGGGGGCATCAAGCACTTTAAGAATGTTCAGGTTCTGGTCCAGAAATGCGTTCCTGTTACCGTGGTGACCGACAACCAGAATATTGCCATTGCCGGCATGAATGGCGACGTGACCGCGGTGCACCGGCAGAATGGCATATTTGGTTGCGCCGGTTTCCAGATCCAGGGTACGAATGACGCAACATTGCTCCTTGGTAAGGCCACGGGCTTCGGGCAGCAGTGTGCCATTCTCGCCAACAATATAGATAACACCCTTGAGGACCGGCGGTGTTGTATTTTCCGTAGGCGTAGCTGTTGCTGCTTTGATGGTGAATGGATTTATCAGGCTCAGCGACGATGCTCCGGCCATGAGCCCAAGGCGGGTGAGCAGGCGACGTCGGTTGAGTTTGGCCATCGGTTCAGTGTCCCCAGTGGGTGAGTCGTTTTATCTTCTTATTTTTATGCAGGATACCACAAGGCCTGTGGCTAACAAAACCAAAGGGGCTGAGCCAGATAAAAGGGTATGGCTATCGTATAGCTGATATTTGTCGCATAATGTATATTATGTTATTTATACCATAGTGGCTGCGACAGAGACTTACGAAACGCTGCCACAGGCTCCCGCAATTGCCCTATCAGGTCTTTGGGCAGTTTAAGGCTGCTGCCGATGCGCTTGGGCCGCATACGCGACGGGTCCTGATAGTAGCTCCCAAAGATGTGGTCCCACACCATCAGGTTCTGCCCGTAGTTGCGGTTACCCTCATCCATTTTGACACTATGGTGCCAGCGATGATTATCAGCGCCGTTAAATACATAACGCCACGGGCCCATGGGTACGGCAATATTAGCGTGTGACAGCAGCCCGATGAATGCCGTGATAATCAACAGGTCCGAGATCAGCTCCCGTGATGCGCCAAGAGCGACCAACGGAATAATCCCCGCCATAAACAATGTGCTATCAACAATATGGGAGCGCCCCGTATTCAGCACCCACAGACGTTTTGGGAAATGATGCACAGCATGGAAGCACCACAGCGGTTTGAACTCGTGCGCAAGTCGGTGATACCAATAGAAGAACAGCTCGCACATCAATAAGCCGGCCGCAATCTGTACTGTATAAGGCCATTGATGCGGCCAGAGCCCCCACCCTGCTATACGTGCACCAAGCTGCGAGTCACTCAACTTCTGAACAGCAAAAAGGACGAGATTTATCTGCAAGAAAGCGTAGGAAAATGTCTTGCTGATAAGGGTCAGCAGCACATCGTTGATGGACTGCCCGTCGTCGCTCAGCCACTCTGGTACCTGCGGGTGAAAACGCTCGAGCACGTACAGGCCCGCAATAGCGCACATATAGGCGATGGAAAACGCCATATTGCTATGGGGCAACATGCTGGTAATAATGCTGTGCAACAGGAACAGGCTGCCCAATAAGGCAGGCCATACAGTAAAACGATAGGTGTACTGTAAGAACAGCATCAGTCCGAACCTGTTAAGTTATTTGTTGCCGGAGTCTTGGGCAGGGATAGTATCGTCCCGGTCTGCAAAAAGCAACTTTGCAAAGTTTTTGCAGGCCTGCGTGGCCATAATCTCGGGCTTCACATTGTAAAGCTTTGCCGCATGACGGGCGGTTTCTTCAATAAAAGCAGGTTCATTCCACCACCCGCGGTGTGTAAAGGGCGCAGTATGCTCGAATCCACTGGCCAGCAACAAGCGTGACGGATGTACGTGTTTGAGGTAATTGCGGTACGTTTCCTGCTCTTCGTGGGAGACCTCCGGGCGAATGGCAACGTAAAGCTGGTGTTTGAGAATTGCCTCTAGAACCTTTTTGCTCTCAATGACACTGCTGAAAATCCCGTGAAAGACAATACCTTGGTTCTTGAGGTCATCCAGCACGGCGGCAAACACATCATCAGCTTTCTTGGCCGATAGGTACACGGGCATACCAAGCTCAGCAGCGATTTTGATCTGCGCAACCATCAAGTCGACCTGCTTGTCTACTGTATGTGGGGAGAAGTGCAGATCCAGTCCAACATCGCCAATAGCGATAATCTTGGCATTTTTACGCACAAGCTTACGGAGGTCATCCAATGCTGTGGCAGGCAAACTATTAACCGTTTGCGGTCCGTAACCGGCTGCACCAAACACCTGGGGCCATTTTTTGAGCAGACCGATAATCTGGTCGAATAATACAAGACGGCGCGGATCGAACGAGATAACAGCCATCTGGATGTTATCATCCGGTTTGTCCTGTTTACTGCGGGCTTTCATGAAGGCTTCGTACTTGGTAATGCTCTCGGGCAGTGTAAGGCGGAAGTACACATCACTGAAGATCATCTTGGGAACAGCGTTTTGCTTATCCTTTACAAGGCTGAGCATTTCCAGATCCAACCCTTCATAAGGGTCGCTGTCGTCATCTTCTTCTTCCGGCTCTTCTTCAGGTTCTTTGATTTTGGACTCGTCATCCAGACTCTGAGATGAAACTGTCGAGCTACCGCCGGCACGCAACGCCATTTTAACGGCTATCTCGGGAAGGTCGTCTTCATCTCCTTCCCCATCGACAATAGTGACACTGGCTTTCAGGCTCAAACCCTCGAGCTCGCTCTGGCGGGCATCTTTGGGAGCTGCTGGCGAGAACTCGATAGCCGCAATGCCCAAAGCGCTTTGACCGATAAACTTGCCTTTCTCAGGCTGTTCCTCATCTGCTTCCATCTCGGCAAGAGATTGTGGCGGACGATTGGCCATGTTCTTGACATCGTCTTCCGCCGATCCAGCCGGCCCGCGGACAAGAACGTAGCTTTTACCCTCCATATCCACATCAGACAAGGTCATCATATCGACGCCATTGTCTTTCATGTAAGGCGCTTGAATCACATACCTGTCGCGCACACCTTCGGGCAGCTTACCTGCCTGCTCGGCCGAGATATATTGGGTATTGTTCTGTTTGGTAAAGACTTCTTCCTTACGGGCGACTTTGACCTGTGTGTTTTCCTTGTCGCTTGCAAGGACGGCACCCTGACTCTTCGAGCCTTTGTTGTTCCCGCCGCCTGCCCCAAAACCGCCGCCGCCACCGCCGTCACTTTCCTGATAATCGTCGTCAATATCGACAGTCTGGTTGTCTTTGGGTTTCATGCCCCATTTTTTGGAGGCTGTAAAACCGCCCGAGCTGGGCATGCCACCAGACTTTTTGTTCATGCTGGTGTTGCGGCTCATCGCCGTACGGAACTTCTTGCTCTTGCAGTTAGGACAGGTATTGGCGCCGATACCGATACGGTGCTGGTTGCACACATAGAATCCACATTGGGTGCACTGGTACAGGACGGCACGGTCTTTCGTCCGGTGTCCCGGGTGACCGCCGCATTTATAGCAACCCTGATCGTGCCTAAACATCACAATCCCCTACTTGGTAGGCCTGTCCAGTTGAAAGATGTCCCCTAATTTGGCGTATTCCCGACCGCCTAAACGGGCTAGAGGGTCCACGCCTGCTGCCGAAACCACAATCCGCCCATTGGGCAGCGTTTTTACAACAGCATCGTTTATAAATATGTGATGAATTCTGCAAAAAGCAACGGCTGTGATGCCTTTTCCCAGCGGATGCATATGGTCCAGCTCACAGAAAAAGGCGATTGGCGCCTCTGCAATCCGCGGTGTTGGATGTGCATCATGCGTCACCAGTTCATACGCCTGACGATGCAGTTCTGAAACCCCGTGAGGCAACTCCACCGACGAATCAACAAGGGGTTCATGTTGGGCAACTTGGCCGATATGCACCGTGCAAAACCGCTGGTTTTCGAGATTAACCCAAGTGTCCTTTTTGCTGCCGCCTTCCTTTCGGGAGATGGCGAATGCCAGCATCGGCGGATCTGATGCCATGGCGTTAAAAAAGGAGAACGGCGCCAGATTGTAACGGTCCATCCCCTCCCCCTTGCCATTGTCGCTTAAGACCCAGGCAATCGGGCGCGGGATAACCGTCTGCGTGAGCAAATGGTAAAACTGCTGGGCTGGTACGTCGGCAGCAGAGATATGCATGTTCGGGTTAGCCTTATGTTTTTTATATCTTTTTATGCTATGGGTCGGCGGCTGTTAAGGCAAGCAGGAACGGCTTAAAAAGAGCGGCTGAGTACGTCGATTCGCAGGCCATCATGCGCAGGGTGCACGTGGGCCGGTGTGCGTGCCTCGGTGTCGGCATAGTCCATATGATGGGACATATGGGTCAGGAAGGCGGTTTTGGGCGCGAGCTGTTCAATCCATTTGGCAGTATTAACCCAGTCGGAATGTGTGGGCGACGGGTGCGTTATCTCCCAGTTTACGCAGTCGATAATCAGCGTATCAAGCCCCTGCATCAGCGCCAGTGATGCCTCCGGAATCAAATGACAATCGGTCATATAGGCAAAGTCGCCAATGCGGAAGCCCAGCACATCCATACGGCCATGTTTGGCATGGATGGGTAGCAGGGTAATGTCGCCGATGGTGAGGGCTTTATTGTGTTCAATCCGGCTGGCGATGACGCAGGGTTTGAACCAGTTGCCATCCACATTGCGGCTGTTATGGAACATATAATCGCAGCGGTGAGCAAACTCCCGCAGGGTTTCGATATCGCCATAGACGACCATCCAGTCGTTATTGGCGATGTTGAAGTTACGGATTTCATCCGCGCCGCCAATATGGTCGGCGTGTGCATGGGTCAGCACAACGGCGTCGACGGTCGTAAAGCCGAACTTGAGCGCCTGATACCGCACATCCGGCCCGCAGTCTATCAGCACTTTTGTGGTTGCCGATTCAATCAGGATGGAGGCACGCATCCGCATGTTCTTGGGGTTACCACCGGTGCAGACAGCGCAGCTACAACCAATAACGGGCGTGCCCATAGAATTGCCGCAGCCCAGAACAGTCACAGTGGCAGGGATGCTCATACCTGTTTGGCTTTGCTGAACAGGTGGAAGAAGTTGCGTGTGGTAACAGCGGCCAGATCCTCAAGACTCATGCCTTTAAGGTCAGCCACAAATGCGGCGGTCGTCGCAGTAAAGGCAGGCTCGCACCGTTTGCCGCGCAGCGGCACGGGCGCAAGATACGGCGCGTCGGTTTCGACCAGCAGGAGCTCGGGCGGGACAATTTTAAAAGCCTCCCGCAGAACATCAGCCGTTTTAAACGTGACAATGCCCGAGGCGGAAAGGTAAATGCCGTTGGCTACTGCGTATTCGGCCAACTCCAGCGTGCTGGAAAAGCAGTGCAATAGCAGGCGGTTGCCCCCTTCCCGCTTGGCCTCGTCCAGAATGGCGATGGTATCGGCGTCCGCATCACGGGTATGGATGATGACCGGCAGGTCAAGCGTACGCGCCGCCCGCAGGTGACGGCGGAAGCTCTCCTGCTGGGCCTTACGGTCGGAGTTATCGTAGTAATAGTCCAATCCTGTTTCGCCAATGCCGATGACTTTATCGAGCTTACCGTGGGCAATAATCTCTTCTTCGCTCACCATATCCGTATCGGCATGGTGGGGGTGAATGCCGTAGGAACAGAAGATATTACTGTGTTCCAAAGCCATTTTATGAATGACAGGAAAGTCCGCTTTTTGTGTGCAGATGGTCTGCATATAGTCAATACCTGCCTCCCCTGCCCGTTTGAGGACATCGGGCAGGTCGTCTTTGAACCGCTCGTCATCGAGGTGGCAATGGCTATCGACCAGCATGTGTTACGCGGCCTCGGTCTGGATGCGCATGAACAGGCCGCTTGGGCTGGGGAGCTGTGTTCCTGCCGCAAGCGACGGCAGCTCCAGTACAGCATCAGTTACACCAACCAGTTCCTGCATACGCTTGGCAGACTCGGGCATGAAGGCTTCCAGCACAACGCTCACCGGGCGGAAGCTCTCTATCAGCACGCGCAGGCAATGCGCCATACGGGCGGGGTCTGTCTTCTTCAGTTCCCAGGGCTTCTGGCTGTCCATATAGCGGTTACCGGCGCTGACAACTTCCCAAATCGCGTCCAGCGCTTTGTTGAACGCAAGCCCTTCTACTGCATCGCGCACTTTGGCGGGCAGGTGTTTGGCAACTTCCAACAACGTGCGGTCATCTGCGGAGAGCTCCAGCATCTCGGGCACCACACCGTCGCAATTTTTGGCGACCATGCTGAGCACCCGTTGGAACAGGTTGCCCAGGTCATTCGCGAGGTCTTTGTTAATCCGGTCAATCATCCGCGCGTGGGAGAAATCCCCGTCCTGGCCGAACGGCACTTCACGCATCAGGAAATAGCGGACCTGATCACGACCGTATTCGGTCACCAACTGGGCCGGATCAATCACGTTGCCCTTGGATTTGGACATTTTGGCCCCGTCTACCGTCCACCAACCGTGGGCGAATACGCACTTGGGCAGCGGGACATCGGCCGCCATCAGCATGGCGGGCCAGTAAACAGCGTGGAAACGCAGAATGTCTTTACCGACCAGATGCACAGCGGGCCAGTACTTCCAGTTTGCATGGGTGGTATCGGGCCAGCCGGTTGCGGTTAAGTAGTTGGTGAGGGCGTCAATCCACACGTACATGATGTGCTTGTCGTCCCCTGGTACGGGTACACCCCAATTGAAGGTGGAGCGGGAAATGGACAGGTCCTTCAGGCCGGATTTGACGAAGGACATCACCTCGTTACGGCGGCTATCGGGCTTGATGAAATCGGGATTCTGCTCGTAGTACGCGAGCAACTTGTCCCCGAAGGCGGAAAGCTTGAAGTAGTAGGATTCCTCCTCCACCCATTCAACAGGGTGGCCACTATCCGGACTTTTGCCGTCGACGAGTTCCTCTTCGGTATAAAACGTTTCGTCCGGTACGCTGTACCAGCCAGCGTATTTTGCCTTATAGATGAAACCGTTCTTTTCCAGCGCCTGCCACATGGTGGTTGCGGCGGCCAGGTGGTCAATGTCGGTCGTGCGGATAAAGCGGTCGTTACTCAGGCCCATCATGGGGGTAAGCTGTTTGAAGTCCGCGGCCATTTTATCCACAAACGCCTGAGGGGTCAGACCTTCCTTTTCAGCTGCGCGCTGGATTTTAAGGCCGTGCTCGTCGGTCCCGGTCAGGAAGTAGGTATCAAAGCCGTCCAGCCGTTTGAAGCGGGCGTAAACGTCCGCCGCCAGCGATGTATAGGCGCTGCCCAAGTGCGGTTTGCCGCTGGGGTAATAGATGGGCGTGGTTACATAGGCGGTACGGGTCATCACAAGGGCCTTTCTGAAAAAGAGCCGTCTCAGGCGGCGGTTTCGAGAGACGTTATAACATCCTGCAAGGCATTTTCAAGGGTGAGCTGGAGCGGCAGGTTAATCTCCTGTTGCACATTTAGCCGATGTGCCACATGGCCGTGCAGCCGTGCCCAGCCGTGGGCCGGCAGGCGCGCGGTGAGTTTATCCACAAGGCCAGCCTGGGCTGGCGGTAGCGTAAGTCCCATGCCGGAGGCCTTGCGCGCGCATGCCGCCAACCACCAGAGCAGCAGTGCACCGGAGGTTGCGGAGAGCTTTTTGTCGGACAACAGTTCTGCCGTTTGCAGGGCACTGGCATGGCCGTGTCCGCTGAGTGCAGCTGTGAAGAAACTTTCCAGTGAGGCCTGCACCTTAGGCGCAATGTCGCGGATTTGCAGTGCCTCGCCCGGGCAGCCTGCGGCAAGGGCGCTGAGGGTAGCCAGCTCTGCCGTATCACTAATACCGCAGGCGGCGAGTACCGTGCGTACATCGGCATCCTCCAGCGGGCTAAGGCGATACTGGCGGCAGCGCGAGATAATCGTCGGCAGCAGTTTAGACGGGTTATGGCTGATGAGGATGAGCAGCGTGCGGCTGTTAGGTTCTTCCAATGTTTTGAGCAGCGCGTTGGCAGCGCCTTCGGTCATTTCATCGGCACTGTCCACAATGACAACACGCCAGCCGTCGGCGGTTAGTGACAGGGTTTGCAGCTTTTCGCGCACCTGCTCGATGCGGATACTCTTTTTCCCCTCTTCAGGCGTAAGGATGTGCAAATACGGGTAGGCACCGGCCAAAAGTTGCGGCACCGCCGGGGCGCTCTGGTTGTAGCCAAAACCCTCGAACGGGTCATTGCCCTGTCCGCAAATCAGGTACCAAGCAAGGCGATCGGCCAGCAAGCGTTTGCCGATGCCCTTTGGGCCATGCAACAGAACGGCATGCGGCAGACGGCCGTCTGCGTGCAGTTTACGAATTTCCCGCTGCACATTCAGGTGGCCGATGGGTGCTTGTGGCGCCTGCCCTTCGGTCATGCCGCACGCTCCTGTACGTAGGCAACAAGGGTGCTGAAAACACGGGCATGGACTTCCTCCGGTGTACCTTGCGCGTCGATGACGCGGCAGCGGTCAGGGTTTTCCCGTGCGATACGCAGGAAGCCTTGCCGCACACGTTCGTGGAAGCTGTCTTGCAGGCTCTCAAAGCGGTTCTCAAACATATTTTCCTGCCTGCCCCGCGCGCGGAACAGACCATCACCTGCGGGCATATCCATGATGAAGGTCAGGTTTGGCCACGTGTTGCCGACAACCAGACCGCTGAGGTAATCGAGCACGCTTTTTGGCATGCCGCGCCCCTCACCCTGATAGACGGTGGTGGAATCTGCAAAGCGGTCGCACAGCACCCAGCGGCCGCCGGCAAGCTCGGGCCGTATCACCTCACGCAGGTGTTCATTACGCGCAGCAGAATACAGCAGCGACTCGGACAAGCCGTCCCAACGGTCGGCATCCCCTTCCACCAGCATCTTGCGCAGTGCCAGTGCGTTGTCGCAACCGCCGGGTTCGCGCGTCATGACCACGCGGTTGAGCAGGCCGTTCTCCTCCAGTGCTGTGCGCAGCATGCGTATCTGCGTGCTTTTGCCCACGCCCTCACCCCCTTCGAAGGTGATAAAGAGCGCAGGCGATGTTGCAAAAAGGGAGGACGGTATGCTCACGTATTATTCACCGAACTTGTTGGCAATCGCCATCACGGCCTTACCGAAGAAGCCGAGCTCCGGCACATCGGCAGCGGCCAGTGCCGGTACTGTGACAACAGGCATATCCTGAAGACCGGTTTCAATGCGGATCTCACCCACCTTCTCACCCTGATGAATCGGGGCTTTGAGCGGGGCATTGTAAACAACTTCGGCTTTCAATTTGCCTTTTTCCGAGCGGGAGAGGAAAAGGTTCACGTCGTCGCCTGCAACCAGCGGCACATCGGCCTTGGTACCCATCCAGACGGGAGCGGACTGGTCTACAGTCTCGCCTACTTTCAGGGCTTTGTAGTGGTCGAATTGGCTGAAAGCCCAACCCATGACTTTGAGGGATTCATTCTCGCGGGCTTTTTCGGATTCGGTACCCATCATGACTGAGATGATACGGTCGTCGTTCTTTTCCGCAGATGAAATCAGGTGGTAGCCAGCTGTTTCGGTATGGCCTGTTTTCATACCGTCCACACTGGGGTCACGGCGCAGCAGACCGTTACGGTTGGACTGTGTAATGTTGTTATAGGTAAAGGACTGGATGGAGAAATAGTGATAAAACTCCGGAAAGTCCTTCTGGATGCGGCTTGCCAGTGTATACATGTCGTGCGGTGTTGTGTAGTGGTCCGGGTCAGGCCAGCCGCTGGCATTTTTAAAGTTGGAGCCTGTCATGCCGAGGTTCCTGGCTTTAACGTTCATCAGAGCAGCAAAGCCTTCTTCGCTGCCAGCCAGATGCTCGGCCAGAGCAACACAGGCGTCGTTCCCCGAAGCGACAGTGATCCCTTTAATCAGGTCATCCACCTTGACGGTTTTACCCACTTCGATGAACATTTTGGAGCCGCCTTTGCGCCACGCCTTCTCGCTCACCGGAATCTCGTCATCCAGTTTCATGTCGCCATTTTTCAGTGCTTCAAATGTGAGGTACAGCGTCATCAACTTGGTCAGGCTGGCAGGTTCAATGCGATCGTCTGCCGCCTTGCTCATGAGGATGCGCCCGGATTTGGGGTGGCCGACCACGTAGGCTTTTGCCGCGACCTCAAGATCAACAGCAACAGCGTTATGGGCAGACAGGGCTGCCAGAACAGCCAAACCAAATTTTAGAACAGGGCGATGCATGTTTTCCTCACTTTCTCTTTAATCTCAATCAACCACAATAATGGCTTGTTTATATCCTTCGTGTACGGCGCGGGCGAGTACCTGATCGGCCATTTCCACGTTTTCTACGGGGCCGATACGTACACGGTAGAATGTCTTGCCTTTTACTTCGGCCGGACTCACGTAACTATTGGTAAACATATGAGCCAGTTTACTGCGCTGGTGCTCTGCGTTGCTCTTATCACCAAAAGAGCCTGTCTGAACAAAAATCCGCACTTTTTCGACGGTCGCAATTTGCGTTGACGGTAAGGGCGGAGCTTCTTCTTCGGTTACAGTTTGGGTGACCGGTTGCTGACTGACACGTTCAGTAAATCTGGCCGGCCTTGTCAGCTGTGCCTCTGCGGCAGCTTGTTTGGTCGTGTGCCCGTACTTTTTAAAAGGCACCTCTTCCGGGCGTTGGTTTGCCAGCATAATTGTACCATCGGCAGGTAGCGCCTCGAGCAGTACAGGCGCGGTCCCCTGCTCTACATAGCCCAGCAGCTGGGCGCTGCGGTAAGACATATCAATGACACGGCCCCGCAGGAACGGGCCGCGGTCGTTGACCTTAACAATAATGGACTTGCCATTATTCAGGTTGGTCACGCGTACGTAGGTCGGCAGCGGCAAGGTGGGGTGTGCGGCTGTCAGGTCGTACATGTTATACGTTTCACCATTGGCTGTTTTCTTGCCATGGAACTCTTTCCCGTACCAGGACGCAATCCCTTTGGCGCTATAGCCGGTAGAGTCCTCAAGCGGATAATACCAGAGGCCCTCCACCTGATAAGGCTTGCCCACCTTGCGTGCGCCTGTGATGGCCGGCGCGTTGTAAGGAGCTGGCTCATCCAGGGCTTCTTTTGTGAAATGCGTCGCCAGTTGCAACTCGGTACAGCTGGACAGCATAAAGGCAAGCGCGCTAAGCGCCAGAACGTACAGGCGCATCAGCTATCGGTCCCTTTTGCAATTTCATCAGCCAGCGCCAGCACGCTGTGTGCAAAGTAGCTGGAGCGGTTCCACCGCAGAATGACGTCGAAGTTCTCATACACCAGATACGACTTTTTGGATGGCCCCTCTGGCATAAACAGACGTGCTTTGGACGTGCCTGCGGGCAAGTCACCTTTGGCTGCTTTGATGCCGGCTTTTTTCCACTCTGCAATCGTCATTTCTTCGCTGAGTCCGCGGTCGGATACTTTGAAAGGAGGCAGAATTTTGGTCAATACAACACGCTCGCCCCACGGTTTGCCAGTTTGCCAGCCGCTACGTTTGAGGTAGTTGGCAGTCGAGGCGAAAACATCCTTGGGATTGTTCCAGATGTCCTTATGGCCATCACCGTCACCGTCGGCCGCGAATGTCATAAAGCTGGACGGCATGAATTGGCACTGACCCATCGCGCCAGCCCATGAGCCCTTCATCTCTTCCGGCGTGATGTGCCCTTCCTGCAGAATATGCACGGCATCCATCAACTCTTTGCGGAAGAAAGCTTTGCGATGCGAGTCGTAAGCAAGGGTGGCGAGGCTGCGAATAATGTTGTGATTACCCGGCCATTTGCCATAGAAGGTCTCCACGCCCCACAGCGCGACAATGACTTGCGGCGCTACGCCGTACTTGTCGCTTACCATCTGGAGGGTGTCGTGATAGGCCTTAAAATTCTCTTGCCCTTTTTTAATGCGCGCCGTCGACAGCATGGAGGCACTGTATTTAGTGAAGGAGAATTTGGATTCCGGCTGCTGCTGTATCAGCTCAACAGCACGGGTATAGGGTGTAAAATTACCCTCGAAAGCACGGTAGAACAGTTGCTTGTCCATGCCTTGTTTGGCAACATCGTCCGCCAGCTCATCAATAAAAGTACGGAACTCGTCCTTACCGTCAGCAGCAAAGGATGGCACTGCCCCGATAGAGGCAAAAACAAATCCGGCTGCAAGTCCAAGACGCAAGAGGTGCATTGATATTTTCTTCCTTTTTTGCGTGAAACAGCATAACAAAAGTGCACTTTTTGTAGAAGTGTTTTATGGTGTAGCAATTCAGAAAAAACCTAGAGAAATTGCATGCAATCAGCTGCTGTAGCACCAACTGCCCCGTCATTTGAGGCGTTTATGGCGCTCCCTGCCCTTGTGCACTGGCGGGCACAACTGTATTGCGATACGCCGTCCTACAGCGCCGCTGCAGATAATACGCCCGTGCTTGTTTGCTATAAGCCAGCCTACACAGATGTTCAGACTGGTGCCCAACTGGATGTTCTGGAGCTGGGTGCCTTTGTCCACCCTACACGACAGTTTGCCCCATCCCTCCGTGGGCTTGCGGGATTGGCAGGCATTCCTTTCCCGGAAGATGGCCCGGCTCAGGCTGCCCTTTTAAAGCACATTGCCTGCATGCTGCTGGAGCAGGCTGTCAGCCTGAAGGATGCGGATGATATCCTGTGTTATCTGCATGCAACGGGATGGAACTGGGCGCCGTTGTTATGCGACATGCGCGGGATAGACGTTGCCCGCCGAAAACCGCGTCTGCATCCGGAAAAACTGCTTATGGGCGCCGTCAGCAATCTGCAGCGCTGGCAGTTTGCCGAACGCGGTGACCCTCAGCCCAACGCCCCCCTGAATGCCACACACGTGGCCGCGCGGCTGGATGAGATGGTCAGCCATACCACGGCATCGCCGGAAAAGCGCCAGAGCCAATATACGTTCGCTGCGGATGTTGCCAAAACGTGGCAGCATGCCGATGGGGAGAGTGTGTCGGTTGCTTTGTTGGAGGCGCCCACGGGCACAGGCAAGACACTGGGATATTTAGCCGCCGCAGTAGAAGCTGCCCAAAGCTTGGATGAACAGGTATGGGTGAGTACCTATACCAAAAACCTGCAACGGCAGATCGAGCAGACACTTACCCGCCTGCCCGTCAAGGTGGACTATGCCATCCGCAAAGGACGCGAGAATTACCTGTGCCTGCTCAAGTTTGAAGAAACCGCGCAGAAAGGCACGGACATGTTGCCGGCTTTTGTTGCCCGTTGGCTACAGGAAACCCGTCACGGGGATGTTCTGTCCGGTGATTTTCCGCGTTGGTTGCCCCCTCTGTTGCAGACCATGCCGATAGGCAGCTTTACCGATAAACAGGGCGAATGCCTGTTTACTGCCTGCCCGCATTACCGCAAATGCTTTATCGAGAAATCCATTCAGCAGGCACGCGAGGCTGATGTGATTGTGGCGAACCACGCCCTCACTATCTACGCAGGCCGCAGCGCTCTGCGCACCAGCCCAAATGCTTTGCCCCGCTTTGCGGTATTTGACGAAGCCCATCACCTTTTTGACGCGGCCGATCAGGCTTTTGCCATTTTCCTCTCAGGCCGTGAACTACGCGAACTGGCCGGTTGGCTTGGCCATAGCAGTCAGGACGGTATCATGGGCCGGGTCGAAAAGTATGGCATCCATATCAGCGGTAATCTGCTTGGTGAATATGTTGGCGCAGTTGCTCATGCGGCGTCGGAATTGCCTCAGGACGGGTGGTTGAAACGCCTGCAGACCGGGCAGACACTGACGGTTGGAGAACGATTCCTGCAGGCGCTGCTCGGATACGCGAAAAGCATGACGACAGAGGCACATGGCCCGCATGCGGTTGAGGCCCCCCTCCCTGCCGATGCACAAACCACACGCGCTATCGCAGAAATGGCCGAATGGCTGATGGGGCTGAATAAAGCTCTGGCAAAACTTGTGGATTACTTGCAGGCCTGCTGCGAAGAACTGGATGAAGATGCTGCTGATATAGCGCAGCGATTGACGGGCATTTGCCGTGCGATAGAAACACGGATGGAAACACAGCTCCGCCCCTGGCAGGGACTGCTGACATCGGCCGGTGATTCTGAACAGTTTGTAGACTGGGTGGAAATGGTACCGGGGCAACACGGCCTGTTTGATGTGGGCATGAAACGCCATTGGGTTAACCCGATGGTCCCATTTTCCGGCGGGATTATGGCACGTATGTCAGGTGTGGCCATGACATCTGCCAGCCTGCGTGCCAGCGATGATGAGAACGGTTGGGAAATGGCTAAGAAACTTTGCGGCATTGATGCGGATATGCACAGCGAAATCGCCTCTTTTCCGCAGGTGCTCGATTACGGGAAACAGGCCGTTGCTTTTGTTGTGACGGATGTTGACTGGCGTAATGCGCATGCGCTTTCTACAGCTATGGGGCGCCTCTTCAAAGCCAGCCATGGCGGAGCACTCGGGCTGTTTACGTCTATCAAAAGACTCAAGGACAGTTATCAGCCGATCCGGAATGCCTTACAGAAAGATGGCGTAGACCTGTTTGCACAGCACATTGACCCTCTGGATAACGGATCTCTGGTAGAGATGTTCAGTGCCGATGAGAACAGCTGTCTACTCGGAACCGATGCCATGCGCCAGGGTGTAGATGTACCGGGCAGATCCCTGCGGCTTGTAGTTTACGACAAAGTCCCACGTGCGGTCCCCTCGCTGCTCTTTATGGCACGCGTGAAAGCCTTTGGGAATGCATACAGGCAGGATGTAACGCGCAGGGCTTTACGACAAGCGTTTGGACGACTGGTCCGGCATCAGAGCGACCGAGGTGTTTTTGTGATTCTGGATGGACGCACGAATAGTGCTGAACTGATGGGTATTCCACAAGGCGTGCGCATAGAACGGGTCACGCTGGGACAAGCTGAAGAACGGATTAAAAACTTTCTATAAAAAAGGGCGGGGTGAACCCGCCCTTTTATTCTCTCGTTATACCTAACGGGCATGAGCTGCTTCTTGCTCGCGCTCCACGCCGCTTTCCTTTGTCAGGTTACCAAAGTTTACTGTGCTAAAAGACGCTGCGTAATAGTTTTCCTGAGCGGCTTTCAAGGCATTCTGCACTTCCGGCTCGTGTACCTTGTCCATATCGGCAACACGGCCATGTGCTGGGCCACCAACTTCAAACTCCACGCCCATAATGGCGGCTTTGTTGGGGGCAGTCAGCGTTTGAATCATTTGTTGTTCGGCGTCCTTAGGCAATCCTGCCGCGCGGGCAGCCTGAATAACAGGTGCAACTGCTGCGCCGGAGCGCTCAATGCTTTTGACAACCCTCTGTCCCTGTTCATTTGTGCCAAAGGTCAGGACAAGGCGGTCTTTTGCAGAGTGTTTATTAGGGTCTTCGTACTCATCGTATACGCTGTACGGCTTGTTATCCGCATCTACGCCCAACACCATGTGACCGTGTATACCTTGGATGTTCTGGCTCATTATTTCTGCTCCCTCCTGTTTGGCACACTTTTATGGTGGAAGGCGCAAACCCGTCAGTTTACTAAAACTGGCAGGTGTCATTAATCGGTGGATAAAACAAAACGCCCGTCTTAGGCGTTTTGTTTTATAGTGGCGGAGGTGGTAGGATTCGAACCCACGAGAGGCGTTAACCCCTGCTGGTTTTCAAGACCAGTGCTTTCAACCGCTCAGCCACACCTCCGTGGGGCTGATTGTTATAAAGAATGGCCAAAAAGCCAAGCAGATTTTAAAGGAGCCGGCTATGCAGTATCAGTGTGCCTTGATTACCGGAGCGACCAGCGGGTTGGGAGAAAGCTTTGCGCGGCAGCTCCCGCAACAGGCAACTCTTCTCCTAACAGGGAGAAATCTTAAAAAGCTTGAGGAGCTACGTGAAGAACTTTCAAAAAATGGCCGCAAGGTGGAAATATTCCCCGCTGATGTAGCCGATGCAGAACAACGCAAAGCTTTGGCCGAATGGGCCAACGGGTTTGAGGTGGATCTGTTTATCAATAATGCTGGCTACGGTTTCTATGGCCCGGTGCTGGATAACTCCATAGCAAATGAAGAAGGCATGACGCAGGTGAACGTTGTTGCAACAACATACCTGACACGCGCACTTTTAAGCGGCATGGTTGAACGTGCTCACACCAATCACCGACGAGCGGGCATGATTGTAGTCGCGAGTGTTGCTGGCTTTATGCCCCTGCCCTGCTTTGCTACCTACGCGGCGACAAAGGCCTATAACCTCCATTACACCGAGGCACTTGCTGAAGAACTCAAGCACCTTCCGATAGATGTTATGGCACTCTGTCCTGGTCCGACAGCTACCAGTTTCGGACGTACCGCCAGCATGGGCAAGGAGTTTGATACAAAAGCAGCCAGCGCCGATGATGTGGTGAAACTGGCGCTGGCCTCACTCGGGCGCAAACGCATCTGTGTGCCTGGTCTGCGTAACAGTCTGGCAACATGCCTACCTCGATTGTTTCCTCGCAGGCTCGTGGTATGGTTGGGTGGTGTTACCATGCGCCGTAACCGACCTGTGCAAGGTTAACGCCGTTTCTCGAACGGACGGAAGCCAAACCAGAAAGCCAGAATACCGCCAATGATGGCATAATCTTCCGGCTGCAACTCTATCCCATTAGCGCGGGCATAGACGTACCAGCAAAGCGCCACGAAGGTGCAGGCCGGTCTTACACAGGCACGCATGCGGTTGGCGAAACGGTCTTGCGCGTCAAAGGTCGCGATGTCATGTTTGCGGGCCTGATCCATGTAGTCCGCTGTCAACTTTGCCGCTTCTTCATCTTTGTGTAGAAAAGCTTCAAGCGCAGAAACAACCTGCTCAGTGGCATCTTGAGCTACACCCTCCACGCCCCTCCGGCGGAACAGGCTCAAGAGCGGACCAATAAGCGGAAGTAACGCCATCATGACAGTTCTCCTTTCAGAGCTTGAGCCACATTAAAGTTGGGACAGGTTTTGTGAGGATTGAATGCGTTGTGAGGGGCGGTTGCAATCCCCGGGAACAGATCTGCCAGAGATTCATGGAGCCGTCTGAGCGCTTTGAACTGGGCCCCGGTAAAATCCGTTTTCCCAATCAGACAGGTGCCAATGCTCGTGCTATTGTGTCCTTCAACATGAGCACCTACCTCTGTTAGCAAACGGCCGACTTCGATTTCACCGTCTGTGCGAATGACAAAGTGATATCCGACATCGTGGAAACCACGTTGCAAATGCCAGCCACGTATGGTTTTAACATCGCCAAAAGTACTATCCGAGCAATGGATGATGTGATGTGTAATCGGGCGCATTAATGTCCGCCTCCTTTAACCCACTGGATAATAATCTGTAGCGCAATACTAAGAGCACCGAAGGCCCATGCGATACCACCGATAAAGCCTTTATTACGGTTCATTTCCCGGCGGATATCTTTCAGTTCTGTACGGATTTCGCGGATATCTTCCACGAGGTGTGCATAGGAATGCGTCATGACAATCACCATATGTAAACTAGAAACGTATTGCGTATCAATCTGTTGCAGACAAAAGGCAGAGGAGGTAAGCTCAAGGTAAGGAGAAGCCATGAAGTACGTCAAAGGCCAGACCATTCATCCATTCAAATACAACATCATTCTCACGCGGGATGATGAAGAGCTGGACTTTACCTTTCCCCCTGCCCCTATTGAACTGATAACACGCTACGGCTATCTTGCCCCGACTGATCCCCGCTGTTCGCAAGGACTAGTACAGGAAGAAGAAGAGCTTTATGACATGCTCAAGCCTGTATTGGGTTCTACCTTCAAGGGCAACCTCGCTTACCATACGCGCAAGCAGGTGATTATCGCCCTGCACGACACAGCCATTCTGGGCTATCAACGGCAGTCGATTATCGACCCGCGTATCAGCAACGAAATTGCCCTTTTCTGGGAGATTTATCTCGACCAGCGTATTTTCCCTAGTGCTGACGAGATTGATTGGCAGGAACTGATGGCAGAAGTCATCGCAAGCGAGCTGCACGATGAGCAGGCCGACCAAAACCTGGCCGAGGATATCAAGAACCGCTTGCTTGAGCAGTCATAACCGGGGCCGTTGTCTTTCCTTCGACCATCTTCTGCAAATCTGTCAGTAGTGCATCGATAGGCACCGCAAACTTTTCACCGTCCAAGGTTTCGATGACCAAGCGGTCTGCTGAAAGTTCCAGCATCTGCAAGGCAGGCTCCAGTTCCAGACGGTTCCAATGGCGCACAGCCTCGCGTCCGCGGTGTTCCAACAACAACGATACGATATATTTCAGTTCCGCGGCATGCTGGCGTACCTTCTGGGAAAATCGTACACGCATGTCACGTGTCTTGAGCATGGCTTCTTTCCAGGGCAGAAATTCGTTCTGGTGCCATTCCTGAATTGTTTGGTCATTCATGGTAAATACTCCTTAATAAAATCTGCCGGCAAAGGTTTGCGCGATACCCGCTCCAATCAGGCCGCCTACAGGGCCCCCAGTCACCGCTCCAGCCGTTGAGGCAAGAACACCCAACGTGTTCAGACCTGTATTGTGAGAGGTAATGCTGTTACGGAAGGCATCGGATGAAGATGCCCGGTTATAGGCGTTCACATTGCTGACTGCGTTAAAACCACTGGCTGCCGACTGCAATGTTTTGGCGCTGTTCAGATCCTGTCTGGTTGCCGCAATGTTGTAGAGGTTTTGCTGCAGGTTAATTCGCTCGTTACGAATATCATCTTTCAACAGGTTCGCCTGTCGTTGCAGGGAGCTGCGTGCATCCAACTCATCCTTCTGACGCTGGCGTCGAATATCCTGCGCTGCGCTGGAATCTGCCAATCCACGTTTGGCGAGAACGGCTTCTTCTGTATCACTACGGTTGGTAAATACATCACTGAGTACTTTTGACTGCTCAGCCGTATAGTCATCCAGTACGGACTTAACAGCCGGGTCATCTGCAAAGTCATCTGTGGACAGGCGTTTAATCTCGTCCAGGGCTGACTGCATAATGCCCTCAAATGCAGCCTTTTCTTGTTGCTGCTCTTCAGTCAACGGCAACTGCCGGGTGATGTAAGTTGTCGACCCGTCCGGATTTGTAATAGGCACCTGTTCGGTTCCACCAATTTCATCTCTATAGGTTGCCGCTGGCGGTGGCGGTGGTGCAGACGGTACTTTAGGGGAAAACAACGAACCCATTTTACTCCTCCAATGCTTTCAAAAAACGCGCCTTAAGACGCGTTGGGGTTAAAATCACATACGGTTGCTCATGGTCCTGATCAGCACTTGTAGCCACAAGAAACCCGGCCTTGAGTGCTGCTTTAAGTGCGCGCGGATTACGTGGTTGCGCCCAGACAAAAGACAGGCCCATTTGACGGAACGCCACATCGTACAAACGTGATAGCGTGTGAAAAGTTGCCCATTTCCCGTGGTAAGCTGGCGCACACACGACATCTATAAAGGCGGATGTATCCGTTCGTTCACCAAACAAAAAACCGGCACAAAGCCGGTTATTTTCGAATGCACCGAAGCTTTCCGCATCCATGAGATATGGCTCAGCCTCCTGATAGCTATCTGGCACATCAGGAAAATCCTGTTGAACCATCAGATAGTACAGCTCCTGCAGATGATGTTTCTCTAAGGGGGCAAATTCCATGTTTGGCATGATGTCACACCTCATTCGGCTTGGGATAGGCAGCCTTTACAGCTTCAATTTGTGCCTGCATGTCTGCACGGGCCAGACCTCCTTTCCAAATGGCGTCCAATTGGTCACCGATCGGCGGATAAGCCTGGCGACGCTGCTCCTGATAGGTCAAGCCTGCAACCGTGTTCAAAGCAGAAGCGATTGTTTCAGCATCAGGTGACGGAACATTCTCATCCATGTGAATGACCAACCCGTCGATAATGTATCCGCCAGAGGGATAAAGATAAGCCATAGCTGCAGCAAGTTGTTCAGTTGTCATGCACTGATTTCCTCCAGAATGATTTTTTGTGGGGTTTCTGCAAACAGGTTGAAAGAACCGGAATACCGCGCTGCCTGTGCAGTATATGTATACGTGCCAGCAGAGGGGGGTGTATCCAAGTAGCAGTAGGAAATCATGCAACCCTCCTGGTCAACGCTCATGCCACATGCCCGGTCCGTGGTAAACAAGGTTGTGCCGCCTCGCAAAAGACGTGCACTACCTACCACCAGGGAAGACCCACCGCCGATACGCATTGGGTACGACACATTGACAAGTACCTTAGAGCCGCTAGCAACAGTAATTGAGGCACTAACAACATCTGAAAAGGTTGTGGAAGCAAAAGTACGTGTAGAGCTGTACGTTCCTTCTACAACCTGCTTAACCAGACCTGCTGGTGGCAGATTCGTCAGCTGGCTGCCATCGACTGCGGGCAGCTTGGCAGAACCGTCCAACGCGACCAAATCACCTGCTGATGTCCCACTCACAACACTCAGTGAACCGCTGCTAAGAGCAAGGCCAGCACCGGCTGTGACCTCTGTCGGTGTACCCGAGCCGTTATAACCCATCAGCCTGTCTGCGGTGCCATCGCTCAGTGTGGAGAGTGGCAAGCATGATGTATCAAGCTGAATGCCGTCTTCGTTGACTGTTGCGCGTATTTCCCACACAGGGCTGGCCATTGTGCCAGTATTTTCGACAATTTCTAACGCGCCGGCACAACTGCGCAGGGCATATTCTTTACCACTCGTGCCTGTATCGAGCAAACGTAGCAACGGCACCTCGTTTTTCAACCGCAGATGATGGCTTGCATTCGGCATATTGCCGTTGAAACTGCCTCGGATGTAACTGTAATAGAGAGCAGATGGCGTTGTTTCCAATGCCTCGGGACTACCATTTGCATCTGTCAGGCCATCAAAAACGATTGTTGTAATGCTGCTGTCGTAAGATGCTGACGCCACATCGCCATAGACGGTTCGGGAGGCGATACTAATCCGCACGCGCCGACCTTCACTGAAGATGCCCGTCTGGTCGCCATCACAGGTAACTGTTGTGTTATTGCTACGGTTCAGATTTATCGCCTGAAACAAGACCCACTCGTCAATCGATGCGACCACCGAGCCTTTAAGCGTACCGTCCGCATTTAGCGCCACACTCATACGGTCATCAATGCTGGCGCGGCTGCCAGAGGCCTCATCAATCGCATTCAGGGCATCGATGACATAGTTAAAATCGCCATCAATTTTTGTGCTGGAAATAGGTACCCGCGGCTCTGCTCCCGCATCGTTTTGGTATTTAGAGCGGTTGGTAAGCTCGGTGCTTCCGGCGTAGCTACCGCTAGGTCGTTGGTATTTTGTACTCATCGTTCCTGCTTTCCATATAGTTTAAAACCGAAAATAGTCATAGGCCCCGTTGTTGTAGAGCTTTCAACGGCGTAAGCCAGCACATCAGCCACATATCCGTCCCGCACTACGGCAGGCTTAGGGTAGCCGTTGTCCCATAGGGCATCATCCCAATCACCGTCATCCCAGTAATCTGCGGCTGTGGTTGCGGTGAGTTCCTGGCTCACAGAACTGGAGCTGTTGTAAGACTTGTAGCGTCGTAAGGTAATGTTGACAGGTGCACCCTGCTCTGTGACCAATTCCACATATTTATTGGCCCATCGTTTGAAGTCGCTGCTGAAGTTCAGCCACGGCGTCCACCAACGGGTCTGGATGGCTTCACCATCATCGTCATATGTATCGTGGTCATACACATAAAGTTGCCCGCCGCTGGCAAGATAGAGCTTGCCATCAGGGGTATTCATAAAGGCTGTCGCATCAGCAAACAGACCATCAAAGCGTGCCCAGCCTGATGCGGCAGAGGCAACCTGATAAACCACAACAACGTTGCCGAGCTTGAATCCGAACCAGCCCTGCCGATCCTCGTAGAACGTGTGCGCGTCACGGTAGGCATTGTCGGTGGCTGTAATCTCCTGTATCGCACCAGCAATGGTGGGGTCTACATCAGAGCCCAGGTCGCTTACATCCAACTGTTCTGTCTGTAGGGCACGACTGATTGTCCGCGCACCATAGCGGGTAAAAAAGCCGATATCATTCGGCAGATTTACAACCAGATCTCCATGAACGGTGCCGACAGAGATTGTTTTCTGCCAGGTGAAATCTCCCGTTGCTGTAGGGTCTGTACCTGCCCATACCTGGGCAAAGTTGCGGAAAAAGAACACTGTCAGACCATCTTTAATGGCCATGGCAATCAGTTCATCACTCGTAGGTGTTTTATCATTCAGGTTGATGTGCTGAAGGAACCCATCATCATTTCGCCATGCATCAGGGTCGTTCAGACCGTCTGTGTAATAAACGCGGTTGCGGTCAGCGTTTGCGCTGAAACCATTTGCTTGCAGGGCTCCCGTGCCAAGGCCCCACAAACGGTTATGGGCGGCCATGATAAAGGCAAAAGCAGGCGGATATGCTTTGTAATGCAGTTCATCCAACGCGGCTGTTGCAACTGCATCGCTTAGGTTGAGGGTTACGGTACCACTGCTTGCCGATACGCTAAGCACGGTGGTTTCCACATATGTTCCGCTGCCAAGGCGTAGCTTTACTTCCGTCCCTGCGGGGTAGAGTGTTTCGTCACCTGTAAAGGTGAGTGTATCGCCGTCCACATATGTCAGGTCGATGCCATCATCTTGGATCCACTGGCTGATTTTAGAAAAGCTCGTGCCATCCCATTTCAGCGGTGTATCTATGCCGTTACAGAGTGCCAAGTGGTTACCAAAGTGTGTCCAGCGGACGTGGCCACTGGTAGAAAGCCCTGTGTACACGCTGGTCCAATCACCATCATCATACAAATAAATAGAGCCGGCATCTGTCACTGCCAATAACTGTAGGGCGCCGGACGCCGGAACAAAATGCATCAGCCGCAGAATTGTTTCATCACCACCAATGGCATTACCAACTTTTTGAACGCCGTTGCGTTTAGAGCCAGCTCCACTGGTCAGTGTAAACATGTTGAGTACGTCCCGAGCGTACTCTACCGGCATGGCAGTCGGGTTACGACTTGTCGACATCATACGTGGCGGAAACGGCACCGTGATAACGGATAAATTACGTTTCATTTTCCGACTCCTTTACAGGTAGTCAACATGGCGTGTGGAACGGCTGTACGTTGGACGAATCCCCATCGACTGCCGGACACGTTGTTTGGCTTCTTCCCATTTTTGTTGGAACAGAGCGAGTTCCGACTGCGTAGACAAACCACGTTCATAAATGGCCGACCAGACAAGCCCACCCCATACAAGGGCAGAGTGAAACTGCTGCGGCACCATAATGTCTTCTTCCGTATCTTCCTCGCCCAGTTCAGGGACGGTCGGCAGATATGTAACCTCCACCGTTTCGGGGGCAGTGCCTGCAAAAATCAGCGTTTGCCCCTCTAGCCAGAAGGTACCGTCTATTGCACTGTTTTCTTCGGCCTTGATGCGGGTGAAAGACTGTTCTTTATAAACTTTGCCAGTACTGGCATCACGTACCAGTACAAGCCGATAGGCATCGGCAGGCAGGATGGTCTGGCCTGCAGTGACTGTTTGAGCAACAGTTGTTTTCAGCTGCCTTTCCAGCAGCGGCATCAGCTCGTCAATCAGTTCGTGGTAAGCGCTATTGAGCCAGTCCAGGGCCTTGCTCTTCAGCGCAGTGTCCGGGGCATCCTCGTTATGGCTGATCTGGATAATCCGGTCGCGGATTTGACTTACGTTCATCGTCGGCTCCCTTGCATAAAAAGAAAGGGGCAGTTACCTGCCCCTCCCCTGTTCGACTGACTTAGTCAGCCACCGCAGCGGTGAATACGTTCACCAACCCGTGGTCGATGTCATCAAAGACCAGTTTTTCTACGCCGCGGATTTCATCGATGGCAAAGCCATTTTCATGGCCGTAGTCATCGTTCTCTTCTTTGTAGTTTGTGGTTTTACCCCATGCGATAGCACAGGCCTGTGCACCACACAGGACGTTGTGGGCAACATCGATGCTGGAAGCACCTGCATCTTCAACAATGGGCATATCTTCGGTTTCGAAGATCATAACGCCGTCCCACATACCTTTGTAACGCTGACCATGCACCATGACCGACTCGTTCACCGAACCAGGCAGGTAGGTATTCACGTCACGGAAGGATTGATCAGCCAGCAAATCACGCACGGCATACGGATGTGCAAACAGGACAAAGACCTCATCCACGCGGCCGTTCTGTTTAACCTGGAACGGACGGATACGGTGAGAACCTTCCAGCATCGCCTTACGCTTGGCGCGGGAGATGAGGTCAGTTGTCAGCTTATCTGTTGTTGCATCCACGTTTGCCAGAGCAGTGGCATGTGTGGCATTCCAGTTGGCATCAGTCGCGCCGTACAGATAACGGGTGCGGTCACGGCCAACACTGGTATCTGTCAGTGCGGTGATGATATCTGTACGCATTTTGTTGCTGGCCCAGTCAACCAGTGCATCACGTGCCTGGTTACGCAGGTCAAATGCAACACGCTTCTGGCTCATTTCACCGCGCAGGATAACTGCGTGACGAATAGTGTCCACAGTCAGCTTCTGGTCATAGAAAACCAGATCTTCTTCGTTACCTTTCAGGGTGGTGGCACCGGTTACGCCTGCGCCGCTCAAACGCGCGCGCAGCTGTACGGTAATGGCATCACCTGGCGCTTTGGTCAGCTCTTCCTTGACCTGTACGATGCTGTTGGTGTTAGCGCCCATGAACGAGTAGAAGGGGTTGTTGCTCAGGTACTCGCTAAAGACCTCGGTCGACCACTGCTCGGCCGACACACCATGTGTATTTTGAATTGTTGCTACCATATTCTCTTTCCCGATTGTCAGAGTGTTACGTCTTAGCGGCGGTTAAAAAGGGCATCCAGCCCGCTTTTCGGCTCGCTGCCTGCCGCTTTAGGGGCAGCTACGCCCGCTGCAGACGAAAATGCCGGCAGACGGGAATTGAACAAACGCTCCGCAGCGGTCGGCTCAGGCGTGCTATTGGCACCCTGTTCCTGCTCCACCTCTTTACGGATAGCGTTACGGATATCATCCGGATTATTGCCGTATTTGGCGGCAAACTCGGCATACGGTGCATAGGCCAGGGCAATGCGCAAGGCTTCAACCAAGGGCATCTCCGACCGCCCGATACGCTCGACAAGTGCGGGGTTGCTGGCCAAGGCCATCCCGTACGCAGCTGTGGGGGCGTAGTTGATATAAGCGTCATAATCGATACCAAAGAGCGCAAGCGCCCCACGCACAGAAGCTTCGATTTTCTGCAGCTCTGTAATATCTGGCTTGCTTGTCGTAGCAGGGCCTGCGGCTGGTACAGGCTGTTCTGCAACCTCTGTTGCAACTGGCCCGGCCGTCAAACCGTCCAGTGCCGACATCAGGGCTTCCGCCTTACCGGCATCATAGTCAGGGTAATTCATGCTTCATTCCTTCTCTTAAAGGGGTTTTGACGCTGATGGCTGCGCCTGCCCATCCAGCTCACGGATGAGTTGCTCCTTGTTACGGAGCGTTGAGGCTTCTACCAGCATCTGCGGAGGTACAGGCACGCCTGCCTGCATCAGCAGTTGCAGCTGGGATAGTTCCAGCTCCCTGCTGCTCAGTGCGTCAGTCACCTCTTCTACGTGGATATCAAAGATGCCTGTCCGCACATCGTTCAGGATTACCGGTTTACCGTCATCTCGCAGCATGGTGTTGCCCTGCTCATCCCTGAGGGGTTGGTTCAGGCGAACCAGTCGCGGTGCGCTGAGGTTATCGGTAATCTGAATAGTCATTTCGTTTGTGAAGTACTGGCGAATGAGGGCCAACACTGTCAGGCCGAGCATTTTTTTGGTTCTGCGCAGAGCATCAAAAGCAAACATCTGATTCGTGTTGCTAGCCATTTGCCGTGTCTGAATAGCAACGCCTGATGTGGCGTTTGTATGACGGCCAATAGCCTCATCAAAAACACCCATAACTTCCTGAATATCGAGCGCTGCCTTTTCCATAACGCTAACCTGACTCGCAGCCAGGTCCGTGTTGCGGATAATGCGTAGGTCCTTACCCGGACGTTTAAGGATCATGCCGTCAGGGCGTGCCGCTTCTCGCGCCAGCATGTCTGGATCGTCCACTGCATCCACATCCGCAATTACCTGAGCGGTATTCAGTAGGTGCATTGCCTTAGATCGGCGCTTATTCAATTCGCGCTGCGGATCAATAGCGGTCCTGACCAGACCATACGGTGCTCCCGTTTTACGGTCGCGTTTGAACAGATACGGAATCAGCGTAAAGCGGTTGTGCAGATACGGCAGAGGTTCGTGGCCCAAAAGCACGTTGCCGCTGTAGTAAGCTACATGCACCCTTGGTGCGTATGTAACGTCCAGAGTATCTTCAGCATTAATCTGGCGCGCCTCTGCTTTGTCAAAAGTCAACACCGGTTCACCGGTTACCGTGCGCACTCGGTAGAGTTTCTCGGTCTGTTTGTATTGTACTTCAATGACGCGCCAGAGTTTACGGTCGCTGTTGAAGTAGATAACATCCTCACCAAGCGGGCGGGCGCCAAACCGCGTACGTTCTTCGGCCGATGTGGTAGACAACAGGCTATCTGCTGTCTCAGGGAACAGGCGTTTAACCTCTTCCTCGTCCAGCCAGCGTTCCCGGCACACAAACCGTGCATCACTGTAATCTTGTCGGGTTGCAGCACTATCCCAAACGACCTGCATCTCGTTTTCATAACGGTTGAAAACAACAGCCCCTTCTTCGCCGTCTTCGATGCCGACGTCGAGCCATGCCACACCTGTAATCAGGCCGGCCTTGAACATGTTGGACAGTTCAATCGCCTGTTCACTACGCTCCGCTACATAGAGTGCGAGGTCGGAAAGTGCCTTGGCTGTTTCCTCCTCTCCCGCCTCACCGGAGCGGGAGCGGTAGATAATACGTGTCCTGCTGGCAATTTCTGTGCCGGCGACGTTGTCTACTTTAGGGGCAATCTTGTTGATGACGATGGGCGCCTGACCGTACTCTTCCAGCTTCTGCACTTCATCGGCCGTCCATTGTTCGCCATCATAAAAAGCCCAGGCCTTTTTGGCATCAGCAAGCCATGTGCGATAGGCAGGTGCCTGTACAGCTTCTTCAAAGTATCCTTTGACGCGTTTGAGAATATCAGTACTCATGGGTTGTCCACTCTCTCCGGTTGATAAGGTTTGATTGTCAACGAGGCTTCTGCATGCGGTCCGCATAGGCGCAACCGAATTGCCGAAGGCTCTCCCCACAGGCAGTCGCCCATGTCAGTGCGAATGGCGCCGGCGTCATGTTCAATCCACGCAACGCTGTGTGGGTAATTACGGATACGGCTGGGAGGGTCATAGGTATACTCAAGGCGCGCATAACCAGCCTTAGGCGTCACCAGCACCATGTGCAGCGTATTGGCATTAGGGCATAAAAAAACCGGCTCGCTAAAGCCGGTTGTGGTCAACGTTATTGTGCGTCCTCTTCTATCCATGTGGGGCGTCCTTTGTTATAGGGTTGTCCAGTCGCGTTTCCTTACAGGTGCCGTTTTACGTGCCGCAGGTGCAGGCCTTGCCAAGGGGAGGCCTGACATGACCAAGTACCGTGTGGCATCCATCAAGTGATCGCTCCGTTTGACAATGCGGCCATTCTCATCCCGTCGGTACAGGCGAAACTCCTGCCACCAGCCTTCGAGGGTGTTGAAAACTTTCAATCTGCCTGTGCGCATACGTTCCAGCACGGCCATGAGGCCGGCTTCGACACCATTATCTGCTTGTGTCAGGTAAAGCCCCTGTTGACTGTAAACCTCCATCAGGGATTTACCGTCATGTTGACTCTGGCTTTGTCCGGCCGGGTCGCATACTCCGGGAATCCATTCCCCCCGAGTATGGATAGATGCAGCATGCTGAGCCGGTGTCTGCTCACTTCGGGCATAACTGTCGTAGAGGTAGAGGATATCCGTTTCCGGATCCAAAGCACCCCACACAACGGCGGTTGGGTTGCTCCACCCAAAGTCCATCCCAAATGCGTGGCGATATGTCGGTGGCAGCTCAAAGGGTTCGCAAGTAATGTCTGCTTCCTTAACGGTATAGACCTTCCCTCTGCCCAATGACGGGATACCCTTCTCCCGGGCCTCCAATTCGTGAGGGCGCAGCGAGCTGCGCAGTTTGTCTTTTTCCGCAGATTCCAGATGCAGCGCGTCGTCCCATGTTGCCTGAACAATCGCCCGATGCGGGTCACTTCCCTCCATGTAGTGGGCACATACGTCTGTCATACCTTTTAGCGGTGTCATCGTCAGGATGAGGCTCCCCCCTACATCCAATGTACGCATCAGGCATTCTTCATAAATTGCCATGTCGGGCTCCTCATCCAGATGGATGAAATGCCGTGATGTGCCCTGAAACTTCTCCCTGCCTTGATCAAACGATTTAAAGCCAAGAACGGATGTACCACCGCTGATATGACGCACATGCAGCACATCCAAGGCATCAGAAACACCTTTGCGCATCGTCTTGCGCACGATTAAATCCGGATGAATAAAATCCAGATATGTGCGCTGAACAATATCCCGCGTCATCTCCGCAGTTATCGAGGCTGCCCAACCCTGTATCGGTTTGTCATAGCGCTTGCCGCACCACCACGGTGGGTAAAAGCCGGTCAAGTGCACAACCATTTCAAAGGCACCACAGAATGTCTTACCGCACCGGTTACCGGCTAGGAAGAGGCGCTCTTTACTCTCGGCTCCTGCTGCATGGAATTGTGACTGCTTGCTGTGCGGCACGTACTTAATGTGCGGCTGCTGTCCCAACAGGACATGCTTACGCCTGAGCAGACTCAGTTGTTTCTGTTTTAATACGGCTGCCTGCTTCAAGGGCGTCTATCTCCTCTTGCAACTGCTTCAGTTCAGCGTCTATGGCGGTTAGTTCTTCTGACCAAGGGGTCAGTTTGCGTGCCACCTCTTTGTGTTCGTCCCATCTGCTGTAGATGAGTTTAGCGGCGGATACATCCCCACCTGCTGCTTTTGCAAACAATGCGCGGTCTACAAGTGCCAACGACCTTGCCATGACTGCGAGGCGTATCTTGCGGATCTCCTCCCAGACTTCCGGTGTTAGATAATTCCGGACAGTACGTTCCGATATACCTGCCATCTCAGCTACCTGTGCTTGGGTCATGCCGTCATTGTCAGGTGTCGTGAGTATTTCTATCAGGCACGATAATGTGTGCGGGTTCATGGCTGAGCCCGCCTTGCTGATCAAGGCTGTCATGGTATTCCCTCTGCGTGTGCTGAATGGAGAGGTGCCGAAGGGCACAAAATAAAAAAACCGGGAGCTCTCCCGATTGTGTTTATTTTATAGCACAGTTTGGGGCGCCGGGTCAAGTAAAAAATGCGACGCCCCGGTTTTTGTGTTATGCGGTACGCGCAATAGCGTCCTCATCTGCTATGGATTGCTGGCTAAGCACAAGGCCGCCACGAGCAAGCGCTGCTTCTAGCGCTTCCCATGTTTTCTCTAGCCTACGGGCGACAGTCTTATGATCTACGCCCAGTATAATGCCCGTCTGCCGGTCACTGTAGCGATAGTTCAACCGTGTTCGGATGCCTTTGCGGCGCAGAATATCTTGCTCTCGTAGTGCTCGGGCAAGTGTGTCGGAGGTACGGTAATCGCCCCAGAACTTTACTTTTATGAGGAGCTGCTGCTCTTCATCCAATTGACCGATGTGCTTATATACTTCCATTGCCAGTGCATACCGGTCATGACTGTCCTGAGGCAGATTGGCAGCTTCACCAAACCATGTTGTTACTGTCTGGCGTGACTCTTCAGCATTTTGCAACAACAGTTCTTTATAAACAGGGCTGATTTTGGGGAACCGTTGCTTACGCAACACTTCAGTCGCCCACGTTACAGCCTGATAGACATCGGTAAAGTAAAACGGTGTCATTCGTATCCGTCCTTATAAATTGGTTACATGATGGCAGCACAATAGGTACAGGGAGGTCCTGCAAAATCTTTGTGCAATATAAGGGATGCGCAAGCGCATTATAGATAAGGTCAAGCCCTTAGCGGTACATGCCTTAGAAGAAGCCCACGAATGGGCGTGACAAACTTTATACCCCCAAAGTGGTACGCAGGTCAAGAAGAAGTATACAGTTATTATGTCTGGATTATTCTGGCTCTATATACACCGCCGTCCCCTGGGCAGCCACCAGGAGCATTGTCTTACCACCGCCGGAGATCTCGCCATAGTCAATATCGATACCGATAATGGCATTACAGTCCGACTTTTGGGCCTGAATCTGAATCTCGTGGAGAATTTGCTCACGGGCTTCCGCCAACGCAGTCTGGAAAGCACCTGAACGACCGCCCACGACATCGCGGACCTTGGCAAAGTAGTCGCGGAAGATGTTTGTACCCATGACGGCTTCCGAAGCAACCAGAGGGCCATAACGGCGGATACGATACCCTTCTACGTAAAATGTCGTTGTCAGCAGCATAGGCAGATACATTCCTTATATTCTTGTGTATGCATTGTCTATGGAATGGCCCGCGCTGTCAACCGGAGGGGCTATTCGCAGTTGCACCACAAGTATGCCGGAGAGCGAGTGTTTTACTTGCCTGTATTAACTGCCTGATGCACCATAACGCGTCTTTATGAAAAACACCGAAGGAGCGCGCTATGCTGAACCTCGCCAAATACGACATCACACCCGAACGCGGGTTCCTCTCCACCTATAATATTGACGAGGTTATCCTGCCCCCGCTCTTCGCACCGATTATCGAAGCCGGTGCGATGCTTTCGGATTATCTGTCGACTGGTTGTGTGCGCAAGTTCCTGGATAAGGTTCCTGAAATCAAGGTAACCGAGTTCCTGAAGGTCGCGACCGAGCAGCAAGTCCGCACAGCTATGGTGCACTACTCCTTTATTGTACAGGCCTACATCTGGGGCGAGAAAGAGCCTTCCGATCGTCTGCCGCGCAACCTTGCGGTGCCCTACTATGAGATTTCCCAGAAATTGGAGCAATTCCCGTTGCTTCCCTACTCTGCCTATGTGTTGGACAACTGGGGCATGTTCGATAAAACCGGCCCTATTTCGCTGGAAAATATCTATATGGTCCAGAACTTCCTGAAAGGGTTGGACGAGAACTGGTTTGTGATGGTTCACGTTGCTATCGAGGCTACTGCTGGCCGTGCACTGTCCGCTATCCCGGCACTGCTGGAAGCTGCAGAGAAAAAAGATACCCAAGGCGTTATCAAAGGACTGACAACCGTTCGCGATACGTGGAAGGATATTAATCCGATTATGGGCCGCATGATCGAATCCTGCGACCCGTACACTTATTACACCCGTGTACGTCCGTATATCCACGGCTGGAAGAACAACCCGGCTTTGCCTCAAGGCGTTCTGTATGAAGGTGTTGATGCTTTTGGGGGCAAACACATGGAGTTCCGTGGTCAGACAGGCTCGCAAAGCTCCATCGTTCCGACAATGGACGCACTCTTCCAAATCGACCATGCCATGGATCCGCTGCGCGAATATCTGCTGGAGCTGCACCAATACCGCCCAATCAAACACCGTATGTTTATCGAAGACGTACAAAAGCACAGCAAGCTGAGGGACTTTGCGCAAAACAGCCGCAATGCAGAGGTTGTTGACCTCTATAACGATTGCGTCAGCCTTGTCGCAGCATTCCGCACCATGCATTTGGAATATGCGGCCAGCTATATCAACAAGCAGGCTGCCAAAGACGGTACAAACTCTACAGAAGTTGGTACCGGTGGCACGCCGTTTATGAAGTATCTCAAAAAGCACCGCGATGAAAGCACTAAGCACTTGCTTGAAAAGCCGAAGGCAGTAGCTTGATTTAAATAACAAAACACCCCCGAACTTAATGCCGGGGGTGTTTTGTTTTGAGGGTATAAGCGGCGTCCTTCAAGAGACCCGAGGGGCTGGTATATGCCTTTTGCCCCCAGCCGTCAATAGATGTTTATGTAGAAAATTAAAAAACGCCGTCAAAGCGGCGTATTTTAATGGGAAATAAATGGTGGGTCGTGTAGGGCTCGAACCTACGACCAACTGGTTAAAAGCCAGTTGCTCTACCACTGAGCTAACGACCCACGGGTCTTTTAGATACAATTACGACGCTGAGATTGCAACCCTTTTTTAGCAATTTTTTTCAGCGCACAGTTTTAAGCAGCTTTTCAGCCACTTCTTTCAGGTTGCCCTGTTCAATTGCATCACGCAGGGTTTTCATAACGTGCTGATAGAAATAAAGATTATGTTCAGTCATAAGCATGGCATGCAAGGCCTCGCCCGCCTTGAACAGGTGGCGCAGGTACCCGCGTGTGTAATGGGCACATGTATAACAGCCGCAAGCCGGGTCTAAAGGCAAATCACTCTCGGTATGAATTGCGTTACCGATATTAATAACGCCTTCACTTGTAAACACTTGCCCTTTGCGCGCATTCCGGGTTGGCAACACACAATCGAACATATCCACGCCGGACATCACCGCATGGATCAAATCACTGGGGTACCCTACTCCCATCAGATAGCGGGGCTTGTTTTCTGGCATGAGCGCCGCACTTACGTCTGTCATTTCCCACAAGACCTCCGAAGGCTCTCCAACAGCCAGACCACCAATGGCATAACCTTCAAAGTCTAGAGCGGCCAGCTTCTCCATACTTTCTTTACGAAGGTGCGGATACACACTGCCCTGCATAATGCCAAATTGGCCATAACCATCGCGACGGACGAAAGCATCGCGGCTGCGTTTGGCCCACCGCATGGATAGCTCCATCGATGTACGCGCAACCTCTTCCGTAGCCGGATAGGGCGTACATTCATCAAAGGCCATGGTGATAGTCGCATCCAGACTGTGCTGGATTTCCGTAGAGAGCTCTGGCGTCAGCAGATGTTGTGAACCGTCGATATGGGACTGAAAGCGTACACCCTCCTCGCTCATTTTCCGCATATGTGCGAGGCTGAATACCTGATACCCGCCGGAATCCGTCAAAATCGGTCCGGGCCAGTTCATGAACGTGTGCAAGCCGCCTAGTTTTTCCACCAATTTATGTCCGGGGCGCAGATACAGGTGGTATGTATTGCCCAAAATAATCTGAGCACCCAAGCCAGCGACATCTTCTGGCTTCATGGCCTTTACCGTACCGGCCGTGCCTACAGGCATAAATACCGGTGTATCGATGACACCGTGAGCGGTATGAATGCGCCCACGACGGGCTTTGCCGTCTGTTTTAATCAGTTCGTAGCGGAAGCCGCTCATTTGAGTTACCTCTTGCAGCTAAGTAAACAGCCATCACCATAGCTATAGAACTTGTATTTGGCATTGACCGCTTGGGTATACAACGCCTGCATATCATCCATTCCAATAAAGGCCGCGACCAACATCAGCAACGTCGACTTGGGCAGGTGGAAGTTCGTTACCAGACGGTCCACCACTTTAAAACTGTAGCCTGGGTAGATGAAGATGTCCGTCTCTCCGGCATAGGGCTTTAATTGGCCATCAGCTGCTGCGGCACTCTCGAGCAGACGCAGACTTGTCGTCCCTACAGCAATAACCTTATTGCCACGCGCATGAGCGGCATTAACGGCCGCAGCCACCTGTGGGCTTACAGTTCCCCACTCCGCATGCATTTTATGCTCCAGAATATTATCTACCCGCACAGGCATAAAGGTACCTGCACCCACGTGCAGGGTAACAAAAGCTGTTTCCACACCTTTTTGCTTCAAGGCCATCATAAGTGCTTCAGTAAAATGCAATCCCGCCGTTGGCGCTGCAACGGAACCTGCATCTTTGGCATAAACCGTTTGATAGTCGTCTATGTCCTCTACAGTCGCGCCTTCTGGTCGCTGAATATAGGGTGGCAGGGGCATCTGCCCGTGTGTGTTCAGGAACTCTTCAAACTCGTCAGGCGTCACATTAAAGTGAAGTGTCGCCTGATCCTCTTGCCTGCTCAACACTTTGGCAGTAACGCCGTCTGCGAACAGGATTTCGTTCCCTTCCTTCAAGCGTTTGGCTGGGCGCGCAAACGCTTGCCATATGGATTCTTCTAAGTCCACTGGCTTATGGAGGAGCAGTTCTACCTTCACTTCCCCCGGTTCATCAGCCTTGGGACGCGCGCCAAAAATACGCGCCGGAATGACTCTCGTATCGTTGAACACAATCAAGTCACCCGCATTCAGGCACTCTGGCAGGTCCGCAAATGTACGCTCGGTGCTATCGAAAGGCCACACAAGCAAACGTGCCGCATCACGAGGTTGTGAGGGCACGTTCGCGATGAGTGACTCCGGCAGTGTGTAGTCGAAGTCGGTCAGCTGCACGTCAGCTTACTCAGGCTTGGTTTCGCTGATGGTGAGCTTGGTCATTTTGTCACCTTGCTTGATCTTGTCGACATTATCCATACCGGAAATGACCTGACCAAAAATGGTGTACTGACCGTCCAAATGGCGGACGTTGTTCTCGTCCAGCACAATGTAGAACTGGCTGCCAGCGGAGTCCGGATCTTGCGAACGGGCTGCAGCTACAGTACCACGCACGTGGTGCTTTTTATTGAACTCAGCCGGAATGGTATAGCCGGGGCCACCCATACCTGTACCCAGCGGGTCGCCACCTTGAACCACGAAGCCGGGGACAACACGGTGGAAGGTCAAACCGTCATAAAAACCTTTGGCAATCAGGCTTTTGAAGGACTCAACATGCTTAGGTGCCACGTCCGGATAAAGTTCCATCACAACCGGTCCTTCGGTTGTTTCCATTTTCACATAATTGCCGGCCGGAACATCGGCGGCTTTAGCGGCGACTGCAGTCATCAGCAGGGCTCCTGTCATCAGTGTTTTCTTCAAAGCGGTCATCATGGTGGGTTTTCTCCTTATTCGGTTATCCGTTCGGCGATCCAGCCGGACGAATCTGTTTGCGGGGTCAATTTATATAACGCTGCATTCTCCGCCTTAATTGGCTCAAAACCAAGCAAGTGCCCCATGGCGCGGAACACCCCACCGTGGGACACAATAACCACAGGACCGCTCTGTTGCAATGCTTTGTGCAACCCGGCCGTGATTCGTTGGATAAAAAACGTGTAGTCCTCGCCACCTTCAATGTCCGCAAGGTCGGTTACTCTGACCAGTTCCATTTCGTCTCTGTGCCGTCCCTGCCAGATGCCGAAATGCCGCTCTTTTAGCTCGGGGAAGCAATCAACAGGAGCAGAATGGCCTATTTCAGTAGCAATAATTCTGGCAGTAGTGACAGCTCTGTCGAGGTCGCTGGCACACAAGCTCTTGCACGAAAGCAGAGCAACCATTCGCGCCACAGCACGCGCTTGGCTTATCCCCTCCTCATTCAAAGGATGGTCCAAATGTCCTTGGATGATCTTTGCTTTATTGGCATCTGTTTGGCCATGCCGAACAAAATAAAACGAAGTCCGTGGCAGGCTCTGCCTCAAAGTAAGCAGCGCCTCTGCCCGCATGTTACTTGGTTCCGACCTGTTTGAAGTAACGCTGCACCAAAGGTACAGCCGCAGCCGGAATATAACGGCTTACATCACCGCCGAGCGTTGCAACCTCTTTCACCATGGTGGATGAAATGATGGTGTGGCGTGAACGTGCCATCAGGAATACCGTTTCAAACTGCTTGCTCAGCTCGTGATTCATGGTCGCCATCTGGAATTCAAAATCAAAGTCGCCAGTCACGCGTAATCCGCGCACAACGACGCCTGCATCAAAGCTTTCTACCAGCTCATAAAGGAGGTTATCAAAGCCGATAACCTCCACGTTCTTGAGTTCGGTGATACTGTCTTTGATAACGCCTATACGCTCTTTCTGGTCGAACAGCGTTTTTTTACGCCCGTGGCCCGATACCGCCACAATCAACTTGTCGTACAGTGCCGATGCTCTGTGGATAATATCCAAGTGCCCGTTTGTTGGCGGGTCAAAGGTACCAGCATATACAGCAACGCGAGGGTTACCCATATCGGCTCTCCTTACTCAGCCTGAGGCGCCTCTTCTTCTGCAGCCTCTGCAGCTGCAGCGGCCAAGTCTTCTTCCGATACTTCAAGCGTGTCCACATCGTCTTCGACGCCTTCCATCAGGTGTGCCGGAATCCGGCAGGCACCCATAACTTTGGCACCATCCACACGGAACAAGCGTACACCCTGAGTATTACGGCCAATGACACTTACATCCGACACTCTGGTACGAATCACCTGACCATCAGATGTCACGATAATAATGTGGTCATCCGCCGAAACAGGCATCGATACCACAACCTCGCCATTCCGGTCATTGGTCTTAATCGCAATCACGCCCATCGTGCCGCGGCTCTTGGTAGGATAATCTTCCTGTGCAGTCGATTTACCGTAGCCGTTTTCTGTAATCGACAGGATAAACGGGTCTTCCGGCTGGATGACGTGCATAGAAACGACTTCGTCCTTACCACGCAGTGTAATCCCCTTCACACCGTAGGCAGTACGGCTTGCAATTGTACGCAACGAAGTGATGGGGAAACGTACTGCTTGACCACCTTTAGTGCTGATGAGCACATCACCTTCACTTTCAGACGAAATGGTCACTGTTACCAGATCATCCCCCTCTTCGAGGTTCATGCCCTTGATACCGCCGGAGTGAACATTGGCGAATGCTACCAACGGCGTTTTGCGGATAAGCCCCTTACGTGTGGCAAACATAGCAACCATGCCCTTCCACACTTCCTGATTCTGCGGCACTGGCAAGACGCGGAGCACACGCTCGTCTTTTTCCAAAGGCAACAGGTTTACAAAGGCCTTCCCGCGAGAACCTGGACTTGCCAGCGGCATTTCGAATACTTTGCTGCGGTAAACCTTACCTGTAGACGTGAAGAACAGAATCGGGTCGTGGGTATTCGCCACAAACAGCGTTTCTAGCTGTTCATCTTCCTTCATCTTGGTCGCACTGCGGCCCTTACCGCCACGACGCTGCGCACGGTAGTCTTCCAATGGTTGGCGCTTCACATAACCACCATCGCTAATGGTCACGACCATTTCTTCGGGCTTAATCAGGTCTTCAATATTAAAGTCGGCAGCCGCGTCGGTAATCTCGGTTTTACGCGGCGTTGCAAACATTTCCTTAACTTCTACCAGCTCCTGTTTGAGCAATGCCAGCAGCACATCGCGATTGGCCAGAATCTCAACCAGGCGGCGGATTTCGATAGAAATCTCATCTGCTTCAGCTTGGATTTTTTCACGCTCCAGACCAGTCAGGCGTTGCAGACGCAAGTCCAGAATCGCCTGTGCCTGAGCATCGCTCATGCGGTAGGTCTCACCGTCAAACTTTTCGCCCAGCAGCTCAATCAGTGGGCGCACTGCGCTGGCTGGCCATTGACGTTCCATCAACTGGCTCTTGGCCGTTGGAGCATCTGGCGAGTGACGAATCAGCTTGATAACCTCGTCAATATTGGCAACCGCCAATGCCAGGCCCACCAAAACGTGCGCACGGCTGCGTGCCTTGTTCAGTTCGAATTTGGTACGGCGGGTAATGACATCCTCGCGGTGACGAATAAAGGCCACCAGCATCTGCTTGATGCCCATCAGCTTGGGGCGACCGGCATCAAGCGCCAGCATGTTGTAAGCAAAGCTGCTCTGCAAAGGCGTGTGTTTGAACAAGCTGTTGAGCATCACATCCGGATCTGCATCGCGCTTAAGTTCAATCACAACCCGCACACCATCGCGGTCCGATTCGTCCCGCAGGTCGGAGATGCCTTCGATAATCTTTTCTTTCACCAGCTCGGCAATGCGCTCAACCAGCTTGGCCTTGTTGACCTGGAATGGTACTTCGCTGATAACAATTGCTTTGCGGCCATCCTTGTTTTCTTCCACATCGGTGCGGCCGCGCATGGTCACCGACCCGCGCCCTGTCATAAATGCACTGCGGATACCGCCACGCCCCAGGACATAACCACCGGTCGGGAAGTCAGGGCCGTGGATAACTTCCATCAGCTCTTCCGTCGTTGTCTCGGGGTTGTCGACCAGCATCAGGGAGCCGTCAATCAGTTCACCCACGTTATGGGGCGGGATGTTGGTTGCCATACCAACAGCAATACCTGCTGTACCGTTGGCCAGCAGGTTCGGGATACGGGTGGGCATGACCACCGGTTCAGTGGTTGTTTCGTCATAGTTGGGACGAAAGTCGACAGTATCCTTGTCCAGATCCATCAGCATATAGCTGGCAGAACGGGCCATACGGACCTCTGTGTAACGCATAGCAGCCGGAGCATCGCCGTCCATAGAGCCAAAGTTACCTTGCCCGTCGATGAGCTGCAAACGCATAGAGAAGTCCTGCGCCATACGCACCATCGTCATGTAAACGGCCTGGTCACCGTGTGGGTGGTACTTACCAATCACGTCACCCACGATACGGGCGGATTTTTTATACGACCGGTTCCACTCGTTACCCAATTCCCGCATAGCATACAAGACGCGGCGGTGTACAGGTTTAAGGCCGTCGCGAACGTCGGGCAATGCACGGGACACGATAACGCTCATGGCGTAATCGAGGTACGAGCGCTTCATTTCATCTTCAATGCTGACGTGTGCGTTCCGGGTGATGATATCGTCGGTCATTTTTCTCTATCCGTTTTAACCCCTAAAAAGACGTTAGACTTTACCACAAAACCCCCCGCCCCACCAAAAAAAACGCCCTCTTCAGAGGGCAAAGGGCGCAATATCCACATCCGGCACACGCCCTTCAGCAAGCTGTAACAGAATATCAGCCGTCGCCGGCGCCATCCCAAACCCAACACCGCCATGACCAGCAGCAATAAAACAGTCGGGTTCATGGGGTATTGCACCCAGATACATCGACCTGCCTGCCGGGGTTTTAGGCTGCACGCCCACATGACGTGCCACCACCTGCGCCTGTGCCAAGCCAGGTATCAGACGTGCGGCCGCGGCATGCAGTGTATTGGCCACTTCTGGTGTAGAGGTAAAATCTATACCTGCAGCCGGGTCAGCATGGGCACCCACATAAAACTGGCAGCCCCCAGCACGTGGGATGATGTATGTATGGCGGTCTTCCACAATCATGGAAATATCCAGCGGCTCACGTGTTTCCAACGTCACCGCCTGCTTCTTGAGTGGCACCAACCAGACACCCGTCAACCCATCGGCCCAGATGCCTGCTGTATTGATGCGCACATCGCCTACCATATCCGTCAAGTGGCGCACTTTCCGCTCAAGCAAAACAGCGCCCCCGTGTTTTTCTATCGCTTTATGCAAGGCCTCCAGCATACGCAGAGGGTTCAGCGTTGCACTCACTACACAACGCATATGCGCTGGGAATTCAGCCAAGCCTGCATGTCCCGTACCGGCACCCACCATTTGTGCTGGCTGAACAACTGGCCAATTAGAGGCCTTTGCTACAGCGCGTTCCATACGCGTCACGTCATCAGCTGCCAGTAAGCGGATGCGCCCGCACATGCGATACTGCACGCACATGCCGCTGTCGGCTTCAAGTTCGGGAATAATGGCAGGATATTGCCAGAGGCTTTGACGTTGCAAGCGTTGCTTGGCGCCATTTTGCAACCCGTCAAAAGGAATGAGCGCACCAGCAGCAGAGAGGCTCGTTTGTGCGTAACCACTTCCCTGCTCATAGACGCGCACCTGCCAACCATGCCGGGCAAACCACCACCCTGTAAACAGGCCGATAATTCCGGCCCCGACGATGGCAACCGTTTTCGTCATTTAAGGAGCAGTAATGATGCCAGTCCCAAGAAGGCGAAAAAGCCGACAACATCCGTCACAGTTGTCACAAACACGCCGGAGCTCACGGCCGGATCCTTTTTCATACGGCTGAGTATGACCGGAATGGTAATGCCTGCCAATGCTGCAAAAAAGTGTGCAAAAATGGCCGCAGAGCAAATAACGATCGACATCATCGGATCGCGGTAGACAAGGAAGGTCCCACCGCCTAGCAAAATGCCCAGCACCAAGCCGTTCAACGTACCCACCAATAGCTCCTTGCGCAGCAGGATGGTTGTATTGTTTTTGGTAATCTGCCGCATGGCCAGACCACGCACGGTTACTGTCATCGTTTGCGTACCCGCGTTACCGCCCATACTGGCCACAATTGGCATCAGGACAGCCAATGCTACGACTTTGGCAATCGCATCTTCAAACAACGCAATCACCGATGATGCCAAAATTGCTGTGAACAGGTTAATCACTAACCACGGCAGACGTTTCTGTGTCGTGCGGGCGAGCGGGGCAAACAAGTCCTCCCCCTCTTCCAGACCGGCGGCCTGCATGATTTCCTTTTCATGCAGTTCCATCATCACGTCCAGAACGTCGTCAATCGTAATGACGCCCAACAGACGGTTGTTCTTGTCCACAACGGGACAGTTGAAGAGGTCATACTTCTCGAACAGCTGGGCAACGTCTTTCTCGGTTGCCTCTGGCTGTACGGTAACCGGGTCTGTCCGCATAACATCGCCCAGCAGCTCCTTGGGCTGGATGCGTACAAGACGGGACAGATTAATCGTTCCCAGCAACTTACGGGTATGATCGGTGATGCACACCGTCGAAAAACGCTCGGGCAGGCTATCGTCTTTAGCCTTCTGGCGCAGGTGAACCAGCAATTTATCCACGGTCCAGCTCTTCGGGACTGAGATAACCTCCAACTGCATGATGCCGCCCGCAGTATCTTCCGGGTAGTTCAGCAGTGCCTGTTGAATCTCAGGGATAATCTCAAGGGTCTGGTCGGCCAGATTATCGTCCATGTTCTGAACAATATCGGCCACATCGTCCGAGTCCAGATTGGTCAGAACATTCTTAACCTCATCCTCGGTCATTTCCTCGAGGAGATTTTCCTGTACACCGTAGGAAACGTTGGCAATTACGTCAGCCAATACCTCGTGGGGCACGCGGTGCAACACTTCGGGGCGGTTCCGGATAGGTAACCGCTCAAGCAGGTCGGCAATGTCAGACGGGTGAAGGAGTGTCAGGAGCACATCCAAACGCGCCGGTTCTTCATCCAGCGCTTTCAGAACAGCTTCATAAATAGGCTCGGTCAGATTGTGGCCAAGCGGTTTTGGGGCTTTGCGGTCGACTGTCTGCACCGATCATCTCCCTCTTCTCCTCCGCTTATGGGATTAATTTATTCTTAAGCAGCCGAGTCCTGAAAGGTCGCTTCGCTGCCTTGTGCTTCAACCACTGCCAGAGCAGTCAGGTTCACAATTTGCCTTACGGTACAGTAAATAGACAGAATGTGCACGGGTTTATTCATCCCCAGCAGGATAGGCCCAACATGCTCGCCAGAAGTCGTCATGGAGCGCATCAGATTAAAGGCAATGCTCGCAGCATCCATGCTTGGCATGACCAGCAGATTTGCTTCCTCCTGCAGGCGTGAGTCTGGGAATGTCTTGCGCATAATTTTCATATTCAGCGCCGCATCCGCCTGCATTTCACCATCTACTTCCAGATCCGGGTCGCGGGCCTGAATCAAGCCCAGTGCTGTACGCATCTTACGGGCTGGTTTATCGTTGGCCGAACCAAAGTGCGAATGCGACAGCAGCGCCGCCCGTGGCGTGATCCCAAAGCGGCGAATCGTTTCTGATGCCAACAGCGTCATCTCCGCAATCTGCTCGGCAGTCGGGTCTACGTTAACGTTGGTATCCCCCATAAAGAAGACGCGGCCCTTGCGCATGAAGAGCTGGAGTGCGTAGACGCCCAGCACGTCTTCGCGCTGACCAATAATCTGTTGGGCCTGCCGCAGGAACTTGTCAAACTTACCTGTTGCGCCTGCAACCATAGCGTCGGCATCGCCCTCACGCAGCATCATGGATGCCAGCGCAGCCCAGCGGTAACGCATGATGATTTCTGCCTCAGGCGGCAAAATCCCATCGCGTTTGCGCATATTGTAGTAAATCTGCACATAGTCCGGCACGCGCGCATATTTTTTCGGGTCAATCAAGGTGTAATCCTTGCCTTCGCGCATGCTCAGTCCATGTTCGCGGACGAGCTTCTGCACCACATCTGGGTTGCCGATCAACATCGGGTGGGCAATGCCCTCGTTAATGATGCTCTGGGCAGCACGGACCACACGGGGGTCCTCTCCATCCGGATAAACCACGCGTTTCGGGTCATTCACAGCGTTATTATAAATCTGCCGCATGATCGAGAAGCTTTGGTCAAACGACCCCTTCAGGCTATTTGCATACTGCTGAATGTCTTCGATCGGACGCGTTGCCACGCCAGTTTCCATCGCCGCACGGGCAACTGCGGGTGCCACTGTTGCAATCAGGCGTGGGTCAAACGGCTTAGGAATAATGTAGTCAGGGCCAAAACGCAGCGTACTGTTCTGATAAACGTTGTCCAGCGTTGCATCTGCCTCTTTACGGGCCAGCGCAGCCAAGGCTTCGGCAGCTGCCAATTTCATCTGAATGTTGATGTGCGTTGCACCCACATCCAGCGCGCCACGGAACACGTAAGGGAAGCACAAAACGTTGTTAATCTGGTTCGGATAGTCTGAGCGCCCGGTGCCAATAATCGCATCATCACGCACTTCCAGCACTTCTTCAGGGGTAATCTCTGGCGTCGGGTTTGCCATTGCAAAGATCAGAGGCTTTGCAGCCATTTTGGCGACCATATCCTTTTTCAGGATGCCGCCAGCCGATACACCAATGAACACATCCGCACCGTCAACTGCCTCGCCCAGTGTGCGCATTTTTGTATCTTGTGCAAACTCGGCAATGACGTCGTTCATCTCGTTACGGCCTTTGTAAATGACGCCGTTGATGTCGACCATCGTAATATTCTTTTTCGGGAAACCCGCAGCGACCAGCATCCGCATGCACGAAACACCGGCTGCTCCTGCTCCGGAGCATACAATCTTGATTTTGTTCTTGTCTTTGCCGGTGAGCTCCAAACCATTCATCACCGCAGCCGTCACAATAATGGCCGTGCCGTGCTGGTCGTCATGAAAGACGGGGATGTTCATCCGCCGTTCTAGTTCCTGTTCGATATAGAAGCACTCTGGCCCCTTGATATCCTCGAGGTTGATACCGCCAAAAGTCGGCTCCAGCGCCTCGACAATGGTGATGAACTTATCCGGGTCAGTTTCTTTGACTTCAATATCGAACACGTCGATATTGGCGAACTTTTTAAAGAGGACGGCCTTACCTTCCATCACTGGCTTACCAGCCAGTGCGCCGATGTTCCCCAGCCCCAAGACGGCCGTACCATTGGTGATAACGGCAACCAGATTGCCTTTTGTCGTCAGACTGCTGGCTGTTTCCGGCGAGTTGGCAATCTCAAGGCATACTTCTGCAACGCCAGGCGTATAGGCAAGCGACAGGTCTTCCTGTGTGGTAAGGGGTTTGGTTGGTACTACTTCCAGCTTACCGGGACGCGGCAGGGCATGGTACAGAAGGGCATTTCCGGCGGTTTGTTTGCGCGTCATCGGTTGTGGTATCCGTTATTCTTTATCTTTGTTTGGTGCTGGTGTTCCAGTATAGCTTGCTGGCCTTAAGCCAGCAATATGCACAAATCAGGAGTGTTCGGCCACAGCACCGGCAATTTGGCGGCTCATGTCCAGCGGGTCGGTTTTATGGCGGTAGTGCATCACGTATTTACCGTCGGGTCCCATCAGGTAAAAGAAAGCAGAGTGATCCATCAGGTAGCTGCCAGCCTTCTCGTCCGTGGAACGTTTGGCACGGTAGACCAGGAACTTGCCGGCAACATCTGCAATTTGCTCCGATGTACCCGTCAAACCGATAATGCCCTGATGGAAGGCGGGTAGATATGCTGCCAGTTTCTCCGGTGTATCTCGCTCTGGGTCGATTGTAATAAAGACCAGTTGAAGTTTATCTTTCAGGCCTTGGGGCAGGTCATCGTAAGCCTCGCTCATGGTAGTGAGGTTTTCTATGCAAATATCCGGGCACGAGGCATACCCGAAATTGATAAGAGCGTACTTGCCTTTCAAGTTTTCAGAACCAAAAGGCTTGCCAGTTTGATCAACCAGTATGTAATCGCCACCGATCTTGGGTGTGCCGCTGCCAGTTTCGGCAGAAGTGTTAGGCATGAACTCACGGTTTGTGAGCATCCGTTGGAAGATGCCGTCCTTATCAAAATAGAACTGCACAAAACCGCCTACGGTGAACACAATCACCAGTGCCAGCAACAGATAGCGGTTGGTATGGATAAAGCTGTTTTTCATTGCAGAGAGCCCCATTTTACTGCACAACAAAGACAACGAGGACGGTTGGTGCCGACGGCCAGATTTGAACTGGCACGGGGTTACCCCCACTACCCCCTCAAGATAGCGTGTCTACCAATTCCACCACGTCGGCCAAGGGCAGATAAGTGAATAACAAGTTTTAGCAGGCGATGCAAGCACACGATACAACAAAACGCATCTTTATCGGGCAGGATGTCCCCTACCTCGAGGCCCTGTCCATGCAGGAGCAAGCCGTTGCCGGCCTGCTGTCGGGTACGGCTGGTCAGACCGCATTCTTCTGCGAACATGCACCTGTCTATACAGCTGGCACATCCGCGCCCGTGGGTGATTATATTGGTGGGCTGAACATCCCTGTTATCAAAACAGGCCGCGGCGGTCGTTATACCTACCACGGCCCTGGACAGCGGGTTGTTTATCCGATTATCGACCTGCGTGAGCGTAATCGTGACTTACGTGGTTACGTCTGCGATCTGCAAAAATGGCTTATTGCCACGCTGAAAGACTTTGACATCAGCGCCTACACCCGTGACGAGGTGGGCGTGTGGGTAGATACCCCGGCAGGTGCCGAAAAAATTGCCGCCGTGGGCGTGCGCGTGCGTAAATGGATTGCCTTTCACGGCATTGCCCTGAACATCCATCCGGACATGGGCCATTTCCGCGGCATCATCCCCTGCGGCATTGCCGACAAGGGCGTTACCTCCCTGCATAAGCTGGGTGTACAGGCCAGCATGGCTGATGTAGATGAACGCCTCACCCACCATTTTGAACGTGTCTTTGCAACCCATGTACAAGACGCTTCATAGCAAAATCCCCGCAATATCTGCGAGGGTTTTACCAATCATAGGGCCGTGTGTTTTCCAAATGTTTCGTTGTAACGAGGGTTTTTGGTCAGACATGGTTTATCCATTAATGATTTAAGGAAAAGATGCGCACTGCGCTTATCCTGCTCATACACTTTTTGCCAATAGAAGTAGATACGCAATAATTCAGCGTCTGACACCGGCGTAATACGCGCCAAATGATGGAGGCGCCAATCCTTAAATTGGTAAATAAATGGAATAGTTTCCGTGCACAGCCACGCATCATGCACACGCAACTCCATTGCTTTGTAGGCAGCAGCTGCATTGTCTGACTTTGCAATCTCATCCAAAATTGCATTGCCGTGCTGGGGATTTTGGTACTTCCCCTCATGGTCATACAAGTATTGCTCTGCCACCCATATCTGCTGCTGTTCTGCCAGCGGTATAGGGCTCGCTTCGTCCGGCTTAAAGGCACTCAGGTCAGGTACAACGCCCGTTGGCTTTGGCAATTCGTAGGGCGCATAACGGACGTACAAGTTGATGCACACCACGTACACAACTGCGAGGCCAAATAAAACTAAAAGGGGAGTCGCCAGATAACGAGAAACTTTTCCAGTTATCATCTATGCGCTCCCCTTTTTTATGCTAGCGGTTAATGTATTTATGGCACTCTTCCTGCCAGATATCATAGGCTTTTTGGCTGTGCCCAACTTCAGAAAGGTACTTGTCTGATGGATTATTAGGGTCACACATTCCCATTGTACGAATATGATACTGTGCCATCTCTCGCATATACCCAGTACCCAGACCAAGTAAAGGCAAGTAGCTTATGCCTATCTCTTTTAACGCACCTAAAATATCATCTACTGGCATTCTCATTGGCATCTTTCCCCATAAATTGGTTATCGGTTAGATGGCTGGAGAACCTCTTTTCCAAATGTATCTTCAAACAGTGGGCTTTTTCTGACGCAATTAGACGCCACTAACAAAGCAAGCGCCCGATCTGCTTTTACATGATCACGCTGCTTAAGTTTTTCCCAACAGCTATAGAGAACCCTCATGCCAGCATCGGTTATTGGCAGCACCTTAGCTTTGCGCCATAAAAACCAGCTCTTAAGTTGGTAAATGCCAGCAATCTGCTCGGTACACATTGCCCCCGCCTGAATAACCGCATCCTGCCCTCTTTCCGCTGTTGCCGGACTATCGGACTGGGCAAGTTTTACAAATATTTCCAGCCCAAGTTGAGGATTTTGGTACTTCCCCTCATGGTCATACAAGTATTGCTCTGCCACCCATATCTGCTGCTGTTCTACCAGCGGTATAGGGCTCGCTTCGTCCGGCTTAAAGGCACTCAGGTCAGGTACAACGCCCGTTGGCTTTGGCAATTCGTAGGGCGCATAACGGACGTACAAGTTGATGCACGCCACGTACACAACTGCGAGGCCAAATAAAACAAGGAGGGAGGTTTTTAGATAACGGGAAACATTTCCAGCCACTGTTTTATTCATAACACACCTCCATGAAAAAGTCAAGAAAACTCTCAAGCTCCGAGCGTACGCCCAAACGCACGACGCGTAACCTACGTCATGAAAATACTACCAGAGGATGTACCTATACAGAAGCAGGAATATCTACTGCGCCATCAATCATCTTCACCATCGGTATCATCACCGCTGATGGTTGCAAACAAATCCGCCTGCTCGGGCTTGCTGCTGTTCTTCACCATTTCCGTCACCAGCTCTGTGACTGACTTGGTTGCCAGCTCTTCCTGTGATACATCGCCCGGATCACTATCTTCTGCCGTCAATGTTCCCTCGGGCAGGTAAAAGGCCAGTTCAGACTGGTACCCATGCGGAGGAAGCTTGCCAGCTTGTGCACGCTTGCCCTGCCAGAACTCCAGTTCTGTAAATACCTTACTGCGTGTGCCGTTACCATTACTCAAACCAACGCCCAGCGCATGACTGAAAACAGCCATATCCAACAGATCAGCGTCCTTCAGATTCATCAATTTGACGCCTTTACCACGCTGCATTTCGGGAACCTCTGCCAGTGGGAATACAAGCAGCTTACGGTTAGCGCCATAACAGGCAACTGCATCGCCCGCCACTGGTTTGCAGAACCTGGCTTTGTCTCCTGTGCTAACGTTCAGAACTTGTTTACCCGTACGCACCTGTGCCTGCAAGTTCCCGGCCTCAACAACAAATCCGTACCCTTTGGCAGAGGCAACCAGATATTTATCGGCATCCAGAATAAACGCCTGTGCAATGCCCTGCTCCAGCTCCACCATGAGCTTAATGGGTTCACCAAAACCACGCCCTGCTGGCAATTTGCTTACGGGTAGTGTGTACACGCGTCCATCTTCGGCCAGCACGCAGAGGTTTTGGGTAGACATACCAAACAGGCGGAAGGCTTCTTCATCCCCTTCCTTGTATTTGACTTCCTGATCGGCCGCCATGTGCCCTTTAATCGTCTTTACCCAACCCTGTTTGGAGAGCAATACAGTCATAGGCTCTCGCTCAATCTGCGCTTCCAACGGGATGACAACAGCAGATGGGGCAGAGCCGATTTCTGTCCGGCGCTTATCTGCAAATTCATTCTTAATAGCCTCAACCTCATCGGTCAGGTAGGCGGTCTGCTTCTCTGGGTTCACCAGCAGCTCATTCAGTCCTGCCTGTTCGGCGGTCAGAGCATCCGTTTCGCTGCGGATTTCCATTTCTTCCAGCTTGCGCAAACTGCGCAGACGCATATTCAAAATGGCCTCAGCCTGGATTTTATCAATCCCAAACCGTTCCATCAGCACAGGGGCGGGATCATCGTTGGTTTTGATGATCTCAATTACCTCGTCAATGTTCAGATATACCACAAGGTAGGCTGCCAGCAGGTGCAGGCGTTCGGCAATTTTACCCAGCCGCCAGTTGGCCTTACGGACCATCACATCACGGCGGTGGGCAATAAACTCTTCCAGTACCCGCTTGAGCGACATCAATTCCGGCATGCCGGCCCCATTGATGGCGTTCATGTTGAACGAGATGCGGCTTTCCAGCTCCGTCGTTTTAAACAGCGCTTCCATCAGCGCCTCGGCGTCAACCGTGCGGCTCTTCGGCTCAAGCACGATGCGGATGTCCCGCTCCGACTCGTCCCGCACATCGGCAAGCCAGGGGAGTTTTTTGTCAAAAATCAGGTCGGCGACTTTTTCAATCACCTTGCTTTTTTGCACCTGGAATGGGATTTCCGTAATAACAATCTGGTACATGCCGCGGGCTAGCTCTTCCCGCTCCCATTTTGCCCGCAAACGCAAAGAACCACGCCCGGTTTCGTAGCACTGGTCAATCGCTTCTTCCGTTTCTGCCAATACCCCACCGGTCGGGAAGTCCGGCCCTTTGATATACCGTGTCAGTTGCTTGGTCGTCGCGTCAGGATTTTTCAGCAGAACTTTAAGGGCGTTGCAAATCTCGCCCACGTTATGGGGCGGTATGCTTGTTGCCATCCCCACAGCAATACCCGTAGCGCCATTGGCAAGCAGGTTGGGGAAGCATCCGGGGAAAACCACCGGCTCAGATTCTGTTTCATCATAGTTGCTGCGCCAGTCAACAGTGCCGGAATCTATATCCTTCATCAGCCACTGGGCGACTTTGGTCATCCGTGCCTCGGTGTAACGCATGGCTGCCGCACTGTCGCCATCAATCGAGCCGAAGTTGCCCTGTCCGTCCACCAACGGGTAGCGCAGGGCAAAGTCCTGCGCCAGACGCACCATCGCGTCGTAAACCGACTGGTCACCGTGCGGGTGGTATTTACCAATCACATCACCCACTACACGGGCGCATTTTTTGTAACCCTTGTCTGGGTCCAGGCGCAATGTGCGCATCACGTACATCACGCGGCGCTGAACGGGCTTAAGGCCATCGCGCACATCGGGCAATGCGCGGGACATAATGGTCGAAAGCGCATAGGTCAAATAGCGCGATTTAATCTCGTCCGTAAAACTGGCCTGAATAAGCTGACTCATGCGTCTGTAAAATCCGATTTGGTGCCAAGTTCAAGTAAGGTTTTGCGGCTTGGCAAATCTCTTTCTGCCAGCGCAACCCTAAGAAAATGCCCTGTTAATTTGAAAACGTCAAGGAATCCGCCTTCAACCCCACCAAAAAGTTTCGGGAGCAGTAGCATTTTATCATGGTAAGGCATCCCCATTTCCCGACTCACTGCTCTGCCTGTTTTCGGCGATACATAGTAAAGTGGGCTACCATGCGCATCTGTCACGGCCTCTTCCGGTGTAAGGGCCAACCCAAACCCCAGAGCACCCAGTAAATCCAGTTCCAGAAAAGCCAGTCGCTGCCATGTCTTGGCACCATTCAACTCTGTCACGAAACGTCGGAGCGTGTCAAAAAAGCGTGGATACGGCTGTTCTTCCGGCAACGCATAGTACAGCAGTTCCCCTACATAACGGAGCATATGTAACCGCGCGGGGCTGTAAAAGACCAGGCCGCAAATATCTTTTTCTAAATCCGGGGAAAGGGTGCCGAGCTGACTGTCTAACCGACGGCGGTGGACAAAGGTGACCAAATTACCAGGCTGAAGAAGCGCCTTCTTTTTATCACCTCCTTTGACCAAGCCCTGCACCCTGCCATGATGGGCGGAGAAAACCGACACAATCGCATGGCCTTCGCCATTTGGCCAGCTTCTCAGAACTATTCCTTCATCTGCGCGCTCGGCCACGGCAAGTGCCTTATTTGTCGCTCAGGCCCAGACTGCGCATCAGGTGCGGGTCACTGGCCCAGCCTTCGCGCACTTTCACCTGCAAGAACAGGTGCACTTCGGCCCCGGTCATTTCGCTCAGCGCTTTACGGGCCTGCTCACCGATTTTCTTGAGCATGCTGCCGCCCTTACCGATAACGATTTTCTTCTGCCCGTCACGCTCCAGCAGAATGTTCTGGTCGATTCTGATAGAACCGTCTTCCTGTACCACGTAACCAACAGTTTCTACATTCACAGAATACGGAATTTCATCCCCCAGCAGCATGAAAGCACGTTCGCGTGTAACTTCCGCCGCAATGACGCGCATCGGCGTATCCGTGAGGTCTTCCGGATCGTAGTGGAACGGCTCCTCGGGCATATAGCCTTTCAGACACTTGATGACGTCCTTAATGCGGTCATTCTTGAGGGCAGAAATGGCAAAAATATGGTCGAAAACGCCCATTGCACCTGCCTTACCCATCAGCGGCAGCAGTTTTTCGCGCGGCATTTTATCCACTTTGTTCAGGACCAGAATCTTAGGCGCCTTTACTTCGGCAATATCAGCCAGAATACGCTGTACATCACCGTTGAACCCCTTTTGTGCGTCCACCAGCAGTAGCACAGCATCAGCATCGCTTGAAGCTTGCCAGGCAGCATTGACCATTGCCTTGTCAAACTGACGGCGTGGTTTGTGAATACCAGGCGTATCCACAAAGACCATCTGCGTATCGCCCTCGGTCAGAATGCCCCGCATATTCATTCGGGTAGTTTGCACCTTTGGTGTAACAATCGCTATTTTTTCACCCAGCGCCCCGTTCATAAACGTGGATTTACCCGCATTCGGCGCACCAATAATCGCAACAAAGCCGCAACGGCTTTTAACGGGGGATTGGGTCATGCGTGCTTCTTTCCAGTAATTTTCTCAAGTAAATCTGCTGCAGCTGCCTGCTGTGCCGCTTGTTTAGAGGTCCCTTCGCCCGTCCCTTCACCATGGGTAGGTGTACTAACGCGGAAGACGAACACCCGCGCATGGGCCTCGCCCTTCACCGACTCCTGATAATATTCAGGCAACGGCAGTCCTTTGCTCTGCAACAACTCCTGCAGGCGCGACTTAGGGTCTTTCAGGCGCACATCATGCATCATGGGCTCCCAACGGGTACTGATAAACGTCCGCGCGGCCTCCAAACCACCATCAATATATATCGCTGCGATAACAGCCTCGAGCGCATCGGAAAGGATCGTCGCTTTTTCCCGCCCGCCACTGGCATTTTCACCCTTACCCAGTTTGAGGGCAGCACCCAGTCCAATGTTGTCAGCAATCTGAGCCAGCATCTCTTGCTTGACCAGTGCGGCATGGCGTTTGGACAGCCTGCCCTCGTTATCCTCTCCGTAAGCGCGGAAGAGCAAATCGGCAACAGTAAAGTTGAGCACACGGTCGCCCAAGAACTCAAGCCGCTCATTGTTAACGCCTGCCCCCTGCTCATCGCGCTTGTCGCACGAGCTGTGGGTCAGCGCTTCTTCAAGCAACGACTGATTCTTGAAGGTATAACCAATGGCCTGTTGCAGGTTCTGCATACTTAACCCTGTGCCTTGTGGGGAGCGCGCAAGGTACCGAACACCCGGTCCAGACGCGGGATGAAGTGACTGTCCCATGACCAGAACAGGAACTCTGCCCGGCCAACAATCTCGGTTTGATCAATAAAGCTCCAGTACGGGCGGTTCCAGGCACGGCTATCAAAGCTGTTATCGCGGTTATCTCCCACAACGGCGAATTTGCCCTCGGGTACAACAGTCGAGAATACCTGCTCACCCTCACCCGGCTCAATAAGCACACTGTGTTCCACATCGCCCAATTGCTCGGTGAAAATCTGCCCGTGGATGGAACGGCCACCATCTTCATAGCTGAACGGGCCAACAAGCGTTTGGGGCTGCTTCACCTCATTGATGTACAGATGTTTGTCACGGTAAGCCAGCGTATCACCTGGCACACCGACAATGCGCTTGATGTAATTGGTAACCGGCTGGCCAGCCAGACTTTTGCGAAAAACCACAATATCTCCCCGCTCCGGGGCACGCGTACCAAAGCGAATATCGGTAAACGGGATATGTGTGCCAAAGGTGTACTTGTTCACGAACAAAAAATCGCCAATCAACAACGTCGGCATCATAGAGCTGGACGGGATTTTATAGGGCTCGAATAAAAATGTACGGATGCTACCGGCAATCAGCAGTGCCGTTACGAGGATGCGCAGATATTCCATAAAAACAGCATACATTCCGGTATCTGGAGCGGGAAAGAGGATGCGGCGCAACAAAGATGGATTGGCAGGGCTTTTGGTCATCGTTATTTTCCTGTTTGTTTACGCAGTGTGCGACGCTGGTCGGGCACGGGGCGGTATATCTCTACGCGGTCACCATCATTCAGGATAGTATCCAACGGCTTGAGTTCCGAGTATATGCCCGTCTTCATGGCGGTCAACTGTATTTCAGGGAACTCAGCCAAAATACCACTTTGCTCTATAGCTGCCTGAAGCGTTGCCCCTTCGGTGACATCAAGCACATGGGACACCTGCCTACGTGGCAAGGCATAGCAGATGGTGACGCTAATCATGCCGTGGTGCCTCGATCAGCGCATAGGCCAGCGCAAAACCACCTTCATCCGCGAGAGACAGGTGCACGACTGCGTGCTGCGGCACAAAAGCGCGCGCTCTACTGGACAGAACGACTTCGGGCTGACCGCTTTGCGTACGCAGAACCTGAACATCCTTTAAAAATAAACCATGACGGAAAGCCGTGCCCATAGCCTTAACGACAGCCTCTTTTGCCGCAAAACGCTTGGCCATAAAAGCAGGCGTCATAACCTCTCCCTGTCGCTCCTCAGGACTAAGCAGGCGACCTACAAAACGTTGGCCATAGCGTAAGTACAAGCGCTCAATTCTATCGATTTTACATAGATCGCAACCAATACCGACGATCATTTGCCATCCCGCAGAGAGAAGATTTTTTCTTTGGACGCTTCTTTAACCTGAGCCAGTTTAACGAGCAAGCGGCGACGCTCATTCAACATCTGCTGCCGTCTTTCTCTGTAACGCTCAATGTTATACCTCAAAGGGAAATAGAACAGCGCTGCGGCAATAATACCTAACGGAAACCCGCCAACCATCATCGGCCAGATATAATGCTCGGCCCAGAATGAAAAATTACCGAACACTGTCTTCAGGCTAAAGCTTTCAGGCAGTTGATGCGGATTCTGCACACCTAGCACATAGTTGCCCAGATCCAACGCTGCCAACCAGATAAACGGGAACGTCCAAGGGTTACCAACAAAGGTACCGATAGCCGATGCCAGAATGCTCCCACCCAGCACATAGGCCACGAGTGCCCCGCCCAGAAAGTGAAACCCGTTAATTGGCAGAAATGAAATGAAGACACCGGCTGCAAACCCTAACGCAACCTCATGTGCGCTGCCTGATTTGCGCTTAAGAACTAGCTCCAGCCAACGCATAAAGGCAAACCAACCGCTGCTCGGCCATAACCATTCGCGGGCATGCTCCAAGAAACTACGTCTCTTACGATGCACACCGCGGCGGCGATTTTTTTCTACCTTGAAGAATGAGGACATGCTTTATCCCACCACACGTTCAACAGCAGACACGCAGCTCAAATTACGCAGTGCAGACATCAACCGTTCAAAATGAGCAAGGTTCTGGACCTCAACATCGCAGGCAATGTCAAAACTATCTGTATTTTTGTTATCAATCCGCAGGTCTACAATGTTGGCGTCTACGTTGAAAATCGCCGTAGAGAAACTGGACAGAGAGCCAGGGACATGCGCGAGGCTGACACGCAGGCGTGCCTGAAATGCCTTGTTCGCCTTGTCGTTGTCCAGTGCTGTTTCATTCCACTTTACAGGAATCCAACGATCCGGCTCGTCGTCATACTGGTCAAGATTACGGCAGTTCTTGGCGTGAATGGTTACGCCGCGACCTGTATTGATAATCCCTACAATCGGTTCACCCGGCAGCGGATTACAGCAGCGGCCGATGTGTAAAGCCATACCGGCAATCAGTCCATCAATACCGATGACCGTATCGTCGTCCACCCGGCGACGGATGGTGGAGATGTTTGCCAGCTCCTGTTCGGTGCGGTTTACCTCTTGCTGTTGCGGGTAGAGCACATCAAAGACCTGCCGTGGGAAAAGCCGTCCCTGTGCAATACCAGCATACAAGTCTTCCAGCGAGCGTACATCCAGTTGTTCGAAGCACTTATTCAGGTCTTTTTCGTTATAGCTGTAGGACTCACGACGTGCAGCTTTCTCCAGCATTTCACGGCCGAGGCGTTCCTGCTCTTCTCGTTCCAGTGAGCGTAGGTAGCGGTTAATGGCAGCCTTAGCCTTTGCGCTGACCACAAACTCCCGCCAGCCCGGCGATGGGCGCTGGTTCTTGGCGGTAATAATCTCTACCTGATCACCGTTTTGCAGTTTGGTCCGTAGCGGAACAATCCGTCCGTTTACTTTGGCGGACTGGCAGCTATGCCCAACTGCCGAGTGAATGGAATACGCAAAATCCAGCGGAGTGGACCCATGCGGCAGCGAAATCAAATCACCCTTAGGACTGAAGACAAACACGTTGTCCTCGAACAGGTCCATTTTGGTATTTTCCATAAACTCCTGAGGGTCATCCGTATTCTGGAGCGCCTCAATCAGCTGCCGCAACCAGGCATACTGCGGGTGCCGTTCATCAGACGGGGAAATAGTCTTGCCCTCTTTCTGCTTATACAGCCAGTGGGCGGCAATCCCGTTTTCCGCAACCTCATGCATCTCGTTGGTACGGATCTGAATCTCAATCCGGTTGGCATACGGACCGATAACCGATGTGTGAAGCGACTGATAACCGTTCGGTTTGGGGTTGGAAATATAGTCCTTAAACCGCCCTGGAATCGCCTTGTAAATGTTGTGAATATGCCCAAGCACTTCATAGCATGTAGGCACATCCTTCACGATGACCCGATAGGCCACAATGTCCGTCAACTGGTCGAATGTCAGGTTCTTTTTCACCATCTTGCGATAGATGGAGTATGTCGTTTTTTCCCGACCATTTACCTCGCAAGGAATGTCGTGCTCGGTCATCACCTCCCGCAGTTCGTCGCAAATGCGCGGGATAATATCATCCTGCAATCGCACATAGTCTAGTCGGGCAAGGATGTTGGCATGCTCTTCAGGATAAAGCACCTCAAAGGCCATCTCTTCCAGTTCGGTCTTAACGGCATACAAACCGATACGGTCGGCAAGCGGCGCAAAGATATCCAGCGTTTCACGCGCCACACGCTGCTTGGAGGCTTCCTTCTTCATATGCCCGATGGTGCGCATGTTGTGCAACCGGTCCGACAGTTTAACCAGCAGGACGCGGATGTCCTTCGACATGGCCAGAAACAGCTTACGGAAGTTCTCCGCCTGCTCCACGGTCTTGTCGTTAAAGGTAATGCGGGAGAGTTTGGTCACGCCGTCTACCAGCATCGCAACCTCATCCCCGAACAGCTCGCGGATTTCCTCTACAGTTGCCAGTGTATCTTCCACGGTATCATGCAGGAGTGCCGTACAGATGGACGCGTCGTCCATCTTCATATCCGCCATAATAGACGCCACTTCCAGCGGGTGTGTCAAATACGGCTCGCCGCTGGCTCGTTTCTGATTGCCGTGTGCCTTCATAGAAAACACGTAAGCACGGTTAATCAGTGCCACATTGGCCTTGTCGTTATATTTCTGGATTTTATCAATCAGCTCGTACTGGCGGATCATCGGCAGCTCAACAGTCGCAAGGTTATTACAAGCGGTTATTCTGCCACACAGGCCTATGTTGCTCCAGCGAAAAGCACCCCCTGCGGCCAATAAAAAAAGGCCTGTTTTTCGCAGGCCTTTTTAAAAGATAGCAGGCTTAAAACTTATCGTCGCCATCCATGCTCATGTCCATACCCATATCCATGTCGCTCATGTCCACTTCATTCAGGTCGGCCATATCGTCATCGCCTTTATCAACGCCTTCGCCATCTTCAAAGTCTATTTCCTGAATCTCGGCAGAGGCGGCTTCAGCAAACTCTTCAGGGCTTACAGGCCATGCATTCTCACCGAATTGAAGGGACTCGATTGCATCGTCTTCCAGGGTTGCATCGCCGGAACGGTTTACGCCACGGGCAATATGCTCTTGCAGCTCGCCCATATCCAGGGTCTGCTCGGCAATTTCACGCAGGGCAACAACAGGGTTTTTGTCGTTGTCACGGTCTACGGTCAGCATTTGACCGGCACCGATGTCACGGGCACGCTGAGCGGCCATCAGGACCAGCTCAAAGCGGTTGGGGATAATTTCAATGCAATCTTCAACGGTTACGCGGGCCATAACAAAAACCTCATCTTAAAAATAGACGGCGAGTTCCCTATATAATTGACTTACGCCGCAAGTTCAACAGCTTTCGCAATTTATCTTACACAGCAAGGCGTAAGCTTTGCCGCATAGGTTTGCCAATATCATCCACCTCTACAAACAAAAAAGCTTCCTTACCGACCTTGTCATGCAGTTCCTGCATCGTGAGAGGGTCATAAATACCTGCCGTCGTAATCTGTTTGAATCCCTTCTGCGCCAGCACGTCCAGCGTATACCGCAAGAGTGCGGCAACTTGCCGCTCGCCACTATCCATCAAAGTCTGTGCTGTCATCATGGCAGTCGTTAGCTCAAGCTGCCGCTCGCCCTGTACACTGGCCGGAACCTCAGGGCTCATCAGCGTGAAGAAGTTTTCGTAAGTGGTATGAATTGCTGTCACACGCCCAAGCATCGGCAGATTTTCCTGTGATACACAAACGGCTGAGGGCATCACAGTTAACAGTAGGCGCATCAGGTAAGTCACATCATCACCCACCGGTACCGTAAGCGTCCGCGCCGCACCCGTTTTGACCGAAGGCACCGCCGCCAGCCAAACATCCGCCCCGGCTTTATCCAGATAAAGCGTTTCAGCTATTAACGCTTCACCTTCAACTTGGGCAGCGACCACAATGTCGCAAATTTTATCTGCATGCCGGACAGCAATCAGATCGCCTGGCAGGATTTTAGCTCCCAGTGGCACCACAGCCACTGTAGCATCCACGCCAATACGTGTTGCTAGCTCTTGTAACACCTGCGGTAACGCACTCAGATGCGGAACATGCTGCATCATCTCTAACTCCGCAAAATGCGGGCCTTCTGTCGCTGCCAGTCACGGTCTTTGCTGGTCTGGCGCTTGTCATGCAGCTTTTTACCACGCGCTACGGCAAGCTCTACCTTTACCTTGCCCTTTGCCCAGTACAGGCGCAGCGGCACAATGGTAAGCTGCTCTTTTTCCCGCTGAACTTTAAGTTGCATAATCTCGTTCTTGTGCAGCAACAGCTTACGCGTTCGACGCGGGTCGTGATTCAACTGGTTACCGTGGGAGTACTCGGCAATGTGCGCATTCAGCAGCCACATCTCGCCATCTTTGAAGGTGGCATAGGCGTCGGTCAGCTGCCCCTGCCCTTCGCGCAGGGCTTTCACCTCTGTCCCCGTCAGCATGATGCCTGCCTCGATTTTCTCCAGCACCTCATAGTCAAACCGCGCGCGGCGGTTATCGCTGATGACAGGGCTATTGGCGGCTTTTTTCTTGGCCATGACGGTATTCTTACAAACTTTCCAGCGTTAACAAAAACTGGCTAATGCCGTTCATGCGGGCGTGGTCGTCGGCCCAGCGGCGATGCAGCACAACCTTTTGGTCGGGGCGTAAACTTACCACACCCGTGTTCTGGAAGATATAGTGCAATAAAGCCTCCGGCTTGGCAAACCGCTCGTTATGGAAGGTCAGCACGCTGCCCTTTTCGCCCACATCCAGACGGGCAATATTCAACTTGCGGCAGCGGTTGCGGATGCTGATGACCGCCAGCAGCGTCTCCACCTCTTTCGGCAGCGGGCCGAACCGGTCAATCAGCTCGTCACGGAAGGCTGCAAGCTCCCCTTCTTCCCGCAGGTACGACAGGCGACGGTACAGGCTCATCCGCAGGTTGCGGTCAACCACATAATCATCCGGGATGAGGTACGAAATCCCCAGATTCAGCACAGGTACAAAGGCGTCATCGCCTTCATAGTCCGTGCCGTCACGCTCGGCCTGCAACTGCTCAATCGCCTCGCGCAGCATCTGGTTGTACAGCTCAAAACCCACCTCACGGATGTGCCCGCTCTGCTCCTTACCCAGCAGGTTGCCGGGGCCGCGCATGTCCATATCGTAGCTGGCCAGCGTAAAGCCGGCGCCGATGCCGTCCAACCGTTGCAGGATTTTCAGGCGCTTGAGCGCATCTTCGCCCACGCGGCCACCATCCGGCAGCAGAAAATATGCGTACGCCCGCACTTTGGAGCGCCCTACCCGCCCGCGGATCTGATAAAGCTGCGCCAGACCAAACTTATCCGCCCGGTGCACAATCAGCGTGTTGGCGGTAGGGATATCAATCCCTGACTCGATGATGGTGGTCGATACCAGCACGTTGAACTTGCCGTCATAAAAGTCCTCCATCACGGCTTCCAGCTCGTCCCTCGGCATCTGGCCGTGCCCGACGCGGATTTTCGCCTCCGGCACCAGCTCTTGCAGGTTACGGGTAAGCTTTTCGATGCCCACCACCCGCGGTGTCACCACATACACCTGCCCGCCACGGAAAATCTCCCGCAGGATGGCCTCGCGCAGGACTTTACCGTCAAAACCCATCACCCACGTGCGCACGGCCAACCGGTCAACCGGTGGCGTGGTAATGGTGGAAAGCTCCCGCATCCCGGCCAGCGACATTTGCAGGGTACGCGGAATCGGCGTGGCCGTAAGCGTCAGAATATCCACCGTCGCGCGGAGCTGCTTCAGCTTTTCCTTATGCGCCACGCCAAAGCGCTGTTCTTCATCCACAACGACAAGGCCGAGGTTGTCAAAACTGATGCTCTTGCTCAGCAGCGCATGGGTGCCCACCACAATATCAACCTCGCCTTTGGCAAGGCCGTCCCGCACACGTTTAGCTTCGGCAGGTTTTACCAAACTGCTCAGCATCGCCACTTTAAAGGGGAACGGCGCAAAGCGCTTCTGGAACACCGCATAGTGCTGGCGTGCCAGCAGGGTTGTTGGCGCAATCACCGCCACCTGCCGCCCGTCCGCTGCGGCGACAAAGGCCGCCCGCAGCGCCACTTCGGTTTTACCAAAACCCACATCACCCACCACAAGGCGATCCATGGGGCGCTCGCCGTACATGTCGTCTTCCACATCGTCAATGGCGGCTTGCTGTTCTGGCGTGGGGACGTAGGGGAACCCGGCGACAAACTCGTCGTACAGCCCGTCAGGCTTCGCGTAACGGTGGCCTTTCTGGGTCTGGCGCTCGGCGGCGATACGCAACAGGCCGGCGGCCATCTCCAGCAGGTTTTTCTTCACCTTCGCCTTGCGCGCCTGCCAACCGGCACCACCCAGCTTGTCCAGCTTTTGCAGGCTGTCCTCCGCCGCATAACGACTCAGCACATCCATGGACACCACAGGCACGTACAACTTGTCGCCGCCGTCATATTCCAGCACCACAAAGTCCTGCTGGGTTTTGTCCACGGTCAGGGTTTCCAGCCCCGTAAAACGGCCAATGCCATGCTCCTCGTGCACCACGAGGGAGCCCACCTCCAACTCGCTAAAGTGGCTGATAAGCTCTTCGGCCTTTTTGCGGCGCTTTTGCGGGCGGGGGTTTTGTTTTTCGCCGAAAATATCCTGCTCGGTCAGCACAAACAGCCCATCCGTCTGCGCCGTAAAGCCAAAACCTAAAGGCGTAACAGCAATGTGGGCGCTTGCCCGGTCTTTAACCTTGTGCCAGTCGTCTACCACCACCGCACGGTGGAAGTCATGCTCGGCCAGAATATGCTTCATCCGCTCGGCAGCACTGGGAGTGAGCACACTCAAGAGCACGCGCTGGTCGTTCTTCAGCGCCGCATCAAGGTCGGTAATCACCGCCTCCATAATTGCGGCCTGTGTTTTATACGTTGTCCGGTACGGGAAATGGCTGGTCAGCGCCAGATGCTCCGCCGTATCGCTATCAAACGCATCCAGATAGACCCAGTCATGGCTTTCCTGCGCCGCTTGCCAGTCTGCCTCGCTCAGGTACAGGAGCTCAGGTGGCAAGGGGCGGTAGACCTCGCCCTCTTCCTTTTCCCATGCAGTATCAGCAGGTTTTAAGCGTGCGGTGTACCCTTCGCGTATCTGGTCGTTACGGGCGGCGACCGCGGCCTCAAAATTGCTCTCGGCAATCAATGTCGCGCCGGCTGGCAGATAATCGAACAGGCTGGAGAGTTCTGCTTCATAAAACAGCGGCAGATAGTGCCCCATCAGCGTGTTGGACATGCCGTTGCTGATGTCACGGTAGAGCGCATCGTCCGCCCCTTCGGGGAAGCGCGCGCGGTATCCTTTACGGAACGCGGCGATGCTGCCCTCGTTCAGCACCACCTCGCTCAAAGGAGCGATGGTAAAGGCCTTCAGGTCTTCTTCCGAGCGCTGGGTCAGCGCGTCAAAGACCTTGATGCTGTCAATCTCGTCATCAAAAAAGTCGATACGAACAGGCGCCTCCTGCCCCGGCACGAACACATCCAGCAGCGAGCCGCGTACGGCAAACTCGCCAGCCTCCATCACCGTGCTCACACGACGGTAAGCCAAATGGTCCAGCAGCGTGACCAGCTTGTCGCGGCCATACTGCTCACCCTTTTTCAGGTGCAACGTCTGAATGGCGTTATGCCCCGCAGGCGGTACGCGGGTGGACATCGCCCCGACGGTCGTCACAATCAGCGCCTGCTTAAGCCCGCCTTTGAGTGCGGCGAGCGTATGGAGCCGCGCGGCCTGAATATCCCCGTCGGCAGACAGGCGGTCATAGGGCTGCACATCCCAGGCGGGGAAAAACAGCACATCCAGCTTGGGCGCCCAGAAAGCCGCCTCATCCAGCAGTTGAACAGCGTGATTATGGTTGCGCGCAACCAGCACTGTGGGGTGCGCACTTTTTTGGGCGCTGCGGGTGGCAAAATAGCCCAGCGCCGGGTCGTCCACACCCATCATATGTCGGCTTTGGTGTTTAAGCTGGGCGGCCATGGTCATGGTTTATGCAGCTCCCGCGCGCAGGCCTGCAGGCGGCGCATGAGGGGGGTATCCTGCTCGGGCGGCAGGTGGCCTTCAATCACCCACAAAAGCAGGTCTTGGTCTGTGTGGTGGAGAACCTCGCGCAGCGCCAGCAGGTCATCGTCACTCAAGCCCTCAAGCCCGTCCTTCAGGAAGCGGGCAAAAAGCAGGTCGGTCTCTTTCAGGCCGCGGCGGGAGGCACGAAAGCGAATTTCTTTTTCGAGCAGTTGTCTGTCCATGGCATAGTGTATAGTCTTAACATGCTTAAAACACAAGGATAACACGGCAGCTTATGGCTTTTCCAACCACCATTTTCGCCCCTATGGAAGCCTTGGCAGGCATCCCGCCCAAGCTGGTGCCCAAAGTGGCTAAACTGGTTGGGGGCATGCGCTATGCCGACCTGCTGCTGCACCTGCCGACCGCCACCATCGACCGCCGCCACGTCACCACCATTGCCCATGCCGAGCACGGCACGCTGTGCACCCTGCGCGTGCAGGTGGTCAAGCACCAGCCCACGCCGCGCGGCACCCGTGCACCGTGGCGCATTACGGTAACGGACGAAACGGGCATCATGACCCTCGTCTTTTTCAACGGCTCCAACTGGCTTAAGACCAAGTTCCCGGAAGGGAAAGAAATCATCATCAGCGGCACGGTGGAAGCCCTGCTGACCGAGAAACAAATCCTCCACCCCGAAGCCATGCCCGCCAGCCGCGACATTCACGACCTTGCCCGCTTGTGGCCGGTGTATCCGCTCACCGCAGGCATTACCCAGAACATGCTGGCCAAAGCAGTGGGTAGTACCCTCGCCACCCTGCCGGAAGCCCCGCTGCCCGAGTGGCTGCCGCCGGAGGTGATGCACACCCGCCAATGGCCGGATTTTTTGGGCGCCCTGCGTACCCTGCACCTGCCCAGAACCGAAACAGATATCGCTCCTGAAGGCACGGCTCACAGCCGTCTTGCCTTTGACGAAATGCTCGCCTGGCAAATGGCGCTCCTGCAAGCACGCCAAGAAACCCGCACCCACCCCGGTATCGCCCATCCGCTCACCTTTGAGCTGCGCCAGCGTTTTCTGGACAGCCTGCCCTTTACCCTGACCGGCGACCAGCAGAAGGTTATTGCCGAGCTCGACCGCGACATGACCACGCCGGAGCCAATGCTCCACCTTGTCCAGGGGGATGTTGGCGCTGGCAAGACGTTCGTCGCTTTTGCGGCAGCCCTGCGCGCCATCGCGGCGGGCTACCAGGTCGCCATGATGGCACCAACCGAGATTCTGGCGCAGCAGCACTTCATCAACGCGCAAAAATACCTCGCCCCGCTGGGCGTGACCTGCGTGCTGCTTACCGGTAAACAAAAGGCGGCCGAGCGCCGCAACGCCAATGCCGCCGTGGCTGACGGCAGCGCCCAGCTTGTCTTCGGCACCCACGCGCTGATTCAAAAAGGGGTCGCGTTTAAGGCCTTAAGTCTTGTGATTATCGACGAGCAACACCGCTTTGGCGTGCGCCAGCGCCTTGCCCTGTCCGAAAAAGGCATCCACCCGGATATTCTGGTCATGACCGCCACCCCCATTCCGCGCACGCTGGCGCTGACCGCTTACGGCGACATGGATATTTCCGTCATTCGCGAAAAACCGCCCGGGCGCACCCCCATCAAAACCACCGTCAACAGCACCGACAGACTCGACGATATGGCTGCAGCACTCCAGCGCGTGCTGGATAAGGGCGAGCAGGTCTACTGGGTCTGCCCCCTTGTGGACGAAAGCGAGAAAACCGACCTCGCCAACGCCACGCAGCGCTGCGAACACCTGCAGCAGATTTACGGCGCACAGGTTGCCCTCCTCCACGGCAAGATGAAACCGGCGGAAAAGGAGGCTACCATGCAGGCCTTCAAGGACGGTCAGTTCGGCATCCTGGTCAGCACCACGGTGATTGAGGTCGGCGTGGACGTGCCCAACGCCACGACAATGATTATTGAACACGCCGAGCGCTTTGGCCTGTCCCAGCTCCACCAGTTGCGCGGGCGCGTGGGGCGTGGCAGCTTGCAGTCCCATTGTATTTTGCTTTACGCCCCGCCGCTCGGGCAGTACGCCGCCGAACGGCTGGACGTGATGCGCCAGACCGAGGACGGTTTTATCATCGCGGAGAAAGACCTTGAGCTGCGCGGCCCCGGCGAGACCCTCGGCACCGCCCAGTCCGGCCACATCATCACAAAGATTGCCGACCTCCAGCGGGACAAGCACCTGATTGTGGAAGCCCGCAACCTTGCTAAGGCATACCTATCCGAAACCCAACCGCAAGAGGTGGAAGACGGCCTTAAATGGCTGATGCAGCTCTTTGGCCGCGACGAAGCCACGCGTTTGATGCAATCCGGCTAACGCCCACAAAAAAACACGCCATCAGGCGTGTTTTTTAATGTCTGCATGCGGTAGCTGGCAGTTACTCTGCGTCCTTCTCCGCCTGAGCCTCGGCCTTTTTGGCGAGCTTGGCCTGCTTGAGCGCTGCCTTGCCTTCGCTTAAGCTTGGCGTTACGATACCGGCGGAAATAACCAGCTTAATGCCCTGCTCCACAGTCATGTGCAGCACACGCAGGTCTTTCTTCGGTACAAATAGCAAAAAACCGCTGGTCGGGTTAGGTGTGGTGGGCAAAAACACGTTAATCAACCGGTCATCTTCCAGCGATTGAACTTCACCCTCTGTTTCGCCCGATACAAAACCCAGCGCCCAGATGCCCTTACGGGGATATTCAACCAACACGACTTCGCGGAAGGATTTGGAACTGCTCGTTGTGACTGTTTCTAACACCTGTTTGATAGACACATAGATAGAGCGAATGCCTGGAATGCGGTTCAGCAGATTCTCGCCCATGGCAACAAGCTGCTTGCCCAGAAAGTTACGGGCAAATACACCTACCGAGATGATAAAGATAAAGCCGATGATAACACCCATACCCCGCACTTCGAACGGCAGCTGGATATTAAAATACCAGTCAAGCAGATGATTGGTATGCAGATACGGGGGAATAAACCGTAGCACAAACTCGTCGACAGAGATAATCAGCGTCTTGAGCAGCCACAGGGTAATAACCAGCGGTGCTAGTACCACAATGCCGGTCAGGAAGTTTGCACGCAGGTAAGCCAAAATCCCCCTACCGTCATCTTCTGGCGGCAAGGGGGATGTTGTGTAAGGCGTTTTTTGTTCTTTATCGCTCATGCGTCAATAAATCTTAGAATGGGATATCGTCGTCAAAGGCAGGGCCTTCGCTCATTTTGCTGGTAGCCATTGCACCTGCAGAAGCTGACGAGGAACCCGCATCCTGATTGTAGTAGCTGTCATCGGAGCTGCTTGCACCGCCACGACCACCCAGCATCACCATCTGGCCACCAAATTGATCAACCACGATTTCAGTCGTGTAGCGGTCCTGACCATCCTGGCCTTGCCACTTACGGGTTTGCAGCTTGCCTTCAAAATAAACGCTGGAGCCTTTTTTCAGATACTTCTCGACAACTTCAGCCAGTTTGCCGAATACAACCACGCGGTGCCATTCGGTTTTTTCCTGTTTTTGACCGCTCTTGTCGGTCCAGTTCTCGCTGGTAGCAACGGTTACGTTTGCAACTGCGCGGTTATCACCTGTGTAACGAACTTCAGGGTCGCGGCCTACGTTGCCGATGATTTGGACTTTATTCAGACTGCCTGCCATAACTTTCCGTGCTCCTAGACTTGTATTGAAACCCACTTCGGCTATATAAAGTGCTCAGGGTCAGGATTATGGCAGTTACAGGGTTTTTTGCAACAGTCTTTGTACCCTTTTCCGTCACCCATAGCAGGAGCCGTAACCGTGGTCAGCCACATTTCCATCAAAGGTGCACGTCAGCACAACCTGAAGAACGTATCGCTGGATATTCCCAAGCGGACGCTGACAGTGATTACCGGCCTTTCGGGCAGTGGTAAGTCCTCCCTTGCCTTTGATACCCTGTATGCCGAGGGCCAGCGCCGCTTTGTAGAAAGCCTGTCCGCTTATGCCCGCCAGTTCCTGAACGTATCTAACAAACCGGATGTGGACAGTATCGACGGCCTGTCACCTGCTATTGCCATCGACCAGAAAACCACCAGCAAAAACCCGCGTTCGACTGTTGGGACGATTACCGAAATTCACGACTACCTGCGCCTGCTGTACGCGCAAGTGGGTACCCCCCATTGCCCAACGCACGACATTCCAATCCAAGCCCAGACCGTCTCTCAGATGGTGGACGCCGTCATGGCCTGGCCGGAAGGTACCCGTCTTCAGGTGGTTGCTCCCGTTGTACGCGGCCGCAAAGGCGAATATAAAAAAGAACTCCTAGGCTACCAGAAGCAGGGCTTTACCCGTGTCCGCATCAATGGCGAAACTTACGACATTGCCGACGCGCCCGAGCTGACCAAAAACCTCCGCCACGAGATTGACGTGATTGTTGACCGCCTTGTCGTACGTGACACCAATCAGCAGCGCCTTGCCGAATCCCTTGAGACCGCCCTCAAACTTGCCGAAGGCCTTGTGCACGTAGAGCCTGTGGGCAAAGGCGATGGCGATGCGGAGCTCCCGGCCACGGCCACCTTCTCCGAAAAATACGCCTGCCACATCTGTGGCCACGCCATGCCTGATTTGGAACCGCGTTTATTCTCCTTCAACAGCCCATACGGTGCCTGCCGCCATTGCGATGGTCTGGGCGAGGTTGTGTTCTTCAACCCCGACCTTATTGTCGACAAAACCAAGAGCCTCCTCGGCGGCGCCATTCGCAGTTGGCCGAAAGAGCTGAGTCAGGCGCAGATGGAGACCCTCTCCGCGCTGGCCAAGCACTACAAGTTTGACCTCAACACCATTTTTGCAAAGCTGGATGTAAGCGCCCAGAACATCGTCCTCTACGGCTCCGGCGACGAAGAAGTCACCTTCACCTACAAAGACGCGGGCAAAACCCACAAGGCAGACAAACCTTTCGAGGGTGTCATCCCCCGCCTAGAGCGTGCATGGGCACAGGCCAAATACCCGTGGCAACGCGATGAGCTGAGCCAGTACCGCAGCGCTGCTCCCTGCCCCGAGTGCAACGGGCAACGCCTGAACCCCGATGCCCTTGCCGTCAAAATCATGGGCAAGAACATCTTCCAGTACGGGGATATGAGCATTGCCGATGCCAAAGGCTACTTTGACACCCTGCTGCCCAAACTGACCGACAAGCAACAGGCCATCGCCACGCCCATCATGCGGGAGGTGAATGCCCGCCTGTCCTTCCTGACCGAGGTAGGGCTGACCTACCTCAACCTCAACCGCAAGGCAGGTACCCTGTCGGGTGGGGAATCTCAACGTATTCGCCTCGCCTCTCAGATCGGCTCGGGCCTTACCGGTGTGCTGTACGTACTGGACGAGCCCTCCATCGGCCTGCACCAGCGCGATAATGACCGCCTGCTGGCTACGTTGGTTAAGCTGCGCGACCTCGACAATACCGTACTGGTGGTCGAGCATGACGAGGATGCCATCCGCCTCGCCGACCATATTATCGACATGGGCCCAGGTGCCGGCGAGCACGGCGGCCAAGTGGTGGCAGAAGGCACTGTGGACGCCATTAAAGCCAACCCGGACTCCATCACCGGCGCCTACCTGCGCGGTGAGCGCGCCATTGCCGTGCCCGCCAAGCGCCGCAAGCCGGATATGAAGAACGGCATCAAGGTCATTGGCGCCACGGGTAATAACTTGAAAGACGTCACCGTCACCTTCCCGCTCGGGGTCATGACCTGCGTCACAGGCGTTTCGGGCAGCGGCAAGTCCACACTGGTGCTCGATACGCTCTACGCCGCCGCTGCGCAAAGCATCAACGGCAGCAAAGAGCCCGTGGCCCCGCACAAAAAAATAGACGGACTGGAGAATGTGGATAAAGTCGTCGATATCGACCAGTCCCCCATTGGCCGCACCCCGCGCTCCAACCCCGCCACCTACACAGGCATAATGTCCCCCATCCGGGACTGGTTCACTAAACTGCCGGAATCCCGCGCGCGCGGCTATGCGCCGGGGCGTTTCTCGTTCAACGTCAAAGGCGGGCGGTGCGAGGCCTGTCAGGGCGAAGGGCTGATTAAAGTAGAGATGCACTTCCTCTCCGACGTTTACGTCCCCTGCGACGTCTGCCACGGCAAGCGCTTCAACCGCGAAACGCTGGAGGTCAAATACCGCGACAAGTCCATCGCCGACGTGCTGGACATGACTGTCGAAGAAGGCGTGCGCTTCTTTCAGGACGTACCCGCCATTGCCACCAAGCTGCAAACTCTGATGGATGTGGGCCTGAGCTACATCCGCCTCGGCCAGCCTGCAACTACCCTGTCGGGTGGCGAGGCACAACGGGTTAAACTCTCCAAAGAACTCTCTAAACGCGCGACGGGCAAAACCCTGTATATTCTGGACGAACCGACCACAGGCCTGCATTTTGCGGACATCGACCTGCTGCTCAAAGTCCTCCACCGCCTCGTGGACGAAGGCAACACCATGATTATCATCGAGCATAATCTGGACGTCATCAAAACCGCTGACTGGCTGGTGGACGTAGGTCCCGAAGGCGGCGCCGGCGGCGGCACCATTGTGGCCGAAGGAACCCCTGAAGAGGTGACAGCCCATAAAGACAGCTACACCGGCATATTCCTCAAAAAGCTGCTGACTACAAAAAAGGACAAAGTAGCCTGACGCGGGAACTCAACTACCTTTACGTCACAGAGGAAGATAATAACCCATAAATCTCTCTTTACAGACTCAAGTCTGCTCAGATATACATAGCTGTATACACATTACTTTTTCTATCTGCCCTTCTTCTCTGTTTTAACAACCGGACGCCCGTAACATGGGTCGGCGCCCGAGGGATTACCCTTTCCTTGCTCTTTTCCAGCACTCCAACCCATGGGAGTCAAGCCAATGCGCCTGTCCATCAACCTGCTGCCCGTTCACGCCAAGAAGTCCCACGGCAAAGCCGCCAAGCTGGCCGGCACCATCGCCACCCTCGCCCTGCGGCTGGGTGTGCCCGTGGACAAGTTCGACCTCAATGCCGTGAACTCCGAGGACCGCAAGGCACCCGCCATGTGGGTCTTCACCCTGATTGCCAAGCCGGATGTCACTCCGGCCGACTGGCAGGCCAAAACCGAGGAGCTGCTCAAGCATGCCAAGCTCTGATGCGTCTAGATAGAAGCCCCTGCATGATTTGCAGGGGCTTCTTGACGTTTTAGGGCATAAAAAAGGGCCTGCGCAATGGCAGGCCCTCGAATCGTTTGCTTACTGGATGGTACGGTGCTCCGGCATGACCAGCTTGATCGACTTGGCGCGCAAAGCCGCCAATGCCGACGCATAGTCGGGACCGGGGCGGACGCAGCCGTTCATTCCCGCGCTGAAGGGAATCGAATAGCCGATGCCCGTTTTGCACGGAGTGAGCAGTAGCTGGATACCATCAAGCAGCTTAAGCTGCGCCTTGGTATAGACCTCACCCAGACGGGCAAGACCCTCTTCCTGCTGACGCTTGAGTGCATCGGCGACCGATTCGGCCTCGACCACAGTTTCGCCGGCGTCCGTGAGCTGCTGGCCCAGGACCAGCAGCTCCACTTCCGGGCCTTCTTCACCCGCCACACAGGACGGGAGCTTGACACGCACACGGGGACGCTTGTCCTCGTACGCGGTCAGAATATCCATCAGACAGCGCGTTTCGGCACGGCAAAGACTGACTTCGATGCCCTCATCAGTGCTGAGATTGACACCGTTCCCGCTGTCGAGCGTAACGGCGTGCACATGCACCCAGGTGGGGTGCTTGGAGTCGAAGACTTTGGGCTGGGGGCGCCCAAAGCCGAACAGACGCGAAAGACCCAACATTACAGTGTTCCTTGTGTCCGGGGTGAAAAGAAAACGAGATCGACCTATACGGACCATATGCGCTGCTTGTTCCCTGCTTTCAAGGCCAGCGCTTAACGCTTGAGCAAATTGCCCGTAGACACTATGTTAAGTACATGACTTCAGTATAGGAACAGCGTGTGAAAATTCTGGTTTACAATACAATGTGCGGTGCAAACGGACGGACTCCGCTCCATACGCTGCTCTTCCAGTTTCTCGCTTTTATCTGCTGCAGCAAGCGCCTCATCAACTGGCTCTATCCAGAAGACTTCCGCGATATGGTGGCGCAAATCAAGGAAGAGAAACCGGACATTCTCTGCCTGACCGAAATTCCCAGTACAGCTGTTGGCAAACTTAAAAAGAAGCTGCGCAAACAAGGATTTCGATCCTTCTCCTATCGTCCAAGCCAATGGTACAGCGGACGCTTTAACATTGGGGTTATGTTGGCTACCAAACAGAAGAGCAGCAAAAACCGCATGCCGGAAGATACTGTCCACGCTCTTTCCGCAGGCTGGGGTTATGCGCACCTGTGGCTACCGGCACAAAACATCGTTATTGTCGGCGTACACCTTGCCTTGAACGGATGGCTGCACGGCATACAGATGCGTGCCCTGAGCAAGTTTGTCCTAAAACAAAAGACCCTCGGCCGCCGGATTATCCTTGCGGGTGACTTCAATTGCACCGAGGCCTTTGCACGCAAAACATCTTCATTATTCCGCAAAGCCAAGCTTATCGGCAGCAAGCTGCGCACATTCCCTAACGGCCTGCCCGAATCCATGCGCTGGGATCTGGACCACGTCTTCTGCTGCGATTCGTTTATTATCAAGCAAGCCAAAGCCATCTCACGGTTCTCAGACCATCTGATGATTACCTGTACACTCGGCGACGCCAAAGCCTAAAAGGTTGTAATTCGCGCCTGTTTACCCTATGTGTAGGGCCTGAAATGTTGGGAGATGGTTATGGATAAGACAGTTCATATTATCGGCGGTGGATTGGCCGGCAGCGAAGCTGCCTGGCAACTGGCTACACGGGGCATCAGCGTTGTGCTGTACGAGATGCGCGGCCCCCATACCACCAGCGTTCACAAAACCGATAAACTGGCCGAGCTTGTCTGCTCCAACTCCTTCCGTGGTGGAGACGTAACCAAAAATGCCGTGGGCGTATTGCACACCGAGCTCCGTAAGCTGGGCAGCCTGATCATGCAGTCGGCAGATAGCCATAAGGTTCCAGCTGGCGGAGCGCTAGCCGTAGACCGCGAACCGTTCTCCGAAACCATTACCAATGCCTTGGAGGCGCACCCCAATATTACCATCGTGCGCGAGCAAATAAGCGAGCTGCCAGACCATCCGTACACGCTTATCGCTACAGGCCCGTTGACCTCTGATGGACTAGCAGCAGCCATCCGTCAGGCAACCGGAGAGGAAGGGTTGGCCTTCTTTGATGCCGTTGCCCCGATTGTCACCCGTGAGTCCATTAACATGGACGTTGCTTGGGAGCAGTCCCGCTACGACAAGGGCGATAAAACCGACTACATCAACTGCCCCATGACGCAGGAGCAGTATATGACCTTTATCACAGCCGCTCAGAATGCCGAACAATCCGTCGGCCATAACCCGGAAGATGCAAATGTCCCCTACTTTGAAGGCTGCCTGCCCATTGAAGTGATGATTGACCGAGGCCCGGAAACGCTGCGCTTTGGTCCCCTTAAACCTGTGGGGTTGACCAATCCCCGCAATCCGACCGTAAAACCCTATGCGATTGTGCAGCTCCGCCGCGACAACAAGCTCGGCACGCTCTACAACATGGTGGGCTTCCAAACCCGCATGAAATGGGGCGCGCAGAAAGAGGTTCTCAAGCTCATTCCAGGGTTGGAGAATGCGGAGATTGTCCGCTATGGCGTCATCCACAAAAACACCTTCATTCACTCCCCCAAAGTACTGGATGCAAACCTGCGGCTTAAGGCCAAGCCGAATATCCGCTTTGCTGGTCAGGTGACGGGTGTCGAAGGATATGTGGAGTCTACCGCCATGGGCGCACTGGCAGGTTTGCTGCTCGCCGCTGAGATTCTAGAAACGCCGATGGATATGCCTCCCGCCACTACCATGCTGGGTGCTCTGCATAGCCATATTACCGGTGGTGCTGAGGCCGAGACTTTCCAGCCCATGAATATTAACTACGGTCTTCTGCCACCGTTGACAGGCAAGCGCGTGGGCAAAAAGGACCGCAAACCTGCTTACGGCGAGCGCGCCATGGCCGACTTTGATACTTGGCTGCAAACAAGCCCTCTACTCTCTCAACCACTTGCCAAGACGGCCTGAATAAAAAGAACCCCGCCATTGGGCGGGGTTCTTTTTATTTTTATAGCCTTACTGAGGTGGCTGGTTCAGCTCGGTACCCAGGTGGATGGCGCGGCCATCAAAGCACAGGTAACGCAAGGTGAACTTACTGTCACCACTGCGTACACTCTGAATCTGCTGATGTGTACCAATGTCTTTGCAGTCACGGGTCAGGCTGCCCCAGTTCCATGTGGGCGTTTCCTCAGCAATCAACTTCTGAATACCGTCAACACGGGTAACAATCTGTTTGTCCGCAGCGGCAAGGTTTGCCATGTCGGTATTGCGCATACGGGTGACATCATCAAACGCTTCGTTGGCCTTTTTCTCCAACAGAGCGTTCTTCTTCATCATCTCTTCATTCTGGCGCTGCAATTCACGCACGTCCTTCATCAGGCGTTCGTTTTCATCGCTCAAGCGGCTGATGCGTTGGTCAAGACGACGGAACTCGATTTCCATCTTGCGGTCTGCCGTCTGGGCTGATGCAGTTGCAGCACCAAGGGCAAGCAGCAAACCTGCCCCTAATGCCAAAGCCGAAATAGAAAAGGCTGATTTAATCACCGTCGCACTCCGTTTCTTATTCTTGCGGTGCGGCCTACCGTCTTAGTGGCGCTTGGATGCAGTTTTTTGCATCGCGTCCTTCAGGCGGTGTTCAACAACGGTCCAGTTCACGTTGCTGAAGAAAGCACTAATGTAGTCTGGACGACCACCAGCCTTGTGGTCAACCATATATGCATGTTCCCACACATCCATTACCAGCACAGGGTGGTAACCAGCGACGTTACCTTCTTCATGCAGTTGGATAAAGTGGTTATTTACATCACCCGTCAGCGGGTCCATGGCGCAAACAGCCCAGCCGATGCTGCGGCTCTTGCCTGTGTTCACAAAATCTTCCTTCCAGGCGTCAAAGCTGCCCCACTTCTCGGTCACAACCTTTTTGAACTCGGCAGCTGCGCTGTCAGCAACGCTGCTTTTCAGGTTGCCGAAGTAGTATTCGTGCAGCACCATGCCATTCATTTCAAAACCAAAGCGGCGGCGACGATCAGCATAGGCAGGCGTTGCACCCTTGCCTTCTTTACGCAGGGTTTCCAGCTCGGTTTTCAGCGCATTGGTCTGGTTGACGTAACCGACGTACAGGTTCCAGTGATCATTGATCTGGGCGTCGCTGATGCCGTTCAGGCCAGCGGGTTTCAGTTCTTCACGTACAGCGTAGGTCATGACGTTCTTCCCTTTTGTTATTAGGCGCTCAGCGCACTTTTATCAGAAGCGGCAGTATCGTCGGCACCATCCGTGCCCTTGCCTTCCGCCCCAAAATTGAAACGTTGCATCCACAATACCACAGGCGCGGCGATATAGGTGGACGAATATGTGCCCACCAGCACGCCGAAGAGCAGTGCAAAAGCAAAGTCGTGGATGACCTCGCCACCCCAGACAAAGAGGGCAACCAGCACCACTAGGGTAGTCAGCGTCATCATAATCGTCCGGTTCAGCATTTCATTCACGCTCAGGTTCAACACGTCAGAAAGCTCTTTACGCTTGTAGCGGCGCATGTTTTCGCGCACGCGGTCGAACACCACGATGGTATCGTTCAGCGAATAGCCGATAATTGTCAGCACCGCTGCCAGTACCGGCATGGTGATTTCCTTCTGCAGGAAGCTGAATACACCAACGGTCAACAGAACGTCGTGCACCAGTGCCACCACAGCGGCCACACCGAAACGGAACTCAAAGCGCAGGCTCACATAGATAACAATCGCCAAGCAGGACAGCAGAATGGCAGTCAAACCACGCTTTTTCAGTTCGGCACCAATTTGCGGACCAACGTATTCTACACGGCGCACCGTGGTGCCTTTGGTCAGGCCGTCAAGCGCACTGCGCACCTTCTCCGCCATCACGGCAGACTGGCCCTTTTCCAGGTCCCCCGGGATACGAATCAGGATTTCATCCGGCGCACCATATTCCTGAATCACCAACCCCACCCAGCCTTGCGATTTGAGCGAGTTGCGAATGTCGGCAATATCAACCACCTTCTCGGTCTTGAGCTGCACCAGCGTACCGCCGGCAAAGTCGATACCGTAGTTCAGCCCCTGCGCAAACAGCGACACAAAGGTGCCAACGAACATCAGGACAGACAGGACCAGACACGCCCACTTAAGGCGCATAAAGTCAAAATTGGTTTGATCGGGTACCAGTTTAAAACGCATGGTTCTTCCCCCCCTCTTATACAGTCAGTGTTTTGGGACGTGCTTTTTTCAACCACGTCAGAATCATCAGGCGCGTTACCATCACGGCCGTGAACATAGAGGCGAGGATGCCCACGCTCAATGTCAGGGCGAAGCCTTTAATGGGGCCACTACCCATGCCATACATCACGGCAGCGGCAATGATGGTGGTGATGTTTGCGTCCAGGATTGTCCCGAATGCTGAAGAGAACCCGGAGTCGATGGCCACAGTCGGGCTTTTACCACGGTTCGTTTCTTCACGAATACGCTCAAAAATCAGCACGTTGGCATCCACCGCCATACCGATGGTCAGCACAATACCCGCAATACCCGGCATGGTCAGAGTCGCGCCTAGGAAGCTCATGACAGAAAGAATAAGTGCCACGTTGAAGAACAACGCCATATTTGCAGCAACGCCAAATCCGCGGTAAAAGACGAGCATCAGCGCCAGTACAAACACAAACCCGAGTACAACAGCTTTTTGGCCGGCTTCAATGGAGTCCTGCCCCAAAGACGGGCCAACGGTGCGCTCTTCCACCACTTCCACCTTCGCAGGCAGGGCACCTGCGCGTAGAACGGTTGAAAGGTCCTCCGCTTCGCGCACGGTAAAGGAGCCAGTAATTTCGGCAGAGCCACCCAAGATAGGCTCACGCAGAACAGGCGCGGAATATACCTGCCCGTCCAGAACAATCGCCATACGGTGGTTCACGTACTTGGTGGTCAGCTCGGCAAACTTGCGTGTACCACGGCTGTCGAAACGAATCGTCACTGCCGGTTGGCCATAACGGTCGAATGTGGACTGCGCGCCAGAAAGGTTATCACCCGTAATCTCGGGACGCTTTTTCAGGACATACGGGATCTTGACTTTTTGCCCAGTCTCGGGAGTTACACGCTCTTCATAAAAGATACCGCTACCCAAAGGCAGGTTACCGCTAGCAGCTTCAGACGGGCTAACAGACTCATCCACCAGATGGAAGGTCAGCTGTGCTGTGCGTCCGATGACGGACTTGGCACGCGCAGAGTCTTCAACACCCGGTAATTCAATAATGATGCGGTCGTCACCCTGACGCTGAATAACCGGCTCGGACACACCAAATTCGTCCACACGGGAGCGCAGGATTTCCAATGTCTGGCTCAACGCATGTTGGCGCTTCGCGCTCAACACTTCTGGCTTTAAAGTCAGCGATACGTGAGTGCCATCAACGTTGACGTATGTATCAGATATTTTGCTGCGCAGTGTTTTGGCTTGCGTCTCTGCATCTTCAGGAGAGAAGGCTTCATAGGCGACTTCTTCCGTACCGTGCGCATTCAGGCCTTTATAACGCTGCTTCTCGGCACGCAGGGTATCACGAACCGAACCCTCGATGTTCTGATAGGCACGGTTGATGACACTGTTAATATCCACTTCCAGCACCAAGTGGGCACCGCCCTGCAAATCCAGACCAAGGTTCAACGTGCGCATGGGCAGGAACGACACGCGCTCCCGCATCTCCGGCGTCATAAAGTTGGGCAGGGCGTACAGAACGCTCCAAATGAGGACGATAAAAACAACAACTTTTTTCCAAAGGGGGAACTTCAACATATTCAGGTGCCTTACTTCGCTTTTTTGCTCTCGGCAGACGACTTTGCGCGGTCAATCAGGTCTGTCACATGGTGGCGGGCACACTTGATTTTGACACCCTCGGCAAACTCAACTTCAACAGTGGTATCGTCGACGATTTTGGAGATATTGCCAATCAATCCACCGCTGGTGAGCACGCGGTCACCACGTTTAAGATTTTGCATCAGCTCCATATGCTCTTTTTGTTTGCGCAACTGGGGACGCCAAATCAGCATCCAGAAAATAAACAGAATGAGGATAAAGGGCAGCAAGGAAGTTACAATATCGCCGGGCGCTGCGGCTACGGGTGCGCCCGTTTGGGCCCATGCTTCGGAAATCAACATCAGTCGGCCATCCTTTTCTTTTGGTATTCAAACGGGGTTAACATTACTCCAAACAGGCGGGTAAAGTCTACGCCATCAGGCGCAATAAGCTCGAAAAACCGCAATCCGCTGATATAATGGCGCGACAAGAACAGGAGAGCGCTATGAAAACTGTCGGCTTTATCCTTAAGCGTGATACAGAAAACGCCATAAAAACCGCCACATCCGTAGCGGATGCCTTGGTAGCACGTGGGGTTACCGTTCTTGTCGCTGCCGATGGCCCCAAACTTGGTGCCGCAACAGCCCTTCCTCCTGTGGAACTGGCACATAAATCTGATGCGGTGATTGTTGTCGGGGGGGATGGGACTTTCTTGGCTGCTGCCCGCCATCTTTACGGCTCCGACACGCCTGTAATTGGCATCAACCTCGGCCGTGTTGGTTTTCTGACCGAGGTTGAGTTGAATAATGTGGATAATCTGGTCGAGCGTCTGCTCTCCGGGGCTTATAAGCTGGAAGAGCGTCCTTATTTTACCGCGACCTTTAACCTGAACGGCCAAGAAGTCACGGAGCCTTTCCTGAACGATGCCGTCATCCAGCGGGACACTCAGGATAAAATGATGGGTTATGCTGTGGATGTTGGGCCGCGGTACATGACATCTGGCAAAGCTGATGGCCTGATTATTGCCACTCCCACGGGGTCTACGGCATACAACCTTTCTACCGGCGGGCCAATCGTCTACCCGACATTGGCAAGCCTTGTTCTAGCCCCAATCGCGCCACACAAATTGTCATTCAGACCTGTCGTTATTCCGCCGGAGGAAGTCACGATTACACTTAAAACACCGCAAGCCCATATAAGCTTGGACGGACGCAGTGCGGGCACTTTAAGTGCGGGCGAAAAGCTTACAATACGGCTTGCGGGACACAGCCTTAAACTGCTCCACGACCCCCGGCGCAACTTTTTTGATTTACTTCGCCTCAAGCTGGGATGGGATCTTCCGACGGGCCTTCAGTAAACAAGCAGCGATTCTGACGGGATGCCCAGTTTGGCTGCGCCTCCCAAACCTGCTAGTTCAATCAGGCATGCAAGCGCAACCGGGTTACCCCCAGTCTTGCGTACCAGCTCTACTGCAGCACCTGCCGTACCACCGGTCGCAAGCAAATCATCACAAATGACGACACGCTGACCTTGGGCAAATGCGTCCGCATTTAACTGCAAAGTATCGCTGCCGTATTCAAGCTCATAGGTATGCTCGACCGTTTTCCAGGGCAACTTCCCTTTTTTACGTACCATCGCAAAGCCAATACCCAACTTGTACGCCACTGGCGCCGCGACAAGGAATCCGCGGGCATCAATACCAGCCAGCATATCCGGTTTATATTTGGCGACCCGTTCGGCCATCTCGTCAACAGCTTTACGCCACCCCTCTCCATCCGCCAATAACGGGGAAATATCCCGGAACAAAATGCCTTCCTTAGGAAAGTTGGGCACGTCACGGATAAGCTTTTTCAGTGGATGGTGGGGCATGTATTCAGTCTCTCTTAGCGTTTAGGCAGAACAGTCATCGGGTCGATGGCACGGGCACGACGGCGTACTTCGAAATGCAGTTGCGGGCGGTCTACGTTACCAGTTTTGCCAGACAAGGCAATCACCTGAGCTTTTGCCACGCGTTCGTCCCGTTTGACCAAAATCTTATTGTTGTGCGCATAGGCCGTAATCAGACCATTATTATGACGCAATAGAATCAGATTGCCGTAGGAGGACAAACCATTATCCGCATAGATGACAGTCCCCTGCTCCGCTGCCAGCACTTGCGTGTTTTCCGGTACCAGAATCTTAATACCCGTATTTGCAATACCTGCGGATTTAGGGCCGAACCCTTCCAATACCTTACCTCTGACCGGCCAGATGAACCCTTTTGCTTTCGCAGCTTCTTGATTGATTTTAACAATCGCCCGCTCGTCACTCTCGCTGACACCTTTGGTGACGGCGACAGGAATGCGCAGTACTGTACCTGCTTTCAAGGATTCGGGCGTTTGGATGTCGTTCTCTGCCATGATATCCAGCGGCGATACGCCATATTTCAACCCGATGCGGAACAGGTTCTCGCCTGCATTGACTTTGTGGTGCGTATAACTAACTGCACCGCCTGACTGTGCTGCTGCAGGGGCAACCTCCTCTGCTTGCTCGGTCAAGGGTTCCTGAATTTCACGACGGGTCAGGCTGTAATGTTTGACGGGCTTTTCAATTTTCAATTTCTGACCCAGACGCAACATATCAGGTGATGATAGGTTATTTGCCTCCATCAAATCATCCACGGTCATGTTGTACTTATCGGCAATGCCGGACAGCGTGTCGCCCTGTTGAACAATGTGCATGCTGGGCTTTGTTGTCTGTGATGAAACTGCGGGCGGAGTATAGCTATACGCAGAAGATCGTTGCGCTGCACGTCCATTAACAACAGGTGCAGGTGGCTGGGTTGCACAGCCTGCCAACATTGTGATGGCAGTTGCGGCTGTAAGGGTGCGGATATTTTTTATCATTCTTTAAGCGTCCTTACGGGTGGGGTGTTGCGTCAAATTATTGCGGTGCGCCCTGCAGCAGGAACTTCACCAGCACAATAGCCATGATAAGAATAATACCAGCTGCCATAGTCAGCGGATACAAGTTGGTTTCAATCCACGTTTTAAAGCGCGGTCCACCGCGCCACAGCAACCATGCGATCAGGAAGAAGCGCGCACCGCGGGATATGGTGGATGCCATAACAAAGCTAGGCAGATACGCGTGCATAAAGCCGCTGAAAATCGTAAACACTTTATATGGAATCGGCGAGAAACCAGCCACTCCAACGATGTAAACATCATACTCACGGTACCATTTCTGGAGCAACTCAAACGAGTCTTGCATGCCGTAGAAGCTCACGGCCCACTGGCCGATACTGTCAAACGCCAACGCGCCAATGGCGTAGCCGAAGATACCGCCAAGTACGGAGCCTGCTGTGCAGACCAGCGCATAGCGGAAAGCTTTATCAAAATGAACGATAATCATCGGAATGAGCAGCGCATCAGGTGGAATCGGGAAAAAAGACGACTCGGCAAAAGCCACAATAAACAACACCATCTCCGCCTGCGGATGACTGGCCATTTGCAAAACCCAGTTATAGAGCTGCTTTATCATTCTTCTTCTCCTAGGCGCTTTTGGCGTCTGGCTTCAGGCCTTCTTTGCCGACCAATGGCACAAACCGGACGTTCCCCAAAAAGTACTCGCCTATCGTACCATCATTTCGTTTGTAATACCGCATCAAGCGTTGCTCACCTTCTTGCGGCCCAATCGGGATAACCAACAAGCCGCCAACTTTGAGTTGCTCGAGCAAAGGTTGCGGGACTTTCGGTGAGGCCGCTGTAACAATGATTCGGTCAAAAGGGGCTTGTTCAGGCCAACCCACGCTGCCATCCCCCACTTTACCAACAAAGTTGGTGATGTTCAGGGTCGCCAACAGTTTGTCTGCGCCGGCAGCAAGGCTGGAAAAGCGCTCGATACTGTAAACACGACGGGCGAGCTTACAGAGTATTGCAGCCTGATAGCCAGATCCGGTTCCAATTTCCAGCACCTTATGGGCAGGCTGAACATCCAGTGCATGGGTCATCAGCGCAACGATGTACGGCTGGGATATTGTTTGTCCCTCGCCGATTGGCAGTGCGCGGTTCTCGTAGGACGCAGCTTTGAATGCAGGTGGCATAAAGGCCTCACGCGGCACCTTTTTAATGGCCTCAAGCACGCTGCGGGCCGTAATGCCCGCCTCTTTGAGATCTTCAATAAACCTCAATTTCGCGCGTTCAAGATTAGTGCTGCTACCTGCCGTCATCTCGGTTACTTTTTAACCTCAATGCATTTTTGGCCACCCATATACGGCTGCAGAACGGATGGAATACGAATACTGCCATCAGCGTCCTGGTAGTTCTCCATCACAGCAACCAATGTGCGACCTACAGCCAGGCCAGAACCGTTCAATGTATGCACAAATTGGGGTTTGCCATCAGCGTCGCGATAACGGGCTTTCATACGACGGGCCTGAAAGTCCCCGCAGTTGGATACGGACGAAATCTCGCGGTAAGTATTTTGTGCTGGCAACCAGACCTCAAGGTCGTAGGTCTTTTGTGAGCAGAAGCCCATATCACCTGTGCACAGCGTAATCACACGGTGCGGCAGTTCCAGCTTTTTCAGAATATTTTCGGCATGACCGCACATTTCTTCCAATGCCGTCACGGATTTCTCCGGCGATGTAATCTGAACCATTTCCACTTTGGTGAACTGGTGCATACGGATATAACCGCGTGTGTCACGCCCCGCCGAACCAGCTTCACTACGGAAACATGGTGTATAAGCACAGAACTTGAGCGGCAACACATCGCCAGCAACAATTTCGTCACGCACAAAGTTGGTCAGCGGCACCTCGGCTGTTGGAATCAGCCACATACCATTGGTGGTTTTGAACAGGTCTTCTTCAAACTTAGGTAATTGACCGGTACCAAAAGCAGTATCGTCGTTGACCAAGAACGGCGGTATAACCTCGGTGTAACCATGCTCACGTGTTTGGGTATCCAGCATAAACATGGCCAGTGCACGCTCAAGGCGCGCCAGATCGCCGCTCAACCACGCGAAACGGCTACCGCTTAGCTTGGCAGCGACCTCAAAGTTCATAAGCCCCAGATTTTCGCCCAGTTCATAATGGGGCTTGGGCTCAAAGTTAAAGCGCGGCAGCTCTCCCCAACGACGAACCTCTTTATTGTCATTCTCATCTTTACCTACAGGCACGTCAGACTGTGGGATATTCGGCAGTGCAACCAGAATACCGTTGAACTTTCCTTCCAGATCCCGCTCTTGCTGTTCCAGATCTTTCATGGCAGGGCCAATGTTTTTGACCTCGTCCATCAGGTGGTCGGCGTTCTGCCCTTTAGACTTAAGCATCCCCACTTCTTTGGAGAGGTCATTACGCTTGCTTTGCAGGGCCTGCAGACGGGTCATAATCTCACGGCGGGAGGCGTCAATTTCCAGCAAATCAGCAGATACAGGCTTACCGCCACGCGCTTTGAGCGCGTCATCCAGTTTTGCGGGGTTTTCGCGAATCCATTTGATGTCCAACATCGGGCTATGTCCGTTACGTAATTATTTACTCAGAAGTCTGTACGGTGGCGTCGTCTTTTTTGCTCTGCATCATCCGCGCGCCCCAAACCGATATTTCATACAGGAAAAGCATCGGGAAGGCTAGCAAAAGCTGGGACACTGGGTCCGGTGGCGTCAGGATGGCAGCAACCACGAAAATAGCAACAATCGCGTAACGCCGCCCTGCCGAAAGCTGCTTGGCTGTTACCAGTCCGGCCTTGGCCAGCAGCAGCAAAATAACGGGCAGCTCGAACGCAATGCCAAACGCAAACGTCATAGATGTCAGGAAGGACAGGTATTCTTTTACCGATGGCATGGGGGCAATTGCATCAGTCTGGAACTGCAGGAAGAAGTCTACAGCGATAGGCATCACAGCTACGTACGTAAATACGCCGCCCGCATAAAACAAAACAGGCGTCATAATCAGAAACGGCATCAACACACCCCGCTCGCTCTTATATAGACCAGGGGCAATAAACCGCCATATCTGATAGAGGATAACCGGGAACCCCACGAATAAACCGCAAAGGAACGACAGTTTGACATACGTGAAGAACAATTCCGGCAACCCGGTATAAATCATCTGGGTGCCTTTGGCGTATTGCGATGTCGTCAGCGGGCGGATGAGGAACTTGAAAACCTGCTCATGCCAAGCATAGCTCAGGCCGAAAACGACGAATACAGAGGCTATGGCAATGCCTAAACGGTTGCGCAGCTCACGTAAATGCTCGGTGAGTGGTGCTTCCGTCGTATCCAGCCCGTCATCCTCTACCGGCAAGGGTTCCATGTGTGCTTTGCCTTTCTTGGCACTCATGGTTTTTTATCCTTTTTTGGTGCTTTTTTGGCTTTTGGCTCGGCAGGCTGCGAGGCTGCGGGGGCTTGTTTACGCTCGTCTTCCGCAAGAGCCTCATCCAGAGCGCTGCGGAGCTCACCCAGCACTTTGCGCATCTTGCGGATAACGCGGCCAAGCGCGCGGGCAGCCTCTGGCAAGCGGTCCGGCCCTATGGCGAACAGCGCCACCACAAGGACGACAAAAACCTCGGCCAACCCGATATCGAACATAGCCCCTCCGCCGTTAGCTTGCTTTGCTTAAAGGCAAGTTAAGCCTTTTTCTTGCCTTTGGCAGGCGATTTTTTGGCAGCTGTCTTTGTTGCAGGCTTTTTAGCAGGGGCCTTTTTAACAGGCTTTGCAGCAGCTTTTTTAGGCGCAGCCTTTTTAACAGCTTTCGGTGCTTCGTCCTCTTCGCCTTCAGCAGCGTCGTCTTTACCGTTCATACTGTCTTTGAAGGAGCGTACACCGTTACCCAGTTCCTTCATCACACCGGGCAGCTTGCCCGCGCCAAATACCATGAGCACGATCACCAGAATGATGAGCAGTTCCCATTGACCCAGTCCAAACATGTGCTTTTTCCTTTCGTTAAACCGTTGTGCTAGCTTAGCACGGCTTTATGCCTTGTAAAATATGTCTTCCAGACGGACATACCCAGACGCATAGTATCCTGCAATGCCCAGAATTTCGTAAACCGCCTTTCCGGTCAGCTCAACACCGCGCCAGGATGGCAGGAAATCCTGCACGGATAGCGGACCGCGCTCCAGCACAAATACCGGGAACGGTACAGGATCGATGCCGCGGCCACGAAAAGCGGCGAGTGCCCTGAGCATATGAACCTCGGACGTGACCAACAGTACCGTACGGACGTTTTTCTCACGGATAATCCGTGCACTCTCGAGTGCACTCTCGTACGTATTCAGGGAGCTCTCTTCAAGCCAGATAGGTGTTAGCTCTGCATGATTGCGGTCAATGGTATCCCGGCAAACGGATGCCTCCGACGGATAGCGCGGGCCGTGGGTCTTACCGCCACTAATCAGAATCGGCGTGCGGGAGCCCACATTCTGTTGCACCTGATACCCCACCATGATGCGCTGGTAAGAGTCACGGGTCGGTATCCAGCCTGTTTTACCCACGTATTCCATGCCACCGCTTAAGACCAGGATCAAATCTACATTCTTGGCATTCTCGATGCTGGTGCCTCGCACCTGAGCGATCAGCGCGGTCGACATAAAGCGCCCAACGGCCTCGGTTGACATCATCCAGCCGAGCAGAATAGCCGCGACAAGAACCTTGCGCGCACGTTCGGGGCGCCTGCGCCACCAGTACAATGCGCCTACAGACAGGAACAACCCCAGTCCCGGGGCAGTCAACAGCAGTAACAGCAAGTACTTCATGCGTTCAGGCTTCTTCTTTTTCTTTTTACATCCCGTAAAGGGCACGTGGCGCTAACTGTAACATAGCACTCATCAGAATATCCATAACGGGACCAATGATACGGAACAAAATGCCGGAAAAAGCCAGTGCCATCACAAGGAAAAAACCCCAGCGTTCCGTTTCTGCAAAAGCTCGTCCAGCCTCATGTGGCAACAGGGCCTGCAAAACGCGGCCACCATCAAGTGGCAACACAGGGACCAGGTTAAAAACCATCAATAGGACATTAATCTTAACGGCCATCACCAGTCCGGGAATCGTCAACACCTGTCCCAACTGTGGCAGGAGAACAGCAGCGTGCATCAACAGCACTGCCAGCAAGGCAATGACAAAATTAGCCGCAGGCCCTGCAACTGCGACGCGCACCGTGTCCCATTTAATATCGTTCAGTCGGGAAAAGTTAACCGGAACCGGTTTGGCGTAGCCAAAAATGAAGCTCCCGCCACTCATCAGCCCCATCAATACGGGCAAGGCAATTGTTCCCATAGGGTCAATATGTTTGAGTGGATTAAGGGTCACTCGTCCAAGCGCATAGGCAGTATTGTCGCCACACTGACGGGCAGCAAAGCCATGGGCAGCTTCATGCAGGGTAATGCCTAAAATAAGACCGGGCGCCCAGGTAATAAGGAAGAACAGGATAGTCAGCGGCGACAGGTCAAGCTGCGGCATCACTCAGCAGCCCCCGCATTTCGGCAACAGCCTCCATGAGGCTATCCGGACGCGGCAAACCACGGCTCGGCAAATTTTCAATGGCCTTCCTGGCCTGCTCAGACAGTTCTGTCACACCTACTAGGCTACGAAGCTCATCCAGATTGCCATTGCAGTGGAGCAACAAATCACAGCCAGCAGCCAAAGCTCTGCGCGCGCGGCTGGGGGTATCGCCCGCCAGCGCCTGCATGTTCAAGTCATCACTTACAATCAGGCCACTCATGCCAAGCTTATCCCGCAGCACATCGTTCACCATAATGGTAGACTCGGTTGCGCAGGCCTTGGCGTCGTAGGCGTCATATCGGATATGCGCCGTCATCACAAAAGGCGCACGGTTATTAATGGCAAACGGGACAAAGTCCACAGCTTCCAATGTTGTTGCATCTGTTTTGACAACCGGTAATTCCTTGTGAGAATCCGCCATTGCACGCCCATGACCCGGCGCATGCTTGATAACAGGCCAAACGCCACCGGCCAGCAGACCCTTCATAGTCGCAGCACACAGTGCAGCCACGGCTTTTGGGTCCTTACTGAAGGCACGGTCACCAATAACAGCATCTGCACCATCCACCGCAATATCAGCCACAGGCAGGCAATCCACCGTAATACCGTATGTCGCCAGCTGTGCGGCGATTATGTAACCGTTCAGCTCTGCCGCACGCAGGCCCAGTGCCTGATTACGGTGATACAATGCACCAATGGTGGCTCCCGGGGGAGCCATATACGGTTCCCACAGAATACGATTTACGCGACCACCTTCCTGATCAATAAAGATCAGTTTCTGCGCCATAGGGCACAGTCCTGTAAGTTCCTTACAGAGGGCCTCTACCTGCTCCCTGCTCTCGCAGTTACGTTTGAAGAGAATAAACCCGACAGGGTTCAGTGCAGCCAGTACGGCGCGCGTATCTGGATCCACCGTTGTACCGGGGATGCCGACAACCAGCGGAGCAATGGCCTTATTGCTTAACATTCAAACACGCCTGATTTTTTTGTTTGAACTTGGCACACAGATCGGCGGAGGCGGATTTGGACGCCAGGCCGGTAAAGTAAACACGGTGATATGTACCCTTCTCCAGCTTCACCATCTTAACGACAGGCGTCAGGCCGGTTAACAGCTCCGGGAACTTATCCTGAAAGATTTTCACACCCTTGAGGGCTGCATCTTCTGCTGTGTAAGAGCCCAACTGCACAGCCCATTCGCCCTTTGCAGGTTCCTGTGGTGCAGCCACGGCTGGTTCTTGTTTGGCAGTAACGGGTTTTTGTCGTTCTGCGGCAATCTTATTGGTAAAGGACTCTGTTTTTGCAGGTTCGGGCGCTTTAACAGCTTCAACTACAGCAGGCTTAGGTGCCTGAACAGGCACGGGTGCCGATGCTGGCTCAGGATCGTGCGTCACGACTTTCTCGGCCACTTTTTCAGGGGCTACATCAGCCAGATTATCTGCTTCGGATGGCTTCGCGCGGGATGCTTCAACTGCACGGCTTACGTCACCGGCATCTTCTTCAGATGTCGAATCAAGAAGATTAAACACCTCCTTGTCTTGATTGGGGATTTCCATCCCACCCGGCTCCATTGAACGCTCCTTGATCGGGCTGATAGGTGCCTGGATTAAAGGGGGGTTCAGGTTCTCGGTTTCCAACGTATCGCGGTTGGACGTCACATACCAAATGAGCCCGGCAAAACTTACGAAAGCCGCACCAACAACGGCACGCTTGACCCACATGTACGGGGACTGCACCGAATAAGCTGCATGGCGGGGACGGCGGACAAACATCAGGGCTCTCCTTTATCTCTTACTTTTTATTGCATCAGGTGTTCTGACGGCAAACAGGCGGTGATTGTGCCCAAAACGGAAGCCACGTCACTTGCCAGTGCAAGGCGTGCCTGCGTTCCCGGTACATCTGCGGGCACTAAAATTCGGTTTTTAGTGTACCAAGAGTCGCACGCAGTGGCTAGTTTCTTCGCATAAAAACAAAGGGTATGTGGTCCTGCCTGTAGTACCGCCTGCTGTGCATGCCAGGGAGCTGCCATTAGGAGTGCATAAACATATGATTCCAATTGGTTATCTCCCAGAGACTCCGGTGTATAAATCCCCTCTTCCAAGACCAATCGCCAGTTTTCTGCCAGTATATTCGCTCGGAGCCGAGCGAGCATTACGAGAAACCAGGGGTTACCTCTCACGGGTAAGCCCATATCTGGTGGCAGATTCGCAGCCTCACCTGCTGGTACAGAAAGCATATGGAATATTTCTTCCTGTGATTTGGGTGCATACTTAGCCAGCTGAACACAGATGCCATTAGGTTGTGGATTTATTGCGTCTTCGCCGTAGAAGAACACATCTATCCGCTTGTTTTGCTGAGGTAATGTATACGGAACTTCATCTCCGATATATACATTTGTTGAATAACCATTTGTATCAGAAATATTTTTTACAAATTCACTCAAGTACTTTGTGCGCAGCGCCCTTGGTGAGCTCACATCCGTGTGCCACGCCTTAACAGCGCACGTGATATGCCGCATACATGCAGGAGGTTTGAAATCCGCCATATTTGCTGCCGCTAGCTTGAGCCAGTTACCGCCCTTACCCGGCTGTGCAACTATCATCTGCAAAAGGGGCACAGCTAATGCCGGATGGTGTGGCACCCATACCAGCCCCGTTTCTTCCGAAGGTTTGACAGACAGCAATACCCACATGGCGGCATCTACCGCAGGCATATGTTCGCAAAGCAGCTCAAATATCAGCTGTTGCAGATGCAAAAATGGGTGCATCAGGTACGCGTCATCGGGTCAAAAAGACGTGTATACTCCACGTTGGCATGCCTATCTGTCATGCTGCTAATATAGTCGCACACAACCCGAGCCTTGCCGTCCGCATCATGCTTGTCCTTAGGCAGCTTGGCCTGAATATCATCAGGCAGGCAGCGGCGGTGTTCCATAAAAGTTTCAAAAAGCCGCTTCACAACATGGTGGGCCTTAAGTGCCATGCGGTTGACACGGTAATGGCGGTACATATGCTCGCGCAGGAACCTCTTCAATTCCTGATTCTGCTGACCAACTTCGGGCGAAAACTGGATCAACCCCTGCCCTGCTGCACGGACATCCTCAACTGATTCCACACCGGACGCCTCGATAAGACGTTCCGAGTTGCGAATAATGTCCTCTACCTGTGCAGAAATCATGCGACGGATCGTCTCCCGCACCAACGTATAGGGCGGTGCATCCGGATACTCATCCTCAAACTGCGCATAAAAGCGTTCAAACTGAGGGAGCTCGCGTACCAGCTCGAGCTTCAGGATACCTGAGGTGATGCCGTCATCCAGATCGTGGTGGTTATAGGCAATATCGTCCGCTTGTGCAGCGACTTGAGCTTCCAGCCCGCACCAACTCTCGGCTTCCAGTCCTTCAAATACTGGGTCACCGGCATGCTTTTCTGGCCCATTATGTTTGGCAATCCCTTCCAAGGCCTCCCACGTCAGATTCAGACCTTTAAAAGCAAGGTAGCGGTTTTCCATGTGCCGGACCAAGCGCAGCGTCTGTTCGTTGTGACGATAGCCACCATGGGCGTGCATCGCTTCGTTCAAAGCATCTTCGCCCGCATGGCCAAACGGCGGATGCCCTAAATCATGCGCCAGTGCGACGGTCTCTCCCAGATCGTCGTCCAACCCCATGGCACGACAAATCGATCGCGTAATCTGCGCAACTTCAATCGTATGTGTCAGACGAGTCCGATAATGGTCACCCTCGTGATTCACAAAAACCTGTGTTTTGTATTGCAGACGACGAAAAGCATCTGAATGGATAATACGGTCCCGGTCACGCTGGAACACGCTGCGGTTTTTAGAGGCCGGCTCATCGTAAAAACGACCGCGGGAGGCATGGGCTTGAGTTGCGTATGGTGCCAATTGGCGCATGGGTATTGTCTCCCTTTTGTGCGGTGTGTCTTGCTTTTTTACCGCGTTTCACCTAAGCCTAAATATATAACAGGTTTAACTGCATGGGTGCAAAACTATGGTTCGGATTGCTTTTGAGGACACACCAGCCCCCGCTGCGTCGGATATATTGAGCGTGCGCGTTACAACTGCCGCGGCCAAGCGCGTGGCCAAACTCCTCAAAGATGAAGGGCGCGACGATCTTTTCCTGCGCGTTACTGTGAATGGCGGCGGCTGCAATGGCTACTCGTATAACTTCAAGTTCGACACTGTACAGAACCCGGACGATATTGCCATTACGCAAGACGGAATCACCGTTCTCATCGACATGATGTCGTTCAACTACCTGAAAGGTTCCACAATCGATTACGTGGAAACGCTAGAGGCCGCGCAGTTCGTTATCAACAACCCGAACGCCACTTCATCATGCGGGTGCGGCAATTCCTTCAGCCTGTAGCTTTTCAAAAATAATGTTACATGCCTGTTGACTTTATTGTGCAGCGCACAATAACATATTTCATGTACCAACGCTAAAACGGAGTTAGACCGACCCATGGTCTGGACCCAACACTGCAACAAACCGTACGGCCTGAATGGTCTGTCCACCCGCTTTATTGCGGGCGTGATGGCTATTGGCGCCGTCCGTATGTTTGCTGTGGAGGATCCTCTCTAAGTTTTTAGCATCAGAGCTTGTTAAAAACCGGGGCCTTTACGGCCCCGGTTTTTTCTTGCCGTTTTCACAGGGTAAAGGATGCCTGATATGACTGTAACCCATGAAGCTTTAATGACTGTGCCGCTTAAACTGCGGCTGGTAAAAGTGTTGACGGCCGCACTGTTTATCGTGCCGGTCATCGTTATGTTCTTTTCTCTGCGGGGGGTGGACATGGGCCTGTTCATGATAACGCAGGCCATTTTCAGGGCTGGCGTCATCACGCTGGAAGTCCCGACCGGGTATCTGGCCGATAGCTGGTCCCGCAAGAAAACCCTGCTGGTGGGTACTATGTTTTACGCCACTGGTCTGGGTGTGATGCTGTTCGCCTACGGGTTGGGCATGTTCATCGTTGCTGAACTGTTGATGGCAGTTGGCTGCGTGATGTACTCCGGAACCGTGCAGGCATTGTTGTACGATGCCCTGAGCGCGCTTGGCAAGCGTCATACAGCACGGGCTGAACTGGGTAAACAACGACAATGGGAATACCTCTCCGAGGGATTCTCCATGGTTGCAGGTGGCGTGCTTTTCAGCGTTGCGCCTGAGTTACCCGTACTTTTGACGCTGTTGTGCTTCCTTGCAGCACTGGGGGTGTTGATGACACTGACGGAACCGCAAAGGAAAGTCCGTAAAAGCGAGAACCATCTTCAAGACCTTTCTAACGTTGTGCGTTATGCCGTGCATGGCCACACCGAGATACGCTGGCTGATGGTCTATCCTGCTGTCTTGATGGGTACGACCATTGTCCCCTTCTGGTCGGCCCAAAAGCTGATGACAGACTACGGCGTCAGCAGCGAGGTTTTTGGCTTCATGCTCATGGCTAACTTTCTGCTGCGGGCGGTCTCTGCCCGCTATGCAGAGGCTATTGAACGCCTGTTGGGTTTACGGACCCTCGCCTGGCTGTTGTTGCCTGCCATCATCAGCGGGTTTGTCATCCTCGCTGTTGTGCAAAGTCCGCTTGCATTCGTCGGGATGGTCATCTGTGCTTGCAGCTGGAGCTTGGGGAACATCGTGTTCACCGATCTGGTCAACCGCTTGCTGGATGAGCATGCCGAAGACGGAGACGCGTCCGACATCAGAGCGACTGTACTCTCGGTCTTCGGGCTGATGCAGCAACTGTACGGCATGGCAGGTCTGTTACTGGCTGGCTGGCTGAGTCCTGTAGTAGGGATACCGGCAACGCTGTTGCTGATTGCGGCACTTATTGCAGTCGCTGCTATGGTGCCTCTGATTAAGGTATTGCAGCTGCAAACCTTCAATAAACGGTGAAGAAGGCGCACAGGAAACTGTGCGCTTTCCTTTTGACGCACCGACCATAATTGTATACACTTCAGAATATTACTTCGTTATTCCCCTCTTTCCTTTTCGCCCCCTTTTTAAGGGACAATCTCTCATGAGCAACCCGAACAACAAGCTGTACTTTGCACACCCCATGAGCATGTACGGCACCGCCGAAGAGGCCCTGCTGGTCGACATCCTGACCGACATCGGCTTCAGCGTCATCAATCCGGGTGATCCGGCTGTTGCCCAGGCCTTCGGTGCCTACCGCGACGGCAACCCCAATAACTACATGCAGTTCTTCGTCGATCTGTGCAACGCCTGCGAGTTCGGCGCGTTCTGCACCTTTCCCGACGATGTTCAGGCCGATGACGTTCCCAATGCGGTCAACCGCGTCGGCGCCGGCGTGGTTACCGAGATCGAGTCCTTCTGGGCGCGTGGCAAGACGGTGTTCTGGCTGCAGGCCCATGCAGGCGTGCTCCGCCTCATCATCGTCAAGGACTGGACTGGCTTCACCTGTCTGGATGTCCCGCAGACGCGGGCCATGCTCAAGACCATCAACCCGAACTACAAGTCGGGCAAATAACGACAAAAGGCGCAGGTTCAATCCTGCGCCTTTTTGCTTTGGTCCGGGGACCCATTATGTTACAACCAGCCTCACCTGATGTTTTATCTGCCTGCCCTTTTCTTTTAGTCCCCAATCGTTAATTTGGGAGTTCCCCATGCGGCAAGGTATGATGGCGGCGAGCCTGAAGAGCAGCGGCCTCGTCTTCAAGACCCACACGCTCAAGATCAATGCCCTGTACCAGGCGACCAGCGGTGGTTACGCCTTCAAGGTCGACACGCAGGTTGACGGCGACGTCTACACCGTGCACGTCAGCCTCAAGGCACCGGAAGGTGGAGCCACGACGGTGATGACCACCGTCACGCTGAACGAAACGCTGAACGTGCCGAAAGGTACCAAGAAGGTCCGCGTCTACGACTGGCGCACCGGCCAGCTCTTCGAGGAATACACCCTCTGAATCGAGAAAGGCACCCTTGCGGGTGCCTTTTATTTTTAGCTGCGGGCGTCGTAGACCGCACGAAGCTTCTCCAAGTCTTGAAGGATGACTTCCTTACGTGCCTTCTGCTCGGCAACAACATGTTCAGGTGCGCGTGCCATAAAGCCCGGATTCCCCAACATGCCTTCAAGCTTGTTCAATTCAGCCTCAAACTTGGCGATTTCTTTCTCAATCCGTTTTTTCTCTGCCTCAAAGTCAACAATGCCTGCGAGAGGTAGAATAATCTCCAGCCCTTCCGCAACAGCAACCACATCGGTCTTGGAGGGTTCATCCGTTGTCGGCACAAACCCGTTGGTTTTGGTCAGGAAGGTAATCATACCGCCAAGCTTGGCGAACAGTGCCTTATCCGCATCGCTGCCACCGCGTACCTTTACGGCAATCTCTTCCTTCGGCGGCACCCGGTTTTCTGCCCGGGCGGCGCGGATGGCGCTCACCACTTTAATCAGCCAGTTCATTTCTGCCATGGCGGCACTGTCTGTCGGCAAATCTTCAGCCGTCGGCCATGCCTGTGCAATCAGTCCTTCGCCTGTATCCGCATCCGTATGGCTCTGCCACAGTTCTTCCGTCACAAACGGAATGGCCGGATGCAGGACACGCAACAACTTCTCGAACACGTAGCCCATAACAGCTTTGGTTTCGGCTTTCAACGCTTCGTCATCACCGTATACCAGTGGTTTAGATAGCTCCAGATACCAATCGCAATACGTGTTCCACGTAAACTGGTACATACTTTGCGCTACGTCGTTAAAGCGGAACTCTTCGTAAGCTTTGTCCATGTCCGCCAGTGTTTTGGCAAGCTCACCCATGACCCACAGGTTAACGGGGTGCTTGGCCACGGACGGATTGAACTTGGCGTCGTATTTGGCTTCGTTCATCTCGGCATAGCGGGCGGCATTCCAGATTTTGGTCAGGAAGTTACGGCTGTTCTCCAGACGCGTGTCGGAGATACGCATATCCTGACCAGGCGCTGCCTGAATTGCGAGCGTAAAGCGCAGCGCATCGGCGCCAAACTGGTCAATCACCGTCAGCGGGTCGACCGTATTCCCTTTGGATTTGGACATTTTCTGTCCATGTTCGTCCAAAATCAACGCGTGCAGGTAAATGGTCTTGAATGGCACCTCGCCCATAAACTCCAGGCCCATCATCATCATGCGAATGACCCAGAAGAAGAGAATATCCACGCCCGGCATAATGGCATGCGTCGGATAATATTTGGTGAGTTCAGGGGTTTTATCCGGCCAACCGAGGGTAGAGAACGGCCACAGCGCCGAGCTGAACCACGTATCCAACACGTCATCGTCACGTTTGATATGGCTGCTGCCGCAGTGGGCACAGGAGCTCGGGTCATCCATTTCCACCGTTACTTCACCGCAATCGGCACAGTACCACGCAGGGATCTGGTGCCCCCACCACAACTGGCGGGAGATACACCAGTCCTGAATATTATTCAGCCAGTTAAGCGCAATCTTTTTCTGGCGCTCAGGCACAAAGGTGACCTTCTCCTGATCAACGGCCTGTAATACTTTATCTGCCAAGGGCTGTGCTTGCACATACCACTGCTCGGTCAGGAACGGCTCAATGGGCTGGCCGCCACGCTCGCCATGACCAACGTTATTGATGTGGTCTTCAATCTTCTCAATCAGCCCTTGCGCTTCCAGATCTTTAACCATCTGCTTGCGGGCCACAAACCTGTCCAGCCCTTTATAGCTGCCGCCGTGGTCATTAATCTTGCCGTCGGTGGTCAAGACATTCAGCATTTCCAGCCCATGACGTTTGCCGACTTCAAAGTCGTTAAAGTCATGCGCGGGAGTGATTTTAACCACACCGGAACCAAACTCTGGATCTACATATTCATCGCAGATAACCGGAATAGTGCGATTTGTCAGAGGCAGCTTAACCTGTTTGCCGTGCAATTTTTTATAGCGGGCATCGTCAGGATGTACGGCTACGGCCATATCACCCAGTAATGTTTCAGGGCGAGTGGTAGCTACCACGACATGGCCCTCACCTTCCGCCAGCGGGTAACGAATGTGCCAAAGGTGCCCCTTGAGCTCCTTGTGCTTGACTTCAAGGTCCGAAACCGCGGTTTCCAGAACCGTATCCCAGTTCACCAAGCGCTTGCCGCGATAAATCAGGCCTTTTTTGTACAGCTCTACAAAAACCTTGCGAACAGCTTTAGACAGACCATCGTCCATCGTAAAACGCTCACGCTGCCATGCGCACGACACACCGAGCCGGCGCATCTGACCGGTAATGCTGCCGCCCGAGTAGGCCTTCCATTCCCAGACTTTCTCCAGAAACTTCTCCCGACCCATATCGCGGCGATTTAAGCCCTGTTTAGCCAACTCACGTTCCACCACCATCTGGGTGGCAATACCGGCGTGGTCAGTACCCGGCTGATAAAAAGCATCTTTACCCATCATGCGGGCGCGGCGCACCAGCATATCCGGCAAGGTATTATCAAGCGCATGGCCCAAGTGCAGCGTGCCTGTCACATTCGGCGGGGGCATCATAATCGCCAACGGCTGGGCATTATGGTTACCGTTCGGCTCAAAAACGCCGCTTTCTTCCCACTGTTTATAGAGGCGTTGTTCTACCGCTGTCGGGTCATAGGTTTTGTCCAGCATGATATGTCCTGCCGTTGGATAAATTAAGGTCTTGCCTGGGGTTTAGCGGGGTGGCGCTTATTTGTCAACCAGCTTGGTCAGCTCTTCACGCACCAGCTTTTCAACAATGTCATGCAGGTTCTCTTCCACCCACTCACGCACCAGCGGGCGCAGAGCCTCTGCCAGCACTTCAATAGGGAACCCGATCTGTAGACCGTCAGCGGTCGGGATGGCCTTCAGGCCAACTTTACGCTTGGGCGCGGGAGCCGGCTCATATGCCTGCTGTTTAGGAGCTGGCGCAACCGCAGGAGCAACAGGCTCTTGCATCTCGGCGGAAGGTTCTTCAGGTGCAGCCTCTACAGCTTCTTCCACATCTTCCACTGCCTCCGGTGCAGCAACCGCTGCTTCCATAGCTCCCGTATCATCTGACATGGCTGTTGCGTCAATATCAGCAGCAGAAGCTTCTGTAGGCGCCTCGGCATCAGGGATTTCGTCCATATTACCACCCATCAGCTCTGCCATCAAATCTTCTGCACTCGGCATTGCGCCGCCGGCAGCGGGTGCTTCGCCCATCATCTCGGCAGCGGCATCTTCGGCAGCAGTTGCGGTGTTTTGTTCTTTATCCGACATTTGGGGAGCCTCTTGTTCCATCGCAGGGGTGTCATCAAAAGCGCCAACATCGTACTGGGCGCGGGCGGCCTTCACGGCCTCTTCATCAGCAGGTTTTATTTCGCCTTTTTCAGCAAAGGCCTGAATATCAACAATGTCATCCTCAACAGGCTCTTCAACAGCCTGAGGAGCTTCTTCATCCGTGGGAGCAGCCTGAGCAGCAGCATTTTCTTCGACGATGTCGGTCAGCTCCAGCACGTCATCCATCGCAGCGGCGGGCGGGTCCTGCACGGGAGTTGCACCGTCCTTGTCCGCTTCCTCCTTGACGATGGTGCGAATGGAAGAGAGGATTTCCTCCATAGAACCGTTTTGCGCGGTTGCCTTTTCGCTCATCGAAGGTAAGTTCCTTATTTGCTTTATGTGTATAGATTTTCTAGCATACCCTAGTAAACTAGGTCAATGTAACATATATGCTAAGTGATGAAGAATACGAAGATAAGTCGAGGAATTCAATTTTGAAAAACAAGCATGTCTCCTTTGAGGAGCTGATTCACGATGCTTCTGCCCCCGTGCGACGCCGCACCCCGCAAGAAGCCGCAGAGCATCTGCTGAGCGACGAAATTAACGAGTATGACCGTAAGCTGATTGTAAATACCGTGGCGGAGATGTTTGAAACCGCCAAGATGTTCCGCAACATCCGCCACCTCCCCAAAATCACCATTTTTGGTTCGGCACGTACAAAGCCGGATCACCCGGACTACAAAATCTGCGTAGAGTTTGCCCAGCAGATGGTCCAACTGGGCTACATGATTATCACAGGCGCCGGCCCAGGCGTAATGGCTGCAGGCCACGAGGGCGCAGGTCCTGAGCACTCCATAGGTGTAAACATCGACCTTCCCTTTGAGCAGTCGGTGAATGAGTTTATTGCCAAGAGCAAGTACCTGATTACCTACCGGTACTTTTTCTCCCGTAAGCTCGCCTTTGTACGTGAAGCAGATGCCATTGTTCTGTTACCCGGCGGTTACGGCACAATGGACGAGGCCTTTGAAACACTGACACTGATGCAGACAGGCCGCTCCATGCCCGTTCCTTTCGTTGTGCTGGACCACCCGGGCAGTACTTACTGGAAAGAATGGATTAAATTCGTCAAAAAGGGCCTGTTGGATAATAAAAACATCAGTCCTGAGGATCTGTATTTGTTCCGCCACTTCCAAAACGTTGCGGACGCGGCAGACTATATTCAGAACTTCTACCGTCGCTACCACTCGCTACGCTACATTGGCGACAAAGTGGTTATTCGCTTGAATAGCCCGATCCCAGACAAGCTGTTAGAGCAACTGGCCAAGGAGTACCATAGCTTTGTAGGCGATTTTGGCATTCAGCGTTCCGGCCCGTTGCCCGAAGAATCTGATGAGCCAGACCTGAAACATCTGCCCCGCCTGGTGCTCAAGGCAAACCGCAATAAACCTGTGGATATGTACTGCCTTGTACGCTCACTCAACCGAGAGGTTACAACCACATCCACCCGTCGTCAGGACCGGCCGGAGGTAAAGCGCGAGCTACGCCAAGCCGTCGCCCGTCCGAAACGCGAGAAAACGGCAAAATAGAAAAAACCCGCTCCAGAAGAGCGGGTTTTTCAATACTGTTCTTAATTCTCGGGATCGAACTGAATCTCAGCGGGGTTGGTACCATCAACCGGTTTGGGTGCAAACAAGGCTTTGAGATTATCACCTGTCAGCTCGCCCATGGCAGCTTTCAGACGGAAGGCTGAAACCAAACTGTCATGCTTGGCGCCTGCCAGATCGACTTGCGCACTCAGGTACTCCTGCCGGGCATCCAATACGTCGAGAACAGTACGAGAACCCACTTCGGCTTCCTTCTCAACACCGCGCAGGGCCAGACGGTTTGCTTCAACCGCATCCTCAAGAGATACCTGACGCGCTTTGACCGTTTTGTAGAGGTTCATAGCATCAACCAGCTCGCGCTTAACGTTACGGCGCACATCCTGATAATCCTGCTCTGCCCCTTCACGGTCTGCAATTGTCTGGCGCACGCGGCTCACGTTTTCGCCACCATGGAACAAGGGCACGCTCAGGTTCAAGCTTACCGTGCGGTTTTCAAAGTCCCCGTTCACACCACCACTGGCATCAATGTTCTTTTCCATGGTCGCCTGTGCCGACAGGCTGGGGTAGTAGTAGGATTTGGCACCTTCCACCGTATATTTTTGGGCAGCGAGTACGGCAAGGGATTTGACCAGGCTCGGATGTTCTGACAAGGCCCTATCCATCACTTCGTCCGCATTGTCAGGCAAGGTGAAGTGCAAGGCAGGCCAATCCAGATTCTCGGGAGCCGTGCCGATGATTTCTTCAAACTTGGCACGCGACGTCACAAGTGTGCCTTCCGCATTCACGGCTTCTGCGCGGGCAGCTGCCAGACGGGCTTCTGCTTGTTGGACGTCTGTCTGTGTCACCTCGCCCAGCTTGAAGCGCGACTTGGTCGCCTCCAACTGCTTGTCCAGCACTTCTACCTGATAGCTGTTCAACTTGACCACTTCAAGGTCGCGGAGCACATCGATATAAACAGATACCGCATCAAGCAGAACGCTCTGTTCCAACTCGGACAGGCCCGCTTCTGTTGCCTTAAGGGTGTTCCGCGCAGCACGTGTTGCTGCAAGTGTACCAAAACCACTGAAAATTTCTTGTTTCAGTGTCACGCCATAGTTTTTGGGGTGGGATTTGCTGTTCGTACCGTTACTAAAGTCCCGATTAACATTGCTCCAGCTCGCATTGGCATCAACGTCGGGGTAGTAATCGGCTTCGGCCTGATTCAATTTTTCATCGCTGCTGCGTACAGCAGCACGGGCAGACAAGAGTTGCGGATTATTAGATGCCGCCATGTCCAAAGCTTCGGAAAGACTCATGGCCGACGCTGCCGACGCCGCGGTCAGGGTCCCAAATGCTGTCAAAGCGATGCTAAGCTTACGGAACATGGGTTTTCCTCTTGTTATAAGGCCATGTTAGGCGGGCAGCAAAGTGTGGTCAATCTCTTTCGCCCATGCGGTCATACCGCCAATCAGATTTGTGAGGTTCCGAAACCCGTGCTGCGCCTCAAGAAAATCAATTGCCCGTGCACTACGGCCTCCGGCCTTGCAGAAAACAACGACTGCACGGTCGTGCGGTAATTCATCATATCTATCAGGGAGTTGCCCAAGTGGGATATGGTGGAACTTCTGCCCCTTCATCGGCAGGTCCCGTACCTCATCATCTTCCCGTACGTCCAGCAGAAAGATGTTCTGCCCGTCGTCGAGAAGCTGTTTGAGCTCCTGTACCGTAATCGCATGCATCAAAAGACAAAACGCTCCTGCGCTGCAAAGTTTGGCAAAATTTCACCTTTTGTCTCAAGCAAGGCATGCTCGAACAAAGTCTTGCCGTTTTTCGTATAAAGAGTTGCCTCCAGCAAAGAGCCGGGCGCACCAGCAACGACGGCCAATCGGCCACCGTTTTTAAGCTGGTCGAAAAGCCCATGCGGTACTTCAGCAGCCGGAGCGTCGATCAGGATTTTGTCAAACATACCTTTAGTGACACCGCCTTCAGGCTTGCCACTGACGATTTTGACATTTGTCACATCCAAATCCAGCATGTTCTTGCGGGCAATATCGGACAGGTAGGGATTCTCTTCCAGAATAGTCATCTGCTCCACAAGAGGCGCCACCAGCAGGCCACTGTACCCTGTGCCACCAGCAACGACCAGAACATGATCAGTTGCGTCCAGCATCAACTCCTGCAACAGGCGGGCACATACCATGGGTGCCATCAGTTTGCGGTTATAGCCCATGCTCATCGGCTCATCCGCATAAGCCATGCTCTGAGCGGCATGATCAACAAACTTTTCACGCGGTACCGTTGCAAAACGACTCAACAGATCGTGGTCGGTAATTTTGTTCGGACGCAGTTGCGACTCCACCATATTGAAGCGCGCTTGTTCAAAGTTCATGAGGGTACTTCTCCGCAGATATATTCTTATGCTCTATGCAAGCCGCAACACTATGCCATAAAAGCCACAAAAACAAAATCTCCATTGACCAGACAGGCGCAATAAAGTACAAAAACAGCCATGCCCGTTGGCCGGGTGGCGAAGTGGTAACGCAGCGGTCTGCAAAACCGCCATTCAGGGGTTCAAATCCCCTCCCGGCCTCCAGCATTTTTTGGTTTCTTTTTTGCTTTACAGCCAGCGCTGTTAACGCTAAAAAAGACACCGTTGTTCCGATGTAGCTCAGTTGGTAGAGCAAATGACTGTTAATCATTGGGTCACAGGTTCGAGTCCTGTCATCGGAGCCAACAAAAACCCCCGCTTTCAGGCGGGGTTTTTTGCTATGGAATATGGCTTGAATGCTCATATTTTAATCATTGAAGAAATAACTTAACCCAGGAGTTTTCTGTTGCGTCGCGCGCGTGAGTCGCGTACAACATTTCGATTGTATACGATTACCTTTTCTTCTTTTCCCCTCCTCCTCATTTTGTGGCTGATGCCCCTTTCATAAAGGGAACCCCATGAAAACCATCCTCAACCTGCTTTCGCGGGAACTCTGGCCTGTCTTCTGGGGCCTGTTCCTGTTCATGATCGGCAGCCTGCTGGGCTGGACGACGCTGCTCTTCGCAGCGCTCTACACGGTTCTGGGCCTGGGCGCCTTTGCCCTGTTCTGGAAGATCATGCCCGAGAAGATTCAGGGCCTGATGCTGCGTGGCATGCTGCGCGGTTACCTGAAACTCTTCCACCGCATCGAAGTCGAAGGGCTCGAGAACTACCGCAAGGCCGGCAAGCGTGTGCTCATCACCCCGAACCACCCGTCGTTCATCGACGCGGCGGCTCTGGTGGCGTACATGCCGGACAAGCTGACCTTCGCGATGAACCGCCAGACCTCCGAGAAGCCCTTCTGGGCATTCATGGTCCGGCTGGCCAAGCCCATCGCCGAAGTGTTGCCGGTTGACCCGCTCAACCCCATGTCGATGAAGACCCTCGTCAACCGCCTGAAGGAAGACCACCGCGTGGTGATTTTCCCGGAAGGTCGTCTGACGCTGACCGGCTCGCTGATGAAAATCTACGAGGGTTCGGTCATGGTGTCGCAGAAGGCCGAAGCGCCCATTCTCCCCATCCGGGTCGAGGGTGCGCAGTACACCTTCTGGTCGCGCATGGGCGGCAAGGTCCGTCGCAGCCTCTTCGCCAAGGTGAAAATCATCGTCCTGCCGGAACGCCGGCTGGAAACGCCCACCACGGGCGGTGGCCGCAACAAGCGCGGCGGTGACCACCTCTACAACCTGATGTCGGGCGCGATGTTCGAGGCCTCCGGCTGGGACAAGAAGACCCTTACCCAGGGTCTGTTGGACTCGGTTGCCATCCACGGCACCGGCCATACCATCTGCGAGAACATCAACACCGAGACGACCGACACCGAAGGCCTGACCTACGGCAAGCTCCTCATCGGTTCACAGGTGCTGGGACGCAAATTCGCCAAGTTCGCCAAACCCGGCGAGGCTGTTGGCGTGATGCTGCCCAACGCCAACGCCACGGTTGTGACCTTCTTCGGTCTGCATGCCGCTGGCGCCGTCCCGGCGATGCTGAACTTCACGACCGGTGTGAAGGGCATGCTCGCGGCCTGCCATACGGCCTGCGTGAAAACGGTCATCACCTCGCGCAAGTTCGTCGATGCCGGTGGCCTCACCGACATTGCCGCTCTGTTGGCCGAGAAGGTGAACCTCGTCTATCTGGAGGACATCGGCGCCACGGTTACCCGTGGTGACAAGCTGCGCGGCCTGCTGGCTGCCAAGAGCCTCCAGTGGTTCGGTACCTCGGGCGATGCCCAGGCGCCGGCGGCGATTCTGTTCACCTCGGGTTCCGAGGGTACGCCGAAGGCGGTGGTTCTGAGCCACGCCAACCTGAATGCCAACCGGCTGCAGGTTGCGGCCCGCGTGGACTTCACCCCCACGGACAAGGTGCTCAACGCCCTGCCGATGTTCCACTCGTTCGGCCTCACGGCTGGTACGTTGCTGCCGGTGCTCTCGGGCATTCCGGTGTTCCTCTTCCCGTCTCCGCTCAAGTTCAAGGAGATTCCGGAAGTCTTCTACGACTGCAACGCGACCATCATGTTCGGCACGGACACCTTCCTCGCGGGCTACGCCAAGTATGCCCACGTGTACGACTTCTATCGCCTGCGCCTCGTTCTGGCCGGTGCGGAGAAGCTGAAGGCCGCCACCGCCAAGGTGTGGTTCGAGCGTTTCGGCAAGCGTATCTTCGAGGGCTACGGCGCCACGGAGACCAGCCCCGTGCTGAGCTTCAACACGCCGCTGCAGAACCGCGAAGGTTCGGTTGGCCGGCTGCTGCCGAGCATGGAAGCCAAACTGGAAGAGATTCCGGGCATCACAGATGGCGCGCGCCTCCATGTGCGCGGTCCGAACGTGATGAAAGGCTACATGTTCCACGACAACCCGGGCGTTCTGGTTCCGCCGTCGAGTGATTTCGGCGACGGCTGGTACGACACCGGCGACATCGTGGCCATCGATGCCGAAGGCTTCATCACCATCAAGGGCCGTGCCAAGCGCTTCGCCAAGATCGCTGGCGAAATGGTCCCCCTCAATGGCGTCGAAGATCTGGCCAACCGCGTCTGGAACAATGCCCAGAACGTGGTGACCGCCATCCCCGACGACAAGAAGGGCGAGCAGCTGGTGCTGCTGACCACGGAGAATACGCCGGACCGTTCGGACCTGCTGGCCAAGGCGAAAGCCGAAGGCATGCCGGAGCTGTTCGTGCCGCGTAAGATCTACACGGTCGATGCCATCCCCCTGCTGGGGACCGGCAAGACCGACTACGTGGGCGCCAAGGAACTGGCTGAAAAGCTGGCCGGTGGCAGCACCGATACCGACGACTAACGACATGAAGCCCCACCGCAAGGTGGGGCTTCTTTTTTTGTAATGCCCCTCAATTTGGGCATAAAAAAGCCGCCTCTTGCGAGGCGGTTTTTTCTGGAGCGGGAAAAGGGATTTGAACCCTCGACCCCAACCTTGGCAAGGTTGTGCTCTACCACTGAGCTATTCCCGCTCAATCAGGAACAGAAGTGTTTTTACCCCAACACCATGACCCGTGCAAGCAAAAATATACAAAAAAAGAGCCCGGCGAATGCCGGGCTCTCTCGTTCGTTTACATACCCGCTACTTTACGCAGCGCGTTTGCGATGTCGCGGACGGTGTCCACACGGATGAAGTAACGTCCGGTGAACTTTTCGTACCGCTTATCGCCAGGCACGTAGCCAGGCGGGCGGCCGATACCACCGTGCGTCAGGTCCGGGTTGTAGACTTCCTCGATGGGAATGCCCGCACCCTTACCCGTCGGGTTGAACCAGATGCACCGGACGCCCTTGGCCACGTTCGAGATGAACGCCCACTGGCGGGTACCGTCACTGTCACCGTAGATGCCGATGAGCTGCACCTCCACACCCTGACCAGGCAGGTACTTGCGGAGGAACCACTCCCAACAACGGGCAGAATCGCTCTCGTCCACTCCGCTACCAGGCGCAGGCTTGGGCAGAAGGCCCATGAGCTTGCCGTTGCGGAACCACGCACCGTCATGATTGCCGGCGGTGAGCGGGCGGCTGGAGCTGTAATCGCCGTTCGAGCTGAGGCAGACGATGACGTCTGCGCCGCCCGGACCGCCCGAGGCACTGAGTGCCGCGGCCAGCGCACGGGATTCGCGTTCCAGATGCGCCATCGACGGAGAGTTGTCGATGATGAAGACGATGGCCTTCCGCTCCAGAGTCGGCTTTTTGGCCGGCTTCGGGTTACGGAACGTGCTCAGGCGCTTGGTCAGGTCATTCATCTTCCAGCGCGGGAGGCGGGTCGGGTTATTACGCCCGCGAGAGATCAGACGCGCAAACGCCTGCTTCGCCGCTTCCACATCCTCCTTGTTGGGGATGTTTTCGCTGAGGTTGAAGACACCTTCCGGATGGTTGTCGCGCGGGCGGGTGGACGGAACGTCCTTGCCTTTGCCCTTACCATCTTCGCCGTCAGCGTCGCTGGTCTCACCGGCCTTTTCTTTGGCATCGGTGTCGGCCTGCTGCTGCTGTTCGTTCTTCTGCTCCTGCTTCTGCGTTTCGTCTTCCAGCTGCTTGAGCCACTCTTCGTGGCCCGGCTGGGAGTCTTCACGCGCGGAGTTGTCGTCGAACTTGTCCGGCTGACCCTGCTGGCCCTTGCCCTGGCCCGGCTTACCCTCTCCGGGTTTGCCCTTGCCCTGGCCTTTGCCTTGCTGGCCGTCCTGAGGCTGACCTTCACCGTCACCTTCGCCGTCGCCGTCTTGGGGTTGGCCCTGACCTTTGCCCTTGCCTTTCCCCTTGCCGTCGCCGTCGCTGTCGGAATCGGAGTCGGAATCACCTTCGCCGTCGCCGTCTTCGGATTCATCGCCGTCCCCGTCACCGGAGCCGTCGTCGTCACCGTCCTCGTCGCCGTCGCCATCGGACTTGTCCGAACCATCCTGCTCGGACGGGTCGCCTTCATCCATCTGGTCTTCGTCGAACTGCTCCTTGCCATCGCCCTGCTGCTTGTCCTGGTCCTGACCGTCGGACTTATCGTCCTTCTTGTCATCGCCTTCCTGCGGCTGGGGGTTGGCCTCAAGCCAGTCCGTGAGGGCCCTGGAGGCAAAGCTCTGGCGCTCGCGGCGAGATTCCTTGATGGCGTCCCGCACGGCGGGATCCATCTCGGTCACGCTGTTTTCCAGCGCATCAAGCTCGCCCTTGCCGGCGTTCTTGAGATTATCCCAGAAAGCGTCGAACTGCTTCTTCTGGGAGGGATCCAGCTTGTCGCGGATCGCGCTCTGCGCGTCGTTGTGTCCCTTGACCAGATCCGCCCATTCCGGCGGAATCTTACCCGGCTCGTGAAGGATATCCTCGAGGATCTTCTTCAGCTCGCTGGGCAGGATATCGTGCTCGGACTTGCTGCCATCCATGGGCAGCTTGGCCTCGCCGGTCTTGGGGTCTACACGCCACATGCCGCTGGCACCGTACTTGACGTAGGCGCTCAGCAGACGACGCACGGTGCGCATATCGAGCGGGGTTTTGTCCGCCATATGTCACCTCTTGGTTAAGAAGGTCATAAAGGAGTGAAAAGAAAAGTCTGAGAGAATGATCATATAAAGAAACCGGTGGGGAAAACCCCACCGGCAGAAACCGAAAGTCCTTACCCCTACGAACCCTTCCACGCCACCGCCCTCTCGAGCGTTGACGCTTTCAGGTGACCAGGCAAGGTGGGGTGCCGCTGAACACCGGTTTGGGTTTCCCCTCCCCGATGCGCAGCAGATTTCACCACAAGCCGCGGGCTTTCGCCGTTGACCCGGTCTTGGCCTTCGCCGTGCCACAACCGCCCGATCGTAGTGCTCGGGTTATGGTTGGGGGCCCAGAAAATAGTCAATCTACGTCAGGACGAACGCGATCGACCCGGGCACGCCATCCACCTGCAACAACCCAGCCGGAGCCGGAAGGGTTTAACCCCCAGGGTATTACCCCCCTTGTTGACGGCGAGAAACGCGCCCGGATTTATCTGAGAACTGAGAACGAGCTTACTTGCCCGCCGAACCGGCGAGCAGGCTCGATTTCTGGAGGTAACGGATGCTGGTGTCCTTGACACCCAGACCGCGCAGGACCGCGCTCAGGAACGCCGTACCGAAGGACTTGTCCTTCAGCAGCTGGCGACCGAGGTGCTGATCCTCCGCCTTGGCGAGCATGCCGTTGAGGAACGCCTTGTTGAGCTGTTCCTTCGGCACGCGGCAGGTCAGGGAACCATCCGTCTCCTTGATCATGTTACCGCTGGCAGCATCCGCCATGCGGCGGAAGTCCTGCGCAAGACGCACCAGTTCAGGCAGCGAAGGCGGCTTGCTGATGCTCTTGTTTTTGCGGAGCTTGTTGGCCTGGGTCACGATGGACCGCGCGGCCTCGGGGCCGACACCGGCCTGCTCGCGGATGATGCGCGTCTCGATATCCGGGTGCGGATAGTCGATGTAGATGACGCGGCCGCGGCGCAGAAGCGCGGGGTGCAGGTCACGCTCGTCGTTCTTCGCGATGACGATCAGAATGTTCTGCCGGTTCGCGTTGATGACCGCGCTCTTGCCGTCCTGGCCCAGACCCATGACCGTGATACGGCCCGAGTTCAGGGTGGTCAGCAGCAGCGCGTCGACAGCGGGACGGGCCTTGTCGAGTTCGTCGATCAGGAACACCACCGGCGTGGTGGCCGACATCTTGATGGCCTGCAGAAGCGGGCCGAGGAGGTACAGGTCCTCCTTGGTCGGCGCCGACTGCAGGTAGCCCGACTGGGCCGCCACAGGCGCCTCGATGTTGATGTCCTTGACGAAGTCTTCGAAGCTCGAGTCGGGGTGACAGTTGTACTCGAGATAGTCGCCGCCAAGCAGCTGGGCAAGACATTCAGCGATGAACGACTTACCGGTACCGGGGGGACCGTCGAGAATGAGCGTCTTGATGGGGCCTTTGGTGGCGTCGCAGTGAGCCATGTCCTGAACCGTGAGGTAGGCGGACATGAGCGCGTCAGGGTCGACGGCGATGTAGCCGACGGCATCCATGGCGCGAACGAACGCGTCGAAGGAGACCCCCTTCGGGTTGAAAGAAGCCATGTTTTGGACTCCTTGTGAATCAAGGTCGAAAGATAAAGGTGTCAGAGATACAAAAGCGAAAAAGTGAAAAAAGATCGGCTGACAATCCAAACAATAAGGAATGCCGTAAGCATTCCGTAACTATCTATGAACCAAAATCTTAATGCAACAGAAAAAACCCATAAATCGTTCTGGCAGCGCAAAAAAGAAAAGACCCGCAACACGGCGGGTCTTATTACGCTTGTCAGGAACGATAGTGCACAAACCCGGGCTGATAGCCCTTGCCGTGCACATACTCCATAACCTGCACATCAGCAACGGTCAGGAGCAGTTCCAGGATCTTGGTCAGCGCACTCTGCGGACCGTAATAGAACAGGATGATGCGATCAGCACCACGGCGCTTGAGCTCGGGCAGCATATCGTTAACCGCAAGGATCAGGTCCTCGGGTTTCTGCTTGCCCTTAAGGAATCCCCGCTGGGCGTAGCTGTAGATACCCGCGTCGGAGAGCCACTTGTCAGCCTCGGACCGGATATCCTTCTTGCAGGACATCACCAGGCCAAAGACCGGGAACGGGACAAAACGTCCGGTGCGCTCGTTTTCCGCACTCCGTTGGTTCATGCGGTCCTTGACCTCAGCCGCCGTATAGCCACGGACCAGCGGTAAAGCACGCGAACGGGGCTGAACCGGCATGGTCGCAGGCACCGGCACAGGTGCCGGCATAGCGTCTTCCGGCGCAGGCGTGGGAAGAGCTTCCTCTTCATCATCCGGCAACGTCGTCGGACGGACGGGCGGCATCACAGCGGGAGCTGCGAATACAGGTGGGGTGGTCGGCGTTTCCGCCATTTGCGTGTTTTCTTTTTCCGCCCGGTCGGCAACGCGCCCCAAATGGCGGACAATGATGTAACCGGCAATCACCAGTACAATCACAACAGCAGCGGCAATCATATGTGCCTCATGTGTCTGGAAAGCAGTAAAAAGAGAGAAAAGTTAAAGAGTAGCGGGATGCTATACCCTTTATTTTTGGGACTCAATAAAAAATTAAACCAAACAAAAACGCCTGCACAAGGCAGGCGTTTTTGTTTGGTACCCCCTAGGGGAATCGAACCCCTGTTTCTACCGTGAAAGGGTAGCGTCCTAGGCCTCTAGACGAAGGGGGCCCTCGGAACAGAGGTACATATACGTTTTTAGCTTTTTCCTTGCAAGGGGAAAATTGTGGTCGCGTTATTTTTTTGCTAACTTGCCTGCAAACAGCGTACACGGGAAAAGCTTTGACACAGCACACCATTACAGCCCATACATCCGGCCAGCGGTTAGACCAGTTGCTGACAGAAGCACTGGCAGACCTGTCCCGCGCACGCGTGCAAAAATTGATTGCGGATGGTCTCGTTTGCCGTAGCGATGGGCAGCCCGTTACAAAAACCGGTCATAAAACATCCACTGGAGATGTTTATGTTGTCACTGTCCCTGCCCCAACGCCGCTAGGTGTCCTCCCCCAGAACCTACCGCTGGATGTTCTGTACGAAGATGAGCACCTTATTGTCATCAACAAATCCGCAGACATGGCCGTGCATCCTGCAACCGGCACCCCTGACGGTACGCTGGTCAACGCCCTGCTCCACCACTGCGGCGGTAAATTATCCGGTATTGGTGGCGTTGAACGTCCAGGTATTGTGCACAGGCTTGATAAAGGCACCAGCGGTGTCATGGTCGTTGCCAAAGACGATATTGCCCATCAAGGGCTCAGCGAACAATTTGCTAACCGCACAATGGAACGCTTTTATCTGGCTATTTTGACCGGACAACTCTCACCTTCCAAAAGTGAGGTCGAGGGAAACATAGGTCGCCATCCGGGTGATAGAAAAAAAATGACAGTCCTCAAAAGTGGAGGAAAACCAGCAAAAACAGCCTATGAAGTATTAGCGCGTTTTGCACCATTCTGTCTGGCCAGACTCAAATTACACACGGGGCGTACCCACCAGATACGTGTTCATATGCAACATTTGGGGCATCCGGTACTGGGCGATCCTGTCTACGCCCGCCCTAAAAAATGGCCCGAACTTACCCTCGAGCAAGCGAAAGCCGTTGCTGCGCTTGACCATCAAGCCCTGCACGCTGCGGTTTTGGGCTTTACACATCCGCATACAAAAAAAGTTTTGCAATTTTCGACAAAGCCACCAGAAGACATGCTGAAAATTCTCGACTTATTCAAAGTAACCATCTGATTAAAAACAATAAAAACCGCTGTCAGCGGTTTGGTCAGTTCCAATCTTTCGCACCTGCCCATAAACGATTACAAGCACCGGACGATAAAAATCATATGGTGCCCGAGGCCTGATAAATCAAGGCTACGGCAAAGAAACGTAAGCCTCGGACTTTTGGGAAGCATTTAAGGGAAGCAGAAGAAGATGGCGCGATACACAGAAGATATGAAAGCCGTACAGCAGTACATCAACTCGATTCAGCAGTACGCGACTTTGTCTTTCGAGGAGGAGCAAGACCTCGCCCGCCGCTGGCTGGAAAAGAAAGAACGTAAGGCAGCACACCGCCTGATTAACAGCCACCTGCGTCTGGTTGTTAAGGTTGCCATCGGCTTCCGCGGCTACGGCCTGCCCCTGAGCGAGCTGATTCAGGAAGGTAACATCGGCCTGATGCATGCCGTCACCCGCTTTGACCCGGATAAGGGTTTCCGCCTGAGCACCTACGCCATGTGGTGGATTAAAGCTTCTATTCAGGAATATATCCTGCACTCCTGGTCGCTGGTCAAGATTGGTACGACAGCCGCACAGAAGAAGCTGTTCTTCAACCTGCGCAAGCTGCGTAACCGCCTCCGCGAGGTAGAGAACGAAGCGCTGAGCGAAGAAGCTATCGAAATTATTGCTCACGAGCTTGGTGTAAAAACCGAGGAAGTGATTGGTATGGACCAACGCATGATGTCCGGCGACCAAAGCCTGAACGCCATGATCTCTGCCGATGTTGGCAGCGAATGGATGGACTGGCTGGTTGAAGAGCGTCCCAATCAGGAAGAGTCGTACAGCGAAACAGAGATTTTCTCCATGCGCCACGCATCCCTGAAAGAAGCGCTGACTCAACTGGACGAACGCGAACGCGACATCCTGATTGCCCGCCGCCTGCGTGAAGAAGTGATTACGTTGGAAGATTTGAGCCACCGTTACGGCATCTCCCGCGAGCGTGTCCGCCAGTTGGAAGTGCGCGCTTTTAACAAGATCCGCAAGTTTATGGTGAAAAAGGCCGCCTAAGAAGTCCGACCACCATAATAAGTTAGCCAGTCGTCAAGCCCCGTCCTCCAAGCGGGGCTTTTCGCATTGCCCGCACAGTGCGAAATGGGGTAGTGTGGCTTTATACGCACTTATTGCCGTTTTTCTTAAGATTTCCCCTTCAACCCCGTGCCCAGAGGTGACCATGACCTCTCCGCATTCCGCCATGCCGCCTGCGGACCTGTTCAAGACCGTATGCGACTATCTGACTGACAAAACCCCAAACATTCAGGACAATCGCGGCCTCCATGTGGCGCGCCTGTTCCGGAATGCGGCTCTCAGCGCCGAACAGCGCAGCGCCCTTGTGGGGAGTCTGGAAAACATCTACGAACACGCCATCTCCAACTTCGTCCTCTCGGCCGAGGTGCATTCCGCCGACCCCGAACGGGTCCGGAATATCATCTGGCTGTGCGATGCCGTCGCCGATGCCAAACCGGCCGAGCTGGACGAAAAAGCGGTGGTGTTTCTCAAAGTCCTCTCCAACGGCTTTCCGCATACAGAGCCGATGCTGGCTGCCGCCCTTTCTGCGGCTGCTTTCTACATCACCCACGATACGGTACATGTGTGCAAAGGTCTGTTCGATAAACCCACCACCTGCGCGCTGGCGACGGCGCTGATGGTGATATGGGGTGATCCCGAAGAGGCTCTCAAGCAACTCCATGCACTGTGCCTGTTGCAATTTGCAGAAGGTTGGGGCGTTGATGTGGCTCTGCCGCTTGCGGATGCGCTCACAAGGATGGGCCTGCACAACGTCATGCGTGCGGTCATCTGCCCACTGGGTGATTACCGACTCATGCTGCGTGCCCACCTCACCCTGCGCTGGGGCGATGAGCCCACACTCGCGCCGCTATTGCCGCACCTCTAACGTAAGAAAGCCGCCCCTTCCGGGGCGGCTTTCCGCATTTGGATACTAAGCCTCTACCGACACACCGGCAGGAATCTGGGGTTGCTCTATATAAGCACCACCGATACGCGCAGGAGCTGCACCTTCTTGCACAGCAAGAGATGCACTCAGTACACCTGAGGATAATGTGTCCTGTCCTGCAACTGTAGCCACCGTAGAATCAGGCAACTGACCGAGCGGCTGAACACTGGCTGGCTCAAACGCACCCGTTACCTCATCCTTGCGGCGAACAATCCCCGTGACGGGGTCAGCATAGGCGTTGTACCCACAACTTGCGCAGTTAGAGATCATACAGTCCCCTCCTTACAAGTTAAAACGGCAGGGCGAACCTGCCGTTTTAGTATTTCTTGGCTCGAGTGGAGAAAGTTACAGCTTAGGCCAAATTAGCTTCGATAGCTGCCACAATGCGGCTCAGGTGGGCATTTACGGCGGTTTCTTCCGCAGCCTCTACCATCACGCGGATCACAGGTTCTGTACCGGATTTGCGGATGAGCACACGGCCATGACCGTTCAGGCTGCTCTCGGAATCCTTAATCACAGCCTGCACGGCGCCCTTACCCAACACTTCGTCCGCAGTCAGCCCCGTCAAACGCACGTTCTGGAGGGATTGCGGGTACGGCATGAATGTGCGTGCGAGTTCGGAGGCCTTTTTGCCCGTACGTTTCATCACCGACAGGAACTGGAGCGCTGCAACAATCCCGTCACCAGTCGTTACATGATCCATAAAAATCAGGTGACCCGACTGCTCACCACCAAAGTTGTACCCGCCTGCGCGCATGGCCTCGACCACATAGCGATCACCAACGTTGGCGCGAACAAGGTGCAGGCCTTTATCGAGCATAAACCGCTCAAGACCCATATTGCTCATTTGCGTGGCAACCAGCCCCTGCCCCTTAAGCAGGCCGCGGGCATGCCAGTCGGCCGCAATGGCAGCCATAATCTGATCCCCATCAATAACGCGTGCATGCTCGTCACACAGGATAAGGCGGTCACCATCACCATCCAAAGCAACGCCAATGTCTGCATTAAAAGCGACAACCGCGCTGCGCATGGCATCCGGGTCGGTTGAACCGCATTTTTGGTTGATGTTGCGCCCATCAGGGTTGGAACCAATACGAATAACTTCAGCACCCAGTTCCCAGAAAATCTTCGGTGCAATTTTGTAGGTCGCGCCATTCGCGCAATCCACAACAACCTTCATCCCGTCGAGTTTAAAATCCCGGTCTACGGTCGTCTTGCAGAACTCCATGTATCGGCCGGCAGCATCATCCACACGGACGGCCTGACCAATCGCATCGGCCTCAGCCAACTGGATTTTCTCAGGATGGAGCATCAGGTCTTCGATCTGCATTTCCAGCTCGTCCGCCAGTTTGAACCCGTCACCGGCAAAGAACTTGATGCCGTTATCCTGGAAAGGATTGTGTGAAGCAGAAATCATAACGCCCAAATCCGCACGCAGGCTGCGGGTCAGCAGCGCTACGGCCGGTGTGGGCATAGGGCCGACCATCAGGGTATAAAAGCCCATGCTGGTAAAGCCTGCTTCCATGGCCGACTCGAACATATAGCCTGACAGGCGCGTGTCCTTACCAATAATAACTGTTGGGCGTGCCTGCGTTGAGTTCGCACGGAACACTTGCGCAGCTGCCTGCGCCAGGCGCATGGCCATCTCTGGCGTCAGATTACCGGTATTAGCTTTACCACGCACCCCGTCGGTGCCGAAGAACTGGCGTTTCATCCGTTTACTCCGTTCCTAACTTACGCTTCGGGGATTGGGTCGCCCTTGGGCTTGGATTTGCTTTTGGGCTTGGTTGTGGTTTTGCCAACATCTTTACCACCTGCGCTTTTTTTGCGCTGGTAGCTGCTTTTCACAACGATACCTTTGCCGGAGAACAAATCGTCAATTTGGTGCTTGTCCAGCGTTTCATATTCCAGCAACGCTTGGGACAGCTGATGCAACTTGTCCATGTGCTTCTGCAACAGCTTTTTGGCCCGGTCATAGTTCGAATCAATGAACTTGCGGATCTCACGGTCAACAGCAGCGGATGTTTCTTCCGATACAAAGGCGGACTTCTGGGAGGCGTAGTCACGACCGAGGAAAACCTCACCTTCGCCTTCACCAAAGGTCTGCGGGCCCATCTTGTCACTCATACCCCACGAGCAAACCATTTTACGTGCAAGATTCGTCGCGCGCTCAATGTCGTTACCTGCACCGGTCGTCATCTGGTTCATCACCAGCTCCTCTGCCAGACGGCCGCCCATGAGAATGGAAATCTGATTCTCCAGATATTTCCGGTCATAGGTGAACTTGTCTTCCTCCGGCAACTGCATGGTGACACCAAGCGCACGACCGCGAGGGATGATGGTGACCTTGTGTACCGGGTCGGTCGGCCCGTCCAAATACATGGCTACAATAGCGTGTCCTGCCTCATGGTAAGCCGTTGTCTTTTTCTGCTCGTCCGTCATGACGGTACTGCGGCGTTCCGCACCCATCATTACTTTGTCTTTGGCTGCTTCAAAATCTTCCATATCGACCAAACGCTTGTTACGGCGGGCGGCCATCAGGGCAGCTTCGTTGACAAGGTTGGCAAGGTCAGCACCCGAGAAACCCGGCGTACCGCGGGCAATAACCTCGGCATCCACATCTGCGCCCAACGGCACTTTCTGCATGTGGGTTTTCAGCACCTGCGTACGGCCACGAATATCCGGCAGCGGTACAACAATCTGACGGTCAAAACGGCCCGGACGCATCAATGCCGGATCAAGCACATCGGGACGGTTGGTTGCTGCAAGCAGGATGACACCCTCGTTCGAGTCAAAGCCATCCATTTCTACCAGTAACTGGTTCAGCGTTTGTTCACGCTCATCGTTACCACCACCAAAACCCGCACCACGGTGACGGCCAACGGCGTCAATCTCATCGATAAAGATAATGCAGGGAGCGTTCTTTTTACCCTGTTCAAAAAGGTCACGCACCCGAGCGGCACCAACACCCACGAACATCTCCACAAAGTCGGAACCTGAGATGCTGAAGAACGGTACACCAGCCTCACCCGCTACGGCTTTGGCCAGCAAGGTTTTACCTGTACCGGGCGAACCTACGAGCAAAGCCCCTTTCGGTATCTTACCACCCAAGCGGCTAAAGCGGCCCGGGTCTTTGAGGTACTGGACAATCTCTTCCAACTCCTGCTTGGCTTCGTCCACGCCTGCCACATCATCAAAGGTGACTTTAATCTGGTTCTCTGTCAGCAGCGTTGCGCGGGAGCGCCCGAACGACATGGCTCCGCCCTTGCCGCCCATTTGCTGGCGCATCATCCAGAACAGGAACGCGATGAAGATCAGCATGGGCACCCAGCCCAGCAGAATGGACATCACGCCCGGGTCAGTTGCCTCAGCCCGTACATTCACACCACGGTCGCGCAGGATTTTGACCATATCCGGGTCGTATGGAGCGATGCTACGGTCTGCGCCATCGGCACGCACACCCATCAATTTTTCACCGCGGATACGTACTTGGCTGTAGACGCCCTCATCCGCATTCTTCATAAACTCGGTATAGGTAATCTCCCGCCCGCTCTGGACGTTCTCCCTTTGGAAAGATGCCCACATCAGGAAGAAAGCCACCAGCATCAAAAGCCATATCAGAACGTTACGATTATTACCCACGGGAAAGTCCTCGGAATTGGTCATTAAAATGTTTGTTCATCTTAGTCGCGCACACTCTGCAAGGCAAGAAAATGCACGGGGTCCGGTGACCATTCTGCCAAAAGCTGTGTGGTCTGGCCCGGAAGGGTTAACCCCTCACCTGCAAATGCCGCTGCAATTCTTCCCTCATCATCACACCAGAAAGGCATATGATTTCTGATGGTTAACGGAAAAAATGACCGTTTAAAAATGCTCTGACGTAGTTTGGCCGGCAAATCACGTCCAAACTGAATCTGGTTGGTGTGCAAGGACTTACCTGCATTTTTTATGGTAAAGAAATCCGCATGACCATAAGCTGTCGACGCCAGCACAAAACCCACAGCTGTGTGCCAAACATCCAACGCCCCCAAACGTACGTGATGCCTTGTTCGCATGTTTTTAAGGGCTTGCAGCACCTTTGAACCACGGGGAATATCTGCCATAGGTGACAGGCGTTGCGAGAGCCCTGAAAAAACGCGCAGAAGATGTTCATCCGGCAATTGTTCCAACGTATGGCCGCATACAAAGACGCCCGGAATGACCTCTCTTGCATGGGAAGCAATCCAGTTGTGCGCTTGTGTATTCAAAAGATTGTCAGCATCAATCAATGCATCCACAGTGCTGGCCAGTGCTTCTGCATTCAGGACATCCGCATTTTGCTGCATAAGCTCCCGAAGCCTGACGCGTTTGAAAGCTCGATTCGCATTACTGGGGTCCTCCAGCCACGAATAACCACGAGCCTTCAACCATTGCCGGAGAGCATCCCGTGATTGCGCGCGGAGTGGCCGTAGAAACGTGTACCCACCCACTTGTGTTTCTGCAGGCAATACGGCCAGCCCCCTGACCCCACTGCCGCGTCCCAGACGTTCGAGCAGTGTTTCAGCAACATCGTCCCGCGTATGGCCCAAAAGCAGATGCTGTATGCCGGCCAGCTTCATCTGACCAAGCAGGAAGGCATAACGCGCTCTACGCGCCTGTGACTGAATGTTATTGCGGATAGCAGGTGGCTGCCATGTGCCTACGAGGCAGGTGACGCCAATCCTGGCACATGTGTCTGACACCCAATCCGCTTCTGCATTGGAAGCTTCACGCAGGCCATGGTTAAAATGTAATGCCAGGACCCGTTCCGTTCCACGGGCAGCAATGGCAGCATGCAGAAGTGCAAGTGAGTCACCACCACCGGAAAAAGCAACAGCGCATTTGGCTTGAGGTGCCAAATGCGCTGAGAGTAAAGACTCAACTGTTGCCGTAAGGCTCACTTCATACCTTCAAGGCGCTTCTTAGCTTTAGCTGCGGAAGCTGCGTTCGGGAAGTCTTTCGTCAACTTTTCCCATGTGCTCTTTGCCAAATCCTTGCGGCCCATTTTCTCAAATGCCACGCCCATTTTGAGCATATTATCCGGTGCTTTGGCGCCGGTAGGGAAAGATTTCAGACCACTAGAGAACGCAATAACTGCGTCTTCAGGGCGGTCCTGCACCAAATGCATTTCACCCAGCCAATACCAGGCGTTATCTGCACGGTCATGTTGCGGGAAACGCTCAAGGAAGGCCTCAAACCAAACCTGAGCCGTCGCGTAGCGCGACTTGGTCATATAGTCATAAGCCTGATCATACAGCTTTTCTGCCGAAATTTTTTCAGGGACGGCAGCGTCGATATCTGCCTTAGTGGCCGGCTTTTTTGCTGCCGACTTAGGCGCCGCCTCCTTGTCGGAAGGCTCTTTTGCTGCTTTTACGCCGCCCATAGCGACATTCTTTTCCAGATCCTGAATACGCAGATCCATATCTTTGGAAATCAGGTCAACTTTTTCCGCCAGCTTCTGAATGGCATTTGCCACTTCTTCCGTCTTGCCGTAGATCTTAGCCGACTCATTTTCAATATTATCGATACGAGCTTCATGGTCTGCCAACAAGGTGCCGCCGGAGCCATCACTCATCGTGCCCAGCACTTTCTTCTCCAGTGCCATGATGCGCTGTTCCATGCGGGACAGACGCGCCTCTACGTCGTCACCCTCTTCAGCACAGGCGACATAGGCAAAACTGGTGGACAAAATACTAGTGGTGAGCAATCCCAAGAGGAACTGACGCATGACTTACCTCGTTTCCATTGGAGCGCGCCCACTCGGAAGTGGGCGCTTTTCCATTCTAACAACCGTTCTTAGTTAAGAACGATAACAGAGCGGCGGTTCTTAGCCCATGCACGCTCGTTATGACCGTTGTCAACCGGACGTTCTTTACCGTAGCTGATGGTGTTGATTTTAGCAGCATCAACGCCCAGACCAACCAGGAAGCGCTTTACAGCAACCGCACGGCGGTCACCCAAAGCCAAGTTGTATTCGCGTGTACCGCGCTCGTCGCAGTGACCTTCTACGGTAATGCCGTCAACTTCACCAGATTGCAGGATGTAGTTTGCAATACCGGTCAGAACTTTCTGAGCATCTGCCGACAGGTTGGCAGAGTCGAAGTCAAACATCACGCGGTCGCCCACGGCGTTCATGAAATCTTTGCGAACGGCTTTGGTTTTATCGCTCACGACAACGTCGGAGGAGTAAACACCTTTGGACTCGTCAACCATCGGACGAATGTCTTCCTGGGTCACGTAGTCATAGTCATTTTTATAGCTGTGCGCGGTGGGGCTTGTGGCACATGCAGCCAGTACCATCACCGAAGCAACCGAAACAAGAGCCTTTTTGAACATGGAACCGTACTCTCTTTATTCTCTTTACTTATTATGAACAGTTTCAGCTTTTGCGGCTGAAACAGCGCTAAAAACCGTTACTGCCAACTTTATATCATGCTTTTGCAGGTAGTTGTCCACAAAAACCAACATTTTAACCCTTACGGCACATAAAATATGCCACCCATGCGTGCCTCTATTGCAACAGCGGTGACCAACTTGGGTCGGTCGCATCTGTTGGCGTTGGCAGCTGGCGCTCGTTATAACCGGTCAGGTCAATGGTATGAACGCGGGTGCTATCCCCCTTCTGACGCGCAAAGATGATTACACGACCGTTAGGCGACCAGCTGGGCGATTCGTCCATATAGCTGTCGGTAAGCAGACGCTCCTCTTCTCCCTGCGGGTCGATCACACCAATGCTGAAGCGGCCATTCAACTGCTTAACAAAGGCAATCAAGTCACCTCGGGGTGACCATACGGGCGCATAATACTTGCCATCACCATATGTCAGACGACGCACGTTGTTACCGTCTTTATCCATGATGTACAGCGCCGGTTTACCTGCACGGTCGGAGTTAAACACGATGGACTTACCATCAGGAGAAAACGATGGTGACGTATCAATTCCACGGTGGATTGTCAGACGGCGCAACTTACGTGTCCGCAGGTCCATGGAGTAAATTTCCGGGTTACCGGCGTGCCCCATGGTAAGTGTCATCGCGACGCTGTTACCGTCTGGCGAGAAACGCGGCGAACTGTTCAATCCTTCAAAGTCGCCAAGAATCTCTTGCTCACCAGAAACAAGGCTCAGCAGATACAGGCGCGGCTGGTTGCTCTCGTAAGACATATAAATAACTTTTTGTGCAGTAGGCGAGAAACGCGGAGTCAGCACCAAGTGACGGCCATTGGTCAGGCACTGGTAATTGCCACCATCCTGATCCATCACACAGAGCTTCTTGGCTTTGTAGCCCCGACCGCTCGGCTCCTCGGCAATGAACACGATACGTGTAGCAAAGTAACCTTCTTCGCCGGTCAGGCTCTTGTAGATATCGTCGGAGATACGGTGTGCGACATGCCGCCAGAACTTAAGGGTTGCCGTATACACGCGGCCGGTAATTTGCTCTTCGGAATACACATCGAACAGGCGATAAACGACGCGCAGTTTTTTATCGGCACTACCGTCATCAATAATTTCAACACTCCCGACCATGACAGCCTGGGTATCAATCAGTCGCCACTGCGAGAAGACGGGGCCTTGCTTCTGCAAAGATTCTTCGGACTGAAGGAAAGCTTTGTCGTCAATAGGGCGGAACAGGCCGGTATTTTTAAGATTATTACGGATAAGGTCTTTAATCTGCTTACCCATCGCCTTTTCTTCCTCGCTGGTACCAGCAAGGTTGGCAAGTGCAATTGGCAGTGGGTTGGCGTTAGCGTCAGTCAGGTCAATACGAACCAAAGCGTTAGCGTTTTGCAACCCAAAGGCGCTGACCAAACAAACAAACACAGAAAGAATGATTTTTTTCATAGCTTTATCTTTATCCGTTGAACCGCAGCTCAATAGTTTTAAACATGTCGTATTTATCCGCGGGTATGGGTAAGGGTACCGATTTTCTGACCGCGCGCAAGAGCGAATTATCAAAGAACGGCTGGCCCGAAGAGTGTGTCAGCTCCATTTTCAGGATGCTACCGTCACGGTTAACACTCACCAAAACAGCCACGCTCATGTCATTCAGCCCCTTGATACCGGGCGGGCGGAACCAGTTTTTCTCGATATGACGCTTCAGGACCGCGATGTCCTGCTGATCCACATCAAAGATCTTGGTGTCAGTCTCTTCGCCCTCTTCCAGAGCCTCTTTTTTATTCTTCAGATCGTCAATAAAACTCAACGCCTTAAGGAAGTCGTCCTCGGTTTTTTCCTTGGGCGGTTCCTTTTTGCTCACAGGTGTCGGTTTCTTATCCGGTGTTTTATCCAGCTTAGGAGGACGGATTTCCGAAACCTTTTTCTCCTGCTTCTGTTGTTTCTTGGCCTCTTGTTTCTTTACCTGCGTCTTTTTACTGCTTTGTTGTGTGCTCACAACTTTTGTCCCGTGATCGGGTGTCTGCACTTGTTCTTTTTTGGGCTTGGGCGCTTCACGAGGTGCGTTGCTCTGTTGGGTCTTTACAGGTTTGATTTCCTGCTTTTTGGTGGTTTTTGCCGCATCAGGGGACGACACCAGAGTCACATTAATATAGGTGATTTTTTCTTCAGGTATCAGGAACGCAGGCAGGTTCACCCACAGTACGAATACGAGGGCGATATGCAGCAGCAGCGAGAGGAGAACTCCACGGCGCATGGCGTTACCTGTTATTCCTTGTTTTTATTTACTGGCAGGCGGTTCGGTAATCAGACCCACATCCACCAAACCTGCAACTTGCAGGGCAGACATGACTTCCATCACCTGCCCGTAGGCAGCATCTTTATCTGCACGCACCAGAATCTGCGTACCGGGCTTTTGGGACTGGATGGCTTTCAGAGTGTCCACCATGTCCTTGCGTTCGATCTTACGTTCCTGAACGTATACCTCACCCGCACGTTTAATGGTCACCTGAATCGGCTCCATCTTCTCGTTAATCTGGGTATTCTCGACCTGTGGCAAGGCAACTTGAATTCCTTGCGTCATCAACGGCGCACTGATCATAAAGACGACCAGCAGCACCAGCATGACGTCCACAAACGGGGTAACGTTAATCTCGCCCATTGGTGGACGTTTGAAGGAACGTCGGTTACGCGGGCTAGTTGTCAGAACGGGGCCACCCATGACCTAATCCTCGTTATTTTTATGTTTAGGAGGCGAGTTTTTGCTCGTTGTCACTTGCACGGCGCTTTTTACCGCTTTTACGCGCGCTGACAATTGCTTCCTGCTGCTGGCGATCCAGAATGGTCACAAACTCGGTTACAAAGTTTTCCAAACGGCTGGCATAACGGCCCAGGTCCGTCGAGAGTTTGTTGTAGGCAAGAACAGCGGGAATCGCAGCAAACAAACCAACGGCAGTGGCCAGCAGCGCTTCGGCAATACCAGGAGCTACTGACGCCAGAGAGGTGTTCTTAGTCACGCCGATGGTCTGGAAAGAGTGCATAATCCCCCAAACCGTGCCCAGCAGGCCCACAAACGGTGCAGTCGCACCGACAGTGGCCAGCATCGGCAGGTATTTTTCAATACGTTCAAGCTCGCGTACCATGGTCGCATTCATCAGGCGGTGTACACGCTCAACCACACCAAGCTGAATGATACCGTGCTCTTCGCCTTCGCTATCCTTTGCACGTTCCCATTCACGCAGGCCAACCACAAACAGCATGGCCATCGGGTGGTCGGTGTCCTCGGGTTGGGTGTTGCGGTACAGATCTTCCAGACCCTTCTCGCCCCAGAAGGCTTCTTCAAATTTGTCGGCACGGCGTTTCAGGACACGCAGGCGGTTATATTTCTCAATCAACACAGCCCAGACCACAACCGACATGGTCAGCAGACCGAGCATGATGAACTTGACGAAAACAGATGCCTGACTGAACAGGCTGATAACCGAAATTTCGTTGGCAACGGTAGCGACAGTATCCATAGACCTCTTATCCCTCAGTGAACCTGTTTTTTGCTTGGGGATTCCATGTATAAACCAGTCTTTCAGCCGCGTCCAGCACGTTCATAAGGGGGTTTTGTAACCCCCTGAAAACGCACACATAAAAAATATTTTTTCTACAGGAGTGCTGCTTGGATGTTTTTGGGCGTCCGACCAAGGTGGGTATAGGCAGCTGTTAGCGCCACACGTCCACGCGGTGTGCGCTGGATGAACCCGTGCTGGATAAGGTACGGCTCGATGACATCTTCAATGGTGTCCTTGCTCTCCCCGATAGCGGCGGCAAGGGTTTCCAAACCAACAGGACCGCCTTCAAAACGGTCAATGATAGCTTCCAGCAGGCGGTGGTCATTCCGGTCAAAGCCGAGGCTGTCCACCTCAAGCGCCTGCAACGCTTTATCGGCAATCGCAGATGTAATTGTGCCGTCACCCATCACGGTGGCAAAATCCCACACACGGCGCAGCAGACGGTTGGCAATACGTGGCGTGCCGCGGCTGCGGCGGGCGATTTCAAACGCGCCCTGCTCTTCCAACGGAATACCAATCTTATACGCCGCACGTTGAATGATACGGGTCAGGTCTTCAGGGTTATAAAACTCCAACCGCAGGTGCACGCCAAAACGGTCTCGCAGCGGGTTGCTGAGCATGCCAGAACGGGTCGTCGCCCCCACCAGAGTAAAGGGCGGCAGGTCAATTTTAACGGTGCGCGCAGCAGGTCCATCACCAATCACAATGTCCAGCTTATAGTCTTCCAGCGCAGGGTAAAGAATCTCCTCAACCTGTGTAGACAGGCGGTGGATTTCGTCGATAAACAGTACGTCATGAGGCTCAAGCGATGTCAGGATAGCAGCCAAATCACCACTTTTCTCAATCACAGGCCCCGATGTGGAACGAAAGTTCACACCCAGCTCTTTTGCCACAATCGCCGCAAGAGTGGTTTTGCCCAAACCCGGAGGGCCATGAAACAACACGTGATCTAATGCACCCTTACGCGCCTTTGCGGCCTGAATGAAAATGCTCAGATTCTCGCGCAACTTGGGCTGGCCGACAAAATCTTCCAGCTTTTCAGGGCGCACGGTCAGGTCAGGGTTATCACCTGTGATTCGGTCAGCATCAATCAAACGGTCTTCGGCGAGATTATTCATCATAGCCTAGCTCCTCAACGCCTGAAGGGATGCCTTCAGCATCTGGCCAAAATCACCCTCAGCCCCCTGCCCGGCAGCTACGGTTGCAACAACGTTTTGCGCATCCGACATTTTAAAGCCCATATTCGTCAAGGCAGACACAACATCCGCTTGTACGCCGCCCTGTGGCGCGGTCGCAGCCGTGCCAATGCTGATGCCAGCAGGCATACTGGCTACTTTGCCTTTGAGCTCCAGCACAATACGTTCCGCCAGCTTTTTGCCCACGCCACTTGCACGTGTCAGCATGGTCGGCTGCGCGGTGGAGATAGCTTGAGTGATTTCTTCGGGACTCAATGCTGTCAGCAGTGCCAGCGCCACTTTTGCGCCTACGCCGGAAACATCAAGCAATTTTGTGAACCAGGCCCGCTCATCAGCAGTCTGGAATCCGTACAGGTGGATATGATCTTCACGCACATGCGTATAAATCAGCAGCTCTTCGGCATCACCCACCTTCAGGCGGCTTAACATGCGGCCAGAGCCATGAACCTCGTATCCCACACCACCCACGTTTACGACTGCAAAGTCGTCACCGATCAGCGCTATCTTGCCTTGCAGGAGGTAAATCATCGCAATGCCGCCTTTGTTCTCGTTATAGACGATTGTAACGTATGCGCATGACAAATGGCTACTGCCAAGGCATCTGCCGTATCTGCCGTTTGCAGAATCGCCCGGGGCAAGAGGATTTTAACCATATGGCTGACCTGCGTTTTTTCCGCCTTACCTGTACCTACCACCGCTTTTTTAATGGTTGTGGCACTGTATTCTGCCACATCAAGCCCGTGCAGCGCAGGTACCAGCAGAGCCATGCCCCGCGCCTGCCCGAGTTTAAGGCTGGAGCGGGCATTGTTGTTCACAAATACCTCTTCCACCGCAGCTGCGTGGGGTTGATAGTGTTGGACGATAGCCGTCAGGCCGTCAAAAATCTCCTTCAGACGCAAAGCACCGGCATCTGTGCGTTTGGTAATAACGGTACCCGCAGCAACAAAGGAAAGGCGGTTACCATCTACTTCAATAATCCCCCAGCCGGTTTTTTCCAATCCCGGGTCAACACCTAACACACGCACCTTAGACAGCCTCCATAGTGCTACCCAAGGCACGTCGCCGCCACAGCAACATGCTTACAAAAACGGCGTTGGTCACTGCAATAATTGCAGGATACAGAACTGTTGTAGCGGTAAATGCACCAAGAGCCAATACGCTCAAAAAACTGCTGAAGCCACCGATAAAGAAAGCAAGCGCACTTTCCTCAAAAGGGCGGATGTAGGATTTACGGAAGGTCGGGTAAAAACCAACTACATCTATCGTCGTAACGAGAAGAACCGAGAACAACGGCTCTTTTGTCGCATACCACAGGGGAATAGCGGAGAAGGCCGCAATCAAAGCCATGCGGTCACTGCGGGTAATATTCTTCTCGCCCTTAAAGACAGCGAGCAACGCAATACCCAAACACCCCAGTGCGCTCACAGTCGTCCACCAAACGCCAGCGCCAGCGCCTGCACTCCATTGAGCAGCGGCGGCGATACCCATGACAGTCCCCCAGATGAGGAAAGAGAACATGTGCGGACGGGCGCGCCCGCGCAGGATAACAAAAATATAGTACAGCTGAGAGTATCCACCCAGCGCAGCGGCGGTGATACCGAGAATATCCTTATCCAGCCAATACACCGCGCGCTGCCTGTCTGTTATATAGCAACCGTCAGGATGCCATTGCCTGCATGACGGCGTCGTCAAAGTCGGCGTTGGTCGTCACACTCTGCACGTCATCATCGTCTTCCAGCGCATTGACCAGTTTCATCAGCGTGGTCGCTTTTTCTTCATCGGTTATCGGCGTTTCATTCTTGGCGATAAAGCCTAGGTCAGCCTCTTCTGCTTTGCCAAACTTGGCTTCCAGAGCGTCCCGCACGGTTGCAAAGTCTTCGATAGCGGTATGGACCTCATAGCCCTCGGCTTCAACAATCACGTCGTCTGCGCCAGCTTCAATCGCTGCTTCCATAACATCGTCCTCGGCGCCAATGGAGCTTGGGTACAGGATAATGCCCTTCTGGTCAAACATCCAGGCCACAGCCTCGCCGAAACGGCCGCCGTTTTTACCAAAAGCGGCGCGCACGTTGGCAACGGTGCGGGTTTTGTTGTCGGTCAGGCATTTGACCATCATGGCAACGTTGCCGGGGCCGTAGCCTTCGTAAACAACTTCTACGTAATCGGCGCCTTCAATCTCGCCGGTACCGCGCTTGATGGCGCGCTCGATGGTATCTTTAGGCATGTTCTCGGCGCGGGCACCGTCAACAGCCAAACGCAGACCCGGGTTAGAGGCGATATCACCGCCGCCGTGGCGGGCCGCTGTCATAATTTCGCGAATTAGGCGGGTGAAGATTTTACCGCGCTTTTTATCCTGTGCAGCCTTGCGGTGTTTAATGTTGGCCCACTTACTATGCCCAGCCATGGGGAACCTCCGTTACTGAAAAATGAAACTCGACCAAAATACGCCAAATACGGCGTAAAAACAAGCTATGCTGCCTGTGTAATCACACCGCCGATGCGGATGGCACGAATGTGCGTGCACTTCCCGTCAGCATCTAATTTAGCCAGTGTGCCACACATCGTGCCCACACCTTCGGCAACTTCAAGGCGGATTTTTCCCTTTTTCTCGAAGCGTGCGGTCGCTGGTGCATAAGCCATGCCGAGTGAGGAGTTGTAGTGTCCGCACATGCCGGCATCGGTATGGTAGCCGGTGCCCCCGTCCAGTATCCGCTCGTCCGCGGTCGGCACGTGGGTATGGCTGCCGGTCACAAGACTCGCTTTACCGTCCCACAGGTTGGCAAGGCAGGCTTTTTCGCTTGCGGCTTCGGCGTGCACATCCACCACCAGGGCATCGCACCCCTCGCCGATACGCAGGTCGCGCATCAGGGTGCGGCTGGCCTGAAACGGGCAGTCTAGACCCGGTTCCATGAACAAACGCCCCATCAGGTTGACCACCGCAATCTGGCGACCATCGGGCAGCGGATACAAACGCCACCCCTTACCCAGCGTATTAGGCGGATAGTTCAGGGGGCGCAGGACCTTCCAGTCTTCGTTCAGCATGTTTTCGGTTTCAGCCTGATCCCACGTATGGTTGCCCAGCGTAATCACATCCACGCCCGCGTCGTACAGCTCTTTGGCCGTACCGGGTGTGATGCCGAAGCCGGCGGCAGCGTTCTCGGCATTGCAAATGACAAAATCGATTTTCTCTTTCTCGCGGAAGGCGGGCAGATGCTCCGCAATCGCCTTGCGCCCCGGTTTGCCAACAACGTCGCCCAGAAATAAAATCGTCATACCTGACACGGAATGCACTCCTTCTCCGTAATGACCCAGTCCAGCGGGTGATCATGTTCTTCATCCGGCACCTGAGGCACCTCCTGCACAGCAAAGGCAATACCGATTGCACTGTGATGCGTTTTTTTGGCCAGCCAGCGGTCGTAATGGCCGGCGCCGTAGCCCAGCCGGTGTCCGCGGCGATCAAAACCCAGTAACGGTACACACACGATGTCGGGCGTACAGGATTCTCCTGTTGCGGAAAGAATGCCCTGCCTGTCTTTTACCAGTGGCGACACCCCATCCCAGACAGTAAAGACAATTTCCGTCTTAGAGGCAACCTTGGGCAGACAAATCCTGTAGCCAGCCTGCACTAGCTCTGGAGCAAGGACCAGAATATCCGCCTCGTTGCGAATAGCGGCAAAGAGCGACACGCAAGCCCCTTGCGGCGCATAAGACATCAGCCAGCCCACAAGGCGGCGTCCGATAGTCAGCGAGCAGGCGTCGCGATGCCAAGCATCCAGACCGTCGCGCTTGGCGCGGAGCTGTTGGCGGAGGTGGGTTTTGGCGTCAGTCACAAGCAGGTTAGTTCTGTTGCAGCTTGCCCATGAGATGTTCCAGACGTTCAGCCATGCTGTTCTGGAAGGCAGTCAGAGCTTTGGTATCCGTCTCGAACTTGTCACGCAGGGAGAAATATTCGTCTGCCAGCATCAGGCCGGAGAGCACCAGCAGGCGGTCGCGGTCAATCTGGCCGCCACCGGGGCTGTTACGCAGGCGGGATACAATATCGTCGTAATGTTTAGCGATGGACTTTACGCGGCTTTCCTGCCCTTCCTCAACGGCAACACGGTAGGCACGGCCCCCAACCTGTACGTCCAGTTCCTTGCTCATGCGTCCAGCTCCATTTTGGCACTCAGGGAATCAATCAACTTGTCCAGACGTACCGTTGCCTGCGCCTGTTTGGCTTTCAGGTCTTCGTTTTCTTCTTTCAGGCGCGCCAACTCATCCGCATCCACACCACCAAAGGTTATCGGTGTAACAGACGCTATATCATCCGCAGAAAGTCTGGCGCCATTGGCAATAGCACGTTCAAGACCCATCACCGCCTGACGCAGGCGCTCGCAGCAATCAAAATCGGGAGACTCGAAAGACATTTATCAACTATTCCTTACGGTTAGGCAAAAATCATCATGCCATTCCTGAACTCTGGTCAGCCAGCATACGGCACACGCGCCCCAAGCGTCAAGCACCACATAACACCTTTTTGCAGCGCAGGGTTGATTGGCTTTGCTTGCGGGCGCGGGCGCGAGCGTGTACTCTTTTGAGCACTTGGCAACCCGAGAAAAAGGATAATACCTATGGCCGCGCCAGAACTGAAAGCAATTCCCTCACCCGCCACCGCGCAGGAAATGGCCAATGCCATCCGCTTTTTAAGCATAGACGCCGTAAACGCCGCCAACAGCGGCCACCCCGGCATGCCCATGGGCATGGCCGATATTGCCACGGTACTGTTTACCAAATTCATGCACTTTGACCCGCAGGCACCGGCATGGCTGGGGCGCGACCGTTTTGTGCTCTCCAACGGCCATGGCTCCATGCTGCTGTACAGCGTGCTGCACCTGTCCGGGTATAACCTGCCCCTGCAGGAGTTGAAGAACTTCCGCCAGCTTGGCTCCAAGACCCCGGGCCACCCCGAGTATGGCCACACACCGGGCGTGGAAGTGACCACGGGCCCGCTGGGTCAGGGCGTGGCCACCGCCGTTGGCCTTGCGCTGGCGCAGGAGATGATGGCTGCCCGCTACGGCACCACGCTGTTTGGCAACAAAACGTATGTTGCCGTGGGCGACGGCTGCCTGATGGAAGGCATCAGCCACGAGGCCTGCGACCTTGCCGGCCACCTGAAGCTGAAAAACCTCGTCCTGCTGTTTGACGATAACGGCATTTCCATTGACGGTAAAACCAGCCTCGCCACATCGGTTGACATGGCCAAACGCTTTGAGGCCTACGGCTTTGCCACCACCACCTGCGACGGCCACGACCATACGGATATTGAACGTGCCCTAACCTGGGCGAATAAGCAGGACAAGCCCAGCTTTATCGCCTGCAAGACCCACATCGGCTACGGCAGCACCAAAGTAGTGGACAGCGCCAAAGCCCACGGCTCGCCGCTGGGTACCGACGAGGCGGATGCCGTTCGCAAGGCGTTGAACTGGCCGCACGCGCCGTTTGAAATCCCACAAAATATTTACGATGCATGGGCAACAGCCGCCGATAAAGGCCGCGCCAAACATGCTGACTGGCAGAAGGCATGGAACAAACTGGATAAAGCAACCCAAGCCGCCATTACCGCCGCCCAGAGCGACGTATTAAGCGCCGATGTACTTGGCGCGCTTAAACCCCTTAAGGATAAGGCTGTAGCCGATAAGCCAGCGCTTGCGACCCGCCAGTGCAGCGGTAACGTACTGGACGTTCTCAGCCCCCTGTTGCCCCATCTGGTGCTGGGCTCCGCCGACCTGACCGGCAGCGTCAACACCAAAGCCAAAGGGCTGGAGAACCTCTCGCCGGACGACTTCGGCCAGCGCTACATCTGCTACGGTGTGCGCGAGCACGCCATGGGCGCGGTGATGAACGGCCTGACGTTGTACGGCACTTTCCGCGCGGCAGGCGGTACGTTCCTTACCTTTGCGGACTATATGCGCCCGGCCATCCGTTTGGCAGCGCTGATGGAAATCGGCACAGTGTTCGTGCTCACCCACGACTCTATCGGTCTGGGCGAAGACGGCCCTACCCACCAGGCGGTTGAGCATCTGGCCATGCTGCGCGCCACGCCGAATGTGCTAACCTTCCGCCCCTGCGACCAGATTGAAACAGCCGAGTGCTGGGAACTGGCGCTCAAGGCCACCAAAACCCCAAGCTGCATGGTGCTGAGCCGTCAGGGCATGGCAACCCAGCGCAGTGATACGGCAGAGAATAAATCCGCCAAAGGCGCATATATCCTGGCCGACTGTGACGGCACGCCAGAGGGCATTTTCATGGCCACGGGCAGCGAGGTCGGCATCGCCATGGACGCCCACAAAGCATTGAGCACACAGGGCATCAAAACCCGCGTGGTCAGCATGCCGTGTATGGAGCTGTTCGCTAAGCAAAGCAAAGCCTACCGCGATAGCGTGCTGCCCCCATCTGTAACCGCCCGTGTGGCCATAGAGGCGGCAACGCCGTTCGGCTGGCACCGCTGGCTGGGCATAGACGGCGTGATGATGGGCATGGAGGGCTTTGGTGCCTCCGCCCCCGCCAAAGACCTGTACACCCACTTTGGGCTGACGGCTGACGCCGCCACCAAAACCATGACCAACCTTGTTAAAAAAGGATAAAGAACATGACGATTAAAGTAGCCATTAACGGATTTGGCCGCATTGGCCGTAACGTACTGCGTGCCCTGTATGAACAAGGCCGATCGGATGTGGAAGTTGTCGCCATTAACGACCTCGCCTCTGTAGAGACCAACGCCCACCTGTTCAAGTACGACTCTGTCCACGGTACCTTTAATGGTGATGTAAGCGCCGAGGCTGATGGGATTACAGTTAACGGCAAACGCATCGCCGTAACCGCCATCCGCGACCCGAAAGAGCTGCCCTGGGGCAAACTGGGTGTGGATATTGTTCTGGAGTGCACAGGCATCTTCACCGATGGCGAAAAAGCCAAAGCCCATATTGAGGCCGGCGCGCGTAAGGTCATCATCTCTGCTCCCGGCACCAACGTGGACAGCACCGTTGTTTATGGCGTTAACCACACGACGCTGAAGAGCTCAGACAAGATTATCTCCAACGCGTCGTGCACCACCAACTGTCTGGCACCAGTTGCCAAAGTCCTGCATGAGGAGTTCGGCATCGAGCGTGGTCTGATGACCACCGTTCACGCCTACACCAACGACCAGAGCGTGCTGGACGTTGCCCACAAAGACCTGCGCCGCGCCCGCGCCGCCGCGCTGAGCATGATCCCATCCACCACAGGTGCAGCCAAAGCCGTCGGCCTTGTGTTGCCGGAGCTCAATGGCAAGCTGGACGGCTTTGCCATCCGCGTCCCGACACCGAACGTCTCAGTTGTGGATCTGGCCTTTACGGCCGCTAGGCCAGTAACCGTTGATGCCATCAATGCAGCACTGAAAAAAGCGGCTGAGAGCAACGAACTCAAGGGTATTCTGGGCTACAACACCGCCCCGCTGGTGAGCATCGACTTTAACCACAACAGCCACTCCAGCGTGTTCGATGCAACGCAGACCCGTGTCATGGACGGCGGCAAGATGGTGAAAATCCTCTCGTGGTATGACAACGAGTGGGGCTTCTCCAACCGGATGCTCGACGTTGCTGCCTACTTTGGCAAACTGTAAGGATAAGGATGCCTGACGTGATACAAACGATTGATACGTTGGATGTGCACGGTAAAACCGTTCTGGTGCGGGTGGACTTTAACGTCCCCCGCGCTGCGGACGGCACCATTACCGACGATACGCGCATCCGCGCCCACCTGCCAACCATTGTGGATCTGCAAGCCAAGGATGCCCGCATTGTGCTCATGAGCCACCTCGGCCGCCCGGGCGGCCAGCGGGATGACAAAGAGTCTTTGCGCGGCATTGCGGCACACCTGTCGGCCCTGCTGGGGCAGACCGTGGACTTTGCGGACGACTGTATCGGCCCCGATGCAGAGGAAATGGCCGCCCGCCTGAACCCCAAGGGTGTTGGCCTGCTGGAGAACCTGCGCTTTCATGCAGAAGAAGAAGCCAACAACCCAGAGTTTGCCCGCAAATTGGCAAAGCTGGGTGACGTGTACCTGAACGATGCGTTCGGCACCGCCCACCGCGCCCATGCCAGCACTGCGGGCATTGCCGAGTTTGTTGCCCAAAAGGGCATCGGCCGCCTGATGCAGCAGGAAGTTAATGCCCTGAGCAAGGTATTCGACAAACCTAAAAAACCTGTACTGGTTATCAGCGGCGGGTCGAAGGTATCCAGCAAAATTGATATCCTGCGCCACCTTGTGACCAAGGCCGACCAAATGATGATTGGCGGCGCGATGGCCAATACTTTTCTGGCTGCGCTCGGGCACGATATGGGCAACAGCTTGTTCGAGCTGGAACAGCGTGCCAATGCCAAAGAGATTCTATCGCTCGCTGGCGCCTGCGGCTGCCGCATCCTCTTGCCCGTAGATGTGACGGTGGCGGAAGGGCTGAAGGAAAACATGCCGACACAGGTTGCGGATGTTGAACACATCCCAGCCGACAGTATGGCACTGGATATTGGCCCCAAAACCGCTGAGCAATGGAGCAAGCTGATTAGCCAGGCTGGAACCATTTTGTGGAACGGCCCTGTTGGTGCTTTCGAGATTGCACCATTTGATATGGGTACCACGGCGCTGGCCAAAGCCATTGCCGCATCACAGGCCTACTCGCTGGCCGGAGGTGGAGACACCATTGCCGCCATCGCCAAAGCAGGTGTGGAAGCAGACATAGGTTACATCTCCACCGGGGGTGGCTCGCTGCTGGAGTTCCTTGAAGGTAAAGAGCTTCCGGGCATCAAAGCCGTAGGGAGCAGCAAGAACGCTGCTTAATTACTGCCAAATAAAAAGGCCGCCCGATTGGGCGGCCTTTCTCGTTAATGTTTGTGATCGTGATCGTCGTGGTCATGGTCGCAACAGCCCTTGGACTGTTCGACTCCGGTGCGGATTTCCGCCCACGCATGACGGATAACCTGAACGGAACCCCACAACGCCAGCAGCGACATGACCAACCCGACGACAAGGTCCGGCAGGCCTGTTGCGAAGGCAAACACACCACTCGCGGCGGCGATAACAGCAAGGTTACCCAGCGCGTCGTTGCGGCTGCATACCCAGACCGAACGCATATTGCTGTCGCCCGTGCGGAAACGATACAGCACCAGAGCACTGACAACGTTTGCCACAAAGGCGGCGATACCGATGGAGCCCATGACGATAGCGTCAGGCACGCTGCCGTGTATGGCGTACCATGCCACGTTACCCAGCACCCACAGGCCGAACAGGCCCATCGAAATGCCCTTGAGCAACGCAACACTGGCGCGTACTTTGAGCGCCTTATTCAGCACGAACAGGCTCAGGCCGTAACTGAGAGTATCACCGAGGAAGTCCAGCGCATCAGCCATCAGAGAGACAGAACCGGCTTTGATACCGGCGAAAATCTCCACACCGAACATCACGGCGTTGATGACGATAACGAGCCAGAGCACACGGCGGAATGCGGCTTTCTCCAAGTCTTTCGGGCTGGGAGAGTGATCGTGGTTGTGACCCATAAGAGGCCTCCAGAAGCAAAGTAAGTTGGAAAAACGGTGGAGGTAAACGTACCCCCTACTCCACCCTATTCGGCGGTTTTTCGCAAGCTAAAAGAAGATGCAGCCCCCAAGGGCTGCATCAACAACTGTGGAGGTATTGTTTAGACCAACACCTTAGGCTGCATTTTCCATGATGGCTTTATATGTCCCCATGGCAGCCATGCTGTTCATTTTAGCACGGTGATAGAAGGCACGCTTGCCAGCGGCAATATTGGCCGGCTTGCCACCCCACGCTTTCAGCGCTGCAGCCTGCAGGGCACGGCCATAGCTGTAGCTCAGCTTCCAAGGCTTTTCACCTGCTGCCGCATTCATGGCGTTCAAGTTTGCAGTGGCTACATCATCGGCTTGACCACCGGACAGGAAAACAATGCCAGGTACAGCAGCCGGCACATGACGGCGGAAGCAGCGCAAGGTTGCCTCGGCAACTTCGGCAGCGGAAGCCTGTTTTTTACACTTCAGGCCCGGGATAACCATGTTCGGCTTAAGCAGAATGCCTTCGAGCAGAACATTATGGCGCTCCAGTGCTGCAAACAGGGTCGACAGCGCATCCGATGTTACTTCTTCACAGCGTGCAATGTCGTGATCACCATCCATCAGCACTTCAGGTTCAACGATGGGAACAATGTTTGCTTCCTGACACAGCGCAGCGTAACGGGCCAGAGCTTCGGCGTTGGCAGCCAGACAGAGGGAGGAAGGCCGCACAGCGTCAATTTCGATGACTGCGCGCCATTTGGCGAAACGGGCTCCGAGTCCGTAGTACTCCTTCAGGCGGTCGCTCAGACCGTCCAAACCCTCGGTGATTTTCTCGCCATCAAGGCCGCCGGGCAGTGTTTTGGCACCAGCATCCACCTTGATACCAGGAATGACGCCCTTGGCTTGCAGCATTTTGCTGAACGGCGTGCCGTTGGCAGCTTTTTGGCGCAGTGTTTCATCGTACAGAATCACACCGCTGATGAACTCCTCCATACCGTCGGTCGTGAAGAGCATTTCCCGATAGTCGCGGCGGTTCGTTTCGGTGTTCGGAGTGTTAATAGAGGTCAGGCGCTTCTCGATGGTGCCTGTGCTCTCGTCAGCGGCCAGAATGCCTTTACCATTGGCAACCAGCGCTTGAGCGGTTTTCATGAGTTCTTGCTTGTTCATCGCAACCTGATCCTCTTTTGAGTAAGTTATAAAACCGCCAATATTCTGGCGTTTTTAACGCAGTATGACAACCGCATTAACGTGCACAGCACAATAAAAAGCGGGCCCGAAGGCCCGCCTTAAAAAACAGCTGGTTAACGGCGCGGCACGCGCACGTTCTCTACTTTAATCTTCACCGGCTTGAGCTTAGCGTGCCAGAAGGCCACAACAGTCAGTGCAACAACAGACAATACCGAAAGTTCCAACAAGGTTGCATCAGTCATTTAGCGGTCCTCCTCTGGCATATATAACGCCTATACATTCCATTATGGGGACGGGCGCAAAGCTTTTACAAGCCTTTCCACTGACAGGGGTGCAAAAAACTTAGCTGATGTCGGCTTTGTAGGTTTGGCCGAGGGTCACGTAGTGTTCTGCCGACCAGGGCAGATAATCAACTTCCTGCTGGGTCATCGGGCGCATGATTTTGGCAGGTGTACCCGCCCAGAGCTCGCCTGTTTTCACCACTTTTCCCGGAGAAATAAGAGCTCCGGCAGCAACCATAGAGCTGCTTTCGACAACACATTTGTCCATAACGGTTGCGCCCATGCCGACAAAACCGAGGGTATGGATATGGCATCCGTGCAAAATAGCGTTATGTCCGATTGTTACCTCATCCCCAATCATCAGGTCAGCCTGTTTGTAAGTGACGTGGCAAATGGTACCGTCCTGAATATTTGTACGCGCACCGATACGTACCTTGTTCACGTCCCCGCGGATGACAACGCCAAACCAGATATTCGTATACGGTCCTATTTCCACATCACCGATGATGCTCACCCCCGGGGCGATAAACGCCGTATCGTGAATTTTAGGGTACACGCCTTTATACGGCAGGATAATAGGCCCGTGAGACATGGCTTAGCCTTTACGCAAAAAGTTATTGGGAGACAGCACCGTTACGTTGCCGGATGATTGCTGTGTGTCGCTACCACTGCTTTGACGCTGGGATTGGGTCCCACTGACAGTTTGCGCTCTAGGTGCCTGAGTTGATGTGGCTGACCGGCTCTCTGGCGATGTCAGCACATTACGCGCACGTTGTTCGGCTATTTTCATCAGGTCGCTACGCTGCATGCAACGGCCTTCGATACTGGCCCCTTCTGCAATGTGAATAACCTGATAAATAACCTCGCCGCGGATAATGGCATGAGAGCGGCATTCCAGCCGTTCTTCCACCAGTGTATTGCCGTTGATATGACCGTCCGTAAGCAGGTTTGTAACGATGACCGGACCATTAATGATACCGTCCTGGCTCAGGACGAGATTGCCCTTCTTGCCATCGGCGACACTGACTTTACCGTCAACGCGGCCTTCAATACGCAGCGAACCGCAGAATTTGATATCGCCGATAACGTGCACACCCTGTGCAATAATGCTGTGTCCAGACGACTGTTTGTCTTCCACATCAAATGCGGAGGACGGGTCTTTTTTCTTTTTCCAGAACATACCTAAAATGCTTTCCAACAGTGCGCCATCAGGCTTTCGTCTTTGCCGTAGGCCTTGACGTCGAGAATACGCATCCCCTCGCTGGCAAGCTTGGTGCGCAATATACCGCTCAGCTGACGTTCCTGCGTAAGGGAGGTCTTTCTAATACGATCGGCATCTTCAATTGCATCGTCAAGGCCGACCACTTCGATTCCAGAGAGTACCTGAAAGCGGACCTCTATGTCCACGGACCTTTTGTCTTTCTGGTCTGTTTTCAGGAAGCTGACATTGTACATCAACCGGTTTTTGGGCTGGTCGTAATTCACCTTCAGGTTAAAGCATTGCAATGGCAGGGATTGTTCTTCCGGCCGCAAGAAACTATCATACAGTTTGACCTTGTTGCCCAATTCAAAGACCTGATTTTCCAAATCCTGCATACGGGCAGAGGTTGTAGCCCGCGCATTGTCCGCAATTGCCGTCACGGCCTCTGCAGCGGCTCGTTGCTCCCGCTCCTGCGAGAGGTTTTGTTTCAGAGCATCCCGTTCGGCGACAACGGCGTCATAAGCTCCCTGTAAAAATGCCAGCTCCTTTTTGGCGGCAGCCACAGCGTCACGCAGAGCGTTCATCCGCGCCTCGTAAGACGCGGGTGCCAGATAAAAAAGTGCCAGTACAAAAGTTGCAAACGGCGCAGCAATCAGTCCACCTATCACGCCCCAGAATGCAGGACGCGAAACATTGAACGTACGGTTGATGTTGTGCGTACTGTCGCGGGCAATGAATATAATCGTATAGGCCATGACTTACGCCGGCATACGTTGTTGGGGTGTGGCTGCAAATTGCTGGCCCAGCACAATCAGGTCTGCAACATCAATCGCTGTCACGGACGACGTATCCACGCCAAAGCGGGAAGCAAGAAGTCTGTAACTTGAGGCATCGCCCGTTACAAAATGGCGAATGGCGCCTGTACCGCGTGTATTGGCAAGGCCCTTCTGATGCAATGCCGTACGCACAACCTCAGCCGTTGACTCGGCAGAGTCAATCAGGTTCACCCACGGGACAACACGGCTCATCACGTTCTTGAGCACCGGATAATGTGTACAGCCCAGAATCAGGCTATGCAGGCTCTTTGGTGCATCTTCAAGATAGTGGCGTACAACAAGTTGGGCGATAGGATCGTCCCACAGCCCCTCTTCCACCATTGGTGCCAGCAGTGGGCACGCCTTGGACCACACATGCGCGCCACGGGCGCTCAAGCGGGTCTGATAAGCCTCACTGTTAATCGTGCCACTGGTTCCAATCACACCAATGCGCTTACCGTGCACCAGCGCAGCATCAATGGCTGGATCAATCACCCCGAAAACGGGTACGGGCAGAGTACGGCTGAGTTTATCGAGAGCAGCACAAGAGGCCGTATTACAGGCAATGACAATCGCCTTGACCTGTTTGCTCAGTAGAAAGGCGGAAATCTCTTCAGCAAAGCGGGCAACCATTTCCTGTGGCTTGGAGCCATATGGTGTGCGGCCTGTATCGCCGAAGTAAATAAAGTCTTCCGTTGGCATAGCATCGCGCAGGGCTGTCAGAACTGTCAGACCACCAACGCCAGAGTCGAAGACACCAACGCAAGACGAGGCCCCCTGTCGGGAAGCCTCGTCTGTATGCAGGTCGGTTGTGGCCATAGCCAACACCCCGGCAGTCGCGCGTTAGCGCTTGGAGAACTGCGGGCTGCGGCGAGCCTTGTGGTGACCGTATTTTTTACGCTCAACAACGCGCGGGTCGCGAGTCAGGAAGCCCAGCGGCTTCAGAGCTGTACGGTTACCCTCGTCGTATTCAACCAGAGCTTTGGCGATACCATGACGAACCGCACCAGCCTGACCGGACAGGCCGCCGCCGTGAACAGATACGTTCACGTCGAACTTGCCATTCATCTGGGTGGCTTCAAACGGTTGCATGATGATCATGCGCGATACCGGACGACCGAAGTAGTCAGCGAATTCGCGGCCATTGATGGTGATAGTACCTTTGCCCTTGGACAGCCATACGCGGGCTACAGCGTCTTTACGCTTGCCAGTTGCGTAGAAGCGGCCAGCTTTACGGGCAGCGGCTTTGATGTTTTCAGCAATGCTCATTGTCTAACCTTCTGCCTTAGGATTTTTTACGAATCAGGGCTGCAACATCCAGCGCTGCAGGCTTTTGAGCAGCATGTGGGTGCTCGCTGCCGGCATATACGTGCAGCTTGCCCATCATGTCGCGTGCCAGCGGGCTTTCTTTCGGCATCATACGCAGAACAGCACGCTCAATTACGCGCTCAGGGTATTTGCCCTGCAGTTCGTCACGTACAGCAACTTCTTTGATACCACCGGGGTGGCCGGTGTGCCAGAAGTGCTTTTCCTGTTCCATTTTACGGCCAGTCAAACGCACTTTTTCAGCATTAATCACGATGATGTTGTCGCCCGTATCCACATGCGGGGTAAAGCTCGGCTTATGTTTGCCGCGCAAACGCATGGCAATTTGGGTGGCCAGACGGCCCAGCGGCAGGTCAGTGGCGTCTACCACAAACCAGTCACGGGTCACTTCCGTCGGCTTAGCACTCGCGGTCATCTTCATTTTGAGATACCTACAATCCAATTAATTTACACAATAAAATACACAGATACGGGGCTTGTGTCCGCGTAGTTTTAAGAAAAACACCAGCCCATGTCAATAGCCATGACCAAAAGAATTTACTTTTTTACCCTTTGGTCCCTATTTGCTGCTGCTGTTGCGGCGGCAAGCCCGGCGAACTGAACAGCACACTGTTCAGGCAGGTCACCACAAAAAGCGCCACAAACTGGTGGTAATACACCTCGTTATAGCGCAGGAAAAGCGCCACCAAAGCAATTAGACTCCCGTAGAGCAACTGCTGCTTGGGCGCACGCGGTGATGTTTGCGGGTCCGTCATGGCGGCAAGGCAGAACAAAAGTGTCGTCACACTGATTTCAGGCCCGATAACCCGAACAGGGTGATAACCCAGCATCATTCCCAGAGGTAGGCCTACCAAAAAAATCGTACCCATGTATGCCAGCGGCGCCCGCCAGCTTTTGGCAGTAATGGTTGCCATACCCGCAAAACACAGAATGACGGCCATCGGCACCCAGCTGGCGCTGAATGTATCCGGCCGGAACTGCAAGTACAGCGGCATCACCATAACTGCAAAGACCACAGCAAAGTTGGTCGGGTTGAACAAATGGCGCCCCTTGTCGTTCACCAGCAGGTATTTGGAGGCTACACCGATGACTGCCATCAGGCCGTAAAACCACCAGTCCTCCGCCCTGACCAGAATAATGGTGGCAGAACACAAGATCGTAGCCGACATCAACCTGTCGCGGATACTGAAGAACACCTGTTTACGGGTAACTGCGGAGAAGAGAATCTCGCTCAGAATCCCGCACGCGAAGGCAAATCCCACCTGCACGGCACTACGGCGCATGTCGTAAGCAATCAACCCCAGCGATACCAGTGTGATGTGATTGATAATCAGCCACCAGCGGGGATCAATCTTTGGCAGTTTGAGGCCCAGAACATTAACTGTTTGCGTGATCATTACTTTACCCCCTTCCCATGGACAAGTGTAACGTAGGTATTCATCGGTTGATGGGTAAACCGCTCCATTGTGCCATCAGGCCACAGGACTGCAATCTCGTCATCTGCCAGTTTGGCCTTACCCAGGCCGAAGTGGATTCTGGGGTCGTTCTGGCTATGGTGTCCATTGCCCGGAAATACTTCCCGTACCAATGGTTTACCGTCCGTGCGCTTAGCCATCAGGCGCGCACCGGTTGCAACGGTACCATCTTCCCAAATGGCGGAAATACCAACCCAGTTACCGTCTGTTTTACTGTCGTTGATGAAGACGTACATCGGTGCATTCATGTTCACCACCAGCACGTCCTGTTTACCGTCGTTATTCAGGTCTACCAGCGCTAGACTACGGCCGTCTTCGGTATAGTCAGCCACGCCTGCTTTCTGGGCCACATCGTAGAACTGTCCGTCTTTTTGCCACATCACGCAGCTGTGCTGGAAAGCCCACATTTCGTAGTTGCTGAAATCGGGCATACTGTCCAACGTGTAACGCAAGGAGCCGGGCGTGCTGCGGATCTCGTTACGGACGTAGTTATAGGATTTGGCGTCCTTAGGATCCTTCACATTAGCCCCATACCCTTGGCCGTTGATGATGAAGAAATCCAGATCACCGTTGTTGTCAAAGTCAGAGAACTTGGCCGTCCATGCAGAACCGCAACCGTGGGCGTTCCACTTGCGTGCCACCTCTTCATACTCGGTCGAGTCGTTGCTTTTACGCTTCCAGAGCAGATTATCCGAAACAGAAATCGGTGGGCCAAAGCCTCCTGTAACAAACAGGTCAATCAGGCCATCCATATCAAAGTCCACAAACTCGGCATTCATGTCATTAAAGCCGTGTTTATCCGACGGGATGGACTGTTCAGTCACTTCCTTAAGTGTTTTCCCGCCCTGGTTCAGATACATACGGTCCGGGTTGTAATCGTTGCTGACTGCAATATCCGGATAACCGTCCATATTCACATCCGAGAAACCAACGGCTGCCGTATGGTCCGGGTAATCTTTGAGAACGCCGTCATCCAACAGGCCGAATGTACCATCCCCCTTGCCGAGCAGAATCGCATTCGCCGAACCCGTCTTCGGCAAGCCGGCACGGGTAAAGATGTGCTCCAGCGCCACATACTTGGATAGGTCCTCCGCGTGGTAGTAATTCCCAAAGAACACATCCAGATTACCATCGCGGTTGAAATCGAAAACGTTGATAGACCACGGTTGGGAGCAATACCCCACTAACGCAGCCTTGAAGGTACCGTCGGCCTGTTGGGTGTGCAGTGTATGGCAGCCGTAACGGGCCATAAACACATCCAGCTTACCGTCATGGTTGAAATCACCCCAATACGCCATGGACGGCTCTTTATACGTCCTATCCGTATCGTCCAATCCCACTTTGGCTGCAACCTCTTCAAAAGACTTGCCGCCATGGTTGATAAACAGCTTGTTCGGGATATCCGGCGCCGGAGCCGTTACATAAACATCCATAAAGCCGTCACCGTTCACATCTGCCACAGAAACAGACGGCGACAGCGAAAGCAGCGGTTCGTACTGTTTAGCCTTGGGAGACGTGTTGGGATAGTAAAAACGGTTGGGCGCAACCAGTCCCAGTTGCTGAGCGGACTCGGTGAAATGTACGGGGCTAAGCTCTGAGATGCTGTCCGGGGCCTTGGCAGGGTAAACATCATACCCGTGTTCGCTCAGACGATTGTTAACAGCCAAGAAAACAAGCAAGGCGCCGCCAACGGCGATACCGGTATATTTACTACCTTTAATGGGCATGACAAAATGCTCTTCTTTATTATGTGTCGGGTTACACTATAGTAAAGAAGAGCCCATCCAAAAACCCTAAATATAATACGATTAAACTTTTACAACCACCGGTACGGTCACAGGCTTACGTCCCCGCTCCCGTAAAAACACCCGTCGCGTTGCAATACGCAGGGTTTCCTCAGCCAGTTTAATGTCGTCAACAGGGCCTCCACCAAAAGCATTCTGCAAAGCATGTAACGCTTCTTCTTTAGCTTCTTTTACAACATCGCCCTGCAGGTCTTCGTCGATAATTCCCTTACTGCGCAGCACGGGCTTACCAACTACTTGGCCACGGCTATTGATAACAACCGAAATGGTGACCATCCCGTCTGTTGCCATTTGGCGGCGTTCACGCAAAATGAACTTGTCTTCATCCAGAATATTCAAGCCATCGACATACATCCGGCCAGTCTGGACGCCTTCCTCCAGCACTTGCGGCTCGCCCGGGGCAAGGTACATCCGCTTACCGTTCTCAATCACAAAGCTCTGTGACACACCAAGCGAACGCGCAAACTCAGCGTGTTCCTTCAGGTGAGAGTATTCACCGTGCACCGGTACTGCAATCTGTGGACGAACCAGCTTGTACATCTGGGCGATTTCGTCACGGGCAGCGTGGCCGGAAACGTGAACGAACTCGGCCTTTTCATGCACAACCTCGGCGCCCAGTTTGGTCAGGCGGTTAATCATGTGGTAGATGATGCGCTCGTTACCTGGAATCATTTTCGAGGACATGATGACCGAGTCCCCGGCTTCCAGCGGCATGCGGTCTTCCCCACGGGAGATACGGGCCAGTGCGGCTTTAGCCTCACCTTGTGAACCCGTCACGATGAACATAATTTTGCTGCGCGGCATTTTAATCGCTTCATCCAGCGAAACCGTATTATCCAGCAATTTGTCAGGGATAATGCTGCAATCACGGGCATAGCCCATCATTTTATGCATGCTGCGGCCCATAAAGCAGGACTTGCGGCCATGCTTGGCAGCGAGTTCAACCGCCGTTTTCAAGCGGCCCACGTTACTGGCAAACGTACAGAAGACGATGCGGTTTTTCCGCCCGGCGATAATAGCATCCAGACTCTCGGCCACCTCGGCTTCCTCGCCCGATGTTTTGGGTTTGAAGATATTGGTGGAGTCACCCAGCATGGCCAGCACACCTTCGTCCCCAATCTCGCTCCAGCGATTTGTATCTGTCTGGTCGTTCAGGGCCGGACGGGTGTCCATTTTATAATCCCCTGTATGCACAACCGTGCCGTAGGGTGTACGAATGGCCAAACCGAACGCATCCGGAATGGAGTGTGTGACACGCACAAACTCAATATCAAACTTACCTACGGTAAAACGCTTACCCGGTACGACCTCGTTAATAGGCACCACGCCGCTCAGTCCGACCTGATCCAGTTTGCCTTCCAGCACCAGACGCGAAAAACGGGTCAGGTACACAGGTACGGGCATATCTTCCCACAAATAGGGCAGGCCACCGATATGGTCCTCGTGCGCGTGGGTGATGATAATGCCCTTCAGGCGCTTGATGTTGTCGCGGATGTATCTGATGTCGGGCAGGACAACATCCACACCGGGGGTAAAGTCGTCCGGGAAGGTCAGGCCAGCATCGACGACAATCATCTCGCCGTCGCACTCGTAGACCATCAGGTTCATACCAATTTCACCAACGCCACCTAAAGGCAGCGCGCTCAGTCCTTGTTTTTTAGAAGTCACTTAATTCTATCCATTCTCTTTTTTACGTTGGGTGGCAGCCCCATCGGGTTGCCGATTCTTGTCATAAATTTGTTTCAGGCCAATGAGTGTTAAGTCAGGCTCTATATGGTCAAAGGCCACATACTCTACGAGCTCGGGCGCAAACCCACCTGTGGCGATGACAGGCAGCCGGATATTGTGTTGTGCCCGATAGGCATCCAGCATCATGTTCAACGCGCCTGCGACGGCATAAAAAACACCATTCTGGATCGATTCCATCAGATCCGTTCCCAATACACGGTATGGTGTGCCCCTCGGAACTTCGGGGATGCGCGGTACCGCTTCAACAAGCGCCTGATGCATCAACAGAGGGCCAGGTAAAATATTACCGCCTTTGTATACGCCATTTCCGTCAACAACATCAAGGCTTATCAACGTACCGCAGTCAATAACAACAACACCGGAAGGAAATTGCCTGAACGCCGCCGACATATTGGCAACACGGTCAGTTGTCAGCTCACCTTTGCTACCGTATTTGATGTCGATGCCCGTTTTGACCCCCTGCCCGACGACTAGAGGCGTTATCCCCAAATATTCCTTGCATCCATCAAGGAGCGGTTTGAGCGCAAGGGGCACAACACAACTGACGACAATATGGCAGATATCAGCAGTATCAAACCCATAGTGGCGGGCAGCTCCTTCTATCAGGAGGCCATATTCGTCTTTTGTACGGTGGCTGCGGGTACCTATGCGCCATTTGGCGCGGGGCGATTTATCATCAGGTCCAAACACCCCGATGCTGACATCGCTGTTCCCCATATCGATGGTCATCAGATAGGGCATTTTAATGCTCGATAATCATTTCACCAGAGTGACATGTATGCATTCCGGCGGGCGTTTCAAGCAAAATACTGCCATCAGCATTTAAATCACGTGCAATTCCGCTAACTTCGCGACCGCCCTCTTTCCAGACAACAGGCTTACCCAGCGTAATGCATGCCTGTTGATATTCCGTCAAAAATGGCGCAAAACCATGTTTCTCCAGCGTGGTGCAGTTCTTTTGCAGCCTGACAAGAAAGGCTTTGGCCACCTCTTCGCGCGCAAGCGGTCGTCCGACAGCCATTGCAAGCGTTCCAGCAACCTCTGGTACATCCTCATCTTCCGGCGTGTTCACATTAATACCGCAACCGAGCACATAAAAGCGGCCTGTACTGTTTGACAGGGGATAGCTCTCTGTCAGCACACCTGCAAGTTTGCGGCTGCCAAACATAAGGTCGTTCGGCCATTTGAGGGCGATATTCTGAATACCCAAGTCGTGACAGGCTTGATACAGCGACAGGCATGCAACAAGTGGCAGCGTACTGTCTACTGCCGGAATGACGATGGACATGGCCAGGCTTTGATACGGGAACGTCCGCCAGACACGCCCATGCCGCCCCCTGCCCGCTGTCTGGCGTTCTGCCATGACAACCGTAAAGGGGACGGCACCTTGTCTGCCGAGGTCCGCCGCGATGTTATTGGTGGAGTCAACCTCTTCCAGATAAATCAGCGGCGCCGTATGGGCGATAGCCTTAGTGTCGAGCAACCGTATGCTCCAAGCGGAACAAGCTGCTTGCTGCACGTCCGGCGGTGTGATCCAGCACGTCAATGAAGACCGACATTACCAGCACACCTGCTGCAGCCAGAACAGCAATCCACTGTGCATTGCTGGGTTGATTCAACTCAGGGCGGAACTTGCCTTCGTCAAAGTACATCACTTTGACGATGCGCAGGCAGTAATACGCCGCAATGACCGAGAACAGGACACCGGATATGGCAAGCCACGTCTGACCGGCAGCAATAGCCGCACTGAAGACGTAAAACTTACCGAAGAACCCGACCAGCGGCGGCACACCTGCCAGCGAGAAGGTAATCAGCATCATGGCGAAGGCCGCACCGGGTGCCGTACGCGCAAGGCCCGCGAGGTCATCGATAGTTTCAACAAAAACATTCTTGCGACGCAGGCTCAGCAGCACAGCAAACAGACCGATGGTCATGGTCAGGTAGATGGCCAGATAAACCAGCACGCCTTGTACACCATCTTCTGTGCCAGCAACCACACCAACCAGCATAAAACCCACGTTACCGATAGACGAATAAGCCAGCAGACGTTTGATATTGGTCTGAACGATTGCCAACAACGAGCCGATACCCATGGTGAGCAGCGACAGAACAGTCAGCATCTGCATCCATTGATCTTCCAACGCCAGTAGTGGCTGGTACAGCACACGCATCATCAACAGCATGGCAGCTGCTTTAGGCGCGGTGGCCATGAACACCGTTACAGGTGTAGGCGCCCCCTCATAAACATCCGGTGTCCACATATGGAATGGCACGGCGGATACTTTAAAGGCCATCGCCACAATCATCAGCACCAGTGCCACGGTAATGGCAACACTGTGCTCAATGTTGGGCAAGCCGTTGCCAAGCAGGATACCGATACCGTCAAAGGATGTATCACCTGTCATACCGTACAGCAGGCTCATGCCATAGAGCATCAGACCGGAAGCCAAAGAGCCAAGAACGAAATACTTAAGCCCAGCTTCGCTGGATTTCAGGTTATCCCGCCAGAAAGCCGCCAGAATGTAAAGGCAGAAGCTCATCAGTTCCATACCTACATACATGGCCAGCAGGTCATTGGCGGAGACCATAATCATCATCCCCAGCGTCGCCAGCGTAATCAACACGTAGTATTCAAACTTATTGATACTGTTACGGTTCATAAAGTCAGGCGTCAGCAGGATGGAGAACACACCGGCAGCCAGAATCAGGCCTTTGGCATAAAAGGCAAACTCGTCGGCCACGAACATGAAGCCAACCGCCCCTTTGGGGAACGCCTGTTGAAAATCAGCAACCTTTGCTGCGTGCATGATGACATAGGTCACCACCAGCGACACCAGAGCAAGGCCCCCCACACTACGGGAAGCAACTTCACCACGAGAGAACACGCCGACAATCAATAGTCCCATGGCTGCACATGCCAAAAACACTTCCGGCAGGGCGGGCGCAACAGCAAACCAGTCAAACGGCATCATATTGAAGGGTGTCATTTGGTTACCCCTTTCAGTTGGGTCGCCAGTGCCAGTTCGGCCGGCTCAAGTTGGTATTTCAGTTTCTGGTTGTCGACCATTGCCTGAACGGATTTGGCGCTCATGTCCAGCATCAATGCAGGCACAAGGCCCAGCAAAAGCGCCAGTATAATCAGCGGTGCAAAGCTGATTTTTTCGCGCAAGTTCATATCGGTCAGTACTTTTACTTCGGCGTTTTTAATCTCGCCGAAGACCATGCGCTTATACAGCCACAGCATATAGCACGCTCCCAGCACAATACCGGCGCAGGCAAGTGCAGTTGGCATTTGCGCTACTTTGTAGCTGCCCAGCAGAATCAGGAACTCGCCCACAAAGTTGTTGGTACCAGGTAAGCCCACCGATGCCATGGTAAACAGCATAAACACCAGTGCGTATACCGGCATGGTGTTCACAATACCGCCGAACTTGGCAATATCGCGGGTATGCATGCGGTCGTACACAACACCCACCAGCATAAACAGTGCGGCTGCCACAACACCGTGGTTGACCATCTGCATGATGCTGCCCTGGATGCTTTCTACCGTACCGGCAAAAATACCCAGTGTGACAAAACCCATGTGTGAAACTGAGGAGTACGCAATCAACTTTTTAATATCCGTCTGCATCAGCGCCACCAGCGCGGTGTAGATAATGGCAATCACACTCAGGGCAAAGACCATCGGTGCAAAGTAGGCCGAGGCCTCCGGCAGCATCGGCAACGAGAAGCGCAGGAATCCATAGGCGCCCATTTTCAGCAGGATACCTGCCAGAATCACCGAACCAGCTGTGGGTGCCTGTACGTGTGCGTCCGGCAGCCATGTGTGTACCGGCCACATCGGCACTTTAACGGCGAATGCAGCAAACAGCGCGAGCCATAGCCATTTTTGTACCTCTGGCGCAAAGTTGAGCGTCGCCAAGTGTTGAATATCAAACGAGCCGCCGCTTGCCTGATACATGTACAGCATGGCAATCAGCATCAGCACGGAGCCAACAAAGGTGTACAAGAAGAACTTGATAGCCGCATAGACACGGTTTTCCCCGCCCCAGACGCCGATGATGATGAACATCGGGATCAGCATCGCTTCCCAGAACACGTAGAAGAGCACAAAATCCAGCGCACAGAACACCCCGATAACGAAGGCTTCCAAAGCCAGAAAGGCCGCCATATAGGCGCGTACCTGTTTGGTAATGCTGGTCCACGACACCAGAATACAGATGGGAGTCAGCAGTGCTGTCAGCAGAACGAACGGCAGCGAGATACCATCCACACCCAGGTTGTAGTTGATGTTAAAGCTCTCGATCCACGGATGGGACTCCAACATCTGCATGTGGCCCAGCGATGGGTCGAACGACATCCATGCCACAACTGCCAGCGCAAGGTTGAACAAAGCCGTCCACAACGCAACCTGACGGGCGTTACGGTCAACGGTTTCCTTGTCCCCACGCATGGTGAACAGGAAGGCTGCGCCAATCAGCGGGACACAGATAAGAGAGGAAAGCAATGGCAAGTCCATGGGTCAGTTCCTTACAGAATAAACCAGGTTATGAGCGCCATAACGCCCACAATCAGGATAAAAGCATAGTGGTAGATGTAACCGGTTTGCAGACGGCGCAGTGCCTCGCTCCCCCGGGTGGTAACGTAAGCCATACCATCGGGACCGAAACGGTTGATGGTGTTCTCGTCCCCACGGCGCCAGAGCATCAGGCCCAGAGCACGAGCCGTGCGTACAAACAGCAAGTCATAGAGCTCGTCCACATACCATTTGTTCATGACCCAGCTGTAAAGCGGATCAACCGCTTTGGCAAAACGTGCAGGAATATCCGAACGTTTGATGTAAACCCAGTAAGCAACCCAACTGGAGAACAAGACCAGCACCAGCGGTGCAAACTTGGCCAGTAGAGGAATATGGTGCACCTCTTCCAAACCTTCGTGACTACCCAGCAGGTGACCTTCGGCAATGTAAATGGCGCCGTTCCACCAGTGGGTATCGGTCATGCCGTGACCCAGCCAACCAGCCAGCACAGCACCCACACACAGGAACATCATCGGACCGACCATCACCCACGGCGATTCATGAACGTGGTGCATCACCTCTTTACTTGCGCGCGGCTTGCCGTGGAAAGTCAGGAACATAACGCGGCAGCTATAGAACGCAGTCATCAGGGCGGCGGCAGTACCAAAGATGTAAAGCATCAAGCCCATATCCCCGCCTGTTGCGTAAGCGGCTTCCAGAATAAAATCTTTCGAGAAGAAGCCAGCGAATGGCGGGATACCCATCAGAGCCAGAGAGCCAATCCACATCAGCGGATAGGTATACGGCAGGTATTTGCGGATACCGCCCATTTTGAACATGTCCTGCTCATCACTCATAGCGTGAATGACCGAGCCAGCTGCAAGGAACAGCAGTGCCTTGAAGAAAGCGTGCGTCATCAGGTGGAAAATAGCGGCCGAGTAGGCAGAAATCCCGCAGGCGAAGAACATATAGCCCAACTGCGAACAGGTAGAGTAAGCAATCACGCGTTTAATATCACGTTGAACCAGACCGATGCTGGCAGCAAACATGGCCGTAATGGCACCGACGATGGCAACCAGCGTCAACACTGCCTCGGCATGCTCGAACAGCGGCGACATGCGTGCCAGCAGGAATACGCCAGCAGTCACCATTGTAGCTGCGTGAATCAGAGCGGATACAGGCGTTGGACCTTCCATCGCATCCGGCAGCCATGTGTGGAAGCCGAACTGCGCCGATTTACCCATGGCACCAATCAGCAGGAATAGGGCAATCAACTCCAGTACCGGGAAAGAATGGCCAAAGAAGACGTAGTCCTTAGCTGCCACTGTATCCAGAGACGGGAAAATACCGCTGAAGCTCAGCGTGCCGAAAACGGCGAATGTTGTCAGAACAGCCAGAATCAGGCCCACGTCCGCCACACGGGTGACGATGAACGCCTTCATGGATGCAAGGTTTGCACTCTCTTTCTTAAACCAGAAGCCGATCAGCAGGTAGGACGCAAGGCCCACCCCTTCCCAGCCCAGGAACATCTGTACCATGTTCGGTGCCGTAATAAGCGCCAGCATCATGAAGGTGAACAGCGACAGGTAGCTGAAAAAGCGCGCCCGCGACGGGTCATGGCTCATGTAACCGACCGAATAGATATGCACCATGGCGGAAACACCTGTCACCACGATCAGCATCACGGCGGTGAGCTTGTCAATCAGCACGCCGAAGCTCAGGTTCAGAGTACCTGTGGAAATCCACGTGTACAATTCTGCTTCAACTGAGGAACCATTCAGGACAGCAATGTCGATAAAAGCCCAGATGGACAGCAGCAAACTGGTGACCACACCACCAATCGTGATGGCCATTGCACCGGCATCACCTATGCGTTTACCACCAAGGCCCGCCACAACCGAGGCCGCCAGCGGCAGCAACACAAGGGCAAAGTACATATCGGTCGTCATGGGTCTTTAGCCTTTCATCATGTTGGTGTCGTCAACTTCGATCGACCCACGGTTACGGAAGAACACGGTCACAATCGCGAGGCCAATGGCCACTTCGGCGGCGGCAACCGTCAGGATAAAGAAGGTGAACACCTGCCCGGCCAAATCATGCAGAAATGCCGAGAAGGACACCATGTTTATATTCACGGCCAGCAGCATCATTTCGATGCACATCAGGACCAGAATAATGTTCTTACGGTTAATAAAAATCCCCAGTACGCCGAGGGTAAACAAAACGGCAGCTACAACAAGGTAGTGGGTTAGACCGACTGTAGAGAGCATTGTTCTTCTCCTTAAATACCTTGGCCGGGTTTAACTTTGACGATGGACAGGCTGTCCTCGCGGGTACGGGCAATCTGCGCCATCACGTTCTGGCGGCGCACACCCTCGCGGCGGCGGTGTGTCAGCACAATGGCGCCAATCATGGCAACCAGCAGAATCAGCGCAGCCACCTGGAACGGGAACAGATAATGGGTAAAGAGGACCTGCCCCAGTGCGCGGATGTTTTCCACACCATCAGGTGCTGGCATAGCCGTCAGCGTGCTGATACGGGCACCGCTGAACAGGCCAGCCTGACCGGCAATCACCAGTTCGGCCATCAGCACGGCGCCGACGATAAGACCACTCGGCAGATAGCTTGCAAAGCCTTCTTTCAAGACCGCAAAATCAATGTCGATGGTCATCAGCACGAATAGGAACATAACTGCAATCGCGCCCACATAGACCATCACCAACAACAGACCGATGAACTCGGCACCCAGCAGGATAAACAACCCTGCCGCATTGAAGAAGGTCAGAATCAGCAGCAACACACAGTGCATGGGGTTCTTGGCAAAAATAACGCCCATTGCACTGCCCAGCAGCATCGCGGCGAACATATAGAAAACCAGATCGGCAAAGGCGAGCATAGGTCTACGGCCTCCTTAACGGTACTGGGCGTCTTTGCGCAGGCGCTCGGCAATCGAGACCTCCCACTTGTCGCCCAGTTCCAGCAGTTTGTCTTTGGTGTAAATCAGCTTGCTACGGTCATCCACGGCAAACTCCATGTTCGGACCTTCCACAATGGCGTCTACCGGGCAGGCTTCCTCGCACAGGCCGCAGTAAATGCACTTGACCATATCGATGTCGTAACGGGTGGTCCGGCGGGAGCCGTCCTTGCGCGGTTCGGCCTCAATGGTAATCGCCTTGGCCGGGCAAATGGCCTCGCACAGCTTGCAGGCAATGCAACGTTCTTCGCCGTTAGGATAACGACGCAGCGCGTGTTCTCCACGGAAGCGCGGTGATACCGGCGTCATCTCCTCCGGGTATTGGATGGTCACCTTCCGGCGGAACATGTTCATCAGGGTCACCTTGTGCCCGCGGAGCATATCCGCCAGCATAAAGCCCTTCAAAAAGTCGAACAACTTCATATCACTAGAACCCTATCTTAAACTTTTCCAAGAAGATGCATGGCACTTGCCGTCAACACCAGCCAGATGAGCGTAAACGGCAGGAACACTTTCCAACCCAGACGCATCAGTTGGTCATAGCGGTAACGTGGCAACGTGGCACGCACCCACAGGAAAATGAACAGCACAAAGGCGATTTTGGCGGCAAACCAGACAATGCCCGGTACCCATGTAAAGGGAGCCATATCTACTGGTGGCAGCCAGCCGCCCATAAACAGGACAGCCGTCATGGCGGACATCAAAATCATATTTGCGTACTCGCCGAGGAAGAATAGCGCAAACGGCATACTGCCATATTCAGCATGGAAGCCAGCCACCAGCTCGGCCTCGCCTTCCGGCAGGTCGAACGGTGCGCGGTTGGTTTCCGCAAGAATGGAGATAATGAAGACGACAAACATAGGGAATGCCGGAATCATATACCACATGCCCTTTTGCGCCATGACGATGTCGCTCAGGTTCATACTGCCCGACATCAGAATGATGGAGAGCAAAGTCAGGCCCATGGAAACCTCGTAAGACACCATCTGTGCGGCGCTCCGCACCGCGCCAAGGAACGGATATTTGGAGTTGGAGGCCCAGCCGGACATCAGCACACCGTAAACACCCAATGACGATGTCGCCAGCAAGTACAGAACACCAAGATTGATATCAGCCAACACCATTCCTTCCCCGAACGGGATAACTGCCCAGGCAATCAGTGCCGGCACCATGACCATGGCAGGCGCAATCATAAAGACGACTTTGGAGGCATCCGCAGGGATAATGGTTTCCTTGAAGATCAGCTTCACCGCGTCGGCAATCGGTTGCAGCAGACCATAAGGCCCTACACGGTTGGGGCCAACACGCAGCTGCATCCAGCCAATGACCTTACGTTCTGCCAGCGTCAGGTACGCAACAGCGCCCAACAACGGCAGGGTAATGCACAGAATGAGTGCCAGATTTTTGGCAATAAGCAGGGCGTTTTCCGCCGTGACAAGTGCAAACAGTGCTTCCATATCAGCTTGCCTTCTTCATGGTTTGAGCGGCCCGGGCATCCGCCAGATCCTGACAGTCGCGCATTACTTTGGAGGCGCGCATAATCTCGTTACTGAGGTAATAAGCCGGAACAGAGGTGCTCAAGCCCTCCTCGCGGACAGAACCCGACATCCCGAAGTGTTTCCAGTCAGCGCGTGTAACCTTGCCAATATTCTCAGGCGCGTAGGCCTTATTAAGCTTCGCAATCAGCGCACGCAGCTGGGTCTGGTTATCAAACGGCAACTTACTGCCAAGCACCTCGGACAGCGCTCGGTAGATTTTCCAGTCTTCCTTGGCTTCCATCGGCGGACGGACAGCCATGTGGCCCTCCTGCACGCGGCCTTCCACGTTAGCCCACAGGCCAGCCTTCTCGGTATAAGCAGCAGCAGGCAGAACGACGTCGGCCAACTGTGCATAGGGGCTGTCATGTGTTCCAATGAACACCGTGAACTTGGCGCCCTCAAAGTCGCTCGCCGGGCGCTGGCTTTCGCCATGCAGCACCAGCAGGTCGATTTTCCCAGCCTTTACAGCTTCTGCGATGCCGCCGGAGTGATAGCCGTCTTTTTGCGGGTAAACACCCATATCCAGACCGGTAATGCGACCTGTCGCCTGATGCAGCACGTTAAAGCCGTTCCAGTCAGGACGTACAAAACCGTACATTTCTGCAACTTCGCGGGCTTTATCCAGAATCTGCTGGCTGTCCGGACGGGTCAGTACCGCACGGGCACCCACCAGAATCACACCGTTGGTCGCCTCACGCAGCACATCTGCAAACGGGTGTTTGCCTTCCAGAATATCATCCAGCAGTTTGGGGCTCTCTCCCAGCGTCTGTACCGGGTAAGTCAGATCAACCGGGGCACCGATGCTGGCAACCTTCATACCGCGTTTGAGCACCCCCTTACGCAGGCGGGCGTTCAGCACAGGTACTTCAAGGCGGGGGTTACAGCCGACCAGCAGCACAGCGTCAACCTTGTCCAGTTCGGCGATTGGCGTATTCATGATATAGGCAGCGCGGACTTTACCGTCGATAGTCAGACCATTGGTACGGCAATCCACGTTGTCGGTACCGAGCGTATCCTTCATGAAATGGTCAAAGGCATACAGGTCTTCCGCGCACAGCAGGTTACCAGCCACGCCGGCAATGCGGTTTTTACGCATGCCCTTTGCGGCTTCGGCAATTACGGCAAATGCTTCCTGCCATGTTGTGGCGGTCAATTTTTTGCCCTTGCGCACCATCGGGTGGGTCAGGCGGTTGTTCGCCAAGCCATCATAGCTGAAGCGACCAGCGTCAGAGAGCCATTCTTCGTTAATCTCGTTACACTCCCGCGGTACCACACGCATCACCTTGCCGTCACGGTGGTCAATACGGATGTGGCTGCCGAGCGCATCCATCACGTCGATGCTGTCCGTATGTTTCAACTCCCACGGACGAGCGGTAAACTCGTATGGCTTACTGGTCAGCGCACCCACCGGGCACAGGTCGATCATGTTGCCGGACAGCTCCGACGCCAGTGCCTGCTCCACATAGGTACCTACCTGCATATTCTCGCCACGGCCAGTCGCACCCATTTCGGGCACACCGGCAATCTCGGTCGCAAAACGGATGCAACGGGTGCAGTGGATGCAACGGGTCATCACCGTTTCCACCAGCGGGCCGAGGTCCTTGTCAGCCACGGCGCGTTTAGCTTCATGGAAGCGCGTCCGGTCGGAACCGTAGGACACGGCGATATCCTGCAAGTCGCACTCGCCGCCTTGATCGCAGATTGGGCAATCCAGCGGGTGGTTGATGAGCAGGAACTCCATCACGCCTTTACGGGCGTTCTGCGTGCGTTCGGACTGGGTGTTGACAACCATATTGTCGGCAACCGGCCAAGCGCAACTTGCCACCGGCTTTGGGGCGCCTTCCAGATCCACCAGACACATGCGGCAGTTGCCGGCCACGCTCAGGCGCTCGTGATAGCAGAAGTGAGGGATTTCGATACCCAGCTTCTTGGCAGCCTGAATAATGGTCGAGCCTTTAGGCATCTCCGTTGTCTGGCCGTCAATGGTCACTTTCACCATCGGTGCAGGTTGGGGTGCGGTCGTCATGGTCAGGCACCCTTCCGTACTTTGGTTTTATTGCGGGCTTTGATCCGCTGTTCGAACAGCGGGCGGAAATGCTTCAACGTTCCCTGTACCGGCCACATGGCTCCATCGGCAAAGGCGCAAATGGTATGGCCTTCGATACGGCGGGTAACATTTTCCAGTTGGTCGAGTTCGTCGATGGTACCCTCGCCATTGCTCAGGCGCTCCATCATCCGCCAGACCCAGCCCACACCTTCGCGGCAGGGTGTGCACTGGCCGCAACTCTCGTGCTTGTAGAACTTGGAAATGCGGGTCATGACCTTGAGCACATCCGTGTCCTTGTTCATCACAATCACGGCTGCTGTGCCCAGGCCTGTACCGGCGCCACGCAGGGCGTCGAAGTCCATCAGCATATCCTGACACTGTTCGGCAGAGAGAATCGGCGTGGATGACCCACCGGGGATGACCGCCAGCAGATTATCCCACCCGCCGACAACACCGCCAGCATACTCGTCAATCAGGACTTTCAGGGGAATAGACATGGGCGCCTCGTAGTTACCGGGCTTGTTGACCATGCCGGAGACGCTGAAAATTTTTGTGCCGTGGTTGTTGGGGCGGCCAAACTGGGTCCACCACTCCACACCTTTTTTCAGGATGGGCGGTACCTGTGCAACAGTTTCCACGTTATTGATGGTGGTCGGGCAGCCATACAGGCCGTAACCTGCCGGGAATGGCGGCTTAAGGCGCGGTTGGCCTTTTTTGCCTTCCAGTGATTCCAACAGCGCGGTTTCTTCGCCGCAAATGTAAGCTCCTGCCCCACGGTGTACGTAGATGTTGAAGGTTTTACCAGTACCCAAAACATCCTCGCCCAGGTAGCCGAAGTTATGAGCCTCCTCGATGGCACGCTCCAATTGGTCGGCCTCGTCCACATATTCGCCGCGCACATATACGTAACTGGCTTTGGCACCCAGCGTATGGCAGCCAATGATAATGCCTTCGACCAGCGTGTGTGGATCGTTCAGCAGAATATCGCGGTCTTTGCAGGTACCCGGCTCGGACTCGTCGGAGTTGACAACCAGATAGTTGGGCTTGATGCCATCTGGCTTGGGCATGAACGACCACTTAAGACCGGTCGGGAAACCCGCGCCACCGCGGCCACGGTGGGAGGATGCCTTGAGCTTGTCGATAATCGCAGCAGGCTCTGTTTGCAGGATTTCTTTCAACCCTTCATAGCCGCCGCGCTTGCGGTAGGCTTCCAGACGCCAGTCACCCTTTCCGTCCAGATTGGGAAAACACTTGTCGGCGTCCGCCAGAATATACGGGTTCTTTTTCTTGCTCATTTGCTTGGCTCCACAGGGGCCTTACCGGCTTTGATATTTTTGACGATGCCAACGGCACGCTCCGGAGTCAGGTTGACGTGGTAGTGCTCGCCCACCATCATCATCGGTGCTTCGCAGCACGCACCCAGACACTCGAACGACTCCACCGTAATCAGGCCGTCAGCAGAAGTGCCGGGTTTATCCAGACCAACCTCTTTCTGCACGGCTTCAATCACTTTCTCAGCACCACGAATCATGCATGACACGTTGGTGCATACACGTACCACATGCTTGCCGACGGGCTCTGTATAAAACATGTCGTAGAACGTTGCGACCTCGTAGACGCGGATTTTCGGCATCTCCAGTGTATCGGCCACCAGATTCATCAGACCAACAGGCAGCCAGCCATCAAACTCGTCTTGTGCCAGTTTCAGCAGCGGAATAACAGCCGAGGCCTTACGCTCCGGCGGGTACTTCTTGATTTGCGCCTCAATTTTGGCTTTGGCGGCATCGGACCACGCATACACCTTGTCATCGTGGTCGATTTTTACGTTCACGGCAGCGCTGCGGCTCATCGGTCAACCTCCCCGAAAACAATATCCTGCGTACTGATGATAGTCACCACGTCGGCCAGCATGTGGCCGCGGGTCATGTGGTCAAGACTTTGCAGATGGGCAAAACCGGGGGCACGAATCTTGGCACGGTACGGACGTGGACCGCCCTTGGACACCAGATAAACGCCCATTTCGCCTTTCGGTGCTTCTACTGCAACGTAAACCTCGCCTTCCGGTACGTGGAAGCCCTCGGTGAAGTATTTAAAGTGGTGGATCAGCGCTTCCATGCTGCCCTTCATCTCGGAACGCTTGGGCGGCGAGATTTTAAAGTTCTGCACCTTGACCGGGCCTTTGGGCATCTGCTCCAGACACTGGTTGATGATGCGCAGGCTTTGGCGCATTTCTTCCACACGGACATGGTAGCGGTCATAAGAGTCACCGTTTTTGCCAACGGGAATATCAAAGTCCATCTTGTCATACACTTCGTACGGCTGGGCTTTGCGGAGATCCCATGCGATACCGGAGCCACGCAGCATTGGGCCTGTCATACCCCAGTCATACGCTTCTTCCGGGGAAACAACACCAATACCGACCGTACGCTGCTTCCAGATGCGGTTGTTGGTCAGCAGCTCCTCAAGCATGTCGATGTTCTTTGGCATTTCGGCAGCAAAGGCCGCAATACGGGCTTCCAGCCCTTCCGGCAGGTCGCGGGATACACCACCCGGACGGAAGTAGTTTGCGTGCATACGCGCGCCGCTGACGGCTTCATAAAAGTCGAAAATCGTCTCACGATCCTTGAAACAATACAGGAACATGCTCATGGCGCCCAGATCCAGACCGTGGCAGCCCAGCCAGAGCAGGTGGTTCAGCACACGGGTCAGTTCGGAGAACAGAACACGAATATATTGCGCGCGCTGTGGTACCTCGATGTTCAGCAGCTTCTCAACAGCCAGACACCACACGTGCTCCTGACACATCATGGACACGTAGTCCAGACGGTCAAAGTACGGCAAGCCTTGCACGTAGGAACGGGTTTCCAGCAACTTTTCTGTACCCCGGTGCAAAAGGCCGATGTGTGGGTCGGCACGTTTGATAACCTCACCTTCCATCTCCAGCACAAGGCGCAAAACGCCGTGGGCTGCCGGGTGCTGGGGGCCAAAGTTAAGCGTAAAGTCCTCGCCGATGGTTACTTCGCGGGCAACTGTATTTGGTGTGTCCGTCATGGCTTAGTCTTTCTTAGGCGCGGCAAACTCGCCCGCATCAAAGGGGTTGTCTTCTTCTGCCAGGTGGAAGTTATCGTGCATGCCCTCCCACGGCGACTGCCATTCAAAGCTGCGGAAGTCCTGTTTCAGGCTGATGGGACGATAGACACAACGTTTCTGCTCATCGTCGTACCACATCTCCACCTTGCCTTCGACCGGGAAGTCTTTGCGCAGCGGGTGACCGTCAAAGTCATAGTCCGTCAGAATGCGACGCAAGTCGGGGTGATTTTCAAACATGATACCGTACATGTCGTAAGTTTCGCGCTCGTACCAGTTGGCGCTGGAGAAAACGCCCGTTGCGGTTGGCACAGTCTCATCTTCGCGGATACGTACTTTGATACGCAGGCGGATGTTTTTGACCAGGGACAGCAAATGGTAGACCACATCAAAACGTTCTGCGCGGCCCAGATGGTCTACACCGCAGATATCCAACAATGTTTTGAACTGTGTGTTCTTATCGTCGCGCAGGAACGTCAGCAACGAAATCAGGTCTTTGCGACGGCAGATAATCGTCAGCTCACGGTTTGCGATGGTGCTCTCGTGCAGCCAATCTGCGTGCGCGGATTTGATGTAGGCATCCAGGTCGGACAGCTTTGTTACATCCAGCATTTTGTCGATATGCATGTCGGACCTCCTTAACGGGCAAACACACGCTGGGTACGGATTTTCTTCTGCAGTTGCAGAATACCGTAGATCAACGCTTCAGCAGTTGGAGGGCACCCTGGAACATAAACATCCACGGGGACAATGCGGTCGCACCCACGGACCACAGAATAGGAATAGTGATAGTAACCACCGCCGTTTGCACAGGAGCCCATGGAAATAACGTGGCGCGGCTCAGGCATCTGGTCATATACCTTCCGCAGTGCCGGTGCCATTTTGTTGCACAATGTACCGGCAACAATCATCACATCGGACTGGCGGGGGCTTGGGCGGAACACCACACCAAAGCGGTCCAGATCGTAACGGCTGGCACCGGCGTGCATCATCTCAACCGCACAGCAGGCCAGACCAAAAGTCATCGGCCACAGGGAACCGGTACGGGCCCAGTTCACCAGATCATCAGCTGTGGTGAGCAGGTAGCCCTTGTCCCCGACTTCCTGATTGATTTTATCCCAGCCTTCGGCCTGAATCTCGGCGCGGTCAGCCGCGGTAAGGGTGGCAGCGTTCACTCCCATTCAAGGGCTCCTTTCTTCCACTCGTAAATAAAGCCCACAGTCAGCACACCAAGGAAAATCATCATGCTGAAGAACCCGAAGAGGCCAATGTCACCAAAGGCCATCGCCCAAGGGAACAGGAAAGCTACCTCAAGGTCAAAGACGATGAACAGAATGGCTACCAGATAAAAGCGTACGTCAAAACGGCCACGCGCATCGTCAAAGCTTTCAAAGCCGCACTCGTAAGGAGAAGTTTTTTCTGCGTCGGGCTTACGGGGCGCCACCACAAAGGGCAAAGCCATCATAACAGTCGACAAGCCCGTTGCCACAATCAGGAACAACAGAATGGGCAGATATTCTTGAAGCATGGGATTATTTCCCTTGTATTTAAACCCCTCTACTTTTACCGCCAACTGCCCGCGCGCGCAAGTGCCTAGTTGCTGTGCGGTTACCTGAAAGTAGTGCTGTGTCTGTATAGACACAAAAATGCAAAAAGCTGCTTCCCGAGGGAAACAGCTTTTGCAAATTACGTGGCGGGAGTGACGGGGCTCGAACCCGCGACCTCTAGCGTGACAGGCTAGCACTCTAACCGACTGAGCTACACCCCCACATAATCTCTCTTTAGATCAAGATACGCATAAAGAGATGGTGGACGATGAGAGACTCGAACTCCCGACATCTTCGGTGTAAACGAAGCGCTCTACCAACTGAGCTAATCGTCCATTCTTCTTTGAGCATTTCTTCTTAAAGAGAACGACCACATAGATAAGGCATCTATGTGGTCGGGTCAAGAATATTTTAGCGTTTTTTGCGCTAAAAATTATTCTTAGTTTACGGAGTCGCGCAGACCTTTGCCCGGGCGGAATTTCGGCAGGTTAGTTGCCGGAATTTTGATCGGGGCGCCAGTGCGCGGGTTGCGGCCGGTGGTCGCTTTGCGGTGGGTCACAGCAAAAGTGCCGAAACCAGCCAGACGAACTTCTTCTTTGCTTTTCAGAGAAGCGATAATTGTGTCCAGCACGCTGTCAACTGCCTTAGCGGCGTCGGTTTTGGTCAGCTTGGCGTGGTCGGCTACACGAGCGATCAATTCGTTCTTATTCACGAGCTTATACCCTCATAAAGAATATTTAGTTTTGTTAAGCACTTCACACACAGCCGGACTGCCCGGATGAGACTGCAAAGCGCCTCCTGATTTACTCTGTCCACCCCCTCAAAACAAGGTGAACACTGAAGATTTAACGATAAGCAAAAATGGCTGTCAACCAAGTTTTTCTGCACTTTTCTGCACTTTTTAGCTTGCTTTTTGGCGCAAAACAGCCCTTTTAACCCACAAGTAAATATTAACTATATGTTTTTATTGATATTTAAGCCCTATCCTTACTTTATTGTATGCAGAAGCGCAGACAGAACCAGCCGAGATAAAAAGCAAAAAAAAGCGCCGCATATGCAATATGCGGCGCCCTTCTAACGGCGGATTTAGTGGCTTGCGCGTGTAGAGCCAACTTTGCTGGCAGCTACTTTTGCACCCACAGACCCTTTTTTCTTGGAGGTTTTAGCCTTGGGCTGGCTGACCAGCGCATGCTTGAGTACCTCGTCGATGTGGTCAACGATAACAATATCCATACCGTCTTTGACGTTCTGTGGAATATCCTGCAAGTCTTTTTCATTCTCGCGCGGAATGATGACTTTTTTGATACCGCCACGGAGGGCAGCAAGCAGTTTTTCCTTCAGACCACCGATAGGCATGGCGTTACCGCGGAGTGATATCTCACCCGTCATAGCCACGTCACTGCGAACAGGGATCTTGGTCAGGGCGGACACAATTGCTGTCGCCATGGCCAAACCAGCAGATGGACCATCTTTAGGCGTTGCCCCATCCGGAACGTGAATGTGAATATCGGTCTTCTGATAATAGTCAGGATCCAGACCGAAGCTCTCGGCACGCGAGCGCACGTAGCTGGCAGCCGCAGCAATGGACTCCTGCATCACATCGCCCAGCTTACCGGTGAACTTTTCACGTCCCTTCCCTTCGAGAATCATGGCCTCGATAGGCAGAATGTCGCCACCAACTTCCGTCCAGGCCAGACCTGTTACCAGGCCAACCTGATCGGTTTTTTCCTTCTCGCCATATGCGAAAGGACGGACACCCAAGTATTCACCGACTTTTTTAGCGTCGATAACGATTTTCTTCGGTGCGGCTTTGACGGTTTTACCTTCGGCAGCAGCCTTTTTCTTCTTCGAAGGCGAAGCAGCTGTCAGCAGCTCGCGTACCGCCTTACGGCAGAGGCTTTGCATGCTGCGCTCCAAGCTACGCACACCGGCTTCGCGGGTGTAGTAGCGGATAACGTCCTGAATGGCTTCATCCTTGATAACAACCTCTTCTTTCTTCAGGCCATTTTCTTTAATGGCTTTCGGGATGAGGTGGCGTTTGCAGATTTCCAGCTTCTCCTGCTCGGTGTAACCGGACAGACGGATAATCTCCATACGGTCACGCAGCGGGCCTTGGATATTGAGCGAGTTGGACGTTGTAATAAACATCACGTCCGACAGGTCAAAGTCCACTTCCAGATAATGGTCCTGGAAGGTACTGTTCTGCGCAGGGTCAAGAACCTCCAGCAACGCCGAAGACGGGTCGCCACGGAAATCGTTGCCCAGCTTGTCGATCTCGTCGAGCAGGAAAAGCGGGTTACAGGAACCGGACTTTTTAATGCCCTGAATGATCTTACCGGGCAGCGCGCCGATATAGGTACGGCGGTGGCCACGAATCTCGGCTTCGTCACGCACGCCCCCCAGTGCCATACGTACATATGTACGGCCAGTTGCGCGGGCGATGGACTCCGCCAGCGATGTTTTACCAACACCCGGAGGGCCTACGAGGCACAGGATCGGGCCGCGGATTTTATTAACCCGCTGCTGGACAGCCAAGTGCTCAACAATACGCTCTTTAACCTTCTCCAGACCAAAGTGGTCGTGATCCAGCACGTCCATAGCAAAACCGAGGTCTTTTTTCAGACGGGTCTTCTTCTGCCACGGCAACGAGAGCATCAGGTCCAGATAGTTGCGGATGACCGTAGCCTCTGCCGACATCGGCGACATCATTTTGAGCTTCTTCAGCTCGGCTTCGGCCTTTTCCTTAGCTTCTTTGGAGAGCTTGGTGGATTTGATTTTCTCTTCAAACTCCGTCAGCTCATTGCCATCTTCGGACTCGCCCAGCTCCTTCTGAATAGCCTTCATCTGCTCATTCAGGTAGTACTCACGCTGGGTTTTTTCCATCTGACGTTTAACGCGGCTGCGAATACGCTTCTCAACCTGCAGAACGCCGATTTCGTTTTCCATCAGCTGGTACAGACGCTCCAAGCGGTCATCCACCAGATCCATTTCCAGCAGTTCTTGCTTCTCGGTCACCTTCAAATTCAGGTGCGAGGCAATGGTGTCTGCCAGACGGGCAGGCTCATCAATAGCAGCAAGGCTTACCAGTACTTCTGGCGGGATTTTCTTGTTCAGTTTGACGTATTCTTCAAACTCGGTAATCACCGCACGTACCAGCGCTTCCAGCTCCTGAGGCGCACCTTCGCGCTCGATGAACGCTTCCGGCTTTGCCTGAAAGTACTCACCCGTATCTTCAACGCTGCTTAAACGGACGCGGGTTACACCCTCTACCAGCACTTTAACGGTACCATCCGGGAGTTTCAGCAGTTGCAAAACGTTCCCCAGACTACCGGCGCGGTAAATATCGTCTGTACCCGGTTCGTCTTGACCGGCGTCTTTCTGTGCGACCAGCAGAATCTGCTTGTCTTTGTTCATCACCTCTTCCAGCGCGCGTACGCTACGGTCGCGGCCCACGAACAGAGGAACAATCATGTTCGGGAACACAACGATATCGCGCAACGGCAGTACGGGAAGCGGCGTATTACTGTCTATTTTATGCTCGGTCATGGACGTCATCCACGTTGTTGTTATTCGGATTTAGTTTTGGCTCTGGCAGATCAGCTGGCGTCAGCCTCGGGCTTTTTCTTGTCGCTGTAAATCAGCAGCGGCTCGGTACGCCCGTCTACCACGTCTTTGTTAATTACAACCTCTTCCACACCCTCCATGGACGGGACGTCAAACATCACATCCAGCAGGATATTCTCCATAATCGCACGCAGACCACGTGCGCCGGTTTTGCGCTCGATAGCCTGACGGGCAATTGCCGTCAACGCCTCGTCCGCAAAGGTCAGCTTTACGTTTTCCATAGCGAACAGTTCCTGATACTGCTTCACGAGCGCGTTCTTCGGCTCGGTCAGAATCTGAATCAGGGCAGGTTCATCCAGATCTTCCAGCGTTGCAATCACAGGCAGACGGCCCACAAACTCTGGAATCAGGCCGAACTTGAGCAGATCTTCCGGTTCGCACAGGGCAAAAAGTTCACCCGTACCGCGATCATCCGGTCCTTCTACTTCGGCACTAAAGCCCATGCTGGACTTGCGCTGACGCTGGGCGATGATCTTACCCAGACCCGCAAAAGCGCCGCCGCAGACAAACAGGATGTTCCCTGTATCTACTTGCAAAAACTCCTGCTGCGGGTGTTTGCGACCACCTTGTGGCGGAACGGAAGCAACCGTACCTTCAATAATTTTCAGCAAGGCTTGCTGAACACCCTCACCCGACACGTCACGTGTAATAGATGGGTTGTCAGACTTACGGGAAATTTTATCCACCTCGTCGATATAGACGATACCACGCTGTGCACGCTCGACGTTATAGTCGGCCGACTGCAACAGTTTGAGGATGATGTTCTCAACGTCCTCACCTACATAACCAGCCTCGGTCAGCGTTGTCGCGTCGGCAATGGTGAACGGCACATCCAGCGTACGGGCCAGTGTGCGTGCCAGCAGGGTTTTACCGCAACCGGTAGGACCAACCAGCAGAATGTTCGACTTTTGCAGTTCGACCTCAGATTCGTGGGTCATATGCTCAAGACGTTTGTAGTGGTTATGTACAGCCACAGACAGGATACGTTTTGCGCGCTCCTGACCAATGACGTAGTCGTCCAGAATGGATTTAATTTCTTTAGGTGCTGGCACACCTGAACGTTCGTGGGAAACAGGCGTACGCTGCTCCTCACGGATGATGTCCATGCAAAGGCCAACACACTCGTCGCAAATAAAGACGGTTGGGCCTGCAATCAGTTTACGGACTTCATGCTGGCTTTTACCGCAGAACGAGCAGTAAAGCGTGTTACTGGATCCACTATCGGAAGAACGTGCCATCGTTTCTCAAACGCCCCCGTACAAGATATTTCTCTTATTATTAAGTATCAGCTCTAAAAACTGCCAAGTCAACGCGTGATGCACCGATACCCCTTGGCTTTATAGGGTTACGTGCAAGACGCGTGCCTTACAAGAGCCTATTTAGCCGAGCCCTTTTTGGCTTCCGGGCGTTCCACCAGAACAGTATCCACAATACCGTATTTCTTGGCGGTATCGGCGTCCATGAAGTAATCACGGTCGGTATCCTTGCTGATAGTCGCCAGCGGCTTGCCCGTGTGGTGGGCCAGCATTTTATTCAGGCGCTCTTTCAATTGCAGGATTTCTTTGGCATGGATCTCAATGTCGCTTGCCTGACCTTGGAAACCACCCAAAGGCTGGTGAATCATCACACGTGCATTTGCCAGCGCGTAGCGCTTGCCCTTTGTCCCTGCTGCCAACAGAAACGCGCCCATGCTTGCAGCCTGACCGATACAAATGGTGCTGACATCCGGGCGGATGAACTGCATCGTATCGTAGATAGCCATGCCAGCCGTTACAGAACCGCCGGGAGAGTTGATGTAAATGGAGATATCCTTGTCAGGATTCTCCGACTCCAGGAACAGCAGCTGTGCGACGATTAGGTTTGCCATATCGTCATGAACGGGGCCCGTCAGGAAGATAATCCGCTCCTTCAGCAAGCGGGAGTAAATATCATACGCACGCTCGCCACGGGGGGATTGCTCCACAACCATGGGGACCAAATTGTTCAGAATGGTGTTTTTTGTTGTGTTATCCATAACGAACCCCTGATTTTAACGGTTAGCCAGCAATCTCAGCCAACAGTTCGTCAGCATCAATTGTCTTATCAGTCAGTTTACCGGTGGACAGAATCCAGTCGCAAACTTTCTTCTCGTACAGCGGGCCAATAATTTCGTTACGGGCCTGCGGCTGTTTGAAGTATTGACGCACTTTATCGGCGCTCGGGCCGTAAGCAGAGGCAATCTTCTCGATCTCAGCAGCAACTTCGTCCTCTTTCACCTCAACACCATGCTTGCGGCCAATCTCTGCCAGCAGCAGACCCAAACGCACACGGCGTGCGGCCAGTTCACGATGTTCGGCGCGGACTTCGTCTTCTGTCTTGCCCATCATGCCAAAGGTCACACCACGGCGGTGCATGTCTTCCATCAGGGCACGCCAGATAGTTTCAAACTCTGCTTTCAGCATGCTCTCGGGGATTTCGAACTGATTGTCCTTGTCCAGGGAATCAAACAATTCGCGCTTGAGGCGTTGTTCGCTGGCAGTTGCCACATCCGCTTCCAGACGTTCTTTCAGTTTGGCTTTCAGGTCAGCCAGATCGGTCAGACCCAGCGATTTTGCAAACTCATCATCCAGCTTCGGTTCTTCGGCAGACTGCACTTCCAGCACATCAACTTCAAACTTGGCTTTAACACCTTGCAGTTCCTTGGCGTGATAATCTTTCGGGAAAGTCAGCTCAAGCGTTGCCTTGTCGCCCGCTTTCTTGCCAATCAGCCCGTCTTCAAAACCCGGAATAAACTGACCTGAACCCAGTTCCAGCGGAAACTCGGTCACTTCTGCGCCTGGGATGGCTTTGCCATCTTTACCAAATCCCTTGGCTGTAATTTTGGTGATATTACCCTTTTTGGCAGCACCGTCGACTTTTTTGAACATGCGGCGTGTTTTGGCCAGTTCCTTAATGGACTTTTCCACCAGTTTGTCATCAACCGTTGTGGTATGACGAACGAGCTTCAACCCTTCGTATTTCTTGGGCGCCACTTCCGGCATAATGTCGAAAGCGATGGTGTACTGATAATCCTTACCTTCAGACAGCGTCCCAAAGTTTACATTCGGCTGGCCGGCAGGACGTACATTTTCTTTATCAAAAGCTTTAGGCATGGTCTCGGCAATCAGGTCGCGCTGCACGTCCATACCAACCTTCTCGGCGTAACGCTTGCGGACAACTTCCAACGGCGCTTTGCCCGGACGGAAGCCTGGCAAACTGACGTTAACACGCACTTCTTCCAGACGCTCGGTCATCATTTTTTCTACTTCCGAAGCGGGGATGGTGACCACCATTTCGCGGCCCAAATCACCTTTTTTCTGAACAACAATCTGCATAAGAGATGTCCTTAATACGTAATTATTAGCGTTACTTGATAGAATCCATGAGCTGCGATAATAGCAGCAAATCCGCCCAATGCAAACAAAGACAACACGAATTATTGTATACGAAAGCCCGTATTTGCTGGCTTTTTTGTACATTCAGCCATGGCAGTTGCATGACCTGCGCAAGGCAGGTAACCTGATGTGGACCTATAAAAACAAATGGATATCCTTATGAACCGCGCCTTTTTTGCCGCCCCTGCCCTGCTTTTGCTCAGCGCCTGTACGACAACGATGTGCCCCTGCGGAAAGTATGCCGATAACCGCAATGCGCCACACGTTACTTATAGCTGCACCAACGGCAGCGTACTCAAGGTTGCCTATGTGAGCGGCGAGATGGATTACGTGACCATCGCGGGACCAAAGGCTGTTCCCTTTGATAATGTCGATGGTCTGATCAACCTGCCCATACAAGTAAGCGCCTCCGGCTTCAAGTACAGCAACGGCGTATCCACCTTGCGCGGCAAAGGTAACGAGGTTTACTGGCAACCGGACCCCATGAGTAAAAACGTGCGCTGCCAGCAACGTCTTGATTAAACAATACGTCAGAAACTCTCTAACGGCTCCCTCTATAAGCAGATACGCAATAGGCTCATCTGTTTTTCTTTTCACGTTCGTGTCCGCATTCGCGGGCCAGACGACGCCATTGCGCAGTTACCAACCACAGTAACTCTCATCCACCACTGACCATAGGAGGAAGCCATGGGCTTCATCGTTTTCGTTGTCATCATTCTGGCGCTGTTCGGCGCGTCGTTCCTCCTGCCGAAAGGCAACAAGGAAAGTGGCGACTTGCCCTTCCGTATGTACGGCCAGATCGCTCTGACCGTTGTCGGACTGGGTATCGCCATCTTCTCGTCGGCCACCCAGGTGAACTCCGGCCGCGTGGTCGTCACCGACTGGTTCGGCGAGCAGCAGTCCGGCTACTACAGCGAAGGTCTGCACTTCATCAACCCGATGGTCAACACCACGGAGATGGAGACCCGTCGTCAGGACTTCTCCTTCACGGGGCAGACCACGGCGGAAGCGCTTTCTGCGGATAAGATCCGGATGGTGGCGGACGTGACTGTCCCCTACATCCTGCAGCCGCAGATGGCCTGGAAGATCAAGCAGAAGTATGGCACCGAATACGTGACCATGCTCAACAACTCGGCACGTTCCGCTATTCGTGACGCGGTCTCTTCCCAGAACTGGGAGCAGGCCACCAGCGAAGAAGGGCGTGGCAAGTTGGCTGCCGACATTCCGGCCAACCTCCTCCGTATCGTGAGCGCCGACCTGATCAATGCCGGCTTCACCGCGGAAGAGGCGAAAGCCGCCTTCATCTTCCCGAACGCTCAGGTGCGTAAGTTCGAACCTGCGAACGAGCGCGTTCTGAACGCCATCGCCGAAGAAAAGGCTGCCGACGTCGAACTGCGTCGCCAGAAGACCCTGACCGACATCGCCCAGCAGGCGGCGTTGCGTCAGGAAAACGAAGGTCTGGGTATCGCCAAGATGATGGGCGCCCTGCCCAAGGACGTGTCCATTGCGGACATGGTCGCCATCATCAACGCCAATGCGGCCAAGACGAATGCGGAAGCGTTCGAATCGGCCGTCAAGGCGGGTAACCCCAACATCACCGTCGTCACCGGCGGTAATGCGGGTATCTCCGTCCCGGCGGGCAAGTAACCCCCCAAGCGTGCCGTAAGGCAGCCCCCGCAGCGCAAGCTGCGGGGGTTTTTCTTTATCTTTAGTACTGTTATAAAAAAGGACCCGCCAAGCGGGTCTTTTCTATGGTGCGGATGGAGGGACTTGAACCCCCACGGGTTACCCCGCTGGAACCTAAATCCAGTGCGTCTGCCAATTCCGCCACATCCGCATAGAAAACAGGGGGAACAGACTGGAAAGAATCCTTTGAGCTGCCGTAAACCGATGGGGCGAATGATGGGACTCGAACCCACGACCACATGGACCACAACCATGTGCTCTACCAACTGAGCTACATCCGCCATAACACGGCTACGGTTCGCAACAACGCTGGCGCGCCCGGCACGATTCGAACGCGCGACCGCCTGCTTAGAAGGCAGGTGCTCTATCCAACTGAGCTACGGGCGCAACGCGCTTTGCCTGGTGCACACATACGGGTATCCACCCGCGCTGCTGCGACCCACAACATACGCACAACGCCCCCTCTTTTCAAGGAGATTTTTAAACCATTTAAAGGAAGCTTTTTACCGCCTCGGCGAGCGTATCGTAAAACGGCACATCCGGTGCTTCCGCGCTTTGCTCCAGCACCTTCCCCTTACCGGTACGCACATAGGCAAACCGCAGTCCCAGTGCGTGTGCGGCCTGACCGTCACGCAGGCTGTCACCGATAACAACCACCTCATCCCCGCGCAGTTTGTGGTCAGTCATAAGGCGGAACAACATACCGGGCATGGGCTTGCGGCACATACAGCGGTCCGCTGCCACATGTGGACAGTAATAGAACGCCTCTATCCGGGCATCCTTGCCCAACAGGTCCTGCATGCGTGCGTGGATGGCTGCAAGTCCCTGTTCATCCAAGAGACCTTTCCCCACGCAGGACTGTTGTGTGTAGACGAATGGCTTTATTCCGCGCCCACGCAGATCGCGCAATACGTCGGCAACACCGTCGATAAGGACAAGGTCACCGGGCCTGGTCACATAACCGCCTTCCGTCGGCCCTTCTTCGTTCAGCGTACCGTCGCGGTCAAAAATAATGGCTTTCAGCGCCATAGCTTAAGCCACCGTAAACTTGCCGGCCTTCCAGTCGGCGGCAATCTGGGCGATACAATCTTCAAAACCGGTTGTAATAAAGGCGCCTGTTTCATGCATGGGGATTTCCATCATCAGGTTCACCGTCAACACCTCCCACGGCGTGATATGGCAGCCCTGTACGTCATAACCGGGATTCTCCGGGTCTTCCAGTCCGCACATGCGGATGGCTTCCGGGTATGTAGGTGCTTCTTCAACATAACCGTACAAGGGACGGAACGGTACCTGAGCACCAAAGCGTTCGCGTGCGGCATTCAGGCCTGCAATAAAACCCACTTCGAAGCATGTGCCGCTGTCGGGTTCCGGCCCCCGAAACATGCCCATATTCGCGCAAATGACATCACACCGGAGCATCTGGCCAACGTCGGCGTGGTAAATATCCCGTGCGCCGTCGAGCGATTTAAAATCCGGCTTGAAGTTGTTATCCATCGGGTGAAGCGGTTCAAGCCCGTAATCCCGGCAGACTGCTTTTTGCCAGTTGGCAAACTCGGCAGCATCCTCACGGAAGATATCCGGGCCGGCCAAATAGATACGGGGTGCGCGTCCTGTCATGGGTGTAAATCCTTTTTGTGGAAACTCCTTCTTGAATGTACCGCACAAATGGGCAAAATAAAAAGCTGTTGGGCAAAATAACCAAAGGCACAAGATGGATTCCCTGTTTATCGGCCATACCTATATCGATGTCACAATCGTTGCAGACCACATCCCCACGGGTGATGAAAAGGCCGTTGCCGACGATTACGCCTTTGGTCTGGGCGGCAATGCCGTTATCGCGGCTTTTACCAATGCCATTCTTGGCCATCAGACGGATCTTCTGACCTCTGTCGCCAAGGACTCCCTGAGCGATTACACGCTGGCAGTCTGTGAAAAGCATCCCGTCACCTTGCACCCACGTCAGGTTGGCCGTACCGCGCTTTCACTCGTCATCCCGAACAATGGCCAACGCTCCATCCTGCGCTGCCGGGATACGCATTATCTGGATGCCATCCCCCAACTGGACATCACAGGCCTGCGTGCCCTGCACCTTGACGGCCACCAGATGGATGCAGCCATCCATTACGCACGCCTCTGCCGTCAGAAAGGTATTATGACGTCGCTTGACGGCGGCAGCCGCCGTCAGGACATTGAGCACCTGCTGGACTACATTGATGTGGCGGTTGTTTCCGAGCGGTTTTGCGAGCAGTTTTCCCTATCTCCCCGCCAAATGGTGGACTGGCTGAGCGAGAAAGGCGTCAAAGTACCAGCCGTCACATTGGGCGACAAAGGGCTCGTCTTTGTTGAGGATGGCCAATTCCAACAAATGTCGGCAATTCCGCTGGAGAAGGGAAAAGTGGTCGATTCCACAGGTGCCGGGGACATCTTCCACGGTGCGTACGTCTTTTCATACCTTCGCAAGCCGGAGGCCAAATTTGCCGAACACTTTAAATTTGCCCGCGCCGCATCTGCGCTGGCTGTCCAGCGTCTGGGCACCATGGCCAGCATTCCCGCGCTTGACGAGGTGGAGGCCCTCGCCGCCCTGCACCCTTAGGGTTTTTCGTCAAAACACACTGTATCTGCACGGGTTTTGCATCGGAACTGCGTAAAGGCCGCAGCAGCACGGTCCTTGGCCTCGCCCATCACACACACAACCCAATCCGACAGGGATGATGTATAGGCATCCACCTCTTCCCGGCATTTTGTGAACTCTTCCTCGGTCTCGAAACGCTTGTCCGGTTTCTGCTCCGTACAAACAGGCGGCTTGGCATCAGGCTCAATACAAACTGCGTGGGCACCGACTGGCAGCATCAGCACCACAGGGATAAAAAGGCTAAGTATTTTTCTGCGCATCTTTTGCCTGCCCTTTCTTGTAAAGGTTTTCGACAGCATCGCTGGCTGTTGTTTCGCAAACAGCAGGCAACAGGCCATGCACAAAGGCACTGCACGCTGCCTTTTGCAGTTGCCAGCCATAGCGCCATGCGCCCCAGAGGTGCCCTGCGTAGGACTTACCAACGCTGGCAGGGTGCCGTAAAAATGCTTTATAGAACATTTGCATAACCAGTTTTTGAATTTGTTATCCGTCTAGTTTGCACAAAAAAAGTGCCGCCCACAAGGGGCGGCACTTCCGTTCGATTAGCTGATGGCCGGGCCGTCAGCGCTGTTGTGCTTCTTCAACTGCGCAGCGTAGTCGGCGACCAGGTCGTCCAGAATCCAGCTGTAGCCGGCTTCCTTCTCCATGGCCTTCGCCAGGTTGCGGGCCTGCAACGCACGGATGGCCTTGAGGGACGCCGTACGATCGTCCACGCTCTTGGCGAGCAGCTTCTGGGCCTTGTCAGCCTTTTCGTCCTTACCGGCAGCCTGCTGGGCGATGAAGACCAGCGCCTTGCTGATGAGGGGCTCCTTGGACCACACGAAGTCGCCGATGAAGACGCCGTCCTCGTCGAAGTGACCGCGCAGTTCCTGCGTGGCTTCCTCGCGGGCCGGTTCCTTCAGGCCGAGGTACCAGTAGACATGGTCGTAGTAGGCCATCTGCTCGTCTTCGTTGAAGATGACGTAGTCGATGAGGCCGTGCTTGAGGCACTCGGACACCTTCAGGAAGGTGTCGCGGTTCTCCATGTGGGTCTTGAGCCACTTCAGGAGCTCGCGCTTGCGCTCGTCGACGGTGGCCTTGGAGCCCGTGACCGGGTTGGTCAGGGTGCCGTCACCGTTGTCGACCAGGCGGCCGGCGCCGATGTGGGCCTCCAGCATCTTCTCGACGTAGATCTGGTAGAGCTGGGCAGCGCGCACGACCGAGCCGGAGGCTCCGTCCATGTGCTGCTCGATCTTGCCCTGGTTGCCGTAGGACAGACCATGGATCATCATCAGCGAGCGCGGGAACGCCAGCCGCATGAACTTGGTGCCCGACTGCATGAGCAGCGAACCCATCGAGGCAGCCTGCGTCTTCATGATGACGACGACCGGCTCCTGGGTGATGTCCTCGGCTTCGCGGATGAAGTCGTGGAGCTCCAGGCCCCAGTCGACATAGCCGCCAGGCGAGTCGATGTAGATCGTGATGCGGCGGATGCGCTCACGGCCGACTTCGTCCGTCTTCGGCACGCCGAACTTGCCCTTCTGCCACAGAACGGCCGAGGAGCAGAGGTAGTGGATCTGCTTCTGCAGCTCCCACACGGCTTCCTGCGTCACCGGGCCTTCCAGGTAGAGGAAGCGGTTCTTGAACATGATGGACGCGAGGTCGAAACCACGGCCGCCATGGGCGTTGTCGGGAACCACGATCCGGTAGGCACCGTTGGGCGCGCCGGAGGCCTCAGCGGCCTTGAGTTCCTCGACGAAGTGGCCAACACGCTCCAGCGTGCGGTTACGGGTGACCGCGCGGAAGCCCTCGAGGGCCTCTTCGTGGGTCAGGGTCTTGAGATTGTCGGTCATTGTTTTGCCTCCGAAAACTCGGGGAAAAAAGGAGACTAAGTGTGAAAACACGCTTTGAAGAAAAGTGAAAAGAGATTGAACAACGTTCAGAGGTGGATGATACCGAGGCGTAAAGGCCCTTGCCACAAAAAAATGTATACGCATGCAATTTTTTTATGCTGCACTGCCATTTAGAGTGCTTTCCGCTCCCCATCGCACTTGACAATAACACCGTCTGCGCGCACCTTTTCTGCGTACAGTTTGCTGTATCTTTTCACGTTTCGCATATCCTGAAGCTCTAACCCCATGGAGGCGCTTATGGCGCTGACCCGTTATCTGCTCACCCTCGGGCTTTGCCTGCTGGGCGGGGTCCAGATTGTGGCAGCGGCATTTCAGCATGTGTATGCGCTCATGCTCATCCACAGCCTTGCCCTGCCACTCACCTTCATAACGCTGGGCGGCTTGTTCCTGTTGTGGTTTCCGTGGCGCGGCCTGCTGATGCTGCTGATCTACAACAACAAGACCGACCGCTGGCGCTGGCCCGTTGTGGCTTTGCTGTCTGCCGTGTTGGGCGCCATTATCTATCTGCGCGTCCAGCAGCCTGAATCTGCATCCTTTCCGCCGCACCCGATCGAGGCGGACGTAATGCGGATTGCCAGCCTGAACGCCCTTCATCCCAACGACAATCTGGGACCGAAGGTCAAGTTCATTCTGGAAACGAACCCCGATGTGATGAGCATCGTCGAGGCGCGCCCGGATTGGGACAAATATCTGCCGCGGCTCGCCCGCCAGTATCCCAACCAGATCGTCACGCAGGTTGCCAGCAACTACGGCGATTACAGCATGATCCTGCTCAGCAAATACCCTGTCCGCAGGGTGCTGATTCAGGATGAAGGGCGCATTGTCCATTACGATGTGGACGGGCCGAACGGCACGTTCCGCCTCGTGCAGGTGCACCCCTACTCACCCCTGACACCGGCACGGCATCTGGCCCGCAATGCGGCGCTGGACAGCCTCAGCAAGGTCGAAACCGACCTGCCGGTCGTCATTACCGGGGACTTCAATACCGTGCCCTGGCAGCGTAACATCCAAAACCTGATGACGCGCTTCGGCCTGAAAATGGCCGGCCTGCCGCAACCGACCTTCCCTGCCTACAGGGTCGCCTTTTACGGGCGGCAATGGCGGGTGGTTCCGGTTGCACCGCTGGACTACGTTCTGGTGCCCGAGAACACGCAGGTGCTGGCAAGCGATGTCCGGTACGTTCCCGCAACCGACCATCTGGCCGTTGTGGCGGATGTCCGTCTGATGCCTCATTAGCGACTTGCCACCCCGTCAACGGGGTGGCATTTTTTATGGGATAACAAGATTAAGGCGTCCTCATGCTGCGTACCCTGCCCTTCCAACTCAGTATGTTACTGACCGTGTTCACCGTCGTCCAGATTGTGACCCCCTTTATGACCGAATGGCACTTCTTCCTGCTGCTGGACAGCATCCGTTACGTCATCTGGACCGATTTTCTGTTTGCCCTCATCATGTTGGTCCTCCTACACAAAGTCCGTGGCAAGTGGGTCCGCAAGGGCCTGACAGGGCTGTTCCTGCCCGCCACCTTGTTTTTCTGCCTGTTTACTGTGCCGGCGCTATTACGCCAGCACGTCCCAGCGGCGCCACCAGCGCCCAATACCTTGCGGCTGATGGTTATGAACATCAATGCTGCCATGTCCGAAACACCTGCACATGTGGCTGATAAAGTGCACCAATTGACCACTGTGACCCCTGATATCGCTGTCATTCTGGAAAGTACGCCGGATATGGAGCACGCCGCCGAGCAAGCCCTCGGTGATGCCCTGCCCTATCGCCATACAGTCCGCGGTTTGATGAGTCACCCGACCACCGTGCTGAGCCGCTACCCCATACGTCCCCGATTGACGATAGACGATACATCACCGGTTTATGACATTCTACTCCCTCAGGGATATGTCACTTTAGTAGCCGCACACCCGTTACCACCCATCTCTCCGGGGCTGCGCGAATGGCGCGACCGGACCCTCAGTGCCATCAGCCTGTTCAAGCCCGAGCACCCCCTTATCGTCATGGGGGACTTCAATACCGTACAGTGGGATGATGCTTTCAAAAACATTCAGTCAAAACAGGGCCTTAAGCGCGCTCACAACTGGATGTCATCCTGGCTTTCCGTCATCCCGGCCGTGCCCATCGACCATATCCTTGTGCCACAAACAGCAACAGTATCCGACAGCGGTTTTGTCTTCGTTAAATGGAGCGACCATTTGTCCATCTGGGCTGATATTGCATTGCACCCTTGACAAAAGTGGCTGTCAGTGTCATTTTTAAGGCGCTGGTGCATAAGAGATGTGTACCAAGCATTCTAAAAAAATCGAGTGATCGACCATGTTAGCGCAAGTAACATACGGGCTGCTGTACAGCCTGAAAGACCGGATGGGAGCCTGCCTCCCCCCTGTTTTCGTGCGCGCTAGCGAGCCTCCCCACTGCGTTTCCCCCGAAGATTAGGGTCCCTTAGCCTTAACAGTCTTCTACCGCACCGCGGCCTGACCATCAGGTACCTGCGCGCGGCTTTGTCTTGAAATCAAATAAACTAGATTATGTGTGTTCGCCATGTTTTGGCATATTGTAAAAAATCGGACTACGGCTTTGCTGCCAGCATCGTTGGTCGGCACGTGGCCCGTCATTGTTTCCGCCTTCTTTTTAATGGCCGCCTTCGGCTGCATTGCGCCTGCCGTCACCTTGCAGGGTGAAGCGCTTGGCTGGTCTGCCAGCGATATTGGCATGTTGTTTACGTGTGCAGTAATCGGCCGTATCGTCGCCCTGTTCGGCGGTCCGTACATTATCCGCTATGTTGGCCTGAATACGTTCATTCCGGCTGCCTTTGCCATTATCACAGTGGCGTTGGCACTGCCTGCCATCAATCCGGACGCATATGCTCTGTGGATGAGCCACGAAGCTCTGCGCGGCCTGCTGGTTGGGCCGGTGTATGTTATTTTTGACCTCTGGCTGTATGCCCGCACACGGGAGAATGAGCTCAGCCGTGTCTTTACGTTGTACTTTCTCGCCAGTATGGGTGGCTATGCCCTTGGCCCGCTTGCCATTGCCCAAACAGGTGTAGGCAACAGCGGTTTTGCCATCTGCGTTGGTGCATCCATCCTGTCTGCTCTGCCGATTTTGACCACACGTCTGCCCGATTTGAGCATCACACCGCCAACTTTCGGCAACCTGCGCGGTATTATCAAAGGCCATACGTTCCTGTGGGCAGTCTGCTTTGTTGCCGGCTACGCAACCGAAGGTGTACTGGATTTTCTGGGCATGTTCGGCCTTGGCGCAGGCATGAGTGAGCAAAATGCACTGATGCTGATGACATGGTTTATTGCGGGCGGTCTGGTGATGCAATATCCACTGGCAATGGTCATGGACCGGTCGGACAAGAACCTGTTCACCCTGGGCACGATGGGTGTTGGCGTTGTAACAGCACTGCTGCTGGCAGCCTCTGCTTGGACTGGCATAGGCCTGATGACCGCTGTTTTTGTGCTGGGTGCCTTGTGCTCGGTCATGGGCGTTACCGGCTCTGCATTGCTGGGCGAGCGCTTCCGCGCTGCCGAGCTGATGCTGGCAACAACCATGCTGAACATCTGCTATGACGCAGGCAGTATGACCGGCCCCTTGCTGAACGGCTATATGCTGGACCATTTAGGCTACATGGGCCTGCCTGCCGTGATTGGCAGCCTGTTCCTTATCGGCGGCCTGATTGCCCTGCTCAGCTATACACGCAGTGGCGTACCTGTTATCGAGGATACCCAGCTGCCTGAGGGAGAAATCCGCCTCGTATGGCGCAAGGTCAGCGCTTGGACAGACAACAACATGTACACCATGTCCAAGCGCACCCGCCGGATGAGCACCACCATCCTCCGCACACCATGTGTCCGGATGAAGTGGGTTCATGACAGCTAGGGTACCCCGCCCGTACATACGAGACTACCCATCCTTGCCCCTGCTTCCGCGGGGGCATTTTTTTACCGGATGGGCGTAATTTTTCGTTGCAAAGGCCAAGTCACTGTCATAGTATCCGACCGTTCTTTCGCCAATGGCCAGGTAGCTCAGTCGGTAGAGCAGGGGATTGAAAATCCCCGTGTCGGCGGTTCGATTCCGTCCCTGGCCACCACCTTTCAAGAATCCGCCAAGCAGATGAAAGACACCTCCTCACAAACTGACTCCTTAGATGCTGCTTTTTGGCAGCCACGTACTTGCATGCGCGCCCCTATCAGCGAGATTTTTCATGCCGCCCACCTACTGGACCGCGCAACATCGGCGCATCTGTCCGGCCATCATCAAATAGCCGAGCAACTTATCCACGATGCGAACATACCCACCATACGTAATTGGACTGAATCCCTCTGGGGCAGCCTGGAAGAAAATCCCGAGCAGCCCAAGTTCAGACGCTTCAGAGAGGTTCCCGACTCACCGCCCTACCTGAAAAAATCTGAGCGCGCACAAGAACGCATGCCCTCCGATACCCGGAAAGAAGACATCACTCAGGTCTATGGCCGCCACTGCCTTTTCTGTGGCATTCCACTCATCCACGAGAATGTTCGCAAGGCCATGCATAGCGCCTATCCCATCGCAGCCTGCTGGGGATCATCCAACCAAACCCAACACGCTGCGCTGCAATGCATGTGGCTCCAGTTCGACCACATTCTGCCCCACAGTCGTGGTGGCGATAACAGCATCGAGAATGTTGTCGTTACCTGTGCACCTTGTAACTACGGGCGCAAAGAATACACGCTTGATGAAGTCGGTCTGATTGACCCGCGTACGCGGCCCATTCTGCGTACATCTTGGGATGGGTTGGAGCGCTTTCTGCAACCCGGCATATCGCAGTCACGCTAATAACTGACTGCAGTTAGCTCCCCTCTCCCTGGAACAATCAGCATGAACTCGTCACAACACCACTGCCATCAACACATTTGTAGAACACAATGTGCGGGCAGGACCAACTTGCACCGCAGGCAGTATTGGCGCCGTTCGCCTTCCAGGTTCCGCCGTTAGCAACAAACCCGCATGGCGTATTACAGCCATTTGGCTTTGTGGTAACGCTCCATGAGGTCGAGTAGGTACCTATGTTAAGATAAGCAGATACCGCACTGCTATAAGCGTTGTTCGACGTTAGCCTGAGTCTGACTGACTGGCCGGCACTGATAGAGGCGGATGAGGCCCATCCCCCACCATCTACGCTGACTTGTGGATTGCCCTGACCCGATACTGATGCAGTCAGAGCACCATCAAAACCGCTGACGGTTACACTGTTAGAGGTAACTAACGTATCGAGGTTCTGATTCGATACGTTCGTAAAAGAGAAGCTGTTCGGCGTGACGTCCTGTTGTTTGGTCGTAATCTGCCAGCAGGCAGTGTAAGCGCCGATATCAAGCGTGAACGCAGCAGTCTGGTTGTACATCGTGGCTGACTTGCCGTGAATACCGACACTATTACCCGGATTGATGGTTACGCCAGAGGCGGTACCGGTATTGCCCCCATTGCGGCGCAGTGTTGCCGAAGTTGCCCCATTTACCGCTGCTGTTGCGGTCGAGCCGCTGTAAACAGCATCTGTGGTGTCGTAATAGCTATCCGGATCTGCGTCAGATATGGCGGGAAAGTTAATCGAGCAACCTGTATTCCCGCCGAGCATGCCCCATACATCACCGTTGCAGAACTCCATGCGTTTGGCGGACGCGTTGTAGCGGATGGTCCCAGCCGTCGTCGGAGAACATATCTCATAGTCGCCAAAGGTCATCCCTGCCTGCAGCGCAATCCGCCCGTCATTATCTACCTGCATGGATGGGATACAGTCATTGCCATCGGCAAGCGTGTGGCCGGGGCCGAATATCATGCCCTGCGCGCCACAGCTGCCGACCGTTGTAAAGCTGGCCTCTGTTGATGCACTGAGCGCTGTAATGCTCGTCGCATTTGCTGATGTCTCGGTGTGACGCGCTGCATTCTCATCCATCAGCATCTGGAGAATCGCCTGACTTTTCGCTCCTTCTGCACCTCCCCGTTCTGGCGTACTGAAGAACTTATTCTGGCTATTTGCATTCGTACTGAATAGCAAGAGCCCCATAACGGCTATACAGATAAAATGTACAGCGCTTTTGATGACTTCTCTGATTCCGTAGTACGCTGTGAGAATACACTTCTCGGTAAGCGCACCTTCTGACTTGGCGGACATAATGGATGTGCCGCGAATAAACATTTTACTACGCATGACTGCCCTCAATATTGGTTAAAACATCTCACTTCCGACAGTCATGGCCCCTCTGTTCAAGGGAATATATTTGCTTACATGAGAGCTGAATACTCTCCAAAATCCGCGTGTTCAGTGAACCGTTATCTGAAAAAAATTACCTATTCACGACAAATAATGTTGAAACAATATTACCAATTTTGTTTCAGAAGAAATATTCAATGTATTTCAACATCTTACAAATCGTTGGCTTTGTGAATATGTACAATTTGTTTGAACCCCCATAAGAAATTGTGAAATAATTCCGTAATTTGACAGAATTGGTAATTCTGTTGTTCAGTGGCGCGAGCCCGACAGCCGTGTCTTAAGGGATGTAACACGACTGATGTCTGAACAACTATTCGACCAAGGCGGCCGCCGAAAATATCTGACTGCCAGAGAGCGCAGAGCCTTCCTCAAAGCTGCAGAAGACTCGCCTGAACAAGTGCGAACTCTTTGTCATGTCCTTGCATTTACCGGGTGCAGAATCTCGGAAGCATTGGCTTTGACCGCAGACCGAGTGGACTTTGAAAGCGGACAAATCATCTTTGAGAGCCTGAAGAAGCGCCGTAAAGGCGTGTATAGAGGGGTTCCGGTGCCATCCTCATTGCTCGATATGCTGGATGATGTGCATGATTTGCGAAGTCTGAAACAAATTCAGCATTCCGTGCATCTGGCACATATATGGACCATGAGCCGCCCCACGGCATGGCGTGCTATCAAGACCGTCATGGGATCAGCGGGCATCGAAGCTGGCCCGCAAGCCAGCCCGAAGGGTCTAAGGCATGGCTTCGGCGTATTCGCGGTATCTGCTGGCGTCCCACTCAATATGATTCAGAAATGGCTGGGGCATGCCCAGATCAGCACAACTGCAATCTATGCAAACGCGCAGGGCCCGGAAGAGCGTAACCTAGCAGAAAGAATGTGGGGATCATCCTGAGAGAGGAAGACCTGAGAGAGGAAGATGTTAATATGCGCGCGAAGAAACAAACATAACGGCAGTGGCAACATTCTCCCCTTCTCTGCCGTAACGCATCATGCTGTTGAAGGTCTCCTTGTCCACAGTGCGCTCTCCACCCCCGTCCTGACGTACGTCGTAATAGGTGACACTGTTATCGTCTATATGCTTAACAACGGCATATGAACCATAGGGCTGCTCGTGCCCGTCGGCGTCTTTGCCCAGCAGGACAATCGCCTGACGTTCCTTGGAGGCATAAGCCTGCAGGTAGTCGGCACCCAACGATGCGCGGTGTACAAGCTCCTGTGCCTGAATACCATCAAGCTCCGCCTCAAGCGAATCCATTTTGCGCAGGAGGATTTGAAGATCCTGCTTATCCTGTTCTGGCATATTACGTTCGCCAAACACATGCCGGTCTAGATTCTGGTGCACAAGGTCCACCTCGAGCCCCATTGTTTTAGCGGAGCGCGCCAAAGCAACCATATCGCAATGGGCCAGCTCTGTACCGCTGTAGATCATGTTACTGCGTCGCCACAGATCGAGCTCAAGGTTCTGGCTGGGCTTGAAGTTCTTATCCAGCGCACTTGCCGCTGTCAGCAAAGCAGCCGCACCTGATGTGAACGACTGACTTGCGCGGTACATCACTTCATCAGGCATACGATCTGGTGCAGATAAATCGTGCAACACTGGTTCAACAGGTTCCTTATGCTTGGGGCGGTAAATCAATGCCGCCTGTGCGCGCTCATCCCCGTTATGACGAATAATCTGACGGAACTCATCAAACGGGATATCCTGAATTGCCGAGCCATATTTTTCATCCAAGGTTACCCCCTCTACCCAGGGGTCACCAACTTTGACCAGGCCTTTTTCGGTATCCACTTCCAGCACCGTAATCCAGTGCCTCATGTCTTCCAGTCCTTCATCGGTATAGCCACGCAATACCTGAACTTTAGCGCCACTCTTCAAAGCATCTGCAATATCGGAAATGTCATAGCCACCTTCACGAATAGGTATGCCCATCTCACGGCAAATGCCCTCGTCATAGCTTTGTAGCCGGTCGGCAATTTGCCCGCGCTCGCCGGGCGTCCAGCCATCAAAATAACTACGCTTGTTCGCCCACACTTCAACATCAACGCCCATTTCGCGCACGCCGCGGGCTAGACCAAAAGGTGAACAACCCGGCATGCCCTCACCCATAAAGCCTGCGTTAGCACGGCGATACAAATCGTACTGTTGAAGGGGATTATTGTGCTGGACCAGATCCGGGCGCACAGACTCGAGCGCAGTCAGGGCAGATGCCGCACCACATGCAAAGGTGCAGGATTGTGCATGAATTTTAAGATGATGGCCGCGCTCATCTTCGTGAGAGATGGCGCAGACACCTAAATCGTACAGTTCCGGCTCAACCGTCCGGTCATTATGGGGGGTGGCCAGTTCCTCTACTTCTACACCTTGAGAGGCTGCATATTCATATATCTGATACTGGCACATGATGGTTTCGCGCCGCGCATCGTCGTTCATGTTGCGGTAGGCGTTGACCATATCCAGAAATGCCGCACCGCGGTTCTTACCATCTGGCAGAGAAAGACCCTCAAAGCCCCGGTCCACAAGGTCGTTCTCCAGCGCCAGCTGTAGAGCCCCTTTTTGCCTGTCTGCGCGCAATGACCGAATGCGGGCCCCCAGCTCCATAACACGCGCGGTAGAAGGATGCTCCAACTGTTCCATGCTGATCAGATCGGCCTTTTGTTCATAATCAGCAATCCGGCGCTGAGCTTCCAGTTCGGCCAGTTCTTGCCCTTTATGAATGAGATAAGCGTCCACTGAGCGGTTAATATTGGCGATTGCCCGTTCGGGCGTGAAGGGAACTTGAGTCCGCGGTGAACTTCGCAGCTCATCGCCTTCGCGGTAGTCTTCCTGAAAAGCCGTACTACTTCTGTCGTGCATCAGCCCTACTGCAATGTAATGGAATCCACCTATCAATGTGTAGGCATTGCAGCAGGATATCAAGTACCGTTAACAAATATCATCCTTGCTATTATGTACTTGTTTACCTAACTTGTGTTCCACCAGTTGATAAATGAGGATGCTCTATGCCCCTGTTCCACCGTATGAAACACGCCGCACGCACGCAATTGTGGATGAAAGTTCTTATCGGCCTGCTCCTCGGCTGTTTGACAGGCCTCCTCCTCGGACCCGCATTTGATTACCTGATACCGACAGCCTTAAACACTGCGATCACCAGCGTCCATGAGACGTGGGCCTTTGCACCCGAGCACCTGTCTGTCCAGATCGGGCATTGGCTGGCACTGCCCGGTTACATCTTCCTTGCTGTGTTGCAGATGGTGGTTATTCCCCTCATTTTCTCCTCCGTTGTCCGCGGTATTGCAGATAGTAAAAACCCCGCCATGGTTAAAAAGGTCGGCTTGCGCGTTCTCGCCTACTTCGTTGTAACGACCTGCATCGCTATCGGTATTGGCCTAACCCTTGTGTCTATCATTCAGCCCGGTGACTACATGGACAAAATGGCAGTCAAAGAAGCTGTAACCTCGGGCTCCAAATACGTGCCGCCTCTGGTAAATGCCCACGTGGACAACCTGCCCAAGGAGATTACGACCATCCTGCCGCGGAACATTATTAAAACAATGGCCGAAGGCGATATGTTGAAAATCGTTATTTTCGCTGGCTTTTTTGGTCTTGCCCTTCTGGGCATGCCACGCAGTACGTCGCGCCCGCTCATTGACCTTTCCATCTCCCTGCAGGAGGCATGTATGGTCGTAGTCGGTTGGGTGCTCAGACTGGCACCTATGGCCGTATTTGGACTGATTGCGGAGGTAACCGCTCAGGTAGGTGCCGGAGCCCTGCTTGGCATGGCAGCCTACATGGGTACCGTCATTCTGGGGTTGTTGTGTATTCTGGCCTTTTATATGTGTATGGTCAGAGCCGTCGGGCGCAAAGTCGGCGAGTTTTTCCGTACCATCCGCGAGGCTCAGCTGGTTGCCTTTTCAACATCGAGCTCCGCAGCCACCATGCCTGTGACCATGCGTATCGCGCAGGAAAAGCTCGGTCTGCGACCGTCTATCCCTCAGTTGGTTATTCCACTTGGTACCACCGTTAATATGGACGGCACGGCGGTTTACCAAACCATTGCAGCAGTCTTTTTGGCACAAGTGACGGGCATCGACATCAGCATGTCCGGATATCTGCTGATTATCCTCACAGCACTGGGGGCATCCATCGGCGCACCGGGTATGCCGGGCGTTGGCGTTGTAATTCTCTCCACCATTTTACATGGCATTGGCGTGGATGCCGGTTATATTGCGCTGATTATCGGCGTTGACCGGATTCTGGACATGTGCCGCACCACCATCAACGTGACCGGCGACCTTGTCGCCTCGACAGTCATGGATAAGCTGCTGGGCCGTAACCTGCAGGAAGAGCTGAGTGACGTGCTCGACGAGGTGGTGGCCGAGGTTAAGGAAGTCGTCAGCCCCAACAAGAGCTGACGTTACTTGCCTTTGAGCATGGCAAAGAACTTGCCAATCACACCCTCGGCTTCTTTCAGCGTCTTAGGCTGATTGCGCTCGATTGTCCGTTGACGTTGTACCGATTTCTGCAAATCGTTGACAATATCCTGCTGCATGCCTTTGGCGGCGGCAATCTGGCGGATTTTTTCCTGCAAATCGTTGCTCATGATGCATAATCCCTCTATAGTGCGGTTTGTTAACAAACCTTGTTTTCTTTTCCGGTCTTTATTTGTGTGACCTGACGAAAGGACGGCAACTCACATGCCCAAATTCCTTAACCTCCTTCACGAAGACCATCCCCACGGCAACCCCGATGCACAGGTCGTCGTTCTGTTGCCGGGTGTGGGCTGCGGTGTCCGTTTCTGGGACAACCTGCTTCCCACCCTTAAGCCCGATTACCGCGTTGTGGTATTTGCCAACCCGGGTGTTGACGGCTGCCCCGATGCCAAGGTGTTCACGGTCAACGATCTGGCACTTGGCGTTCTGTCCAAGCTCGAAGAGCTGGGCATCAGCCGAGCCCACGTCATCGGCCACTCCATGGGTGGTTACATTGCCCAGCGGCTGGCGGGCCTGCGTCCCGATATGGTGGACCGTCTGGTGCTGATTTCCACGTCCTTCGGTGGCCGCGCCACCGATGCGGACATCCGCCACGTGCTGGCGCACATGCTGCCCATCTGGCCAGCACAGAGCAAGCTGCTCAAGACCAACCCGCACGAGGCCTTCAAGTTTGCCGTCGGCCGCAATACGCCGACGCGCAATCCTCAAGGCTACGCCGCTTTTGTGGAGTCCCGCACCAATCCGCGCGTACCGGAAAAGGTCTACGCGGCCCACTTCTTCTGCGCCATCAAGTTCTCCAGCCTCGCCTATGTGGCCAACATCCGGCAACAGACGCTGGTCATACACGGCAACGATGACAACATCATCAATGTCGACGGTGGCCGAGAGCTGGCACAGCGCCTGCCCAATGCCCGTTTCCTCGAAAAGGAAAGCGGTCATATCGCCACCTACGAGGTACCGGACATCTACCCGGATATCCTGGCCTTCCTGCAAGGTGCTGCGGTCGGTGAAAAACTGGCGCCCCTGCCTCCGCTGTCCGCTGCCGAGCTGGCAGAGGACATGGAATGGCGGCGCAAGCGCATCGGCAGCCTGAGCATGACGGCGCTGTTTGCCTTGAGCAAAGGCCTGCCCAGCGGCGTCAAGCATCTGCTGAGCGTCTTCAAGAGCGCCTGATGAACGTAAACACCCCCGCGATGCGGGGGTGTTTTTTTATGAGCCGAGTTTCTTTTCCACCAGTTTTTGAATGGCCGGATAGTCCGGCTTGCCACTGCCTAAAAGGGGCAGTTTGTCCACACACAGCACATCTCGTGGGACGTACAGTTCGGCAAGACCAGTCTTTTTAGCGTGTTCCATGACATCTGCACGCTTTGCCTTGTGGTGGTCAGTCACCAGAACCAGTTTCTCGCCGCGCTTATCGTCCGGTAGAGTAACAACGGCGTGGCGGTTATCCGGCCACAGGGTCTGGATGGCATCCTCCACAGCCCCGAGCGATACCATCTCGCCGGCGATTTTGGCAAAACGCTTGGCACGCCCCTTAATTGTGACAAAACCATCTTCATCTATCGCAACAATATCGCCCGTGTCGTACCAACCCTCGCCCTTTTTGCTGACGGGCGGCTGGATGACGCCGGGTTTATCGGTTTTAAGATAACCGAGCATGACGTTTGGCCCTTTGATGAACAACCGCTTGCCGTCGCTCACGCCTTTGACAGTTTCCAGATAGTACTCCATACCCGGCATCAGGCGACCAACCGTTCCGTGGCGGCAGGCCATGGGGCTATTCACCGCAACAACAGGACTTGCTTCTGTAGCGCCGTAGCCTTCCAGTATCCGTACACCGAACTTATCAGCCCAGAGCTGGCGTGTTTCGGGTTTAAGCTTCTCCGCACCGGCAAACACATGGCGCATCCGGAACATATCATAGGGATGCGCGTATCTGCCGTAACGGGACAGGAAGGTATCGGTGCCGAACATCAGCGTTGCACCGATGTCATAAGCCAATTCTGGCACGATTCTAAAATGCAGGGGCGATGGATACATGAACACGGGCACGCCCATCACGACGGGCAAAATGGTACCCGGGATAAGACCAAAAGCATGGAACATCGGCATGGCGTTAAGCATCTTGTCCGCAGGGTTAAAGTCAACCGTTGCGGCAGCCTGATAGCAGTTCGCCAGCAGGTTTTTATGGCTCAGGACCACACCCTTTGGCACACCTTCGGAACCGGATGTAAACAGAACAGCTGCAGGATCATTGGCACCGGCTTTGCTCTTGTACGTCTGCCGCATGATATAGCTGCGAAGCAGGCCTGCAATCTTGTCGAAGCCGCTAATGTCCTGACGGACTTCTTCCAGATAGACAATCGTCACCTTCTGGCGAAGCTGATCAACCAGCCCCCCCAGCTTGCCGAGTTCCACGAAACGGCGGGAGGTGAAAATTGTTGTTATCTCTGCCGCCTCGCATCCGGCCAGAATAGCCTGCGCACCAGCGCTGAAGTTAATCATGGCCGGTACACGGTTGATGTACTGCAAGGCGAAGAATGTTACGACCGCGCCCACACTGTTAGGCAGCATCAGGCCGACATATTTTCCCTCCGGCACATAGTGGGCCAGTTTCTCGCCCAGCACATGGCTACCGATACAGAGTTTGCGGTATGTCAGCGGCTTGCGCTCAATGTCCGTTACAAGCGGGTAATTCATGCCAAAGTGGCGTGTTGTATCCAGCATAGCCTCGAACAACGTGCGATCGAGTTTGCGGGTTTTAAACTCCGTATCCACCATCAATTGCGACATTTGCTTGCCGATGACCTGACGGCGCGCGCGACCTTTGAGCTTTTTATCTACATCCAGTGTTTCTGGGGGAAGGATGGTAATCGTGATACGTGGCAACCATGTCCGCGGTACCACGCCGCCAAGGCGGGAGAGTTTGCTGAACTCGGCCCCATCAATCCGTACAGGCAGGATTTTTGCGCCTGTTTTGTCCGCAATCAGGCCAGCACCTTCATAAACTTTCATGAGGCGGCCTGTCAGGGTAATCCTCCCTTCCGGGAAAATGACGGTCCGTGTATCCGGATTCGCCTCCAAGTGTTTGATGAGCGCACGAATGGCCAGCGGGTTCGCCGGATCCAGCGGGAATGTTTTATTACCGCCAATACGCATGGCGGTCTGAATCCACTTCTGGCGGGCAATAAATGTGTTGATGGGGAACGTGAGTGTGCCGGGCAGGTATCGTGTCAGCAGAGGCGCATCCAGAAATGACTGGTGATTGGCAACAATCAGAATGGATTCATTGGCAGGCGGGACATTCTCCAGCCCTACAACCCGCACACGCAGGATAGAATCGAACAGAAAATATACCAGCCGCAACACCAGACGGGAGAAAAGCTCCATAACCGACGACTACCTTATTGATTTATTTTATTGTCCTAGATTATGGCAACTGGCACAAAGCCGCAACCGACCATTGCCCCTGCCTGTGTTATGACCTATACTCAGCCCGCATTTTTTATAAAGAGGACGTCCGATGTCTAAAAAAACGCTGCCCCTTCTTGGTACGGTTGATGCTGCGCACATGCCCTATTGGCTGGGCTTTGGCGGTCGGTTACTCATCGGTCTGTTCCTGTTGGTTATGCCAGTTGTCTACGACCGGATGGTGCCGGAGGTTTCCGGCGATATGCGCTGGACACTCGTCCACTTCACCAGTGGCCTATGTCTGGCTGGCATTTTTGCTTTCTTTGCCGCACGTCACAGGCTGCCCACCCTGTCCCTGCCGTTAACAGCCTGGGCTGTAGTAGGGCTGATGCTGTGGGTAACGTTCTGCACATTAAACTCTTTCGATCCTGTGTCCGCCAAACAAGAACTGTTCAATCAGCTCGCTTATATGGGGCTTTTCCTTGCTGTGATGTTTTTACGGGATGCCAAATGGTACCGTAATCTGCTCTGGCTGATGGCCCTGCCGATGGCTTTTAACTGCCTGCTGGCCATTCTTCAGTTCTTGGACATCTCCGATGCCACTATGCAGCACCTTATTTCTGCGTGGCCCAGCCTGACAATTGATTACTTCCGCCCAGCGGCGCCACCGGCGGGGACTATGTCGAACAAAAACCTGTTGGGTTCTTATCTGGCTATGTGCCTGCCGGTCTTTACTATCCTTGCATTGACCACACGCTCTTTGCCCCGCCAGCTCCTGGCTGCCGTGGTTTTTGGTTTGGCCGCTACAACTTTTGCCTATACCCGCAGCCGCGGCAGTTGGGTCGCCCTGTTTATAGGTGCAGTCCTGTGCGTTGCATGGCTGATTTTGGACAAACAAACCCGCACAGGCATACAGCATGCCTTTAACAGACGTTCAGCAGGCTTGTTTGGTGTTGCGCTTGCAATTGCAATTGTTGCCTCTTTCGTACAATCGCCACTGCAAGGATTCCACTCGTTGGATAAATCCGTCAGTCAGCAGGTTGGCACAATTATCCAGATGGGCCAAAGCGACTTTGGCACCCGTATCGCCTATAACCTTAACGGCTTCAAAATGTTTATGGATAAACCTATAACTGGCTGGGGTGTTGGCTCTTTTCATAAAGTATATCCCAAGTACCATAACGCCTGGATGGCAACGCCGACTGTTGGCTATGCGATAGACGCACGCCCTCAACGGGCCCACAACGACTGGCTGCAGGCGTTTATTGAACTTGGTCTGCCCGGTGGTTTGCTGCTGCTGTTTATTGTATTGAGCAGCGTGCTGGCAGCGTTCAAACTGGCACGTGATGAAGACATACCGGCGCAAGAGCGTGCACTGTTCGCAGGACTGACGATTAGCCTGATGGTATTGGGCGTGAATGCTTTAGGCGACTTTCCTCTGCAAATGCCAACGGCTCCCATTCTCATGTGGACCTTTATGGGCATGATTAGCGGCACATGGATCATGCATAAACGCAAGCAAGTTACCCTGCGTATACCGGCCAAAATGGAAACTGCATTTAATCTGGTACCCCGTGGTGCCACGCTTACAGCAGCACTTTGCAGCGTAGCAGTCGGCCTGTACACATACACCGTCTGGAAAGACGATATGCGTTACCGCCGCGCAAACATGTACCTGAAGCGCGCAATGTACGATGTGCGCGGGCAGATTTATTCTGAAGAAACGCGCAAATATATTGAGAAGGCCTATAGCATCTACCCTGAGCATCCACGTATTCAGGAGTTCCGGGCCGTTATTTATGCGAACTATGCAGATCCAAATGGGAAAGAGATTGCAACCGATACCAAAATTGCCGCTGTCGAGGCAACACTGAAGAACGACCCGTATGCACCAAACAATCTGGTTAACCTCGGCGGTCTCTACATGGCAAAAATGCTTGAGCTGCTCAGCTTCCAGGCACCTAAAGAAGAGGTTATTGCCCTGCGAGATAAAGCTCTGGAACTGGCTGACCGTCTGCAAGCAGTTGCTGATTTCTCGGCACAGACATATACAATACGGGGCTTTGTATACCTCTATACAGACAACAGCGCCGATGCTCTGGCGCAATTCAAGAGGGCAGTTGCCATTGACCCCGCATATGTTCCTGCCGTCAACGGCCTGAGCATGGCCGAGCACATGAACGAGCGTAAAGGCTGGATTCACGTCGGCCCGGCAACCATTGATAAACTCTAAAAGAAAGAGCAGCCCACGGGCTGCTCTTTTTAACTGAAGGAAACGGCGTAATCCGTGATACGGCGTGTGCCGTTGCTAACAATGTCCACAGGCTGCCCAAGATAGGCCAGTGCGTGGTCGTGTGTCAGACGGGCCTTGAGAATATCTGCCACATCGGGCGCGGCCTCAATATGTACCGGACCTTTAAGGAGCCGATTCCGCCAGAGCTTGAGCAGCGTCTCACCGGCCACATACATGGGCCATTTCAAACGGATCATCAGGTTCTCACCCACCCGCTCCCGGTTGATTTCCATCAGGCCGAAGCGGCTCATACGCAGCACGTTCACACGGCGTATGTCATAGCTGAACATATCCTGCACAAACGCCTGCAGATCCTCGCGGTCCTGTTTGGAGCGCATGGAGATAAAGTCGACAATAATATTGCCGCCCAGCTCCAGCAGATAGCAGATACGGAAAATCTCCTGCGCGGCACGTTTATTGATTTCCAGCGCAGTCTGTTTCACAAGCCCGCTCTGTGCGCTGGCAGAGTCCACATCGATGGAGGTCAGAGCGCTGGTCATCTCCACCCGCAGCATACCGCCACCCGGGATGTTGTACATCGGCCCAGCAGCCTTATCCAACTGGTCATCCAACTCAGCCAGCAAATCCACATCCGGATGCTGGTCCAGTTGGAAGATGGAGCTATCCGGCACATAGGGCAGGATTTCGTTACGGAAACGGCTGTCGGTAATCCACACCCGTACAGGGTGGTCGCCAGCATCCATCAGGGTACGGCTCAGCGCAATGGGCGCAGGCCTGACGACTGACGGTACTTTCACCTGCCCTTCAGGGCGCCGGTCAATAACGCGGGCATCCAGCTTGGCACCCTTGCCCAGAATGGACGAACGGGTGACGCGAACCATAATTTCCTCACCTTCGCTGACGGATTTTTTGTCCTTTGGCAGCGTATTGAGAGGCAGGAAGCCATCCACAATCTCGCCGATATCCACAAAAGCAGCATTCAGCCCGGGTACCATTTTCCGCACACGCCCCAGAATAACGGCGCTTTCAAGTGCCGGACGCAGTTCGTCGTCATAGTGCACGGCAATCAACCGGCCACTGGGGTCAAAAAGCGCCACCCGGGCATGCCACGGGCACGCTTCATAGAGGACATCATACATCAAGGCCGGCACTCCTGAGTAAGTTCACGGTTTCCACCAGTGGCATACCAATCACGCCGCTAGCAGAGCCGTTAATTTCGGCAACAAGTGCGCCGCCAATAGCCGTTTGCAGACCATAGGCACCAGCAACCCCCCGCCACGCAGCAGGCTGCGCGACGTAGGCCGCAATCATCGCCTCCGTCAAGGGGCGGATTTTAACAACGGTATTGGTCGTTTTCTCTCTTATCGTGCCATCAGACAATGCGAGAACGACAGTTGTGAATACGCGGTGGCGGCGACCCGCCATCAAACGCAACATGTCCGCTGCTTCTTCTGCCGATTCAGCTTTGCCCAGAATACGGCGCCCAACAGCAACTGTTGTATCCGCACCCAACACGAGCGCACCGCCCTGCCGGGCTGCAACGGTACGGACTTTATCTATTGCCACGCGGCGCACATAGTCACGGGGAGCCTCTCCCTTATGGGGAGTTTCATCCACATCTGCGGGGTCAATCGTAAAGGTAAGGCCCAAGCCTTTAAGCATCTCCTGCCGACGTGGGGAGGACGAGGCAAGCACAAGCTTGTGATTTTGCGTCATGGTATTTTGTTATTCCAGCAATGTTTTACCACTCGGCTGTAAGGCGCATATGAGCGTAAACAGCTTACGAGCAGTACCATGCCCCAAACGCAGCTGTGGCGCAAGCATATCCACAAGCATCTCCGCCGCCTCGTCATGCAGAGCCTTCTTCCCCAGGTCGATGGCTTCAAAGCGCTGGAGGTCGCCACTGCTAATCGCGGCATGGAAGCTTTCGCTGATGCGCAGATAATCGCGCAAGACGCCACGCAAGGCACGCAAGGGCACGGCGAAGGTCTCATGGCTTTCGCTACCGGCCAGAGAAAGCAGGACTTCCCCTTCTACATAGCCTACTTCCAAGGCATAAGGAGCGGCTATACCTGTCACTGCTATATCCGCATCTCTGTGGAGGTCCTCCAATACGGCTTTCAACTCGGGTGTCAGTGCCACTCCGTCGGCAAGTGCCAGTGTCCGTATAACCTGCATGGATTATTCGTTACCTGCCGAGATACGCGCTCCCAACCCGGTAAGCTTTTCCGTCAGCCGCTCGTACCCGCGGTGCAGGTGATACACACGATGTACCGTTGTTGTGCCTTTGGCAATCAGGCCAGCCATGACCAGAGAGGCCGAGGCACGCAGGTCGGTCGCCATAACGTCGGCACCAATCAGGCGGGCATTGCCGGCAACGCGGACACAGTGCCCCTCGTCCGTCAGTCTGGCACCCATGCGGTTAAGCTCGGGCACGTGCATGAAGCGATTCTCGTAAACGGTTTCCTTAACAATAGAGGTGCCGTTAGCCTGGGTCAGAAACGCCATCATCTGCGCTTGCAGGTCAGTGGCAAAGCCGGGATAGGGGTTCGTTGTTACGTCTACTGCCGTATAGCCGTTACCACCGTGGACAAAGATGCCCTTCTCTGTTTTGTCCATCCGCACACCTGCCTGCTTCATCAGGGTTAACAGTGCCTGGTTATCTCCGGAAACAGCGCCTTCTACCATAATGCCGTCACCAGCCATAGCCGCCATCAGCAAATAGGTACCTGCCTCGATACGGTCGTTCATAACGGTATGTGTGGTTCCATTGAGCGCATCCACACCTTCGATTGTAATAACACTGGTACCCGCACCCGTAATTTTGGCACCCATCTTGTTCAGACAGTTGGCAAGGTCAACAACCTCGGGCTCACGGGCAGCATTGCTGATAGTTGTTGTGCCTTCCGCCAGCGTGGCAGCCATCATCAGGTTCTCCGTCCCTGTCACTGCAGGTTTTGGCAGGTACAGCTCGGCACCTTTCAGGCGGCCATTAACACGCGCGTGGACGTATCCGTTCTCAAGTTCGATGGTCGCACCAAGGGCGCGCAGACCATCCAGCAATACGTCGATCGGGCGGGCACCGATGGCACAGCCACCGGGCAAGGATACTTCCGCGTGCCCAAAACGGGCCAGCAGCGGCCCTAGCACCAATACTGATGCACGCATTTTGGATACCAGTTCGTACGAAGCGCGGGTGTTATGAATTGTTTGTGCCTGCAACCGCAGTGTTGTACCGGAAAGGTCGCTTACCACTCCCAGACTACCCAGCACATCACACAGGGTTTGCATATCCGTCAGTTCGGGAACATTTTCCAGCACCAGTGGCTCGGCCGTCAGCAAGCAGGCACACATAAGCGGAAGGGCGGCATTCTTGGCGCCGCTGATTTTGACTGTACCCTTGAGCTTGTGACCACCTTCGATAATCAGGGTTTGCATGGCTTATCCTTTCCTGTTGCCGGTGTGGCACACATCATGGCGCATCGGGGTAATTTTGCAATGGGTTTATGCGTAAAATCCCTTGACGGAACCCTTTTACAGCGCCATATATGCCGCACTTTTATGCCGCACCTTCCTCACCTTTTACTCCGACAAGGATTCCGCTATGAAGCAATCCCCCATCGCGCGCCTTTTTCTGAGCTGCCCCAAGCTGGCCAAGCTCTCCCACTACGAAATCATCTCCGGCGAGGGTGACAGCATCACCTTCAACATGCTCGCCGGTACGGGCACCCGTGTCGTCCACGGCCTGACCCTCACCTTCCACCGCCACGAGCACGGCGTCAACATGAGCGTCCGCAATACCGCGGGCTTCGAGCGCCGTAATGCCAGCATCGACAGCGTCGTGCGCGACCTCTCGGGCTGGCTCCACCTGTCCATGACCGAAAGCGTATGCTGGACTGAACCCAAGCTCCGCAACGAGGTGTTCGATACCTTCAAGCAGGCCTGCAAGGGCAGCTGGGTTGCCCCGCTGCAGTACCTGCGCCAGAAAGAGCTCCAGAACCTCGAGCGCTACGGCATTCCGGCCGATCTGTACCTGCGCGTCTTCTTCACCCTCACCCTCGTTTCCATCGGTCAACGGCATTACGCCCTGCCGCTGGAAGCCGAAGGCTGAACCCCCGCCTTTCGTCATCCCCCGCCTTGCGCGGGGGATTTTTTTTGCTTTCTGCGGTTGTCATTGCCCTGTTCAGCCTCTATGTTTCATAGACGCTATCCCATTTCACGTTTCCCCCTGGACAGGATTCCCACCCATGAACATCATCCGACTCCTCCCCCCGGGGAGCATGCGCGCCTTATTGGCCCATGTCCGTCCCAGCCTGTGCGACCGCGTGAGCATCAAGAGTGACGACGCCGTCATGCTGATGCGCCTGCGTTTCGGCAGCGAGAAGCTGGACTACGGCACGCACACCGTGCTGGTCGTCCTCTACGACGACTGTGTCAACATCAGCCTGCCGACCGAATACCCCCGGCGCCTGAACTACCGCATGGCCGAGCATCATCTGCGCCAGTGGGCGGAAACCTTTACCGCGCCCTACAGCGATGTCCGCAAGGCCATCGATGCGCTCCGCGCCTTCTGCCTCGAAGCCGCAGATGCGGAAGCTCTTGCAGCCTGAAATCAAACGCCCCGCATTTTGCGGGGCGTTTTCATTGCTACAAGGCAGGTTTTCTTATCCAGTCTGCGGCCTGATTCAGCGCCCGCAGGACAGCACGTGGACTCACAGAGGCGCCGCTGAAACTGTCTATCTGCCCACCATCTTTGCGAATATGATACGGCGGGTGGCCTTTCAGACTTTCCAGCCACACGTCATCCGTAATGTGGTCCCCTAGCCCCGGGGTTTCGCGGTGACTTAGCACCCTCACCCCAAACACCGTTCCGGCACTGTCATACATAACGAGCATATCCACGGGACCGGCATACCCATCCAATGCACGCACAGGCAGGATAAAACGCCCGTCAGCCATTTTATATCCCTTTGCATCCGGCGTCAGGAAAGGCGCCGCAGCGAGTTGGTAAGGCGTCACCATCTGATTGGTCAGCGCAGCCAGTTGGCGTTGCATAAAGGCGGCCTGTGCCTCCTTGATACGGGGTTCTGTCAACCAGCGAGCCCCTGTGAGCAGAACAGCAAGAATGCCCCCTGTAGCCAAGAGTACGGAAACAGCACGCGACATGGGATTAACGTCCGAAAATACGGGGGCGGAAAAGGCGCTCAAGCAGCGGTACGGTGCTGTTCATCAACAACACAGCGAACGACAGCCCCACCGGATACAATCCGTAAGCAGGAATCAGATAGCTGAGCGCCCCGATAAGAAACGCAAAAACAAAACGGGCGTGCGGTGTTACCGGTGCGGTTACGGGATCGGTCACAATAAAGAAGGCGCCCATCATCGTACTGCCGGCAACCAAATAGACCAGCGGGGATAAATGAGTCCCTTCCGGCCCAAGGAGCCAGAACAGCGTTGCAGGCAGCATGACACCTGCCAGAAACCCGGCAGGCAAATGCCAGCGGATAATCCCCGAGAAGAGCAAGTACATACCACCCAGCAACAGCAACATGGCCGATACTTCCCCCATTGAGCCTGCTGTAGAGCCCACGAACATATCCGTCAACTCGGGCTGCGGCAACGGCAGGCCGGTCAGTTTGGCATTCCTCCAGGCATCCAGTGTGGTTGCGGTTGTCAGTGCGTCATAACTTTCCCGGTGCCAGTCGATGAACATATACCGCAGTGTGTCCACCAGACCCGCTTTCTTATCGGGATCCAGCCAGGCAGTCATGTATGCAGGGCATGACAAGAGCAGGAAAACTCGGGCAGACATGGCGGGATTGAACACGTTCTGTCCCAACCCGCCGAATAACTGTTTGGTAATAACAATAGACACGAAACTGCCCAGAACATACAGCCACCAAGGGCCCATAGGCGGTAGCGACATCGCAAGCAGAATGCAACTCAGCAGGCCGGAACCGTCATACGCTTGCCGTGTGCGGCCTCGACTGCGTAAGCGCAATGCCACCCACTCAAACACAAACCCGCTCACGCATGTCAGCATCAGCGCAATAAACGCCGCCCAGCCAAAAACATAGAACGCCCATATCAACGCAGGAGACAACGCCAGCACCACCTTCAGCATCAATAGCTGAAGCTGTGACTTGCCATGTACCGCAGGTCCCTGCTTGATTGGTTTAAGTTCTTTTTCCATTTATTTATCTATTTTTGAGCGTGCCTTTTCACGTGCTGCATCAACTTTTTCCATTGCAGCAGGGTCAACAGTCCGCGCGGCCGCCTCGCGGCTTGCAGACTTACCCATGCGCACAGACCGGCGGGCAGCCAGACGCGCATCCCGCGCCTTTACCAAGTCACCAATATACGCTGCCCGGGCTTTTTGTTCATCCTCTATTCTGCATATTTGCTGTGCATAGAGGAAGGATGCCACAAGAGGGATTTCCGACGGGCAGACATACGCGCAAGCACCGCAGGCGATACAATCCATCAAGCCTGTTTCCCGGGTGCGGTTCAAACGACCTGCTCGAATATTAAAATACATATCTTCCGGCTGGAGGCGTGCCGGACATACTTCTGTACATACGCCGCAGCGGATACACGGTTGGGCGCTATATACGGCAAGTTCATCTGCCGCTGTCAGCGCCAGAATAGCGGAAGTTCCCTTTGTAACGGCAACATCCAGACTGTTTACGGCCCGCCCCATCATGGGCCCGCCCACAGTTACACGCAGGGTGGCCGCCCCGTCATACCCGCAAAAATCCAGAACATCTTTTAAAGCTGCACCGATTGGTACCCAGACATTACCCGGGGCACTCACGCCCTGCCCGGCAACTGTGACCAGCCTGTGCGTCAGCGGCAGGTGATATGCCAGCGCGTCAAAGGCAGCCATAACCGTTGCCACGTTCAGAACGAGAATACCCAAGTGCGCCGCATGCGTGCCGGAAGGCACTTCCAGTCCGAGCAGTGTTTGTATCAATTGTTTCTCGCCACCTTGCGGATAGCGTGGTGGCAAGCAGGCAAGCTCGATATCCGTCACATCACCCAAGGCAAGACGCATGGCCGATACGGCGTCCGCTTTGTCAGATTCAAGCGCCAGAATCACCCGCCCCGGCATAATTTCGGCAGCCAGATAGCGTATCGCCTGCACCAGTTTGTCGGCCTGCTCCCGCATCAGACACTGATCGCAACTCAGCATGGGCTCACATTCCACACCATTGATGAGCCACACGCGGGGTGCTCCGGCTGCCTGCACCTTTTCCCCGGTCGGGAATGCTGCACCACCCATACCAGCAACGCCCATTGATTTTAATAAATCACTTTTATTTTTTATTTTATCATCATGTTTATAAACATTTTTATATTCAGAAGTTCGGATAATAACTGCCTGCTCTTCGGGGGCATCATATGGGCCGGCTTTGCTACCGATGGCTTCTATGACGCCGCCATACGCCGCATGGATATCAGGCTGGTGCCCCAACCCTCGAGCAATTGACTGGCCAAAAAGAACAGTTTCACCAATATTTACAATGCACTGGTGTGTTTCTTTTATGTTTTTTGTTAAATAATACGTCAGTGATTCCGGTATAGGCAGTATACGCGATGGAGCTTCTGCCCCGTGCTTGTTCGGCGGCAACTTTAATCCGCCATCAAACTTTTTCGCGAGACCGAACATCATGGCCGCTCCGGCTGCCAGCGTGGGGGCAGCATTTCCATATCAATACAGTTCACCGGACACGGCGGAATACAAAGCGTACAGCCTGTGCAATCGGCAGTAATGACCGTATGCATTTGTTTGGGCGCACCAATAATACAATCTACCGGACAGGCTTTGATGCAGAGGGTGCAACCAATGCACTCTGCTTCACGGATAAAGGCCACCATCGGCTTTTCTGCCACTTTGGCAGGCGGACGGTAGTCAGCGCCGAGCAGCTGTCCCAGCGCCTTCACAACACGTTCGCCACCGGGCTGGCACTGATTAATGTCGGCCTCCCCCGCCACAATGGCTTCTGCGTAGGGCTTGCAGCCGGGGTAACCGCACTGCGCACATTGCGTCTGCGGCAAAAGCTCTTCTATCTGCACGACCAGCGCATTTTCATTACCGGCGAATTTACGCGCCGCCCAGGCAAGCGCCAGACCGCCAGAAAGACACAACGCCCCCATCACAATCAGTGCGCTTATCATTTCCATCAGCGGCCCATCCCGTCAAAACCCAGGAAAGCCATGGCCATAATCCCCGCTGTAATCAGCGCAATCGGGGTGCCTTTGAAAGCCTCCGGCACATCGCAGCCATCCAACCGGTCGCGCAGTCCTGCAAAAACAATCAGAACCAGACCAAACCCGAGGGAGGCGCCGAACCCTTGCACTGTTGCAGCCATAAATCCGAGCTGCTCGCCCACATTCAGGAGCGTTACCCCCAACACAGCACAGTTGGTTGTAATTAAGGGTAGAAAAAGCCCCATTGCTCTATGAAGGGCCGGCATAAAATGGCGCACCAGAATCTCGGTCATCTGCACAACAACAGCAATCAGCACAATAAAGGCCATCAGCCTCAGATGCTCAGCCGATAAAGGAACAAGGATATAGGCATTCAACATCCATGTGGCTGCCGATGTCAGTGTCAGAACGTAGGTAACTGCCATTGCCATGCCCACGGCGGTTTCCAACCGCTGGGAGACACCCATAAACGGACACACACCCAAAAAGCGGGTCAGCACAAAATTATTGACCAGCGTTGCAGACAGCAGGATGAGCAGAACCTCTTTCATAGTTGCATGTATACCGCTGGCAACTGTGAACCACAAGATGTGTCAGGACTGAAAGGTGTTCTTTTTTGTGACGGATATTATAATATGTCATGGGTTTAACAAAAATTCTAACAAGGACACCCCACCCCATGCTGGAAAAACTGCTGCCAAACTTGAGCGCTGAGGACTTGGATGTTATCCGCCCTATGCTGGTGGAGAAAAAAGCTCCCCGTGGCGCCATTTTGTTGGAGATGGGGAAAGATGACCGCGATATTTACCTTGTTTCCGAAGGTACCTGCGAGATTTACCAGAAGTTCTTCATTGCCGGCAAGCTCTTTGCCCTGCGCGTTGCCAGTGTCAATGCCCCCCTCATGCTGGGCGAGACAAACATGCTGCTGGGTGAGAAACGCAGTGCCGCTGTTGTTGTAAGCGCCGACACCACCTACTACGTCCTGCCTTATGAAAAGGTTCAGGAAATCAAAGAGCAGCATCCGGCAATCGCGATTAAGTTCCTCGAGCATATTGCCGCCATGGTCAGCCGCCGTTTTACCAACCAGCAGACCAATATGCGTGACAAGCTGCTGCACAGCGTAGATTCGCCGAATATGGGTGTTAAGTACCTGCGACGCTTTATCGGCGATGTACACGTTTGCAGCCCGGCGCTTGCCAAAAAGCTCTTCAACATGGAACAGCCCTATTACGAGGATGCATGAGTCGTCCGCCGGAAACACCGCAAGACGAGCAGGACTACTTTGAGCGCCGTGCAGCCCTCTGGTGGCAAGCAGATGGGCCATTCTGGCCGCTTATTGGACTCAACGGCCTACGCATCCCCTATATCATCGAGAACACATGCACTGCTCTCGGCAGGCCCACACATACCCACCAGCCCTTACAGGGACTAACAGTGTTGGATATTGGCTGCGGTGGCGGACTCGCCAGTGAAGCACTGGCACAGGCAGGCGCCAATGTCACAGGCATTGATATTGTGGAGGCCAACATCCGCACTGCACAGGCCCACGCCGCTGCAAGCGGTGCAAACATTACCTATCGCACCAGTGACGTACATAGCATGCTGGCAGAAGGTCATAGCTACGACGTTGTTCTAACCCTTGAGGTGGTGGAACATGTAGCCGATGCGGCCGAACATCTACGTATGGCCGCCCAGATGGTTAAGCCCGGTGGGATTCTGGTTGTTGCAACACTCAACCGCACCCTGCGTTCCTATCTGACTGCCATCCTTGGGGCGGAATATATTCTGCGTCTCCTGCCACGCGGTACACACCACTGGCGGCGCTTTGTCAAACCTGCCGAGGTCGGGCACGTTCTACGCACCGCGGGGATGACCTGTACCAATAGTACCGGCGTCAAACTCAACCCTCTCTCAAAACGCTTTAGTTTCTCGCATTTTCAAGTTGTTAACTACATGATGTGCTGGCACAAGAAATAATTCTTTTTGTGCCCCTTCTTTCTTGCCTGTGCCACCCTCATATGGGATAAATGACAAACTATTGCCAACAGATTGGATATGCCTTATGACGACAGCCCGTCACGACATGTTTGATGAACCTTATATGCCGACCAACGTCTTTATTGCGCTGTTTGTAACAGCACTGGCCGTTATCGGTGTGCCCGCCTACGTCTACTACAATGGCGTAACCGGGTACGAGGTCGCCGCCTACATTTTTTATCACATGGTCCCTGGTTACGCGATTACCGCCGGTTACCACCGCATGTTCAGCCACCAGGCCTATAAGGCTCACTGGTCTGTCCGCCTTGCCTATGCCATTTTTGGTGCTGCCGCCGTGCAGAACAGCATTCTGGCCTGGTCGCGCCACCACCGCGTACACCATAAATTTGTGGATGATCCGGTCAAAGACCCCTACCCGATTACCCGCGGTTTCCTGCACGCCCACATTGGCTGGGTACTGAAAAAGCAGAACCACAACCCCGAAATGGACCACGTGAACCTGCGTGACCTGTACAAGGACCCCATCGTTATGTGGCAACACAAGTACTACTGGTACATCGTGTTCGTCATGAACGTGATTATCCCTGTAGGCCTGGGCCTGCTGGTTGGCCGTCCGCTCGGTATGTTCATGTTCGCGACCGTTCTGCGCCTGTTTGTTGTGGAAAACATCATGTTCAGCACAAACTCCCTGTGCCACATGTGGGGCAAGCGTCCGTATACCGATGCCAATAGCGCAACAGACTCCCACCTGATGGGGCTGTTCCTGCTGGGCGAAGGGTATCACAACTTCCACCACCGTTTTGAGTATGACTATCGCAACGGCCACCACTGGTACGATTTGGACTCTACCAAATGGCTGATTGCCGGTCTGGCAAAGCTGGGACTGGTAACTGACCTGCGCCGTGCAACAACGCTGCAAATCAACAATGCTGTAACCAGCATGGCGATGAAGCGTGCGGACAAGAAGCTCTCCCGCTATGAGAACTGGGCGACCGTTCAAACCCAGTTGGAAGAACTCCGCGCTAAAATGCTGGAGAAAATCAGCCACTGGGAAGACATGAAAGAGCAAATGCAGGCCATGCTGGCCGAAAAGCGCGAGGAAACCTCCGCCAAGCTGGATGACATGAAAGCCAAGCTGGAAGATGCTCAGGCACAGTGGATGGAAGCGCGCGAGCAATTCCGTCAACAATTGCGGATGGCCTTCAGTCAGGTACCTGCTGCCGCCTAAGCTTTTTTAAAAAGCATCTTCTAAAAAAAGAACCCCCGGCAATGCCGGGGGTTCTCGTTTCGTTTGTCAGGCGCTAGCCCTTACAGGCCGCCGCGCTTGGCGATCTTGGCATGCAGGTCGGCAATCGCCTCCTGCACGGTGTCGCCACCGCCCACCAGAGTGGAGCCGTAGATCGGCACGATCGCGACCTTCTTGATCAGACCCGCGTTGTCCACGAGGGTGACCAGAATCGCCGGCAGGTTGCTCGGCTTCATGCCGCCATGGCCGTCGTCCAGCATCACATCGGCGATGTTGACGATGTACGACTCGCCAGCCTTGTAGCCCTCGGCCTGATACAGACCTTCCGCAGAGCGGTCGGCCTTGGCCTCGGTCGCGCCTTCCACACGGAAGAAGGTCGCAGACTGGTTGCGCGTGTTGACGAACATGTAACCGGCGGCGGACTCGTTGTTGGTCACGCCGTGGGCCTGAATGCCCGTGGTCCAGTACGACCGGAAGGCCGCACCGCCGACGAGGGTAAGATCCTCGCGGCCGTTCGTCACCTGCAGCAGGCCCTTCTTGGCGAAGCGCCAGTTGTCGTAGCCACCGATGTAGCTGCCCCAGTGGTTGATCAGGTCATAGACCATCCCTTCCGGCTGGATGCGGTCGATCCATTCGGGCGCCTTGGCGATGCTGTAGTTGTGCAGCAGGCCATGACGCGGATCGATCACCAGCACACCGACCGCCTTCGGCACGGACATGCCGGCGGCGTGGGTGTAGGTGGTCACGACCCAACGGGGCGCGCCATCGTTGGTCACCTCGAACGAGTGGTCGGTCAGACCGTGCATCACGGTGCCGAAGCCATAGGCCCACGGCTTGAGGCCGAACAGGTACCCGTTGTACTTCTGCACGCGCATCTTGACCGGGGTCATCTGCGCCTTGATGCTGTCGTTGAAGGTGTCGGTCGGCTTGCAGCTCGGGCCATAGGCCGAGACGTAGTAGACCTGGTCGGCGTTGGTCGCACTCACCAGCACGTATGCCGGCACCGACCAACGGTACTCCGTATTCCAGAAGAACTTCCAGAAGTCCACGTAGGTGAGCGTACCCGCCCACCAGAACGCGTTCTCGGAAGTGAAGCACATCGGGCGCGCATTGTCGCCGATGCCGTTCATGACCCAGAACGAGCCATTGATCTTCTGGTTGGTCATCTCCGGAGCGACCTGGAGCCACGAACCATCCGCGCCGATACGCTCACGCGCCTGCTTGAGAGCCAGATCGTGGCCCACCAGACGCAGGTTCGGCATGTCCCCTTCCTTGTGCAGGGCGGGAACCAGACGGTTGAACGCGTCGACGCCTTCCTGGGTGCGCAGGTCATAGGACGGGACGTCCTGACCGTTGCCGATGAGCTTCTGCATCTTGGTGCTGAAGATCATCTCCTGCACGGATGCACCGACCCAGAAGTCCGGCTGGACCTGATAGGCGAAGTAGGCCGTCACCGACATGGCCACCGCAGCCGCCACACGGCGGACGAAGCGACCCTTATCGGTCTTGATGACCTTCTTCATCAGGAACCAGAGCAGCGCCAGCGTGCCGATGCCCGAAGACACCGTCAGCAGCACCACTTCGGCCCGGGAGGCCAGCGCCATCGGCACCAGGTAGCCACCCAGCACGCCAATCGCGGTCAGCACCATCAGGAAGCGGAACGACGGGATACCCTTGAGGCTCTCGCCGTCGCCCACGTTCTCCAGCGGCTTCTTGTTGCTGCGGAAGACGTTGACGATGCGGGTACCCAGGTTGCGGGCGATCCGGGCGGTGCGGTAACCGCCGGCGCTGAGCAGACCACCGAGCGCCTGAACGCTGTTGATGGCCAGCAGCACCAGAGTGACCGCCAGAAGCGTCTGCCAGCCTTCGGCGAACAGCGGATGCAGCACCGGCTCCCACTTGAGGCAGGCGCCGGCGAAGATCACCATCGCGGTGAAGGTGAACCCGCCCGCCGTGGTAAGGACCCACAGCGGCACGTTGACCAGCTTGTTGACGAGCCAGCCGATGCCGAAGTACGGCTTCAGGTTCAGACGCGGGATGTTGATGCCCTTGAACGTGTTGCGCACGCTCCAGTAGGTGATGGCCCCGATGAAGAGCGTCCAGAGCAGGAGCTCCAACGGGAAGTGAGGAATGGACAGCATGTGCTTTCCTTCTCAGGTTGAAGGCCCAGATGCGGGCCATAAAAAAGACGATAGGGAAAAGATGGAAAAGGCAACACCCGCACGCGGGCGTATAAGACTTACAACGCCCTCGTTGTAATGTCTTGCGGGTGCTATTTCAAGGCGTATTGCTAAAAAAACGACACAGTTAAGCGAAATTTTACAACGCTTAAGCTGTTTGACGGGTAATCCAGTTCAGATAGGCCGTATCACCACCGGTAACAGGCACCACCATCAGCGCAGGCTCCTCGTACGGATGGAACTCTTTGATATGGCTGATGGCCTGCTCTTGCTTGGTTTTTGTGGTCTTGAAAATCACCACGTTTTCCGAGGTGTTGGCAAACTCATTGTTGTATTCGTAAACAGACTCTACACCGGGGAAAATGTTGGCGCAGGCAGCCAAACGACGCTCGACCACATCCTCGGCCATGCTACGGGCCTCTTCCACCGATGGAAATGTGCTGTAAATCAGAACAATATCAGTCATTTGCACATTCTTTCTTTGCACAGCAACCGCAAATCAGGGTGAGCAGGAAAATCCCTGCAACCAGCTGGCTGCCCATTGTTGTCAGGAAAAAGAATGCGCCGCCGATACCCTCGTCATAGGAGCTTTCGTAAAGTCCCAGCTTTTCTTCCATAATACTGACAAATGTTGGCGTAAGGATACAGGACTGCAGCCACAGTAGTGACCACAAAGCTGATTTATCCATCGTGCGCAAACGGCGGATGACAACCGGCGTCAGCAGCAATGGCATAGCTGCTGCCAGACCGATCATGGTGTAGTACATCAGCAGGCCACCAAAAGCCTCGCTCAGAAAGTCCATGCCAAAGAACTGCAAAGCCACCCAGAGCGCATTAACCAGCTGAGGAATCAGCGGAGCGACAATCAAGTAAACTGCGGCATAAACAGCAAATGTGGCGGCATCAAGTGCCCCGCCACAGGGGTTTAACCAGTTCTTACAGCATTTCAGCATAGACGTCTCTTTCTTGCCCTTACAAACCAACAAACGGATGCAACACAGGGGGCGTCCAGCCGGCAGGCTTCAGGACTTTCCCTTCCGGCTTGCTGCTATCGAGCGGGCAGTTAATCCCGTTGAGCAGCGGTTTGCCGTCGGGCCCCAGCTTGGCCATATTGGAGCGGTGCACCTCGTTAAAGGCGGCTTCCATATCAAACAGCAGGTTGCGACCGATAAACTCCACCCGGTCAATCAGGTGCATCAGCTGCGCACTGAAAGTCTGCATATCCAGCGCGTGTAGCTGTTCTACTCTTGTAGCCTCAACCATGGCAGGCAAACTCTCCTGCCCGATGGGGTTTGCAGCATAACGTGCCATATCCGGCATACCCCCGCACTCAACCAGTGTGCCCAATGCAATGTACTGAACATCCACAAGGGCATCCAACTGTTCGACACGGTCGGCATTGCGGGTTGCCTCCAACCATTCATTAAACTCTTCTTCCAGCAGGGCATAGCGGAATGCACCCCGCTCCGTCACGAATTGTTGCCACGGCATATCCAGTGGCAACAGAAACGCGTTGTGAAACTCCCGCAGGGCTATATAGCGTTTGTGCATCAGCTTTAAGCTCCCCGAATGGCTGCGGCCAAATGCTCGCAGACAGATTTTGCGTCACCAAAAACCAGATAGGTGTTGTCCATGTAGAACAGGCTGTTCTCCACCCCAGCATAACCGGGGTTCAGCGAACGCTTGTTTACAAACACCATTTTGGCTTTATAGGCGTCCAGAATTGGCATCCCGTAGAGCGGGCTGGAAGGCTCGTTCTTGGCATCCGGGTTCACCACGTCATTGGCACCGACAACAAACACGGCATCGGCAGCAGCAAACTCGTTATTAATTTCTTCCAGCTCAAAGACCACGTCATACGGCACGTCAGCTTCTGCCAGCAACACGTTCATATGGCCAGGCATACGCCCTGCCACCGGGTGAATGGCAAACTTCACCTCGATACCCTTTTCGGTCAGCGCGTAGTAGATGTCTTTAATCGCGTGCTGGGCCTGTGCAACCGCCATCCCGTATCCCGGGACAATAATCACCTTGCCAGCCTCGCCCATCATATAGGCGGCATCGTCAACAGCAGCCTCGCGGATGCCCTTCTCGGCAGCGGAAACGCGGTCGCCACCTGCCCCGGCTTCGGCACCGAAGCCGCCCAGAATAACGCTTATGAACGAGCGGTTCATGGCCTTGCACATGATGTAGGACAGAATGGCACCGGAAGAGCCAACCAGCGCACCGGTCACAATCAGCGCCACGTTACCCAGCGTAAAGCCGGTTGCAGCAGCAGCCCAGCCGGAGTACGAGTTCAACATCGACACAACCACCGGCATATCCGCGCCACCGATAGGAATAATCAGCGTGATACCGAGCAGGAACGCAATACCGACCATCACCCAGAACGCTGTCATACGGCCAAGCTCGGGCAGGCCGCCACCGCTCATCTGGGTCAGCAGGTCATGCCCTTCCGCAGGATACGCAAAGTAGAGGCCAAAACCGACCATTACAACAAACAGCAGCAGATTCAGCAAATGCTGGCCCGGGAAAATCACTGGAGCCGAGCGGAAGATACCTTGCAACTTACCAAAAGCAATCACAGAGCCTGTAAAGGTAATCGCGCCGATAAACGCACCGATAAAGACCTCAAAGGTCAAGACAACCGTCGATTGATCCAGCATGTCGTGCAGCATAAACATGCCGGCCGCAACCAGAACTGCCGCCAGACCGACAAAGCTGTGCAAAATAGCCACCAGCTGAGGCATGGCCGTCATCTGAATCCGCAATGCCAGCGGAATACCAATCACCGCACCGACAGCCAATCCGCCAACAACCCACGTCAAATCTTTTACATCCGGGTGCATAAACGTTGCGATAATTGCAATCAGCATCCCGACCATGGCCAACAGGTTCCCTCGGCGCGCCGTGGATGGATGGCTCAGACCTTTCAGGCCAAAGATAAAGAATACACCCGCGACAAGATAAATGACGCCGAACAGGTCGGGGCTCAGGAGCGGGTTAACAGTGTCCTTCCATGTACCGAAGGCAGCTTGCAGGGCAAAAATCTTTTCCATTGTTCTTCCGTCCTTACCTTAGCGCTTACGGTACATTGCAAGCATCCGGCGCGTGACAACAAACCCGCCGAAAATATTGATAGATGCCAGTACAACAGCCAGAAAACCCAAAACCTTGGGGAACCCGTAGTTTTTCTTCAGCTTGGCTGTCCGGTCATCCGCATAGTCCATTTGTTTTTTGAGGTAGTCATAGTCATCCGACTTGAGGAACTCCTCAAACTTTTCAGGGTTCTGCTCTTTGAGCTGTGCCATCAGCGGGCGTAATTGGTCGGCAACGTTTGGCACGTCAAAGGTGATCCCCGCCAACACAACAGCGCCCACAACAATAATACCGCTAATCGCATTCGTCACCGCCATCAGGGGCGTATGCAGCGCGGGAGTAACGTTCCAGATGACGTGATAGCCAATAATGCACGCCAGCACAAAAACCATAAATCCAATTACAAACATAGACATAGCGTGCAATCCTTATTTTTTAGTTCCAAAACGGACAGCGCCATCGTGCACGGCCAGACAGCCAGCAACAATGTCATCCTCAAGGTTCAGATTCAGCGTGCTGGCCTTGCCTTCTACCTTCAGCAGGAGCTGCAGCAAGTTCAGGACGTTACGGCCGTAGAACAAGCTTGCATCACGCGGCATCATGGCAGGGTAATTGGTGTGGCCGATAATCGTCACACCGTGTTCCACAACCACTTTATTGGCTTTGCTCAGCTCGCAGTTACCGCCATTTGCAGCCGCCATATCCACAATCACGCTGCCAGACACCATACCTTTAACGGTATCTGCGGTTACCAGCACGGGTGCAGGACGGCCGGGAATCAATGCAGTTGTAATAACGGCATCTGCGCCTTTAAGGCGCTCTTGCAGGGCTGCTTGCTGTTTCTTCTTGGCATCTGCGGAAAGTTCTTTGGCATAACCGCCGCTGCCTGCCCCTGTTTCACCAAGGTCGATATCGATGAACTTGGCACCAAGGGATTCAATCTGCTCCTTCACTTCGGGGCGCACATCAAAGGCTTCTACAATCGCACCCAAGCGGCGTGCTGTTGCAATAGCCTGCAAACCTGCCACCCCTGCCCCCAGTACAATCACTTTAGCGGCTTTGGCACTGCCTGCCGCTGTCATCATCATAGGGAAAAACTTAGGCAGGTGCGTCGCAGCTTCCAACACGGCACGATACCCGCCAATGTTGGCTTGGCTGGACAGGACATCCATGGCCTGCGCCCGGGACGTGCGCGGAATCAGCTCCAGAGAGGCCGCGTTAACGCCAGCCTTTGCGAGGGCTGCAAACAGCTTCGCACTTCCATGAGGGTCAAGCAGACCTATCAGCAGGGCACCTTTTTTAAGATTTTTCACCTCCGCCTCTTTGGGCGGGTGAATGGTCAGGACAACGTCCGCTTCCCAAGCCTGTTTGGTGGTACCTACCTTGGCACCCACACCTTTAAAAGCGTCATCTGCAATAAAAGCACCGTCACCGGCGCCTTTTTCGACAACAATCTCCACACCGGGGCACTTATCCATCAGGCGTTTAATACTGTCCGGCGTCATGGCGACGCGGGTTTCACCCGCGGCAGTCTGTTTCAGCACACCAATTTTCATAGGGGGAGCTGTCCTTTATTATCTTTGTTCGAACGGGAGCAAGTTTAACGTAAAGCAGATACAGGTGCAAAGGCTGTCTTTCGCTTCTTGAGGGAAAGCGCGGGTTTCTCGATAAACGCCCATGATGCGCCGGCAAGAATAACCGACAATCCGGTCACGGCTACCATGCTCAGCCAACTGCCCGTTTTGCCCAGTTCAACAAACAGGTTCATCACCGGCATGTGGTAGAGGTACACACCGTACGAAATATCCGTTTTGCCGAGCAGTTTGTGCGCCAGCCACGGGAGGCTGAACGCTGCAGAAAGAACGCAACCAGCCAACCCGACATGTGCCAGAAGCACACCCAAATCACCTATAGGTGTATATGCTTTAGCCATGCATATAGCCGCATAGAACACGAGCCAATACACCACCTTGCCCTGAATGAATGGCTGCACCCACTGCCAGCCGACCTGAGCACAAGCCCCCAACAAAAACAGCCACAAGTGCGGGAAGATAGTGATATAGAAAACCTGCATCCACAAAGGCGTGCGGTCAGCCGCCATAAACCATGTGTACACGCCAAATGACACCAGCAACGCCCCTGTTAATGCCAGCAGGTGGCTGCGTTTCTTTTCACCAAGCACGCCATACATCAGCGCAAAGACAATGGGAATGAACAGATAGAACTGCATCTCTACGGGTATCGTCCACAAGGCCCCATTGGGGTCACCCACACCAAAATCCCTCAAGAACACCGGGTTATAAATCGGCAGAACAGTTATTTGCCCGACAAACCAAGCGCCTACGCGCCAGTCGGCCGGTAAAAAGCCCAACAGCCCCAACATCAGTGTTGTTAAACAGGTGCAAACAATCAGCGCCCGGAAAATCCGCAAGGCACGGTTACGCAAATACTGACCAACGGTTTGCCTATTACGCAAATAGGAATCCGTAATCAGGAAACCGCTGATAACAAAAAAGATTGGGACACCCGGGAACTGGGCAAAAATCTTGTTGAAGAGGCTGCTGTCGTGACTACCAAGATGCAGGTGTTCCATGGCATGAAAATAAACAACCTGCAAGGCTGCAAATAAACGCAGCAGGTCAAAATTATTCTGGCGATTCAATGCGTAAAGTTCCCTCTTTTTACAGCGCTCCATTTGACCCCCAGCCACCCCGGAATGCAAGCGATTATCGTTGCCGATTTTTTCCGATATTTATTGCATAGCGCGGGCTTTTTGTATACAAACACCCCTGCAAGACAGACAAAACGAAACATCGCTTGCACACCGTTTACGTTCCCTGATTCTGTTACCCCCCTTATATTTTTTCACCCTATCTCAAAGAGGAAACCGAACATGTTCGGATTCGACATTCCCTTCGGGACCATCGCGCTGCTGGCGGTCGGTCTGTTCCTGCTCATCGGCGTGCTCAAGGGCATCCGGCAGGTTCCGCAGAACGAAGAGTGGATCGTGGAGCGCTTCGGCCGCTACACCTCCACCATCAAGGGCGGCCTGAACATCATCGTCCCGTACATCGACAGCGTGGCCTACAAGTGGGACATGCGCGAAGCGCCGACCGATGTGCCGGAGCAGTCCGCCACGACCGAGGACAACATCCGCGTCATCATCGACGGCGTGCTGTATGTCCAGCTGGTCGATTCCAAGCTGGCCTCCTACGGCTCGCAGGACCCGATCAAGTCGGTCATCGAGCTGGCCCAGACCACCATGCGTGCCCAGATCGGTACCATGACGCTGGACCAGACGCTCTCCGAGCGCCAGAAGATCAACGACGCCGTCGTCGACGCCGTCAACGCCGCGGCCAAGCCGTGGGGTGTGGTCGTCAAGCGCTACGAGATCAACGACATCCGTCCGCCCGAGGACATGATCGAGGACATGAAGCGCCAGGCCCGTGCCGAGCGTGAAGCGCGCGAGACCATCAAGCGCGCCGACGCCGACAAGACCGCGCGTATCACGGTCGCCGAAGGCAAGAAGCGTGAGGCCGAGCTCGAGTCGGAGGCGGAAACCATCCGCCTGACGAACGAAGCCACGGGCCGCGCGAAGGCCGTCGAGATCGAAGCCAAGGCACAGGCCGAGGCCCTCACGACGGTCGGTAAGGCCGCTTCCAGCCCCGAAGGCGAAAAGGCTGTGCAGTTCGATCTCGCCAAGCGCGCCATCGCCGCACAGGAAGTCATCGGCAAGGAGTCCACTGTCGTCCTGAAGGACGGCAGCAAGGGCGCCGCCGGTGCTGCCGACATCGTCGCCGAGGCGCTGGCCGTCGCTGCTGCGGTTTCGCCGGCTGTCGCCAAGACCGCCGACGGTGCCAAGGGCTCCGACAGCGCCAAGTCCTAAGCCAAGTGTTGGAGAGGCGGCTGCAAAGCCGCCTCTCTGCCTTCCCTCTGACCCTCTAACGGAGACCTCGCCATGACCGAGATCCTCACCAATCCCCTTCTCTGGGGTGCGCTGGTGGTGGTTTTCGCCCTCATCGAGCTGGGGACTGCCGGCTTCGTGGCCGGCTTCCTGGCCGCGGGCAGCTTCATCACCATGTTCCTGGTCCACTACGGCCTGACCACCACCTTCCCGGGCATCGCGCTCGGCTTTACCCTCGGCACGCTGGCCTCGGCCGCGTTGCTGTGGTTCCCGCTCAAGAAGTTCTACATCGGGCGGAAGACCACGGACGAGGAAGAAGGCCTGGTCGGCTTCATCGGTGACACCGGCACCGTCGTCAGCGAGTCGCTGACCGTGCAGGGCGGCACCATCCGCATCCATGACGTGCGCATGTCTGCGGTGCTGGCCAAGGACCTCAGCGTCACGACCGTGCCGTCCGGCACGCGCGTGAAGGTGACCGGCCGCGACCACGAGCAGCGCCTCGTCGTCGTTCTGGCTGACTGATACCTCCACAAACGATAAGCCACCCTTTCCGAAGGGTGGCTTTTTTAATGCATTGAAAAGTGGGGCATTCGGTCACATATACCGTTTTATGTATCACTCATAATCTACCTTTTCATATCCAATCCTCCATATTAGGACCAAATGTTCTCAATTGTCCGGGAACACCTCAGCCTTGAAAGGATGCTACCCATGTTGGAGCTTCTTGATGTGCAGGTGAATCTTGTGACCATTATCGCCCTGTATCTGGCCTTCCGTGCCAAACAGTTCCTCTGCGACTACCCGTTGCAGACGACCTGGATGGCGTTGGGCAAAGGCAAGGCGACTCAGTGGTTTTCCCCGCTTGTTGTTCATGCGGGTATCCACGGGGCGGCCACGGCGCTGATTTGCGCGATTGCCAACCCGGCCTTCATCTGGCTCGGTGCCGTCGATATGGTGATTCACTTCACCGTTGACCGCATCAAAGCCTGTCCGTCCATCGGCGGACGGTTCAACCCCAGCCAGCCCTATTTCTGGTGGGCTTTGGGAGCGGACCAGGAGGCACACAACCTCACCCACTTCGCGTTCATCGTGATCCTGCTTCTGGCAGGCACGGGCAGCGTGTCGTAAAGCGCAGACAGCCGCTCCCTTCGGGGGGCGGCTGTATTTTATTGTCCCCTTGCTCCTGCCCCGTTAAGATAAGCGGCAAAACAACATAAAAGTAACGGAGTCGCCATGAATCCCTTTCACGTGATGTTCGGAGAAATGTTCCCCGTCACCCTCACCCTCATTGCCGCCCTGGCCATGTGGAAAGGCATCAAGATTGTCCCCCAGAACTATGCCTATATCGTGGAGCGTCTTGGCCGCTATGACCGCACCCTGTCCGGCGGTTTGCACTTTATCATCCCGTTCATCGACCGTGTTTCGTACATCCACTCCCTTAAGGAAGTTGCTGTTGATGTTGCCGCCCAGTCCGCCATTACGCAGGACAACGTAAAGCTTGAGATTGACGGTATCGTTTACATCAAAATCATCGACCCGGTAAAAGCCTCTTACGGTATTGAGGACATGCGCTTCGGCATCATGCAGCTGGCGCAAACCACCATGCGTTCCGAAATCGGTAAAATTGGTCTGGATAAAACGTTTGAAGAGCGCGAACACCTGAACGTATCTATCGTCAAAGCTATCAACGAGGCTGCCGATTCGTGGGGCGTACAATGCCTGCGCTACGAGATTAAAGACATCCAGCCCCCTGCCACCATTCTGAAAGCCATGGAGTTGCAGGTTGCTGCGGAACGTGAAAAGCGTGCGCTGATTCTGGACTCCGAAGGCAAACGCCAGGCGCAAATCAATATGGCGGAAGCCGCCCGCCAGGAACAGGTCCTGCGCTCCGAAGGTGAAAAACTCGAGCAAATCAACATCGCCGAGGGCGAAGCCAACGCCATTCGCGCCGTGGCCGAAGCCCGTGCCGACGGTATCCGTAAAATTGCGGAAGCCATCAGCGCCAAAGGCGGTGACGGTGCGGTTGCCCAACAGATTGCCGAGAAGTACGTGGATGCCTTCCAATCCGGTATGCGTGCCGGCACCGTGATTATGCTGCCCACCAACACTGGTGATGTGAACAGCCTGGTCACGCAGGCGCTGACAACTTTCAACGCCGTTCGTACCGGTGATGCCGGCCGTATTCTGCGCGGTGATGACAAAGCGGCCAAAGGAGCCAAATAAATGGATGCTACATTCCTGACTTCGCCTGATCTATTCATCTGGCCGCAGACGTGGCTGATGCTCGCAGCGCTGTTTGCAGCGGTAGAGATTTTTGCCATCCCCGCGATTGGTTTTATCTTCGCCGCCTTGGGTGCACTGGCTGCTGCCGTGTGCTTGCATATGGGCTGGGTGGACAGCACACCCATGATGGCTTTCACGGTGTTCTTCAGTGTGACCGTCGTCAGTGGTGTGGCCCTTTGGAAAGCTTTGAAATCCTTGTATCAAGGGCGCGGCAACTATAGCGATGTGATTGGCACAACGGCTGAAGTGACAGAGGCTCCGCTGGTCAAAGGCAAGCGCGGTAGTGTCCGCTGGTCGGGCACAACCATGCGCGCCTTGCTGGCAGAAGATGCCGATGTGAATGAGGTTGCTGTAGGCGCAACTGTAAAGGTTGTTGCCGCAAGCGGGTCGACCCTTACAGTCAAGCCCTGATGCACGCCAAAAACAAAATCCGCCCCTATGGGGCGGATTTTTTGTTGCGGCGCACTGCTAAAACCCGCGCTCTGCCTTGATACTAGCGGGTTAAGGGCCATAATAAGTTATGTAGGTAACCATTGTTTGCCGTTCAACTTAAAAAAGGAGTTACGCATGCGTACCCTTACCAGCAAGATGCTGATTCTGGCTATGATAGCCACCACAATAACAGGCTGCGCAAGTGTGCTGCCGAGTGAGATTAAACGGACAGAAACAAGCTGGAAAACCTACAAAGAAGCCAGCGACGCTTTTGAGAAGATTGTCACTAACGAAACCAAACGCGATCAACTGGCCGAAATCGGTTATGACCCGAAAGGCAGTGGCAACATCCGCCTGCTGTCCATGCCAGAGATTCTGAACCGCTACAACGCGGCAACCACCCAGAATAAATTGCCGGAAGGTCTGCAAAAATGTATCAGCGCCGGCGAGAAGTGTGACGTGATCTACATCCAGTTGGAGAACATTACCAAGAAACGTGTCGGTAACGTGGCTCTTGACCTGCTGGGCTTCAAACAGGAGACACGCATCGAGGGCTGGCGGGCCGACGCCGCCATCGCCATTGTGGATGACGTGGTCGTGTTCAAAGCCTGGAACGGTGTACCTGAGGTAAACGAGTACGAGCAGAAGCTCCAGCCTCTGGGCCCGGTACAAACTGTGAGCAAGATCTTCGGCTTCTAGTGTGACAGGCGCCACATGCAAACACCCCGCAACAGCGGGGTGTTTTTACATCATGTGCTCTGTCAGGTCCCTGTCCCGCAGAACGGTGTACCGTTTGGCGTCCGGTAGCTGGTAGTGCCACCACTCTTTGGGGTTCATCACCCAGCCGGCGCCTTGCATAATGGTCAGCAACGTCTGGCGGTTGCGTTTGGCATGATCGGGCACGCCCTCCGCCGCATGGAACGACAGGGGCGTAAAAGCGTCAAACGCCGTGCCCATATCCAGTTCGTTGCCCTGTGCGTCACAGAGTGTCAGGTCCACAGCCACGCCGCGGGAGTGGTTGGAGCCCTTTTCCGGCGGCGCCAGAAAATCAGGGTCCGGCGTATGGGCCCAGAAGAGCTCCTGAGCTTCCTGCGGGCGAAAGGCGTCGAACACCTTCACCTTTAAGCCCTGCGCGGCCGCCGCACGAACGGCCGCCATCAACGGTTCATACGCATCGGCATGGATAAAACACAGCGGTTTTTTATAAACAGGCTGACCGGTAAAGTTGTCTGCTGTCGCATATTTGATATCCAGCAGTAAATGGTCGCTCGGCAGGACGCGGCGCAAAGGCATGGTTACTTTTTGCTCCCTACCCCGCGGGTTGCACGGGCCTGCTGGCCAGCCAGAAAACCGATGGTCTTCTCGCCGCTCTTAAAGTACTCGGCCGTGGGCCAGAACGGGATACCACCACGTGGCGTAAAGCGCCCTTCCACCATCAGGTATTCGGGGTCAAGCAGGGCAATCAGGTCGTTGGCGATGCGGTTGACGCAGGCCTCGTGAAACTCCCCCGCGTTGCGGAAGCTGACCATGTACAGCTTGAGGGATTTGCTCTCCACACATTTGGCGCGCGGCAGGTAGTCAATCACAATAGTGGCATAGTCGGGCTGGCCGGTAATCGGGCACAGGCTGGTAAACTCCGGCACCTCGATATGCAAGGTGCCCGTCACGCCATTGGGGTTTTGCTGTTTGTCCCAGAAGGGATTGTCAAAGCTTTCCAGCAGGCCAGCATCCGGCCCTGTTGTGCAATAGCTGGTTGATACACTGCCCAGATGTTTAAAATCTTGTTTTTTACCTGCCGTCATTTTTTGTTCCTTTTATCGATATAGCGCCGCATCCACCGCTGCTGCAGCCATGGCAACCCAAGGGTAGACAGCCAAAAGCCCGCCACTGGTACAACCGCACCCGCATACCAGTTTGGCACGCCAATCACCCATAAAATAGTACACGCACTTAAGTAGGTTATCAGCATAATACAGCCGCGCCGCGTGTAGGATGTTTCCCACGCTTTGTCCGCCTCAACCCGTTCGTTCCGGGCAAGAATGGCGGCAAGCTGTTCCTGGCTCATCGGCAAAGTTCCAAAAATTCGGCACGGCAGTCCGGCTCGTCTTTCACACAGCCGCGCAGGGCACTGGTAACGGTCAGCGCACCCGGTGTGCGAATGCCCCGCGATTCCATGCACATATGGCGGCATTTCAGGATAACCCCCACCCCGAGCGGCGACAAGTTGTCATTCAACGCGTCGGCGATCTGGTTGGTCAGGCGCTCCTGTACCTGCAGGCGGCGGGCATACACGTTTACCAACCGCGCGAGCTTGGACAAGCCCACAATTTTGCCGCTCGGGATATACGCAACATGGGCCACGCCGATAATCGGCGCCAGATGATGCTCGCAGTGTGAGTAGACAGGAATATCCCGCACCAGCACCATTTCATCTACGTTCTCAGCGCCGTCGTCAAAGGTCTTTAAAATGTCGGCTGGGTCCTCTGCATAGCCAGCGGTCCATTCTCCCCACGCTTTGGCCATGCGTTGCGGCGTTTCGGCCAGCCCTTGACGGCCGGATTCAGGCTCGACGATTTCCAAAAACCGCCGAAACAGGCGCTCAAGCTCTTTGTTACGGGCGTCGTCTGTTGTCATCGCGTGCAGTTGTACGGGCTCAGTCATGCCACACCTATCATCTTATGCAGTTGAATCGTCATCCGGTAGCCGTGTTTTAGCGCCACATCCCGGCACAGGGCCATATTTGCGGCGTTCTTATGCGTGTCGTAGTCGTCCCGCGGGCTCACGTACACCGGCACATCGCCGACGGGGCGGGCCAGACGGCAGGCCTGCCCGACCTTTTGCGTACTGGTGACGGGCAGGCCATCATCCGCATCCACTTCGCCCGCGGCCAGTACGTATTTGTAGGCGCTGATGCGCGGCAGAATATCGTCATGCAGATTTTTGGTTTTGGGGCTGCAGATGATGAACAGGTTATCGTCCAGCGGCATATCGTCCAGCCATAGGGAGCCATTGGTCTCGAACTGTACCCGCATGCCTTTGGCCAGCAGCGCCTGAATCAACGGCACGACGTTCTGGCGGAAAGGCTCTCCCCCGGTCAGCACCACCAGGTCGCACCCGGCCTGACGCTTGGCGTCTATATCCAGCAGCAGCTCATCCAGTGATGGCCGCCATGTGGAGGATTCGAACTCCGTATCGCACCATGTGCAGACCAGATTACACCCGGCGAGTCGCACAAAAACAGCAGGCTGGCCGATAAACGGCCCCTCGCCCTGCAAGGTATAAAAAACTTCCTGCACCCACAGCTGTAGGCCGTCGGTATGTTCTTGTGCACGGGCGGGGTTTTTGCCGAACATCTACAGGGCGACTTCCACAAAACAGTTTTCTGTTTCCCACAGAACGACTTTGGTCAGCACAACGCCAGTTCCCGCCAATTGTGCAGGCCCTACGACGCGCAGAAGATAGTCGGCCATGTTCTCTGCCGTCGGGTTATTGGGCAGGGCAAAGGTTTTCTGCCCCGGTACCGCGGCCAGCGCTGCGATGGTCTGCGCATCGTCGGCATGGTGAATAAAACCGTGGTCCCAGTGGGCATCCACCCAGCCGCCGAGCTTGGCTTTGAGCACAGAAAAGTCGATGACGCGGCCGAGGTCGTCGAGCCCGTCATCCGCCTGTGCATGGAAAAACGCCACGTAGTTGTGGCCATGCAGGTTGTTGCACTTGCTTTCGTGCTGCCACACACGGTGGCCTGCACAGAACTGGATACGGCGGACAGCGGTGATGGGTTGGCTCATGCGGCGGTCTCGTTTTTCAGGCGTTCAACAAGCGGGTCAGGCACAGCAGCCTGCGCAAAGCCGCGTGCGCGTAACAGGCAGGCATGGCACGTACCGCACGGCGGCACCGCCCCGTTATAGCAGGTATGGCTGAAGGCCAAAGCCTCCATGCAACCGAGCAGTGACTGGGCCAGCTCTACCGTCTGCTTTTTGTTCAGGTGCACCAGTGGCGTTTCAATCTTAATCGGCTTATCCAGCCCGCTGGCAAGCGCAGCTTCCATCTTGCGGATAAAATCCTCGCGGCAGTCGGGGTAACCACCAAAGTCTTCTTCCGACACGCCCAGAATAATACTGTCGGCCCCGTCCACATAGGCTTGGGACCCCGCCACCGTCAAAAACAGGATATTCCGCCCCGGGACGAAGGTATTCTCCAGCCCGCCGGGCAGGCTTTCGGCGTCGGTGTACTCCTCGACCTCATGGTCGTAGTTTGTTAATGGGCTTACGCCGCCAAAAATCGGCCCCATGTCCACAATCCGATGCGGCACACCGGCAAGCTTTGCAATTTTGGTCGCGCTTTCCAGCTCGATTTTGTGGCGCTGGTTATAGTTAAAGGTTAGCGCGCTTACGCTGTCGTATTTCTCCAGCGCCCAGAACAGGCAGGTTGTACTGTCCTGCCCGCCGGAAAGAACCACCAGTGCTTTGCTCATTTGCGCCCCCTTTTTAGCTGCTGGGGGCAATTTAGACTCTGGTCAGGTATTTTTCAACGATTTCTGTATACATTCCCTTTGGCGCAACAAGGTGGAAATCCCGCAATAGCCACGGGTCATCCTCACTGTCGACAAACAGGCTCAGGTCAAGGCTGTCCATCACCTTGCCCGTTTCTATGTGGCGCATCTCCATGCCCATGCCCTGCAGCACTGCCCACGGGCCGGCAAAATCCCACAGGCGGCCTTTGAAAGGTGTTGCCAGTGCCCGGCTGTGGGCAACCCAGCACAAGTCCACTACGCTGGCACCGAGGATGATGCTCTGGGCCACATTGAAGCGCCATTTTTTCTGGAATGCCTCGTTGGTGACCACAATCGTAGCATCATCAATCTTGGCAGTGCCCGCTGGTTTAAGGGCATGCCGCTGCTCCTGCGGTGTGAACGGTGCGGTGATGTACCAGGTCTGCTCACCGTCACAGAAGTACATTTCTTCCATGTGGGGCATAATCACCATCCCGAGCCATGGTTTGCGGTTTTTCAGGACCCCGATACTTACGCCATATACAGGTAGCCCCGCCGCGTAGTTACGTGTTCCGTCAATCGGATCAATGCTCCAGACGTAGGTGGCTTTATCCACTGCGGCGTCGCTGAAGTAGCCATACTTTTTGGGGTCTTCCTCGTCAACCAGCAGGTGCTCGCCGCTTTTTATCCAGTCGGCCAGATGCAGATGCGTCAGCTTGGCAATGGCAAGGTCAGTTGCCGTTAGCACCGAATTATCCGGCTTTATGGTGACCTGCGCACGCAGCTTGGAATCGGTGGCCAGTTTGACAGCTTCCTGACCAATACTAAGGAGTTTTTGTACAATTTCTTCACGCGTGAACGGCATGGATCTGCTCCCGGAATTAATGACTTACGGCCCCACAATACACCAGATTCCCCGCCATTTATAACGCCTTGTATTTTTTTTGTTGGGCGCTTGCAATTCTGCGCGCGATGGTTACAATGCCCCACAGTCGGAACGTAGCGCAGCCTGGTAGCGCACTTCGCTGGGGGTGAAGGGGTCGGAGGTTCAAATCCTCTCGTTCCGACCATTTTTTTTTGCGCTGTTCCCTCAAAAAGAATTAAGGATAAAGCCGCCATGCCTATGAGCATTGTCACCGATGAAGATCGCCGCAAGGTCAAGGAATACCTCAAACAAGCCCTGAGCGTTCAACGTGCCATCGACGAGAGCCGCGCCGAAATGCGTGACATTCTGGACGTTTTGAAAAACGACCACGACATTAAGCCCTCCATTGCCCGCAAAGTGCTCAAAGCAATGGAAAAAGGCAACTTCCCCGAGATACGCAATCAGAACGAAGAGCTTGAAGACCTCTACGCGATTGCCAACTAACTTCCCCTGCCCCGCTGACCGCGGGGCATTTTTTCTTTGCCACACCCTAGCCCCTATGCCTATATTGCCCCTTCAAGATGTACTTGTTCCCTTTTAGATAACAAGGACCCTGCCCATGGCACACAGCCAATACTCCCTGTTGGGAAAACGGCGCTTCCTGCCGTTGTTCCTCACCCAGTTTCTGGGTGCCTTCAACGACAACGTTTTCAAGAATGCCCTGCTGCTGATGGTCACCTTCAAGTACGCCGCCTTCGGCCTGAGCGCCGATGCGGTGGTGAGCATGGTGGCACTGGCATCCGGCATCTTCATCCTGCCATTCTTCCTGTTCTCGGCGACCGCCGGCCAGATGGCCGACAAGTTCGAGAAGGCGCGTCTCATCCGCGCGACAAAGATACTGGAAGTCATCGTCATGACCACGGCGGCGGTGGGCTTTTACACCAGCAACCTCTGGGTGCTGATGAGCCTGCTGTTCCTGATGGGCGCACAGTCCGCCCTGTTCGGCCCGCTGAAGTACGGCATCCTGCCCGACCATTTGTCGGAGGACGAGTTGATGGGCGGTAATGCCCTCATCGAGACGGGAACATTCCTGTCCATCCTCCTCGGCACCATTGCCGGTGGCCTGCTGGTCATGCTGGAGCCGAACGGTCCCGTCATCGTTGCCGGTATCGTCATCACCGTGGCCGTGCTCGGCTGGATTGCCAGCTGCTTCATCCCCCCCATTCGGGAGGATCAGCGCTCGGCGGATCTGGTCATCTCGCCCAACTTTGTCACCGAGACCTTCCGCGTTATGAAGGCGAGCACCGTTAACAAGCGCGTGTTCATGGCCATCGTCGCCATCTCGTGGTTCTGGCTGGTGGGTGCCACCTTCCTGGGCCAGTTCCCGCCCCTGACAAAGGACTTCCTAGGCGGTAACGAGCAGGTAGTCACGCTGCTGCTGGCGGCCTTTTCGGTCGGCATCGGGGTCGGCTCCATGCTCTGCAACAAGCTCTCCGGCGGTCACCCGCGTACCTCGTTCGTCTGGAAAGGCGCGCTGGGTCTGACGGTGTTTACGCTCGGTTTCTGTGCATCGGTATTCTGCCTGCCGGCAAGCGCCGGTGCGGAACAGAGCATCCTTGCCTTCCTCGGCGGCGGGTTGCTGCACTGGCTCGTGCTGGCCAATCTGATCGGTATCGCCATCTGCGGCGGTATCTTCATCGTTCCGCTGTATGTCGTGCTCCAGCATGACAGCGAGAAGAGCGAAACTGCCCGCACCATCGCGGCCAACAACGTCGTCAACGCCCTGTTCATGGTGGCGTCGGCGATCGCAGTGATGGGCCTGCTGGCCGTCGGCCTCAACCTGCTGCACATCTTTGCACTGGTGGGGGTTGCCAACCTCTGGATCGTCTGGCTCTGCCGTAAGCACTTCGGCTAAGCCGCCAGCAAGAATAAAGCCCCCGCAAGGGGGCTTTTTTTGTTAGTCTGCATAAGAGGTTCGACAATAAAAACAAAGATGTAGCCTAATGACCGCAGAACGCCGCAAAAACAAACCGGTCCCGGACGAAGTCCTCTATAAAGCCAGCGACCTGCGCGCCTTTATTGACAAGGAGCGACGCCGCGACGAACTGGCCCGCCTGATGGAGGTTCGCCAACAGCGCCGCGTCTGGCTGACAACAGTTGGGCTGTGCGCAGCCATGAACCTTTTGTTGCTGGGCATGGCCCTGTGGGGAGGCCACCAATGACCACAGCGCGCGACATCAACATCGGCTGGGCACAGGCGTTTTTTACCGTCCTCATTCTCTGGGGTCTCAACAACGTCATGATCCGTTATGCCGCCCACGCCCTGCACGCCAATACACTGGTCTACTCATGCTCGGCCTTCACCAGCAGCGCCCTTGTGCTGTTGTTGATTGGCGGGCGCGGTCCGCTGGCGCGGGAAACCATGCGCAGTCTGGATACATGGATGTACGGCATTATTCTGCTGTTCAGCTATATTCTTTCGCTCAGCCTGTTTGCCATCATCACCTCGACCGAGGGTAGTCTGCTGCAACGATGCAGTCTGGTTTTCAGCCTGTTTGCGAGTTGGCTGTTTCTGGCACGAACACCCAACAAGGGGCAGATAACAGGGACATTGCTGATTCTTGCAGGCATTGCACTGGTGATGAGCGATATTCCCAACGCCGACCACGTCACCATCTATGTGCTGATGGCCCTGTCCGGCTTTTTTCAGGCCGCGCGCGTTTTTGTGGCGGAGTTCCACCGCCCGCATGCCAAAGCCGCCGTTATGGATAACAGCCCCAAGGCCAAATGCCGCGTTGTCGGGTTTGTGATGTTTGTTATCAGCGGCCTGTTCCTGACCATCATGTTCGGCCTGGCCATGGTGAAAAATGCGTCAACGCATCCGATTCCACTGCTGGCCCCCTTCCCCTCGCTGGCAGATTTCCACCATGCGCCCAGCATTCTGGCAGGACTGGGTGCCGGCATGGTACTTATTGCACCACTGCGCCTGTTCGAGTTCTCCAGCTCACACCTGATTAAAGCGGAGAACTTCCTCGCCGTCACTTCCCTGTCTTCGGTAGCCACATGGTTCTGGGAGAGCCTCACCCGCCCGCTGACCGGGCTGGAGCTGACAACCCTGAGCGAGGCCGACTTTGCCGCCGGTGTCATCATTACCCTTGGCGGCGTTGTCATGGCGCTGAGTAAAATGCGCCGAACCGAGAAAGCCAAGGACTGGGAGGCCTACGTAGTTTACGCAGCTCAGGACCCGGCAGCTGTTGATGACAGCCGTGACATGATTGCCGCCACGCTGGAGCATACAGGTCACAACATCAAGCAATCTGCCGAGCTTCTGGGCGTGCCCCGTTCGGTTATTGATGTGTTCCTGAACGACGCACAGCGTGTCGTTGCCTTCCGGCCCGAGGTGATGCAGCAGGTCACACGTGCTTACCGCGCGAAGGTGGCGCAGGCCGACCCCCTGACCGGGCTTCTCAACCGCGCCGGATTCATGACCGCCCTGCGCGGCGCCTGCACCAGTGGTCAAGTTCATACATTGTTCTATATCGACCTGAACAAGTTCAAACCCATTAACGACACTTACGGGCACGAGGCCGGTGACCGTATCCTTAAAGGGGTGGCCGACCGTCTGCGTGACTTTGCGCCACAGGCGGCCATCACCCGACTGGGCGGGGATGAGTTCTGCATCCTCCTCAAAGGCGTTCCCCACACAAAAGCGAGCCAAAAGGCCAACAAGCTGCTGGAGGTCATTGCTGCCCCCTTCATGTTCGCAGATATCGGCCAGCCGCTGGATGTCTCTGCGAGCATCGGCATGGCCAGCACCCCCCACCACGGTACAGATGCCGATGAGCTCCTGCATATGGCCGATAAAGGGATGTATTCGGATAAGAAGGGGGGCCGCTAATGCGTCATATTGTATGGCTGCTATCCGGCGTTACCTTGGTTGTGCTTTGGCTATGGATAAAGCTTGTCTGCATACTGATTTATGCATTTTATATTCCAAGCCTTACCGGCTTTTCATCGCTTTTCTACACAGGAGTACCGGTTCTTCTGGCACTAGGTTCAATCGCCTTCATATGCCATAAGCCAAAAACCGGCTGGTGGTTATATGGCCTAACTCTGGTACTCATTGCTATTCCTACAGGCTTGGCACAAAAACACTACCAGAATCACGGACCCAGACATCAGGCGGCTTCTAACCAACAGGATTGACAGGCGGCCTGCTGCCCGCCTGCCCTTCGGGTCGCTCGCAAGGCTCGCGCTCCAAAAGTGACGTACTATCACTTTTGTCGAACCCGCTCCTCGCGGGTTCTCGCGTTTCTGCCATAAACCAGAACCCCCACCGTGGCGGGGGTTCTGGTTTATGGCGGAGTCGGCGGGATTCGAACCCGCGAGGCGTTTCCGCCAACCGGTTTTCGAGACCGGCGCCTTAAACCTCTCGGCCACAACTCCACCGACGGTTTTACACACAGTGCCGTTAAAAAACAAGTGCTATAAATGCAAAAATGCCCGCGGCCAGCCGCGGGCATTTGACGTGCCTGCAAGGCCTTAGGCGTTTGCACCACCATCTACGTTCAGGGTTGTACCCGTGATGTAGCTGGCACTGTCACTTGCCAAAAAGGCAACAGCAGCGGCAACTTCTTCCGGCTTGCCATAACGGCCAAGCGCAGTCATTTTCTCCATGCCCGAGCCACTGTCAGCCGGATTCATTTCGGTATCAACCGGTCCGGGCTGAACCGTGTTCACTGTAATGCCGCGTGCACCCATATCCCAAGCCAAGCTGCGGGTAAAGCCGGTCAGGGCAAACTTGGTCGTCGTATAAACAGTCAGGCCCGGCATAATGGCACGTTCGCCGATAATGCTGCTGATGTTGATGATACGGCCACCTGTTTTCATTTTTTCGGCGGCTGCATGGCTGAGTGTAATGGCGCTCTTCAGGTTGACGTTCAGATCGTTGGTAAACTCATCCAGTGTCGTCTCAGCAAACGGCTTCATATTGAACACGCCTGCGTTGTTGACCAGAATGTCCAGACGGCCAAACTCGGCCATGGCTTTCTCCACAACGGCGCCCATATCTTCGGGCTTGCGGGCATCGGCCTGAATAGCCACTACCTTACCGCTCAGACCTTTGGCACGCTGGACGGTTTCTTCTGCCTGCTGGGCGGATTTGGAGTACGTAAAGAGAACGTTTGCCCCCTCGCCTGCCAGTTTGAGCACAATTGCAGCACCGATACCACGGCTGCCGCCAGTTACAATCGCTGTTTTATTTTTAAAGCTCATTACCTGAAATCCTTTCTCATCGGGTTGTGTGATTAGATGTAGCATGCGGAAATTATTATTTCAATATTTTTGAAATATAAAATTTTCGTACTAAGGACTTTTCAAACCCAACACTTTGAATTAGATTAATAATATGAGTAAGTTTTTCCATCCCCGCACCGACGACCTGCAACTGCCAAGCATTCTGGCTGCTTTGGGCGATGATATCCGCCTGTGTATTGTCCGCAAGCTCGCCGAAGGCGAAGCACTGGCCTGTCAGAACTGTGCACCTGACGGGGTGGCGCCTTCCACGCTCAGTTATCACTTCAAAATCCTGCGCGATGCGGGGCTGATTAAGACCGAAAAACGTGGGGTTTCCCACTACAATAGCCTGCGTGCCGCAGACGTTGAGCAACGCTTCCCTGGCCTCCTTCACGCCGTTCTTACAGAACACAATCAAAATAAATAATTTTTTTTAACTACAAAAATGTATGCAAAGGCCCCATAAATGGGGAGTTCTATGCTATACTGTTAAGTAAAGTTAGGTAGACAGCTTGTATTGATACATATAAATACGTGCGGATATTTGGCATGAGTTTGGCAAGCCAAAATAAACAAGCAGCACATCCAGACACACTTGCTGAGAACGGACGGTTAAGGATATGGCCAAAGATAACAACACCCCCTCAAACGGGAATGATCACATTGTCGGCACTGAAAATGCCGATGTGATTGATGCCTTGAAGGGAAACGACCACATTGAGGGTCTGGGTGGAGACGATACCCTGCGCGGTGGCGAGGGTAACGACAATATTGATGGCGGCACGGGCGCAAAAGACAAGCTGTACGGCGATGACGGCAACGACCAGATCGACGATGAAGATGGTGTGGAGGTTGCGAGCGGCGGTGACGGGAACGACAGCATTGTTGTTTATTTTAATGGCGCCCTGACTACCCCTACCTACATTCAGGGCGATGCAGGCAATGACACCATTGACCTGACTTTTAGCGGACAAGATATTAGCAGCCTGCTCATCAGTGGCGACAGCGACACGACGTTGGACAACCTGAACGACAATAACGGCGGCAACGATGTTGTGACCCTGCGCGGTTCCTGGATTGGCGGCACGACCGCAGTTGTGAACCTGAACGGTGGCAATGATACCCTGATTAACACTTCCGCGACCTCGGGCATTCGTGCATTTGGCGGTGCCGGCAACGACACCCTGATCGGCGGTGGCGGCGATGACTATCTGGATGGCGGTGTCGGCACAGACGTTCTTTCCGGCGGCGCTGGCAACGATACCCTTGTCTACAGCGCAGACGCCCTATGGACAAGCGGCTGGTCCGCCCGTAACACGGTCACTGGCCAACAAGTGGATATCAACGGCTACAACCGTAGCTATGACGCTTTTGACGGCGGTGACGGTACCGACCAGCTGCTTATGGGTTCAGGCAATGATGCCATTTTCCTGGACGACCCCTACTCCAGCGGCCCCAACAGCACCCCGCGTTTCACATCCATCGAGATTATTGATGCCGGTGCCGGTAATGACGTTATTGACCTGACCAGCGACCGCTTTACCTATGGCAGCATTACAGTTATGGGCGGCAGTGGCAATGACGTAATCTGGACCTCTGCCGGAGACGACTACATCGACGGTGGCGCCGGTTACGGCGATATTCTTGATGGCGGCGCCGGTAGCGATACGATTATTGACCGTGATGGCGCAGCTCTGGTTCGTGGCGGTACTGGTAACGATACAATCGCCCTGACTTTCGTCGGTCAGGACATAAACGGATTCCGCCTTGCAGGGGATATTGATACCTCGCTGGATAACCTGACTGACACCACTGGTGGCAATGACATTGTTAGCATCAGCGGGTCATGGACCATTGGCCGTAGCGACACCAACCTGGGAATCACAATTAACCCGGCCCAGATTACCGAGCCGGCCACCTACACTCTGGTAGGAACCTCGGGTAACGACACCATTTCAGGTGGCGCGGGTAACAACACGATTTCCGGCGGCGATGGCAATGACACCCTGCATGGTGACCTGCACTGGGATACCAACGATTTTGGTAACGACATTATCAATGCAGGCGCCGGCAATGACTATGTAACAGGCGGCGGCGGTAACGACCAGATTATCGGCGGTGCTGGCAACGACGAGATTTACGGCGATTTTAACTGGGACACCAACACCGGTGGCGATGACATCATCTATGGCGGTGATGGCAATGATCTTCTGGTTGGTGGCCGCGGCAATGATACGATTGTCGGTGGTAACGGTAACGACACCATTCAGGGTGATTTTGGCTGGGAAATTAACAATCCCGGTAACGATGTTCTGGATGGCGGTGCCGGCAATGACACCATTACCGGCGGCGACGGTAACGACGACATTCTGGGTGGTGACGGTGACGACACCATTTATGGCGATTTTGACTGGCAGACCAACCGCGCTGGTGCCGACCGGATTTCTGGCGGCGCAGGTAACGATACGATTATCGCCGGCGGCGGGGACGATATTATCTCTGGCGGTGCCGGGGACGATGTGATTTACGCCGATTACCGCTACTACACCTCTGGCGATGGTAATGACACCATTTCCGGTGGCGCAGGTAACGACACCATTTACGGCGGCGGCGGTAACGACACGGCTGTTTATGCCGGTCTGCGCAGCGAGTACACGATCACCCGCAATAATGACGGCTCCTACACAGTTACAGACAATGTTGCCGGACGCGACGGCACGGACACCGTACGTGATGTAGAGAACTTCCGCTTTGGCGACGGCACGCTGGGCATTGATAGCCTTGTCAGCACGACGAGCCTGCCTCTGGCCGGTGCCTGGGTCAACCTCAACGGTGGGGATGACATCTTCACCAACGATTCCGCAGATTCCACCATTGATGTGTACGGTGGTGCCGGTAATGACACTATTACAGGCGGCGGTATTGGCGATAAACTCTACGGCGGCACAGGCAATGATATTCTGAACGGCCGCGGCGGCGATGACATCCTTTACGGCGAAGCCGGTAATGACACCCTGAACGGCGGCACTGGTAATGACCAGCTGTTCGGCGGCACTGGCTCGGACACGTATATTCTGGACGCAGGATTCGGCCGCGATACCATTACTGATACCGTCAGCGGCACAGATGTGAACCGCCTGATATTTGGCAGCGGCATTAACTTTGAAGCGGCTACATTCAGCCAGAATGGCAACGATCTGGTCATTGCCATCGACGGCACAAACGATGCTGTCACCGTTAAGGGCTGGTTCGCAAACAGCGCCAATACCATGGGCAGCATTGCTTTTGCCGACGGCACAACCGTTGTTCCGGGTGATATTGGCACCATTCTGGGTAATGGCGGCAAGATTTACATTCCACCGGTGGAAATCTACGGTACCGAGGGCGACAACCGCATTAACGGTACAGCCAAGAATGACGTCATTTACGGCCTTGGCGGTAATGACTCTATTTACGCCGGCAACGGGAATGACATTCTGATTGGCGGTAAAGGCGACGACCACCTGTATGGCGGCGCAGGCAGCGATACCTACCTCTTCAACATCGGCGACCAGATGATCCGGGTCTATGACAGTGCCGAAGCAGGTAAAACAAACACGGTAGTGTTTGGCGCGGGTATTTTCCGCAGTGATCTGGAAATTGTGCGCAATGGTGAGCACGTTGATATCCGTGTTATCAGCACAGGCGATATTCTGCGTCTGTCCAACTGGGACAGCACACACCCTATCGATCGTTTTGTGTTCACAGAGTCCGGCCAGAGCCTGACCTTGAACGACATTAACAACGGACCGCAAACGTTCTACGGTACCAATGGTATCGATAGCCTTGCAGGTACGGACAAAAACGATACTATCTATGCCCTTGACGGTAACGACAAGGTCTATGGCGGTTCGGGTAACGACAAGCTGATCGGCGGCGCTGGCAACGACTTCCTGTACGGTGACCGCTCAGGTACAGGCGCGCTGCAGGCCAATCAGGGTGATGACATCCTTGACGGCGGCGCTGGTGATGACTTCCTGTACGGTGATGGCGGTAACGACATCCTCATGGGTGGTGCAGGTGACGACCAGATGTATGGCGGCGCAGGCAGCGACACCTACACCATGAACATCGGTGATGGCCTGAACGCTGTTTATGACAGTGCAGAAATCGGCCAGACCAACACTATTGCTTTTGGCGCGGGTATTTTTGCCAATGACCTGAATATTACCCGTGATGGCAACTCGCTTGTCATCCGCATCGGTACAACCAATGACCGCGTACAGATCGACAGCTGGAACAGCAGCCCGATTCAAGCTTTCACTTTCGTGGAAGCGGGCCAGAGCCTGACCGTTGCAGACATCAATCAAAGCCTGATGACCATTTATGGTACGGCAGGCAACGACTTGCGCCTCGGCGGCACCTCGGGTGACAACACTATTTATGGCTTGGCCGGGAATGATAAAATTTTCGGTCACTCCGGTAATGACATCATCTACGGTGGCGATGGTAATGACTTCCTGTACGGCGACCGCGACATTTATGGCGTTGTACAGGCCAGTCAGGGGAATGACCGTCTGTATGGTGGCGCAGGTGACGACTTTATCTATGGTGATGGCGGGAATGACATCCTGAGCGGTGGTTCCGGTACGGACCACCTGTACGGCGGCGCTGGCAGCGATACCTACCTCTTCAACCTGGGCGACAACAGCGTCAGCGTTTATGACACGCAAGAAGCCGGCCAAATCAATACCGTATCCTTTGGCACCGGCATTTTCGCCAACGACCTGACGTTCTATCGCAATGGTAGCTCTGTGGTTATTGAAGTCATGAGCACGGGCGATACCCTGCACATTGACCAGTGGGCCAGTAACCCAATCCAGACGTTTACCTTTGCCGAAGCAGGACAGTCCCTGACAGTTGCGCAGATTAGCGACGCATTGCTGACAATCAACGGCACCAACAATGCCGATACCATTATCGGCACAGACGGCAGCGATACCATCTACGGACTGGGTGGTAATGACAAAATCTACAGTGGCACCGGTAATGACACCCTGTACGGCGGTGATGGCGATGACTGGCTTTATGCCTCTCACAGCAAATCCGGTGCTCTGCTCGCGAATGGTGGCAACAACTACCTAGATGGCGGTGCCGGTAACGACACGCTTGTCAGCGGCGACGGTAACGACACCATTTACGGCGGCGACGGCAATGACAACGTTCAAGCCGGCAGTGGTAATGACATCATCTACGGCGGCGCCGGTAATGACGTCCTCTCGGGCATGGATGGTAATGACTATCTGGACGGCGGTGACGGGGTCGATTACCTCCGTGGCGGTAACGGCAATGACATTCTGGTTTTCGATAGTGTTGACAGCTGGATATGGGGTGATACAGGTGAAGATACCCTTCTCCTTGCCAACCAGAGCCAAACATTGGACCTGAGCCTGAAGGCTATCCGCGGCATCGAAGCCGTAGACATGACCAACGGCAGCGGTGACAATACCATGACGCTCAAGATCGCCGATGTGCTGCGTGTTTCTGACACAGGCATCATGACTATCAGTGGTGATGCAGGGGACAATGTCCTGACAACGGACACCCTGTTCCGTGGTGGTGATGTGCAGATTAACGGCAACGACTACGCAACCTTTACGGGCAATGGCGCGACCATCTTTATTCAGCTCGGCCTCGACCTGAACGACCATGCACTGACAGCCTTAACCTCCTGATATACGTCAGCTATCTTGTTAGCAGCTGACAACATACATATCTGGGTTATAATGGCTTAATTTTGTCATCTGTTAGGTGCGGCATGGAGCTTAAGTATTTACTTGCAACTGTATTCTCGGCCACAACATTGTGGGCAGCTTGCGCGACTTCCGGATACGCTCAAACAACCAGCGGGATTGAGACGAAAGTTCAGGAAAAAAACGTCAAGATTCTCGACATGGGGCGCAAAATTGACGAAGAACTTATCCTGCAAAAGGGTGAAACCACCAAGCTCAGTCAAACCATTGATGAGCTGTACACCCTTCTGGCGGCAAAGTATGCGGCAGGCAATAATGGGAGCCGGGTCCCCGTTCGTGAGAAACAACTACCCGACGACTTTGGCCTTGCCCGTGTCAGTGACTTCAAACTGGTAGACCATAACGGTAAGGTATTGACCCGCCAAAGCCTTGAAGGCCGCAAGTCACTGATTTATTTCGGATTCACCAATTGTCCTGACATGTGCCCAAATACATTGGACCACCTGGCGAGCCTGTATCAGTCCCTCCCCCGTTCCGAACGCGCCCGGACTGATATCTATTTCTTTACTGTTGATCCGAAAGACAACAGCAAGAAACTAGGCAATTTTGTAACTGCCTTCGACGATACATTCAAGGGTGTCAAATCACCGCAGAATGCCCCGGATGAAATGACAAAAGTCATGCAGAACTTTGCAGTTGTTGCCGACAAGGTGGATTTTGGCAATCAGGCCGACCAGGACAGCTGGCTCTTCCGCCATACAACAACCACGTTCTACATAAACCCTGAAGCGCAGTTCTACGGCCGATTTGATCTGGCGCAAGAGGACTCTTCTGTTGCTGAGCTCCGGAGTGTCCTTATGGCGGATGCCCTGCCGGAGGCAGATGAGCCGGAAACCGTGGCTACAGCACCTGTAACCGAGAAAAAGGTCCAAAACCCTTACTTTTATACACCTACAAACCTAGGGGGTGACCGTTAGTATGCCATTCAGCCACACCAGTCTTGCGCTTCTTGCCGTCTTTGGCTCTTACGCCATGGCGCAGGACAACACAGTGCGCACCGGCTCCGGGAGCGAATCCAGTGATGCGCAAAAGGTCGAGAGCATTGCCAACACCTACGAGCAGGTCATGAATGCTCTGGAAGGCCAGCTCTCCATCAATAATGCATCCATCACATCCCGTTCCGCAAAGCTGGAGCAACTGCGCCGCACGATCAACAATCTGGAAACTATCATTTATAAAACGGTCACTGTGGAGCTACAAGGATATGACCCCAACACAGACGACAGCGGCGACAATGCCGATGGCGGCGGTTGCGGTTAGAACAGTCACGAAAGGATGTATGGCATGCCTTATTTTGTATGGCTAATCGGCTTGATGAGCTGCTTCGCGCTTGTAGCACCACAGGTACAGGCAGATGAAATGGAGCGTGCAGGCCGCGTCATCGGTGGCAACACGGGTGACCTTTCGGACACTGCCTTGTCGTCACAACTGATCGGTGGTGTAGAAACCGAAAAAACGCAGGAAGACATTACCCGCGTGAACGATACGGTAAAGGATGTGGTTGACTACGAGATTTCGCGCCTTGAGGACTATATTTCCACATACCAACCCAAAGAAGAAACCATCACAGTATATACTTACGCCAACAACAGCCTCGGCGGTGATGGCGGTGGCAGCGATGATGGCGGAAGTGGCGCCGGCAGCGGCGGCAGCGGCGGTAGTGGTGACGGCAGCGGCGGCAGTGGCGGTGGCGGTGGCGGCGGCTGCTGAGTAACAGACTTCAAAAAGCCCCTTCACAGAGGGGCTTTTAATTGCTTATGCCTTCTCTTTCTTGACACACATCACGACGTAGCCGACAGTCTTCACAAGGCCCAAGATCAGATATTTGGACGCATAGAACCCGACGACAAAGCCAAGTATAACGCCAGGAATAAAACCGATATTCACCTTAGCGAACTGTGTGAGCAACGCGTTGGCAAACAGGCCAAACACAATGCCCGGTATCCAACAGAAGGCGGTGAGCAGCAAGTTGCCATACTCCTTCATCCAATGACGTAAATGCAGAAAAAACAATGGCTCTCCCCCCTTATTTCTTTTTCCCAGAGTAGCATATTCCCACAAAAAAAGCCCCCGAAAGGGGGCAAAGAATGGTGCCTGCTGCAAGATTCGAACTCGCGACCTGATGATTACAAATCAACTGCTCTACCAACTGAGCTAAGCAGGCACATGGGTTTACTTTTTACTGGATTTAACCGCTTGGCACAAGCGCTAATTTATTGCAGATAATCTGAAAATGCGCGGTTGACAGCACCCCATAAAAACTGCATTCTGTGCTGGCTCTACGTGGAGAGTTGGCCGAGCGGCTGAAGGCGCCACCCTGCTAAGGTGGTATAGGGCGATTTCCCTATCGAGGGTTCGAATCCCTCACTCTCCGCCACTTAAACCGCCTTTGGCGGTTTTTTGTTTTTCAGCCCCTTCCTCAGAACGCCAAACAAACTTATGATAAAAGCATAAGATATAAAAGGTGTGTCATGGCTCTTTACCTCATCAGAAGCAAATACACAGGCATTGCCGTGGGTACGCTCCTGCTTGCAGGCTTGCTCAACTATAAGCGCCTGAATGATTATACCGATCTGCAATACCGGCAAGCGCCCGAGAATATACTGAAGGAATCCCCTCTCAAATTTGAGGAAACTGCCCGGAAACTGGGGCTCATCAACACACATACCTACTATTCGCAAAACCCTGATGCCAGAGGGTTTGTGCCCCTTTACAGCATGCCGCCCTCCGTCGCGGTTGTGGACTATAACGGCGACGGTTTTATGGATATTTTTGTGATTAACAATAATCCCAAAGAGCCCAACAAGCTTTTCCGTAATAATGGCGGTACCAGCTTTACCGATGTTGCCAAAGATGTAGGGCTGGATGATGTGGACGCCGCGTCACCGCCTACAGTATCGGCCTGGTTTGACATCAATCAGGATGGGCTGACGGATGTGCTCATTGGCAGATACGGCTGCCACTCGGTTTACCTGCAGCAACCGGACGGTAAATTTGCCGACTATACCAAGGCCTTTCTGCCGCACTACTGCTCCTATCCACGCGCCCTTGCCCTTGCAGATTTTAACCGTGACGGCTGGCTGGATGTTTATGTAGGTAACTATCACAGTAAAAAGTTCCTTGAGAAAGGCTACGATTTTACCCCTTTTGACCCCCTGTTCAGCCCGGATGACATCCAGCATAACGGCGCCCGTAACGACATTCTGTACGGGACGCCCGGTGGTTTTGCCGTTTATGACGTCGAGAAGATGCGCCCGAATGGCAGCCATACACAGTCTGTTGGTGTATCCGACATCAATGACGACGGGTGGGTTGATGTGGTTGCGACAAATGACTACAGCTATGACGATATGTACCTGAACATTGACGGCAGAAACTTCCGCAACGTCACGGGCGAGAGTATTCCACGCTATCTGCACGGCTTCTCCGGCATGAATGTAGACTTTATTGATGTGAATCAGGACGGCAAGCTGGACTTGTTCATCTCCAACGGCTATACCCCGCCTTCTTCACGTAAGGACAACCTGCTGTGGATGCGCCACGACAAAATAAGCACGGCGTTCGAGAAAGAGTCCGCCGAGTATGGCGTCGACCGCTGCGGCTGGGCATGGTCGGCCAAGTTCGCTGACTTCGACAATGATGGGCAACTAGACCTTTTCGTGACCAATGGACGCGTCAAAGGCAAGGACGCCAAAGACTATAAATCATCCAAGTCCTTTGCTTATGCGCGGAATGAGATCCGTAGCACACCCCTCTTCCTGCGGGAAAATATGCAGCACATGCTGCCTGCTTTTGACAATTACCAGCTTTATAGTTTTCAGCATAGTTGCATGTTCTGGCAAAAGGATGGCCATTTCTATGATGTGGCCCAAACAGCCGGTATTACGGATACCGAGAACGGGCGCAGCATGACGCTGGTCGATATCGACAACGATGGTCGTATGGACGCTGTTGTGGCCAACATGGGCGGTCCGCTTATGCTGTACCATAACCTCACCCCCCCTCAGGGGAACTGGATTGGGATTGATCTTGTCGGCCCTGCCGGTCACCGCGTGCCTATCGGTGCCCGGGTTACCCTGATGCGCAGTGACGGGCAGCCTGTTCTGCGCGAGCTGTTCCCCACTAATGGCCACCTTGCACAGGCTGATCCGCGACTGCACTTTGGCTTGGGAGACAAAACGATTGGTTTCGGCATTCTGGTCCGCTGGCCGGACGGCTATCACGAAGTCTTCAAGCCGGATAACCTGCACCTGAACCAGTACAATCAGTTGGTTTACGGCAAAGGAGAAGCCGTATGAAGACGCTGCTGACCTTTATCCGCGCCATTGACCCCAGGTATTTTCTGGCCCTGAACCATACGTGCCTAATTGTATTGGCGATGAGCCTTTACAGTATGCAGCGCTCGCTCACACAAGTTGCGCTGGCCTTCGGAGCGGCTATTGTGACCGAGGTTGCCATTGCCTGCCTGTCACGCAAACACGGCGAAAACCTGCGTATTTATGACCGTGTTCTCTCGGCCTATGTTCTGGCCGCAGGTGCCCTGATTCTTGTGCGCTCTACCGAGTGGTGGTTCTACGGTTTCCTGAGCACGCTGGGGGTATTGGCCAAGTACTTCCTGCTCGACCAGCATGGCCGTCATATTTATAACCCCACGAACTTTGCCATCGTGTGTGCCATCCTCACCATGCCTAACCTGCTGGATTACCGGACCGATGTGTTTTCCACCGGGTTCTGGACCATCCTGACCATTTGCACATTTGGCCCTCTGGCCACATGGCGGGGGAACAGCTGGCGGGCCACACTGGGATACTTTGCCGGCATTCTGATGGTTGGCGTACCCATTGGCGCGACAATGGGGTATCACCCGCTTTGGGTTATCGGGCCGGAGGTGAATACCAGCACCCTTATTTTCGTCTTCCTGATGCTGACCGACCCCCAAACTTCGCCCCGCGCACCAAAGGCGCAGTGGGCCTACGGCATTACACTGGGTGTGCTGGCACTGGCACTGCGCCATTGGGAGTTCTATTACTACCAGTTCATTGCCCTGTTCATTGTTTTGTCCTTCGGGCATATCTTCTGGGCCAGACCGCCCGCTGCCACAGCCAAATGGAATGTCCGCTAAAAAAGACCGCCTTCCGGCGGTCTTTTCATCAGGCAGATTTGGCCTGTTTATCCATAATCGGATAGTCCGTATAGCCTTTCTCCGTCCCGCCATAGAATGTGCTGCGGTCATACGGGGTAAGTGCCACACCGGCCTTGATGCGCGCAGGCAGGTCGGGCGTGGAGATAAAGTAACGGCCGAATGCCACCATATCGGCATAGCCCTGGTCCACAACCTGTTTGGCCGTTTCAGGTGTATAACCGCCGGCTGAAATCAAGATGCCCTTAAAGGCCTTGCGGAACAGCTTGGCTGTTTCCGGTGCGCCTTCCGTCGGTGCCTTGCCCTGACCGGAACCGGACGAGCGTGGCTCGATAATATGCGCATAGGCAACGCCGCGCTTGTCCAGCTCTGCCAGTACGTAGGTGTAGAGCGTCATCGGGTCACTGTCATGCATATCGTTTGTTGTGCCGTAAGGTGACAACCGCACCCCAACGCGCCCTTTGCCCCATACACCAATAACGGCGTCCACAACCTCCAGCAACAGTCGTGCACGGTTTTCCTTGCTGCCGCCGTAGCTGTCGGTCCGTTTGTTCGTCCCGTCCTGCAGGAACTGCTCGAGCAGATAGCCATTGGCGCCGTGCACCTCTACACCGTCAAAGCCTGCTGCCTTGGCATTTTCCGCACCCTGGCGGTAGGCCTGGATAATCCCGGGAATCTCGCCCAGTTCCAGAGCGCGGGGCGTTTGGAACGGTTCCTGTTTCCAGTCGGCCGTCATGCCCGTGCCGTTAATAGCAATTGCCGAGGGCGCAACAGGCAGCACACCGCCGGGCTGGAAGGACGAATGCGAAACCCGTCCCACATGCCACAATTGCAAAAAGATATGGCCGCCGGCTTTATGAACAGCATCGGTTACCAGCTTCCACCCGTTAACCTGTTCGGCACTGTGGATGCCCGGCGTTGCAGGATACCCCTGCCCTTCCGGCATAACCTGTGTAGCTTCGGAAACAATCAACCCTGCCGATGCACGCTGGGCATAGTACGTGGCGTTCAGGCTCCACGGCACATTGCCAGGCTGTTTGCTGCGCATGCGGGTTAGCGGCGCCATGACCAAGCGGTTTGGCACAGTCAGGTCACCTACTTTTATACTGTCGAACAGGGTAGCGGACATGGGACGATTCCTTTTATTTCAATATTACCGAAATAAAGATACGTATCTCTGGCAGAAGATGCAAGACCTATTCGCTGAGCAGACTTTCAATCGCACTCACAACAACAGCGGGGTGGGTATGGTGCAGCGGATGCCCCGCCCCTTTGACGCGGATAAGGCGCGAGCCTTTGACCGCTTCATGCAACGGCTCCGAGTGGATTTTCGGGGAGGCGACACGGTCCTCCTCACCCACCAGAATAACCGTAGGCGTGGTAATGTTTGCGTAGCTGTCCTTTTGGGCGGCAGCAGCAGATTTGAGGTTGATCATATCTGTAGAATTGGCAAGGAACTGCCCGGGCCGTAGAATCATATCCATGGGAATCCTGCCATACCATGCAGGGACTGGGTTGGGGCTGAAGACCCGTTTCACGCCACCGGGAATCTTGGCTTTTCCAAGCGGCATGGTCAGCGTCCACGCCATCAGCTCGCCCAACAGCGGTGTATTGCCTGCCTTATCAATCCAGCTATCGGGCAGCGGCCACGGGTGCGTTGCGCCGTTAATCACAACCAGCCCGGTCAGACTGTCCGGAAACTGTACAGCGTAGGAGGCAACCAGCGCACCGCTCCACGAGAACCCCACCAGCACAGGCTTTTCGATGTTCTTCTGCTCCAGAAAAGCATGCAGGTGCCGCGCCTGGGCCGCCGGTGTTTCGGCACCGATAAAGCGCTCGCTGTAACCATAACCCGGGCGGTCTACCGCAATAACCCGGTGCGTCTTGGCCAGTTCATCAAAAATTGGGCTGAAGACAAAATCCTGCGCCGTGCTGTTTGCCCCGTGCATGAGGACAATAGGCCTGCCAATGCCACGCTCCACGTAGTGCACCTTATGGCCCCCCACAGTGACAAACTGGCCGTTTGGCGGAAATGCGGCCTCCAGCCGCTTCACTTCCGCATATGTGTAGGCGCCGGATACGGCAGGGACAGCAAGGAGCAGGTGCATGATATGTTTCCTCCAGCGGATACGGAAAGGTTTTGGCAATAACATTACTGAAAATACGCCACAGCATTTTTAAAGATCTTCAACCCGTCGGCAGCAGCCGGTATTTTGTCGCCCGCACGGCGCAGCTGTTCTTTTTTCAGCGGCCAGTCCGGACGTTGGGTAAAGGCGATGGCCCGCTCCGGGTGGGGCATGGTGGCCAGCACCCGCCCGGTCGTATCGGTCAGCATGGCCATGTCGTCCGTACTGCCGTTCGGGTTGGCGGGGAACTTGCCACCGGCACGGTGCCCCTGCACGTCGATATAACGCGCGGCGACCATATCCCGTTCACGCACGAGGTCAAGCGCCTCCGGCGCCAGCATGAAATTGCCCTCGCCATGCGCGACGGGGATGAACAGCTCATCTATACCCACCAGCCACGGCGAGCGGTTGCTCGCATTCACTTTAAGGTGAACCCAGCGGCACTGGTAGCGGTTGGTTGCATTGGCCAGCAGGGCGGCATCGCGGTGGAGGCTCTCGTCAAACCCCGGTACCAGACCAAGGTTCACCAGCACCTGCGCCCCATTACAAATACCGATGACCAGCTTTTTGGACGCGACAAAATCCAGCAACTGCTGTCCCAGATGTTCGCGCAGCCGCACGGCCAGCGCACTGCCCGAACCCGTATCGTCCCCGAAGGAGAATCCCCCGGGAATAGCCAGTATCTGATACTCGGCCAGCCGGTCCGGGTCATCAATCAGGTCGTTCACATGCACAATATCGCCAACCGCACCCGCCTGCTTGAAGGCGTGCAGGGTTTCATCCTCGCAGTTCAGGCCGTACCCGCTCAGCACCAGTACCCGTGGTTCAGACATTGCTTGCAAATCCTTCGTAAGGGGTTTTGTAGGCCTCTTCCAGCTCGGCACGTTCCCACATGAATGTTACCTCGGCATCGGTACCGTGGATAATCAGTTCCGGCTCGTCAATCACCACACCAATGCGCGCCCAGTCCACGCCGTGCATCAGCTTTTCAAAGGCATTCTTGTGCTCGGGTGCCACGGTCACCAGCAACCGGCTGGCAGACTCGCTGAACAGAATCGTATCATCGCGCACCACATCCTCGGTGGTGGGCACATCCGCCAGGTTGAGCTTGAGGCCTAAACCACCCGCCACAACAGCCTTACCAGCGGCAACGGCAAGACCGCCACGACCTAATGGCAATGCGGAGGCAACCAGCTCTTTGGCCGTTGCCTTGCTGATAGCCTGATACAGGTTGCGCGCCTCGCGCCCGAACACCTGCGGTGTTTTACGGCCAAGCTCGTCAAACAGATCGTAGAAAATAGACCCGCCCAGTTCGTCGCCCGTCAACCCCAGCACGTACACATGGTCGCCACGCATTTTAGGCTCAAGACTGACAACCTTGCGGACATCAGGAACAACACCTACGGCTGAAATGAGCACGGTTGGCGGGGCAGACAACTTAATCGCCTCTCCTGTATGGTCGTAGCCCTTGAAGTCGTTATACATGCTGTCCTTGCCGCTGATGAACGGCACCTCGAACTGCACGGCGTATTCGTAGCAGGCCTTGGCGGAACGGGTCAGCTGCCACAGGCGCTTGGGGTCGTCCGGACTGCACCAGCAGAAGTTATCCAGCAGGGCAATATTATCCATATCCCCACCTGCGGCGATGATGGCGCGGATAGCAAAGTCTATCCCCACAGCCGTCATGGCCGCGGTATCAATATCGCCATAGCGCGGGAATATGCCCTGAGAGACAGCAACCCCCTTCCAGCTTGTCGGCAGCGGGCGAATGATCGTCGCATCGCCGTTCACCTGCCCTGCACCTTGCAGAGGTTTGAGGACAGATGTGCCCTGCACCTCGTGATCGAACAGCGTGCTGACAAAGGCATGACTGCGTATGTTCGGGTGGGCGAGCATGTCCAGCAGCGCCTCTTCCACATCGGCAGGGTCTTCAGGCAGGTCAATCTCCGGCTCGACGCTCAGCGGTGGCGCAATGCGTGTTTTCAGTTCTTTTTGCGGCAGGCCGTCATGGAGGAACGCCATCGCCATCTCCATCACCACCTTGCCCTTATAGCGCACAACTGCCTTGCCGCTGTCGGTAAAGGTGCCGATGGGTGTAGCTTCCACATCGCGGCTTTTCAGCAGGGCGATCAGCGTGTCCACATGGGCTGGCGGTACGGCCAGCGTCATCCGCTCCTGCGATTCCGACACCCATATCTGCCACGGCTCCAGCCCGGCATATTTGAGGGGAACCTTGTCGAGGTCAACCTCGAACCCGCCGCTTTCGCGTCCCATTTCACCGACGGATGAGGACAGGCCACCCGCGCCGTTATCGGTAATACTGGTGTAGAGCCCCTGCCCACGAACCTCCCTCAGGAGGGCGTCGGAGAGCTTTTTCTGCGTAATCGGGTCGCCAATCTGTACCGCTGTTGCGGGCGAGCCTTCATCCAGCGCTTCGGACGAGAATGTTGCCCCGTGAATACCATCCGCCCCCACGCGGCCACCCGCCATGATGATAACATCACCGGGGTTGGCCTTCTTCTCGTGAGCCGGCTTGCCGTTCAGGGTGCGGGGCAACAGACCTATGGTGCCGCAAAAGACCAGCGGCTTGGCGCGGTAGCGGTCGTCAAAATACAAAAAGCCCTGTGGTGTGGGAATGCCGGAACAGTTACCGCCCGCCTCCACGCCCTTTATCACCCCATCCATAATGGCATGGGCGCTGGGCAGCGGCTGTTTGCGTTTGGCATCACGGAAAAGTTCGTGGCGGTTCTCGGGGTACGCCAGACAAAAACCGTAGCGGTTGAGGATGGGTTTGGCACCCAGACCAAAGCCGATACAATCCCGGTTAACACCCACAATGCCGGTCATCGCGCCGCCAAAGGGATCTAGTGCGCTGGGCGTGTTATGGGTTTCCACCTTGTCGCAAATCACCCAGTCGTCATCAAAAACAATGCCGCCTGCATTGTCGGAAAAAACGCTGACGCAAATATCGTCCTTGCCCTTGCGGCGACGGACCTCTTCGGTCGCCTTTTTGATGTAACCCTTGTACAACCCTTCGCTCAGGTTATCCATTTTGGCAGCGAAGATGGTGTGCTTGCAGTGCTCGGACCATGTCTGCGCAAGGGTTTCCAGCTCCACATCGGTCGGGTTGCGCCCCAGCTTGGCATAGTGTGCCTGTATCACTTTCATGGCAGGCAGGTCCAGCCCCAGCGGGCCACGGAGTTTACCATCCGCGCCTGTAATCCCCTGCTTGCCGATGGTACCCAGCGCCGTATCATCCACATTCAGATCGACGCTCAGCACCGTATCGCTACCGGCAAGGCGCACACGCGGCACGCTTACAACACGCTTGCCCGCTGCCATATCTGCCTTGCTCATCACATGGGCGCTGTGGACCAGCGGGTTGGTCAAGTCGTGGGCGAGTTGTTTGGCCTTGTTCAGCTTCTGGTCACCCTGAATCAGGTAAATACGCCCGCTGTACACGCCTTCCTCTATAGCAAAGGCTTCACCGGTCAAGTCCTCTATCAACTGGCGGGCGGTTTTGCCCACATTATCGGTCACGCCAGGCAGGTAACCGGTTTCCACGGCACTGTCAAAGGGCCCCAGCATCTGGGTATAGCCTGCGGGTTCGGCCATATCGTCACCCAGCACAAACACCTCCTGCGCGACGGGGTTATGGAGGGCGTGGGCGATACGCTTGCGCACATCCGGCGCAAAGGGTTTATCTACGGTGTACACATCCATGATTTTGAGACCTGACAGACCAAAACGGCTTTTGAGCACATCGGCGCGCGCGTCTTTAACCTTTGTCAGCACCTTGATGCGGAATGTCATCTTTTATCCAATCCTTAATGTCTAAAGTGGCGTGTGCTGGTAAAGACCATCACCAGCCCTGCCTTATCGGCGGCGGCAATCACGTCCGCATCTCCCTTGGAGCCGCCGGGCTGGGCAACGGCCACTACCCCTGCTCCGGCCAAAACCTCCACCCCGTCCGTAAACGGGAAAAACGCATCCGATCCCGCGACTGCGCCCTTGGCTTTGTCGCCTGCTTTTTCGGTGGCGATACGGGCGGCGTCCACGCGGCTCATCTGCCCCGCACCAACACCTACCAGCGCGCCATCCTTGGCCAGCACCACCGCATTTGATTTTACATGTTTGCAAACAGTCTGGGCAAATATCAGGTCGTTTATCTGGCTGGCCGAGGGTGTGGCGGCTGTTACGGCCTGTAATTTGTCTGTTGTTGGGCGTACCACATCCGCCTGCTGCGTCAGATAGCCCCCGGAGATGCTGCGGAACGTCATCGGCACCTGACCCTCCGCATCTTTTTTCACGCACAGCACGCGCAGGTTTTTCTTCTTCGCCAGAATAGTCTGTGCCTCGGTCGTTACCTCTGGCGCCAGCACAACCTCCAGGAACAATTTTGTCAGGGCCTCGGCAGCCGCAGCATCCACAACGGTGTTAAAGGCAACAATGCCGCCGAAGGCACTTACGGGGTCGCCAGCAAGTGCGCGGGCAAAGGCCTCTGCCGCATCTTTGCCCAAGGCCGCCCCACAGGGGTTTGTATGCTTGATCACCGCACAAGCGGGCAGGTCAAAATCGCAGACAAGTTCCCATGCGGCAGAAGCATCGTTCAAATTATTATAGCTGAGCTCCTTGCCCTGCAAAAAGCGCGCAGCAGCCACGCCTGTATCCCCTGTCCTGACGACGTGGGCACTCTGGTGCGGATTTTCCCCGTAGCGCAGCGGCGTGGTGGCGGCGGCTCCTTCGGCAGGCAGTCCCTGCATCCATGCGGTAATCGCTGCGTCATAAGCAGCCGTGCGGGCATAGGTGTGCGCAGCCAGTTCGCGGCGTAGCGCGTAGGTTGTATGGCCTTGCGTTTTTTCCATCTCTGCCATCAGGCGTTCGTAATCCGCGGGATCACTGACAACGGTCACGGCCGCATGGTTTTTGGCAGCCGAGCGCAACATGGCAGGGCCGCCAATATCGATATTCTCAATACAGGTAGCTGCGTCGGCACCGCTTGCGACGGTTTGCGCAAAAGGATAAAGGTTCACCACCAGCAGGTCGATGGGCTTGAAAGCGTGCTCTGTCAGCGTTTGCATGTGTGCCGGCACGTCCCGTCGTGCCAGCAGCGCGCCGTGGATTGCGGGGTGGAGCGTTTTTACACGTCCGTCCATCACTTCGGGGAAGTGTGTCACATCGCTTACATCCACGACAGGGATACCTGCCTCGCGCAGGGTTTTCGCCGTCCCGCCGGTGGAAAGGATTTCCACCCCCCTATCAGCCAGAAAATGCGCAAGCGGCACAAGGCCGCTCTTATCCGATACCGACAGCAGCGCGCGCTGAATGCGCACAAGGTCGCGAGGTGTTTGGGACGAATGGACTGGCATGGTCATCGGGGGCCTCTTTTTTTATTTTGGGGGCTTTTCATCACCGAATGCGTGTGCCATGATACGTGCCTGTTGGTTGCTGCGCAACGTCATTTTCCAAGGTAAAGGAGGCGCGCTTTGATACCACGCTATACCCATCCCGATATGGCCGCCATCTGGCAGGATGAAAACCGCTACAACATCTGGCTCGCCATCGAATCCCACGCCGCCGACGCCATGGCCGAGCTCGGCACCATCCCGCAAACCGCCGCAACCGCCATCCGTAACAGGGGCGGTTTTAACATTTCGCGCATTGCCGAGATAGAAGCCGAGGTCAAACACGACGTTATCGCCTTCCTGACTTCCGTGACAGAGCACGTGGGTGAAGAGGCCCGTTTCCTCCATCAGGGCATGACCAGCTCCGACGTGCTGGATACCTGCCTTGCCGTACAGCTCACCCAGGCAGCCGACCTGATTCTGGAGCAATTGGACGTGCTGCTGGCCGCCCTGCGCAGCCGTGCAGAAGAGTTCAAATACACCCCGTGCATGGGGCGCAGCCACGGCATCCACGCCGAGCCGACCACCTTCGGCCTGAAGCTGGCGACCTTTTATGCCGAGTTCGCCCGTGCCCGCACACGCTTGGAGCATGCCCGCGCCGATGTGGCAACCTGCGCCATCAGCGGCCCTGTGGGCACCTTTGCAACGGTCGACCCGCGGGTAGAGGCTTATGTAGCCGAAAAAATGGGCCTGAGCGTGGAGCCTGTCTCCACACAGGTCATCCCGCGCGACCGCCACGCCATGTTTTTTGCCACCCTCGGCGTGCTGGCCGGCAGCATGGAACGGCTGGTGACTGAAATCCGCCACCTCCAGCGCACCGAAGTGCGCGAGGCGCAGGAAGCTTTCAGCAAAGGGCAGAAAGGCTCCTCCGCCATGCCCCACAAAAAGAATCCCATCGGCAGCGAGAACATTACCGGCCTTGCCCGCCTCATCCGCAGTGCGGTCATCCCCGCGATGGAAGATATCGCCCTCTGGCACGAGCGTGACATCAGCCACTCCAGCGTAGAGCGCGTCATTGCGCCGGATGCCACCATCCTGACCGACTACGCCCTGCGCCGCCTCGGCAAAATGGTGCAGGAGCTGGTCGTCTACCCCGACGCCATGCGCAGGAATCTGGACATGCTGGGCGGTACGGTTTACTCCCAGCGTATTCTGCTGGCGCTGACCCAGAAAGGCATGAGCCGTGAAGATGCCTACGCCGCCGTGCAGGCCGCCGCGCTCGAAGCATGGGAAGCGGGTAAAGATTTCAAACAGCTCCTTGGCACCAATACGGCCATTACCGAACACCTGAGCGTACAGGAACTGGATGAACTGTTCGACCCCACGGCCTACAGCAAACACGTCGACACCATTTTTGCCCGCGTGTTCCCGCCCCAAAGCAAACAACAACGCAAAGCAGGATAGCCACATGAGCACCGCCGCCGCCCTCACCTACAAAACCGCAGGCGTGGATATTGAAGCAGCGGATAGCCTTGTCGAACGCATCAAACCGGCTTGCGCCGCTACAAAACGCAGTGGCGTGATGGCGGGCATCGGCGGATTTGGCGCCCTGTTCGACCTCAAGGCCACGGGCTATACCGACCCGGTTCTGGTATCGAGCACCGACGGCGTGGGCACCAAGCTGCGACTGGCGATTGAAAGTGGCCTGCATGTCACCATCGGGCAGGATCTGGTTGCCATGAGCGTGAACGACCTCGTCACCCAAGGGGCTGAGCCTCTGTTCTTTCTGGATTACTTTGCCACCGGCAAGCTGGATACCCACACCGCCGCAACAGTCATCGAAGGCATTGCAGCGGCGTGCAAGGCAGCAGGTTGCGCCCTCGTCGGCGGAGAGACCGCCGAAATGCCGGATATGTACCAACACGGTGACTATGACCTTGCGGGCTTTGCCGTCGGCGCCGTCGAGCGCGCGGACATTCTGCCCAAGCCGGACACCATGAAAGCAGGTGACGTTCTGATTGGCCTGCCCAGCTCCGGCATCCATTCCAACGGCTACTCTCTGGTGCGCAAAGTGGTGGCCAAGAGCGGCCTTAAGCTCACCGACCCGGCACCCTTTGCGCCCACACAGTCATTGGCGGAGGCGCTGCTCACACCAACGGCGCTTTATGTGAGCGCTTGCCTGAAGGCGTCCCGCAGCGGCAAGGTTAAGGGCATGGCGCATATCACGGGCGGCGGGTTCGAGGGGAATGTTCCCCGCATCCTGCCGGATGGCCTGCGCGCCGTCATCCACGCCAAGAGCTGGGTGATGCCCCCCGTCTTCAACTGGCTGATGGCCACCGGCCCCGTGGACTTTGCCGAGATGACCCGTACCTTCAACTGCGGCATCGGCATGGTGTTGGTCGCCGCCGCCGCCGACGCGGGCAACCTGTGCGCCCTCACCGGCGGCAGCGTCATCGGCGAGCTTGCGCCCCATACCTGCGGCGCGGATTGTGTGGTGGTGGCATGATAAAACCGACCGTCAGTATTCTTATCTCCGGCCGCGGCTCCAACATGGAAGCACTAGCCAGCGCGTGTGACAGCAAGGTCATCCCCGCCAATGTGGGTGTTGTCATCAGTAACATTGCGGACGCGCCGGGGTTAGACCGTGCCGCAGGGTTTGGCATCCCCACCGCGGTTGTACCCCACGCAGGCCGCAGCAAAGCAGCGTTCGAGGCTGACCTGCAAGCGATTCTGAAACACTACAAGACCGACATCATCTGCCTTGCGGGTTTCATGCGCATCCTGAGTGCCGATTTTGTGAACCTGTGGGAAGGGCGCATTCTGAACATTCACCCCTCCCTCCTGCCCGACTTTGCAGGCACCAATGTTTATGCCCGTACCCTCGCTGCCGGCGTGCGCGAGAGCGGTTGCACCGTCCACCGCGTCACGGCGGAAGTGGACAGCGGCGATATCCTCGTCCAGTCCCGCGTACCCGTGCGGGCCGGCGATACCGAATCTACGCTCGCCGAGCGTATTCTGCAGGCCGAACATGTGGCCTATCCCCAAGCGCTTGCCATGCTGGTCAGCCAGCTGGCAGCAAAACCCCACCCTGAAAGGAAAGTATCATGAGCATTGAAGTTGTTGTTGGCATCAACTGGGGCGACGAAGGCAAAGGCCGGATGATTGACTATCTGGCGCAGAACGCCGACGCCGTTGTGCGCTATCAAGGAGGTAACAATGCAGGACATACCGTTATCAACAGCCACGGCACCTTCAAGCTGCACCTGATTCCGTCCGGTATTTTCAGCACCAGCGCCGTTAACATTGTCGGCCCCGGCACCGTCATCAACCTCGAGGCCCTGTGCAAGGAGATTGACGAACTTGAAGCGGCAGGTATTTCGACAAAATCCTTGCGCGTTTCCGACCGGGCAACCATTTGCTTCCCCTTCCACCAGATGGAGGACGTCTGGGAAGAAGAACGCCTCGGCAAAGCCGCTTACGGCTCAACCCGTCAGGGCATCGCTCCGGCCTACGGCGACCGCTACCTGAAAAAAACCCTGCAAGTGGGCGAGTTGCTGGACAGCGAGCACCTCAAATCCCGCCTTGTCAGCATTGTGGACTGGAAGAACACCGTCGCCCTTGGCATCTACGGTAAAAAAGACGCCATCAAAGTGGCAGACGTGATGGACTGGTGCACCAAGTGGGGCGAAAAACTGCGCCCTTACATCTGCGATACCACGCAGGTGCTTGAAGACCTTGCCGCCGACGGCAAGCGCATCCTGTTCGAGGCACAACTGGGTGCCCTGCGCGATGTGATTCACGGCATTTACCCGATGACCACCTCCTCCTCCACGCTGGCAGGTTACGCCTGTGTGGGTGGCGGCCTGTTCCGCCACGCCCCGACCCGTGTGATGGGCGTGATGAAGGCGTTCTCCACCTGCGTGGGTGCCGGTCCTTTCGTCAGCGAGGACACCACCGCATGGGGAGATGACCTGCGTAAGAGCGCGGGCGAGTTCGGTGCCACCACAGGCCGTCCGCGCCGCATCGGCCACTTCGATGCGGTGGCCAGCCGCTATGGTGCGCTGATTCAGGGCGCTACCGAGGTCGCCATCACCAAGCTCGACAGCCTGAGCGGTCAGAAAACCCTGCGCATCTGCACCCACTACGAGGTTGATGGAGAGAAAATCACCACCTTCCCCCTCACCCACAAGCTGGAACGTGCCAAGCCCGTGTACATGGACATGCCGGGCTGGAGCGAGGACATCAGCACCTGCCGCACATGGGACAGCCTGCCCAAGGCCGCACAGGACTATGTGCTGACGATCGAGAAGCTCATCGCCTGCCCCATCAGCATCGTCTCCGTCGGGCCGGAGCGTGACAGCCTCATCACCCGCTCCGTCAGCGGCAAAAAGGCCGCCGCCTGATGCGTGTGGAGATTCTGCATCCGGATACCCTGCACGAGGAGTGCGGGGTTTTCGGTATTCTTGACCACCCGCAGGCCGTGGGCAATACGGCGCTTGGCCTGCACGCCCTCCAGCACCGTGGACAAGAGGCTGCGGGCATCGCTGCAGTAGACGGAGCAGGTTTTACCCTGCTCAAGGCACGCGGCCTGGTGTCGGAAGTCTATAACGCCAAAACCCAGCACACCGTGCAGGGGACGGCAGCCATTGGCCACGTGCGCTACAGCACGGCCGGCGGCAATACCGAGGCTAATATCCAACCCTTTATGGTCCATACCCAGTTGGGTCAGGTGGCACTGGCCCATAACGGCAACCTGACCAATGCGGATGCGCTCCGCCATACGCTCATGGCAGAGGGCCAATCCTTCCAGTCTACATCGGATACGGAGGTGATTGTCCACCTGCTGGCACAAAGCCAAAAGCCTACCGTGCAGGAACGGCTGGTGGATGCCCTTGGGTACCTCAAAGGCGCCTATTCCCTTGTCGTGCTGACGGCAGATACCCTGATGGGCGTGCGCGACCCTGCGGGTGTGCGGCCGCTGGTCATCGGCATGCTGGATGGCAGTTACGTCCTCGCGTCCGAAACCTGCGCGCTGGACATGCTCGGCGCCGACTTTGTGCGTGACGTTAAACCCGGTGAGTTGGTAACGATTACGGAAGCAGGCCTGACCAGCCAACAGCTCCCCAATCCTGAGCCCAACCGCTTCTGCGTGTTCGAGTACATCTACTTTATGCGCCCCAATAGCCGCTTTGGCGGCAAATACGTCAGCCATGTGCGCGAGAGCATCGGCGCCGAGCTCTTCCGTGAATCCCATGTGCCTGCCGATGTGGTCATTCCCGTGCCGGACAGTGGCATCCACGCGGCGGTCGGCTATGCCGAAACCGCAGGCATCCCGTTCAAACAGGGACTTGTTCGCAGTCACTACGTGGGCCGGACCTTCATTGAGCCGACCAGCGACACCCGCCACGCGGGCGTGCGCCTCAAACTGAGTGTGAATGCCGCCAACGTCATGGGGCGCCGCGTCGTGCTGATAGATGACAGCATCGTCCGCGGTACCACCATGCCCAAGATTGTGGATATGCTCCGCCGCGCTGGCGCTCTGGAAGTGCATGTGCGTATTTCCAGTCCGCCGTTTGCCCACCCTTGCTTTTACGGCATCGACACGCCGGATAAAAGCCAGCTCACCGCAGCCAACCATTCGCTGGAAGAAATCCGTGCCTTCACCGGCGCGGACAGTCTGGCCTATATCAGTCTGGATGGCCTGTATAAAGCCGTCGCGGCAAGTGCCCGCAATACCCCCAAGCGAGAGTTCTGCGATGCCTGTTTTAGCGGAGAATATCCGATAGAACTGACAGATTTAAATAAAGAAAATCAAAATATTAAAAAGGCATCTTAATGAAAAAGATGAACATTGCAGTCATCGGTAGCGGCGGGCGCGAACACGCCCTGTGCACGTACATTGCAAAAAGCCCGCGCTGCGGTGCGCTCCACTGCCTGCCCGGCAATGCGGGCATCGCGCAGGTGGCCACATGCGTGGATATTGCCCCTACCGATACGGACGGTATTGTTGCCTACTGTCAGACGCACGATATTGGGCTGGTCGTTATTGGGCCGGAAACCGCGCTGGCTGCCAATCTTTCCGGTGCCCTGCGCGAGGCTGACATCCCTGTTTTTGGTCCAACCGCCCGCACCGCCCTGCTGGAGACCTCCAAAAAGTTCATGAAGGACCTGTGCCTGACCAATGGCATTCCCACAGCGGACTATCGCACTTTCAATGAAAGCGAAAAGGCTAGAGAATACCTTAAGACATCATCGTATCCCATTGTTATAAAAGCGGATGGCCTTGCCGCAGGCAAAGGCGTTGTGATTGCACATAACCTTGAGGCCGCCCTTGCCACCATTGACGATATGATGACTGCCGGCACCCTCGGCAGCGCTGGGCAGACGGTGGTGATAGAGGAGTTTTTAGAGGGTGAGGAAGTCAGCTACTTCGTCCTCTTCTGTCCGTATCAGGAACCCTTGGTGCTGACGTCGGCACAGGACCACAAACAGGTCGGTGACGGTGATACCGGCCCCAATACCGGCGGCATGGGTGCCTATTCCCCCGCACCCGTACTAACGCCGGAGTTGGAAAAGCAGGTTCTCGCCCAGATTGTCTACCCGCTGACAGAGACCATTCAGGATACCTTCTTTACCTATAACGGTGTTCTATTCCTCGGCCTGATGCTCACCAAAACAGGCCCCAAACTGCTGGAAATCAACACCCGCTTCGGCGATCCGGAAACACAGGCCATTCTGCCACGCCTGAATACCGATCTGGTGGATGTGCTGTATGCCACAGCTACCAGTACGCTCAAGAGCCTGCCGCCCCTGTCATGGACGCCGGAACCCAGCCTGTGTGTAGTCATCGCCGCGCAGGGTTATCCGGGCGAACCTGTTAAAGGCAGCGTCATCGGCAATGTAGACGCGGCAGCAAATATGACAGGCATCACCCTCTTCCACGCAGGGACCCGGCAACAGGGGAATGACCTCGTGGCCGCTGGTGGGCGTGTACTTGGCGTTACAGCAACAGCGGCAACCCTTGCCGAGGCGCAGAAGCGTGCTTACGCCGCCGTTGATACCATCCATTGGCCCCAAGGTTTCTGCCGCCGCGACATTGGCTGGCGCGCCTTGAAAAACAATTCATAAAAAGGAGGACGCCCATGCACCCGCAACCGTTGGAAGGTAAAACCAAAACCATCGAACAAGGCCCTATGCCCGGTACCGTCCGTCTGGTCGCCAAGGATACGTTGACCGCAGGCGACGCCGCCAAAGTGGCCGTGCTGCATAAAATCGGCACCCACAAGACCATGCAGGCAGCCAACACCTTTGCCTACCTCAACAGCGAGAGCATCCCCACCGCCTTCCTGACCAACGACACACCGGACAGCCTTGTCTGTTATGACTGTGACATGCTGCCCATCGAGTTTGTGGTCCGCCGCTATGCGTGGGGCAGCTACCTCAAGCGCAATCCTGCCTATGCAGGCGCTACGCCCCACCGTTTTGATATTCCGGTCTGGGAGATGTTCCACAAGCATGCGGTTGTTGCGGCACCCACAGCGCCCATGACCACCATGATGCCCGAGAACGAGGCCCGCAGCCGCTACCTGAGCGAGGACGGCTGGGCTGACGGCATTTACACCGACCCCTACATCCGCATGGGTGATGATGACCGCTGGCATCTGTACAGCGCCAAGGCAGATCAGGCCACGGCAGAACCCTTGCTCAACATCCCTGCCCCGTTGACGGAAGCGGAGCTGGAGCACATCGTCTACACCATCATCATGCCTGCTTTCATGGCACTGGAAAGCGCTTGGGAGCGCGTGCAGACCGCCCACGGCCCCGTGCGGCTGGCCGACATCAAGTTCGAGATTGGTCGCCGCAAGAGCGACAAGCAACTGATACTGGCCGATGTGGTGGATAACGACAGCTGGCGCATCTGGCCCGGTGGAGACCCTGCCAAAGGGTTGGACAAGCAGGCATTCCGTGATGGCGACCCGCTGAGCCAGGTGACCGAGAACTACGCCCTTGTAACCGAACTGACCAAAACCTTTGTGTAAGGAGTAAACCCGCATGAGCCAACCGATTGTGAGCATCCTGATGGGCAGCCAGAGCGACTGGAGCGTGATGGAACATGCCAGCCTGACGCTGAACGAACTGGGCATTGCCCACGAATGTAAAATCACCTCCGCCCACCGCACGCCGGACCGCCACCACGCCTATGTAACCGGCGCGGCCGAACGCGGCATCAAGCTGTTCATCTGCGGCGCAGGTATGGCAGCGCACCTTGCGGGTATGACCGCCGCTCTGACCCACCTGCCCGTGTTCGGCGTCCCCTTGGCGGGCGGCGCCATGGACGGGCTGGACAGTTTGCTCTCTACCGTGCAAATGCCCGGCGGCATTCCGGTTGCGACCTTTGCCATTGGGAAAGCAGGTGCCAAAAACGCAGCCGTCATGGCAGCCCAGACGCTGGCCATGAGCGACCCGAAAATGGCCGAAAAAGTAAAAGCGTTCCGCGCCGCCCAAACGGCTGCCGTGCCGGAAGAACCCACAGGTTGGCAAAAAGGCGCTGCCGCGTAAAAAAATCAGGGAGACTCTCCCAAACGCATCGTTGACAGTACTGGCTAATCACCCTATAACATAAAGTCATATTGTATACATTGTCGTTTTTCTGAGTATTCGTTAGCACATTTTCCTACAGGGAGCCGCATGCGCAAGTAGTGCGGTTTTCTCCTATGAAGCTGTTTGTACGCACCCTGCTGGCAGCGATGCTCATTTTCGGGCTGTCCAACGCCACCAGCGCGCAAACGATTACCCCCAACACCACCGACGAGCAGGTGCAGAGCCACCTCTTCCCTTACTCAGGTGGTGGCCCCATACCGGCACATCGGCACGTCAATCCCGATGGATCTCAGGGCGGCTGGGTTGCCAATACGGCAACTGTCGCTCCGACGGCCTACATCGGCCCTGATGCGCTGGTTTTCGGTCTGGCCTCTGTGGGCGATACCGCCCGCGTTGATGGCTACGCCATGGTGTACCAGCAAGCACGCGTCTACGGTAACGCCGTGATTCGTGACCGGGCCCAGATTTTCGGCAATGCTCGCGTGTTCGACAATGCCGAAGTCAGGGACACCGCCTGGGTGTTCAACAGTGCCCTCATCTTTGACCGGGCACGCCTGGGCGAAAGTGCTCTGGTTGCAGAAGGCGCTCATGTCTTCGGTGATGCGGTTCTGGGCGGGCGCACCTGCGTGTACGGTAAAGCGCGCGTTCATGGTAGCGTCAAGATCGTTGGCAACATCCAGGTCACGGGCACGACGAACTTCTCTGGAACACTCGAGATTACGGGTGATCCCGATACACGCAAGGACCCTGCTCTGATGACGAGCGACGACTAGTCGCATCCAAACAAACGATAACACCCCCGCGATGCGGGGGTGTTTTTCGTTGCAGCTTAGGCCAGCTCGAACACAAGCACTTCAGCGTCGGTTGTCGCGCTCAGCATCAGCGTTTGTTCATCACTGATGCCGAGGCCGTCACCGGCACCAACGGCCTGTCCATTCACCGTTAGTGTGCCCTTGGCAACCTGCACCCACACGTGCGGCGCACGCTCGAGCTTGTGGGTGATGCTTTCACCTTTTTGCATCCGCGCGGCAGATATCCACGCGTCCTGATGAATGGTCACCGCGTGGGTGCCGCCATCGGGGGCTGCAATCAGGCTCAGCTTGCCGGGCTGGAAGTCGATCTGCTTCTGCTCGTAGCCGGGCTGGAGCCCGTTACGGCGCGGGAATACCCAGATTTGCAGCAGGTGGGCAGGTACGTCGTCCGAGGCGTTATACTCGCTATGGCGGATGCCCGTACCGGCGCTCATGCGCTGCACCTCACCCGGTGTAATTTGCCCGATGGAGCCGATACTGTCCTTATGCTCCAGCGTGCCGCCCAGCATATAGGTGATAATCTCCATATCCTGGTGACCGTGCATGCCAAAGCCTGCTCCCGGTGCGACAATATCCTCGTTAATCACCCGCAGGGTGCGGAAGCGCACATGGCTGGGGTCACGGTACTCGGCAAAGGAGAAGCTGTGCCAGCTATCCAGCCAGTCCAGTTTGGTTTTGCCGCGCTCTGCGGCGGGACGGTGCGTCATCATGGTTTTATCCTCCTCTTCTCTCTCGTTTACAATTTTGTCGGTTGACCAAAGCTGCCGGTAAAGAACAGCTGGTCATGGGTTTTACGCTCGCGTGGGGCAACTTCTGCCTTGCGGTAGCCTTCCGGCAGGGTTTCCGGGTCGCCCTCGTAACCAATGGCCAGCGCGGCAACGGGCTCGAACTCATCCGGAATGTTATACACATCACGCGCTTTCTCTCCGTCAAAGCCCGCCATCCAGTGGGTCGCAATCCCCAGGGCACTTGCTTGCAGGCTCAGCTGTGCATCCGCCATACCTACGTCGTGCCAGGCATGACGGTTGTTGCTGCCGTTATAGGTGTAGGTCTTTTTGGCAAGGCTCAGCATCAGGACCTGCGCGCCTTTGGCCCACGCCTGATTAGCCTCTACCAGCACACCCAGCAGTTTGTTGAACTCGGCCTCGTTGTCGCGGGTCGCAACAATGTAGCGCCACGGCTGCTCGTTATAAGCTGAAGCTGCCCAGCGTGCTGCCTCCAGAATGCTTTTCAGATCTACGGCCTTGACGGACTTATCGGTAAAAGCGCGCGGACTCCAACGATGGGCAACAGCGTCGATAACATGTGCGTTGGTTTGTGCAATCTTGGTCATGGTCTTATCCTTTCTTAGCCAGATTAAAACTCGATTTTCAGCAAACGGTCGAGGGAGAGCTTGCCGCCGCCCTTAATGGCATAGGAAAGTGCGATAATCCCCCAGAACAGCGGGTATTCAAAACCGCCGTTCGGCCAGAAGTACCCGTTCGCCCAGTGGAAGTTGAAAGCGGCAACAGCCATAAAAACAACCACCGCAAACGCAACCGGACGGGTCAGGAAGCCGAGTGCCAGTGCAAGGCCACCAAAAAACTCCAGCGTGCCGATGGCCAGCGCCATCTCATACGCGGGCTGATAGCCCACCGAGGCCAGCCAGCCTGCGGTGCCTTCCAGTCCGTAGCCGCCAAACATGCCGAACAGCTTTTGCGCGCCGTGTGGCATCAGCATCAGGCCTGTGGCAACGCGTACCATCGGGTCGGCCAGCGGAGTAAAAACATCGGTTACTTTTGCAGCCAGCGGGATAACGCGGCGGGTAGTGGTCAACGTTTGTGTGTTCATGGTTGTTCTCCTCAATTCAAATCATGTGTTCGCCCTTGTGATTTTTAATCTAGCCATCCGCATAAAAAGAAACAATAATACAAAAATGAAGATATCTTTTTCTACACAGGAAATAATAACATGGACAGAATGACGGCAATGGAAGTGTTTGTGCGTGTGGCAGAGCTGCAAAGTTTCAGCGGTGCCGCGCAGGACATGAACATGGGCACCCCCTCGGTCAGCAAATACGTTGCGAGCCTGGAAGAACGCATAGGTACCCGCTTGTTCAATCGTACCACCCGCACCCTGAGCCTGACCGAAGCCGGCCAGACCTATTACACCTACGTCCGCAATCTGCTGCAGGAGTTTGAGGAGGCCGAGCTCGCCGCTGCCAGCCGCCAGCTCGAGCCCAAAGGCACTCTGCGCCTGAGCGCACCGATGAGCTTTGGTAAGCTCCATCTGGGCCCGGCCCTTGCCAAGTTTGTGGAGCGCTACCCTGACCTGACCATCGACCTGAGCCTGTCCGATACGTTTGTGGATATTGTCGGCGAGGGATACGACATGGCCATCCGCATTGGCGGCAGTGCCGACTCCAGCCTTATCAGCAAAAAGATTGCCAGTTCCGGCCTGGTGGTCTGTGCCTCTCCACGTTATCTGCAAACCAATGGCACGCCCAAAACACCGGCAGACCTCGCCCACCACGACTGTCTGCACTACAGCTACCTGACCACCCAGAACGTTTGGGTCTTCCAGAAAGACGAGCAGGAATACCGTGTCACCATTACGCCTAAGCTCCGCGCCAATAATGGCGAGGTACTGACCACCGCCGCAGAGCATCACCTTGGTATTGTCATGCAGCCCTGCTTTATCATTGCCGAGTCTGTAACTGCGGGACGGCTTGTCCCCATCCTGACCGACTACTGCCCGCAGCGGTTTAATATTAATGCCGTTTACCCGCACCGCACACTGGTCAGCAGCAAAGTGCGGGTACTGACCGAGTTTTTGACCGAGTATTTTGGCATCACGCCAAACTGGGACAAACAGGTCAAAGGCCACCCTCATACGGTCTAAATGCTGCCCTGCAGCATTTTTAACAGTGCTTCATCGCTTGAAAAGCCTTTAGTTTCCGCCTAAATTCATGGTAGAACATATATGGACTGGTGAGTCCAAACGCAGATTAACCGTTAAACGTATTTGAAGCCATGACAGCTGTAGCCGCAAAAGATACCCGCAATGAAGACAAACACCGCGCCATCCTACGCGCGGCGGAAGAGCTGTTCATGCAAAACGGTTATGCCACGACCAGCATGGATGCCATTGCCGACCATGCAGGTGTTTCCAAACAAACCATCTATGCCCACTTCCAGAACAAGGAAAACCTGTTCGTTGGTATGATGGAAGGCATGTGCTGCCGTTACGGCTACCCGATGGAATGTATGCTCGGAGAAGCGCAGGCAGGCAAATCGCCAGCAGATACTTTGAGCGCCCTCGGTATGCAGAAACTGCGCCTGATTGCCCTGCCCGACGCCATGGGGCTGTTCCGCCTAGTCATTAGCGAGAGCACACGAAACCCCGAGCTGGGCCGTATCTTCTATGAACAGGGGCCAAAGTTTACCAACAAGCTGCTTTCCGACCTGCTGGACGCCTATGTAAAGGCCGGCACGCTGAAGATCAGCAATACGTCGGCAGCTGCGGAAACCTTTTACGCCATGCTGTGCCAGCCCCTGCACCTGAAGCTGATGATTGGTGTGGATGTGGATACATCCGAGAAGGCCCTCAAACAACATCTGGACGAAGTTGTCACGCGCTTCATCAAAGCGTACTCCTGACAGATAAAGCCCCCGAACGGGGGCTTCTTTATTTCAGTAACCAACCGCGGCACTGTCCGGCCTGCGCGGGTCAGATGCGCCCATGAACAGGCCGTCTTTCCACATGATGCTCTGGGTGCTGCCCATCGCCTCTTTCAGGACGACCTTGTGGCCCATCTTCTCCAACAGCTTGACGGTATCAGGGCTGATACCCTCTTCGATACGCAGTTCATCCGGCTGCCACTGGTGGTGCACCCGCGGGGCCGCACTAGCCGACGCCACATCCATATCGTAGGTCAGCACATTCAGCAGTGTCTGGAGAACCGTGGTAATAATCCGGCTACCACCGGGGCTGCCGGTGGCCAACAACGGTTGACCATCCTTGAACACAATCACCGGTGTCATGGAGCTCAACGGCCGCTTGCCCGGGGCAATGGCGTTCGCATCGCCGCCAATCAGGCCATAGGCGTTTGGCACGCCGGGCTTGGCGGAGAAGTCATCCATCTCATCATTCAGCAAAATCCCCGTCCCAGCGACCACATGGCCACTGCCGTAGCTAAAGTTCAGTGTGTAGGTGTTGGTCACCACATTCCCCGCCTTATCCATGACGGAGAAGTGTGTCGTTTCATTGCTCTCGTACGGCAGGGGATTGTCCGGCCCTACCTTGGCGGAAGGCGTTGCGTGCCATGCGTTGATTTTCTTCACCAGTTTTTTGGCGTAAGCCTTGCTGGTCAGCCCGTTCACAGGCACTTCGGTAAAGGCGGGATCGCCCAGATACTTGCTACGGTCCGCATAGGCTAGCCGCATTACTTCTGCAAGGTGATGAATACTGCGCGCACTGTTATGGCCCCACTTTTCCATCGGATAAGTTTCGAGCATATTGAGCATCTGGATAAGGTGCACACCGCCCGAGCTTGGTGGCGGCATGGTGGCAATGTCATAACCTTTGTAACTGCCCCAGACAACAGGCCGCTCGATGGCCGTGTAGGACGCCATATCCGCCGCTGATATCAGACCACCGTTGGCTTGAATATCCGTTACAATTTTCTGCGCCAATTCACCTTTATAGAAAACATCCGGCCCTTGCTGGGCAATCTGTTTCAGGCTCAGTGCCAGATTTTTCTGTTGAAGCACCTCACCGGGCTGATAGGCACCGCCCAACGGCTTGAAGAACGTTTTCATGGCCGCGGCAGAGGCCTCGAAATGCTTGCGGTTCTCCTCAAGGGACGCAGCGAGGTCATACCCGACGGGGAACCCCTGCTCGGCAAGGTTAATGGCTGGCTCCATAACATCGGGCAGGCTCATGGTGCCGTACTTTTTCAGGGCATAGGTCAGGCCGGCCACTGTACCGGGCACACCGACCGACAGGTAACTGTGTTGGGACTTATGGGTATCTACATCCCCTTTTTCGTCCAGAAACATATCCTTGCTGGCGGCCTGTGGCGCAACTTCACGGTAGTCAATCGCAACTGTGGTACTGGGGTCGGCCATATGGACAAGCATAAAGCCCCCGCCGCCAATGTTCCCGGCCCGCGGTAGCGTAACAGCAAGCGCAAAGCCCACAGCGACCGCCGCATCAACGGCGTTACCGCCTTTTGCGAGGATCTGTGCGCCGACCTCACTTGCCAGTCGCTCCTGAGAAGCCACCATCCCGTTCTTGGCATAAACCGGATGGAACCGGCTCATCTGACTGTAAATCGGGTCCTGTGCCTGTTGGGCAAAGGTCGCAACCGGTGTTGCAATCAGGCTGACGGCCAGTACGGCAGCGGTAAAAAGTCTCATCACGTCCCCTTAACGACTGGAGTAGTTTGGTGCCTCTTGTGTAATGGTCACGCCGTGTACGTGGCTCTCCCGCAGGCCTGCGTTGGAAATACGCACAAAGTTACAGCCGCCCTTCATCGAGGCTATTGTTTTATGACCAGTATACCCCATTGACGCACGAAGGCCACCCACCAGTTGGTGTAAGACCTGTCCGACCGCGCCCTTATACGGTACCCGGCCTTCGATTCCTTCCGGTACAAGCTTGCCAGCTGCGGTGCCCGCCTCCTGGAAGTAGCGGTCGGCGGAGCCTTTTTTCATGGCGCCCAAGGAGCCCATACCGCGGTATTCCTTGTACGAACGGCCCTGATACAGCACAACATCGCCCGGAGCCTCATCCGTTCCGGCCAGCATGGAGCCAACCATCACGCAATCGGCGCCGGCAGCGATGGCTTTTGCCACATCGCCGCTGTATTTGATGCCCCCGTCTGCAATCAGGCCCACACCGGCAGCTTTACAGGCCTTGGCAGCTTCCATAATCGCGGTCAGTTGCGGCACACCCACCCCTGCAACCATCCGTGTGGTGCAGATAGAACCGGGTCCGATGCCAACTTTAACAGCATCCACACCCGCATTGATAAGCGCCTGGGCACCGTCCTGCGTTGCCACATTCCCGCCGATAATCTGCACGCTGTTGCTCATGGCACGGATTGTTTTAACAGCCTCCAGCACGCCAGCCGAATGGCCGTGGGCGGTATCCACCACCACCACATCGGCACCTGCGTCAATCAGGGCTTTGGCACGGGCGATACCGCCCTCGCCCACACCCGTTGCCGCAGCAACCCGCAGACGCCCCTGCACATCCTTATTGGCGTTGGGGTATTTCTGCGCGCGCTCCAGGTCCTTGACGGTAATCAGCCCGACGCAGTGGAAGTTATCATCCACCACCAGCAGCTTCTCGATACGGTGCTCATGCAGTTTTTTGCGGGCTTCGTCAGCACTGATGCCTTCCGGTGCCGTCACAAGCTTGCGGGTCATCACATCGGCGACAGACTGGTTGAACTCGCTGACAAAACGCACATCGCGGTTGGTGATAATCCCCACCAGTTTGCCATTAAGCTCTACAACCGGAATACCGGAGATGCTGTAGTGCTGCATCAGCTCTACCGCCTCGCCCAGCGGACGGTCCGGCGTAACAGTTATGGGATTGACGACCATCCCGGACTCGAAGCGTTTGACGGCACGCACCATGTCGGCTTGCGCCGCCGGTTCCATATTCTTGTGAATCACGCCCAGACCGCCTGCCTGTGCCATGGCAATGGCCATTCCTGTTTCGGTAACCGTATCCATTGCCGCGGACAGGAAGGGGATATGCAGTCCCAGTGATTTTGTCAGCTGCGTTACCGTTTGCGCGTCTGCGGGCACGACATCGGATGCGGCGGGCACCAGGAGAACATCGTCAAAGGTCAGGGCTTCGGTAATCATGGGACAGGTTCCTTTTCTTAAATTATTACATCAGGCGCAGGGCGTTCATCACAATCAGGGCAAGCATCGGGGTCAGCGTCAGCACCGTACCCGCAATGCGCAGGGGCAGGCTTTGCAGCATAAAGCCAAAACCAATACCGTGGAGCAACCGCCCCAGCACAAACAGGCCTGCCCAGATGTGCAGCCATTGCCCGTCCACGCCGTTAACCTCTGCCAACAACAGCAAAATCAAAAAGGTCGGGGCGTACTCGGTCAGGTTACCGTGACCGCGGACGGCACGTTCCAGCATCTGGGAGCTTTTACCGAAGGCGAAAAAGGCAAAGGCCGGATTCCCGCGCAGCGCAATCACGCGCACGGACAAAATGACCAGCCATACGGCCAGAATGCAAGCATACAAAGGGGTGAGGTGCAGCAAAGTAAAGTTCATTTGTTGTTCCAGTCTATGTTGTTATCAAAAAATAAACCGATACGGCGTGCAGTACGCTGATAAGCAGGTTCGCCACCACGACCGGATGCTTGAGCGTACCGACGCTTGCCGACGTCAGCACCTTATAGACAATCTGCATCACGAACAGGGGCGCGGAAACAGCGTATAACACTTCAGCTGAGGCAAGGCAAGCCACACTCATCAGCGCAATCGCCAGATACACGCACGCCAGTATCCGCCTTGCAGGTGCGTCGGTTCCATAGACGGCCTCCAACCGCGCAGATACAGGCGGAAAGTTCTCGACGAGGTTTCTGAATAGCAACACACCAAATGCACCGGCAACCATCACGTTGACGAGATGAGAGGTGCAAACAAGCAGGTGAATATGCTGGACATCCATGTCTCTTACTCACCCGTCTCAGTCGGTGCGTGCCTGCGCACATAGCGCCATGCCTTGAATACAGAGAACCCCGCCAGCATAAAAATCGCGCCAATGATGCCGGAAAAACCGTCTACCGCATAAACAATCCGAAAAAGGCCCTCAATCATGAACCAAACAGCGATAAACGATATCGTCCCGTACCACTTCCTCCTGTATATCTGCACACCCAGCGCTGCAAAAAGTACGAACAGCATCAGGGCGGCATACATCAACCGATGCTGATGTATGAGCCCATTATGCAAAGCCGATACCCCCTCTGAAAAAGCCATGATGCCGCATATGACGACGGCATACCGCATCACACTTACGGCCTCCTCGTAGCTTTCCAGTTTCACCCAAAGGGGCAAAAGCACACGGTGTTTCTTCTTTTCGGCCATGGTTATTCCCATTCAATCGTACCGGGGGGTTTGGTGGTCACGTCGTACAGCACGCGGTTGATGCCGCGCACCTCGTTGACGATACGGGTAGAGATTTTGGTGATGAACGGCACATCGAACGGATACACATCCGCCGTCATACCGTCGGTGCTGGTGACGGCGCGGAGAGAGCAGGCGCAGTCATAGCTGCGACCGTCGCCCATCACGCCGACAGAGCGGACTGGCAGCAATACCGCAAAGGCCTGCCAGATGCTGTCGTAGAGGCCGGCGGTGCGGATTTCTTCTATATAAATCCGGTCGGCCTGCCGCAAAATATCCAGCCGTTCTTTTGTTACCTCGCCAGGCACACGAATCGCCAGCCCCGGACCGGGGAACGGATGACGCCCGACCAGTGTTTCAGGCAAACCCAGCTCTCGCCCCAGTGCACGCACCTCGTCTTTAAACAGCTCACGCAGGGGCTCAACCAGTTTCAGGTTCATCCGCTCGGGCAGTCCACCCACGTTGTGGTGGCTTTTAATGGTGACACTAGGGCCGCCGATGAACGAAACCGACTCGATAACATCCGGATACAGTGTGCCCTGCGCCAGAAACTTGGCACCGCCAATCTTTTTGGCCTCTTCCTCGAACACTTCTATGAACAGCCGTCCGATGGTTTTGCGTTTCACCTCGGGATCTGTAACACCCTTGAGGGCAGAGAGAAAAATACCCGACGCATCACGGTGTATCAGCGGAATGTTGTAGTGGCCTTTGAACAGCTTGACCACCTCGTCCGCCTCGTTCAGGCGCAACAGGCCGTTATCGATAAAAACACAAGTAAGCTGGCTGCCAATCGCCTCGTGCAGAAGAACCGCGGTAACAGAGGAATCCACCCCGCCGGACAAGCCACAAATTACCTTGCTGCTGCCAACCTGTTTGCGAATAGCCTCTATGGCGCGATCCTTGAAGGCCGCCATGGTCCAGTCGCCTTTGCTGCCACAGAGTCTGGCAAAATTGGCGAGCAGTTTGGCGCCATCCGGCGTATGCACAACCTCGGGGTGGAACTGCACACCGTAATAATGACGGGTTTCATCTGCAATCGCTGCGTAAGGTGCGCCCTTGCTGGTGCCCACAACCCTGAACCCTGCGGGCAACCGGGTTACACGGTCCCCGTGGCTCATCCAGACGGTCTGGTTGCTGCCTTTCGGCCACAAACCATCAAACAACCCGCAACTGTCAGCAATCCTCAGCTCGGTACGTCCAAACTCATGATGGGTGCCTGTTTCCACCTTGCCGCCAAGCTGCGCGCACATACTCTGCTGGCCGTAACAGATGCCCAGCACGGGTACATTCATCTGCCAGACAACATCCGGAACCCTCGGCGAAAAATCTTCTGTCACAGATGCCGGACCACCGGACAAAACAAAACCCCGCGGGGCAAACTCGGTAATCCGATCCGGCGGGGTATTAAAGGGCATCACTTCGCAGTAGGTGCCGGCCTCTCGTAGGCGGCGGGCGATGAGCTGGGTCACCTGGGACCCAAAATCGAGGATAAGGAGTCTGTCGTGAATCTGTTCCATACAAATAAATACCATACCCCCCTGCCCCGCGCAGCAGGATTTTGAACAAAAAAAATACCCCGCAAACGCCACACGGGCGATGCAGGGTATTCTCATCAGGCGGCATAACCGCCAATCGCATTGGGGGAGATCACGCGTTCACCGCGGTGCATGGTGTAGCCCGCGCGCAGCAGGACGACATTTTCCGCACCGTAGTGGACCATATCCCGCACGATGGACGTGCGCAGGTCTTCGGAGATCTTGTCCTGAATGTTGTCGCGGTTGATCAGCTCGCCCACGATGTGGGTCGGCGAACGGTTAACGACGGGGCCAAAGACCTTGTCACCGTCGGGCAGCGTGCCCTGGTACTGGTCATAGAAGTAGAAGCCGTAGGCACCGGAGGGAAGCTTGACGCCCTTGAGGCGACGGGACTTCACTTCGACGGGCGGGGCTTCGTGACCGCCGGGCATCAGGGCGACCAGATAAACATGCTTGCGCATCTTCACCGGCACCTCTTTCGGCAAACGATTGCTCTTGGACATTGGGTGGACCCTCAGCAGGAGTGATAAGGAAAACGTAAAAAGGGGGTGTTTCTTGAACAGAAGAGCGTGTTTTATGCCTAATTCCCCCTACTGTCAACGCCAATCGTTATGTCACACATAACTTTTTTCACTTCTTGTGGTGTTTTTTTGTTGCATACACCAAAGATGGTGTGATAGAGTTAAAAAATAGTCGCCAAACGCAGGCGGCTTTATTTATTTCCCGCATACAAAAAGCCGGCCCCGAAGGGCCGGCTTTGCGTTTGTCGTTCAGGCGGAGGCTGTCACCTTGCCTGCATAGAATACCTGCATGCAGGCATCACAGCCGCAGGGCATGTGCTTCAGCGTCACACGCGGGTCCTCGTTCTGGCCGAAGTACCTGCGAATGAGTCGATTGGTATCGGCAAAGGCCTGCTTGTCGCCATCGCTGGGTTTGCCGACCTCGCCGGGGCTGTGGTGCATATAGCCACCCAGTATGGCGTTACAGTCGGCCATGTAGCGGCGGGTACAAAGCACGTGCTCGTGCCAGACCTCGTCCACAGCCAGATGCGGCGTTACCACCATGTTCTGCTCGCGCGCCTTGCGGCTGACGAACATGAACTGCTTGTAGGCACGAATGGCCGCGGCGATGAACGCATCATCCCAGTGGGGATGGCTCTTGCGGATTTTGTCGCGGATGAGGGAGAAGTCCATGGACTTGATGTATGCCCAGGCCACCCTGTCATCCGTGATGAAGGTCGGAGCTTTCGCAGTCATAGGAACTCCTGATACTGCCGGTGTGAGGAAACGGGAAGAAAGAGCATGGAATGCTTAACCCCACATATAGGCATCACCGTCCCTTGCGTCCACCCCTTTTACGCATAGAAAAAAGGCCACCCCGGAGGGTGGCCTTTCTCGATCGTTGCGCTTAGCGGAGCAGGAAGCCCTCGACGTGCTTGTCGGCCTTGGCCGAGTACGCCGGAGCGAACTGGAAGTTCAGCTCGGTCAGGTTGCCGCCGAACAGCTTCTTCGGGGCGATGCGATAGTAGACCTTGCCGCCGGACTTGATGGTCGCGACGTAGGTGTCCATCGACGCCTTGAAGCGCTGGCCGGCTTCGGTGTTGCGGGAGCTGATGGTGAACACCTCACCATTGTCCCACTTCACGGTCCACTTCAGCCAGCCCTCTTCGGACTTGAACTTGATGCTGTCGACCTGCTGGCAGACGGTCTGTTCGAGGCCGGCGCAGGGGGTGCCCTCGTAGCTCTTGCCGCCGCTGAAGGCGAACACGGCCACCAGCAGGACCGCCGCGATGGCGCCGCCGATGATGAGCTTGGTCTTGTTGGGCAGGTTCTTGATGGTATCCAGCATGGGGATATACCTCACGAGGTTGCCTGAGAAAAATGCAGGAAGTAGGTGCGAGAAAGGAGCGCCCCGAAGGGCGCTCCTTATGGTCGATTACTCGCTCGAACCGCCGCAGGACGACGACGAGCAGCTCGACGACGAGCAGGACGAGCAGGACGAACCGCCCGAATCGCCGCCCGAAGAGCAGCTCGAACCGCCGTCGTCACCGCCCGAGGAGCAGCTGGACGGGTTGTCGTCGCCCATATCGGGCTCGACGTCGGCCACGTCATCGCTGCCACCTTCGTCGGCACCGAAGTCCGGCTCGGCATCGGCCACGTCGTCGGTGTTGCCACCTTCGTCGCCGGTGTCCGGCGCGGCGTCGGCCACGTCGTCGGTGTTGCCGCCCTCGTCGCCGGTATCCGGCGCGGTGTCGGTCACTTCGTCGGCGGAGGCATCGGCGTCACCCATGTCGGGCTCGGCGTCGGCGACCACGTCCTCGACCGCGTTCTCGGCGGAAGCGTCCTCGATCGCGACCGACGGCGCCTCGACGGCAGCGTCGAAGTCGCTCTGGTCCATCGGGGCCGGCGCCGGAGCTTCGACCGGCAGGGCGCCATGGCTGGCGACATAGCCGGTTTCGTAGGCGCTGATGGCCGCACAGGCCGCCGCGTCATGGGCCATGTGGCTCATCATGTCGCTGATCAGCATGTAGGTCAGCAGACCCGACAGCGGATCGTAGTAGCCGTAGTAGCCGCCCGGCATCGGGTAGTAGGAGTAGCCGCCGTAGTAGATCGGGTCATAACCGGCGACGCCGACGCGCGGACGCGAACGGGTGACGGTCGTGGTGGTGCGGCCGTTGGTCGTGGTGCGGGTGGTCGTCACGACCTCCTCCTCGACGACGGTCGAGCTGCGGCCGAAGACGGCCACCAAGATGATGATCGCCAGCAGGATGCCAGCGGCGATGAAGAAGATTTCCATCTGCAGAGTCCTCTCGTGCATGGGGAAAAAGAGTAGGAGGGAGAAAAGTGAGGTTCGCAGGTGCGAAGGATATTCCAATTACAAACGTGCGTTTTGGGACTTGTTGGCAGGATTGTCAACCCTAAACAGGGCTAAAAAATATGAACTCGCGAGTTTTTCTCAGCGCTTGAGGACTTCGACCTGATTGCCATCGGGGTCAGAGAGGTAGATGGACGCGGTGCCATCCCTATGCGGCTTGAGAGGACCAAAAGATGCCGCATCTTCTCGCAGGACAGAAATATGTGGTGGATGCTGGTCGGCAACAACCAGCGCCAGAGAGGCATTTTCAAAGGTCAACAATGCCCACGTCGCATCCTGATAAGTCACCTTGACGCGGAACTTTTCCGTGTACCAGGCCACGGCTTTGGCAATGTCCTCTACCTGAATTGCCACATGGTCCAGCCTGTCGTACATCTGCCGCTTCCCTTTTGGAGGTTTCCGCTATAAGAATAGCCTAACATAACGGCTTACAAGGGCCACACATGAACTGGGTCTACTTCAGTCTTTTACAGGTCTTCCTGTCTGCCGGGATGGCAGAGAGCAACCGCCGTCTGCAATTGGATGGCGTGCGCTTGAACTTTTGGCGCACCCTGCTCCTTTCCGGTCTTTTTTCCATTCCGGCCTGCTATGTACCATGGCCCCACGCAAACGGCTTTTATGTCGCCGCACTTTTTAGCGGTGTCGCTTCCGCGGTTGCCTCGATTGCGATTTTTACCATGTCGGCGCGTTTTAATGGTCGCGTTGCATTGTTGCAGGTGCCCATCACAACGCTCATGACATTCCTTGCCTGGCTGCCTTTTGACACGCGATTTCCGGTCATGGTGCAACAGGCTCCATTGCAGGTTGCGGCGATTGCGGCCTGCCTGCTTTGCGCATCCTTGTGCATGGTGGCCATGCAACGTCATAGCATTGGGGCAGACACACTGCGGATTATTGTCCCCGTGTCGATGCTGGCAACCGCCTCCGGGATTGCAGGCAAGCTTGCCATCTCTCATGAAGGCACACTGACAGACAGTATTGTCGTCATCTCATTTCTGGTTATGGTTACGCAGACACTATTCTCCGGCGCCCTCATGCTGCGCACCGCCCGCCACCATGCACGCGAGGCAACACCCTACCCCCTCTTCCCGCCCAAAATGCACAAGGGAATGGTGATTATGGCCTTCTGGGGTGGCTCAGGCTGCTATGTCAGCTGGCTCGCCATCGGCCTTGCTCCAAATCCGGGCTATGCCAATGCAGTTTTTCTGCTGACGCCCGTGCTCATGCTGTTTTACCACAAGGCTATTGGTATTAAAGACGATGCAAGCCCGCTTGCAGGCACAGTACTTACACTAGCGATTATCGCACTGGTCATCCTCAGCGCTTCATGAACTGGCTATGAAATAAGCCCTAAGGCGTACTTATGTACAAAATAGCCGCTTACCAGCAAGGCAATTCCCAGCGCGTATGCGCCCCAGAACCCCAACCCCCAGCGTTCAGCCACAAAGAACGGCGCGAAGAATAGCCATGACACGGGTACACCGATCAGGATGCTCTTGGCAAAAGTGACACTGGCCTGCGTATTGTGATGCTCCAGATGGCTGAAAGCCAAAGCCAGCAGCGACGCAATGGGTAACGCAATAATAAAACCTGCCAATTCAGGGCGTTTACCGGCAAGCCACGACGTGATGCTGATCACACAGGCGGCAATGGCAACCTTAAGGACCGGGAGCAGCGCCATCATCGCCTATTGCACCTTTCCTTCTACTGCCGTACCACCGCACCCGGCATAGGTTTGTCCATCAATCGCCACGCTGACGGTATCCGGGTACAACTGCTCGTCCATCGTATCCTGACATGGGTTATGCCAGATTGTCAGCACCATACCCTGTGCCGTATAGGTTGAGCCATCGCCTGTCATTTGCGCAGGCGGTTGTTCAACCACCAGCTTCTGCGTTCCGTTTCCACCAATAAACGTCATGGTTTTGCCATCCAGGAACAGATGCCAGCCCGGCTCCTGCCCGATGGCGTGATAACTGTTCAGCTCTACCACCTGCTGGCTACCTGCCAGCTGGCAGGTGGGGTAGTTGTTACCATTGACGCTTAGTAGCGCCGTTGCCTCGCGCTGGAAAAAGCTTACTGTCTGGCCACCGGCCTCTACCTCATAGCGTGCGCCGCCATCGGACGCTACCGCCGACAGCTCCAACTCCTGACCATCCACAGCCAGCTTCAGCAGACCGTAAGGCAGCACTGTTGCTGTTACTGCTGTCTGACCGCACTGGAACATCAAGGGGACGGGAGGTGCGGCTTCTGTTTGCGGCGTATCTTCCTGCACCAGCGCACATGCTGCAACCAACGGTAACATCAAGAAAGGGAGAAGCGTCTTCATCTTTATCCGAATCTGGTTTTATGTGCTCTAACAGTATCACATCCGGCTTCTGCCAAAAACAAAAAGCCCCGCGGATAACCGCGGGGCTGACGTTTGTTTATCGGCCACGGTAGGCCAGTTTATGGACACCGCGGTCGATCAGCAGCAGGCCATAGGAGAAGCTCAGGCCAGCCGCAAGGCCGAGCGCGGCGCAGACAGCCGTCGTTGCCAGCATGGCCGGCAGCATCAGCAAACCCAGCGAAGCCGAGGAGGCCAGAACAGCCAGACCAATGATGCCGCCGAGAAGACCGGACAGCATGATGATCAGGAACGCGACGAACCCGCAAATGAATGTGGGGAAATCCGCAGTCCAGTCCATCAGACGACTTTGCTGATGCTTGAGAGTGGCCATCCAGCTCCCGATAAGGCACAGCATCGATGCGATCAGGCTGAAAACGACGATACCTTTCGGCGACGTCAGGGCCAACACGCCGTAGATGCTCAGTACGACAAGGACAATCAGCCCCAGCCATATCTTGGCAACAGGGGACGTACTCCCCCAAACAGACGCGATACGTGAGAACATGACTTTGCCTCTTTTGCAAGGGGAACAGGGAAAAGTTCGGCAGGTGGCACTAAAAACTCGCAGCAGTTTTGTATACAATATCTGCATTGTCAACCAAAAGCGTTGTACGATGCCTGCGCCTGCGCTGTCGAACCTCCTTCGGAAAACCGCTCTTCCGTTTCCCCGACCATTAAAAAGGACCGCCACAAGGCGGTCCTTTTTAATGGTCGGGGAGAGAGGATTCGAACCTCCGACCCTCTGGTCCCAAACCAGATGCGCTACCAGACTGCGCTACTCCCCGACGGTCGTTTGTGTGTAGCCTATCCAGCTACGGATGTAAAGAGCTTAAGCCAATAAGTCTCTAAAAGTCTGCAATTGGTCTAGAACGGTTCGTGTGTGTGCCAGCTTTTTATCAAGTTCCGCATCGGCACCATATCGCCATGTTTGGTACAGCTCCTCGACATTTGCAGCCTCGAAGAGGCCTTGCGCATCCAGCATTTTCTGCGCAAACATGCATCCAAGGATAACACTGCCAGCCTGATGCCCGGCCCGATGCGCCACCAGCAACTGCCAGTCGGACATTTGCCCCAGAACCTGTGCCAGCATGCTGTGCGCCTGCTCGGGCTGATGGATACGAACCAACCCTTCCGTCACCGTTAGCCCGCCAGCGCCGTTTCCTATGGCCCAGTTTATGGCAGCATCCCAAGCAGCATCTTGTCGCGCCCGCAGATCTGCCGGATCCGGCGCACGGTAAAAAACAAGGTCTGTGTCCAGAAACGACCCAAGTTCGGCAATACGTGCAGCCCGTTCCGGCATGACTGTATCTATGGTGGCGCTGGCCAGTAGGAACAAAGGGCTTTTGGCGCCAAGTTCGCTCAATTGCCCGGCCATCTTCTCTGCCAATGGCTTTGTGGGGAGCACCAAAGGTTGACCGCCCTTGGTACGGGCGGTCGTTTTTGTGCCTTTCAGCTCCCAGCCGCCGGTTGGCAGCTCTGCAACGTCAAAGTGCAGCATCGTGCTTTATTTGCCTTGGCTGAGGAATTTGCGCACGTTCTCGTCCAGCTTGTTCACGTCAGAGAAGTCAAACGGCAAGTTCACTGTGCCACTTTGGCCTTGTGCGGGCTTTTGGTTTTTCTCCTGCTCTTTGTTGCCATCAAGCATGGAACCAATCAGAGCGCCTACACCACCGCCGACAGGACCGCCCAGTGCGGTGCCGATTGCAGCACCAGTGGTTTTGCTATCCATAATCGGCACAGCCAGCGGGCTGTCCAGACTCCCCTGCACACGCACACCCAAGACGATGTTCGCCAGAGAGTCACCTTTGGTAATCGGGTCCAGACGGTAGCCGATTGTCCACTTGACCAGATCAATCTTGCCCTTGCCTTTAAAGGTCATGTTGAGCGCATCAAAGGACAGGTCATCATTACGGATAACACCGTTTGTGATATCAAGATTTGCGCTCAGACTGGCGATTTTCTCCTGCTTATCCAGGACTTTTTTGCCAGTCAGGAAGTTGGTCAGCGCGATGGCCGGGTCAGCAAGGTTCACACCCTTGACCAGACCTGCATCCGCCTGTGCAGATACCTTACCGCCGAGACTCTCGACAATCTCCTGCGTGTTATTACCGCTGAACAGGAACTCCATCTCACCGGACAGCGGCAGTTCCAGATAATCTGCCTTGCCGCCGGAAATAAACTTCTCGAGCGGGAGCATGCTGTATTTGCCACGGAACTGGTAACGGGCGGGCGAACCGGCGTCCAGACGTCCATTGCCACGGAACTCGCCTTTGCCAACCTTGAAGGACGCGGTATCCAGCAGCGCCACGCCATTCTCCACATTCAGTTTTACCTGAACATCTTCCAGTACCGGTGTCATCAGCCCTTTGAGCTTACCGACCTCCAGATCAACGCGCATGTTGTTGCGACGGAAGAAACTGGTATCAATCAGATCGTCATTCCATGGCGGCCCCATACGGTCGGACTTCTTCTCCTCTTCCCGGGCAGGGAAAAAGTTAGCCATGTCAAAATCGTTCAGTTTAAGTGCTGCCTTGATAAAGTTCACTTTATCGCCGGTTTCATAGCTCATATCGCCAACGATTTTGGTGTTGTTTACCATCAACTGGGTTTGGTTCAGCTCAACCTTGTTTGCTTCCAGTTGCAGCTTGGTTTTGAGATCAACGCCCTGCACGATGATCGCAGGCGTTGTTGCCATAAGCCCCAGACGCTGCATGAGCTCGAAAGGTTTTGGCGCAACGAGGTCGAACTGGCTGAAGTTGAGGCCGGCGTGCCCAAAAGGCTCAATCACAAAGCCACGCGCAGCCAATGTGTTGCTGTCATCGACAGCGGCGTTGATTTCCAGAGGAATATCCTGCAGGAGGCTCAGGCCCACCCAGCCATTCAGCTTGAATGGCACAGTATTGAGCGTACCAGACAGGTTATAAGTCACTTTGGACAGGTTATGGCCATCGGCAGAGAGCTGCACATTTTCCAGCTTGTGGGTCACTTTGCTCTGGGCATCCGCAAACGTCAGGTTGATGTTGCTCAGTACAACATCACCCAGTGCCTTGATAGGACCCAGATCAGTCGGTGCGGCGCTCTGGCGTGTAGATTTGGTTTTAGGTTCCCAATTGGCAACGCCCGCGTCGTCACGCGTCAGCATGACCGTTGGTTTTTCAACCGACAGGCGCTTGAACTCCACACGCATAAACAGCAGGTTCTTCAGGTCCAGTTGGGCGGCAATCGGCCCGGTCTCCAGCAGGTTTTCATCACCCTGGAATCCTTTAACCACGACACCGCCAAGGCTGATGCTTGCCTCAGGCATCGTTTTGATGCTCATGTCGCCCTTAAGCTGCACTGTGTATCCGGTAACGGATTTCAGGAAAGCCTCTACCTGAGGTTTGTAGGCATTCCAGTCCAGATAGTTGGGCACGATGTACAGGGCGCCACCGGCACCCAGAAAGAGCACAATAAACAGAATGACGAGTATCTTGATTGCTTTCACGGCCATTTTTCCTAGCTGGTTCTTGTTAACCGTCGACCCCCACAAGGTGTGCGAGTTCGTTGAAATTTTTTACTTTGTACCGGGGAGATACGGCGGCTAAGCGCGGGTCCTCCCCTCCCCACAGCGCGGCACATGTTGTTACTCGGGCGGCACGGGCGGCCTGCATATCAGAGGCGCTGTCGCCGACCATCAACGCAGCATCGGCTGTGTATCCAGTTAAAGACAGCACCAACTCTATCATGTCGGGCGCGGGTTTAAAAGCCGCATCATCGGCACTGACAGCCACCTGTACATATGGCGTCAGGCCATAGTTATGCACAAATTTCTGCAAGCTGCCCCGCCCCAGATTGCTTGCCAACGCCAGATCGATGCCTTTCCTGTGCGCCGCCTGTACAAACTCCAGCGCCCCGGGGTAAAGCTCCCCTGCGTCAAGCCCGTCCAGCAGCGTGCCGCTGACATCAAAAATAATCAGCTGCCAGCTCACTTTTTCCGTTCCTGCCAGTGCAACCGGTCAAACATGCGGGCAAAGTGCTCGGGTACGCCAGCTGTTACATCAATCTCCTGCCCGGTTTCCGGGTGAATGAACTGGATCCGACGGGCGTGCAGGTACAGGTTTTTGATTTTTTCCTCACCATAGCGGCACAGGTCATCCCCACCGTACTTGCCATCGCCCAAGATCGGCACCCCGAATGCGGAGAGGTGCGCGCGAATCTGGTGCGTACGCCCCGTTTTTGGCATCAATTCCAGCCAGTTCAGGTCACCGCTTCTGGCAAGGCGCCTATAATCCGTTTCAGCGTCCACACCGTCAGCGTGGGCGATAACCCGCTGCTGCCCCGGCGCACCGGACTTCAGCAAGGCAAAATCAATCGTACCTTTGCTGTCATACATATCGCCAACGGCAACAGCCCAATAGGTTTTCTGCACCTCATGGTCTCGGAACATCTTGGCGATTGCACTGGCAGCGCGGGCACTGCGTGCCAGCACCAGACAGCCAGATGTTTCTTTGTCCAGACGGTGCGTCAACCGTAGGTCACCGTCACGGAAGACCAACGGTGCCAGCCTATCCAGACTGCGCACATGTCCGCTGCCGGCCTGCACGGGCATCCCAGCGGGCTTGTTCAGGATGATGTAATGCTCGTCCTCGTACAGCACGCCGTTTTTAAGCACCTTCTTCTCGGCATCCGTCGGGCGCAGATCAACCTGTTCGCGCACAGTAGGCACTGCCACGCGGATTTGCGGCGGGATACGCAGGCGCTGCCCCTCTTCCAGGCGTTCGTTCCCTTTTACGCGCTTGCCGTCCAGCCGTATCTGCCCCTTGCGGCATAAGGTCTGTACCATCCCGAATGTAATGGCCGGGAACAGCTTTTGCAGGGTTTTATCCAGACGTTGGCCCGCATCATCGGCAGTAACGATGTGCTCTTGATTTTCGGGGCTGTTCTGGGCTGATATATTCATAATATGGCAATACCTTTTGAAAATCCGTTATTTGTGGTAAATAATAGATGATTTCGTAAAGAACAACAAATAACGTAGCGAGCACGCCCCGCATGGCCGATAAAGCACCCGAAATTCGCGCGCAGGATGCCCAGAAAAAGGCCCGTGCCGCCTTTTACGAATGGTCGGAGAAACCTCTTAAAGACCGTCTGGACCTTGTCCGCACCATCCGTTACCGCCTTGCCGAGCGCTGCGACGATTTAGCCGAGGCCATCCACAAGGATGTGGGCAAATCCGTCAAATCCGCCATGATGGGCGAGGTGCTTCCCGCCCTCGACAGCATTAACCGTATGCTCAGCAGCGCTGGTAAAGAGCTTGCGGATTCTTCCGTCGGCACAGGTCTCAGCCAGTTCTATCTTGGCTCCCGGAAAGTGAAAGTGCACCGCCAGCCGTATGGCGTGGTCGTGATTATCGGCACGTGGAACTTCCCCCTTTTCCTGAACATCGACCCGCTAATTGCAGCCATCATTGCAGGCAATACCGTCATCTGGAAGCCGTCGGAGTTCATGCCCCGTACAACGGCAGCCATGAAATATCTGTTTGAAGGCTTGCCCCAGAACGTTATCCAGATTGTTGATGGCGGACCGGACATTGGCCAGGCCCTGACGCTCGAGGTTGTTGATAAGGTCATCTTTACCGGCTCCACCGTTACAGGGCGTAAAATCATGGCCCAGGCCGCGCACCACGTCACGCCGCTCGACCTTGAACTGGGTGGCAAGGATGCCATGATTGTGCTTGAAGATGCCGATATTGCCGCGGCCGTAAAGGCGTGCATCTGGGGCATGTGCAACAACTCCGGACAAACGGCTATCAAACCAGCCCGTATTTTTATCCACGCAGCTGTTTATGATGCGTTCAAAGAACAGCTCCTGAAAAAGATTCCGGAAATCAAAATCGGCAGCGTTGACCGTAACGATACGCAACTGGGCCCAATGATGAACGACCCCCTCACCCGCTTTGCCGAGATGATTGTCACCGATGCCACTAAAAAAGGGGCACGCCTGTTGATTGGCGGCCACCGCATGACAGAGATCCAAGGCCACTTCTTTGCGCCCACCGTGCTTGAAGGGGTGACGGACAGTATGCGCTTGGAGCAAGAGGACATCTGGGCACCGATTATTACGCTCCGCAGGTTCGATAACATCAGTCAGGCCATTCGCTGGGTTAACAGCCATAAGCTGGGCATTACCGCCAGCGTTTGGGGCAAAAATGCCAAGGCCACTTACGATATCGCCAAAAAGCTGGATATCGGCAACATTATGATCAACAACGTGTCCACTGCTGTGGCGGATATGAGTGTGCCCTTCGGCGCACGCCGCATGTCCGGCTTCGGTATGCGCCATGGTAGCTGGAGCATCCGCAGCATGACCCGCCCACAGGTCATTGCCGTGACAAAGGGCATTTTCAAGCCGCCTTATGTTTCCCGCTCGACCTTCCAACACAAATGGGCGCTGATGTTGATTGCCTTCAAATCCGGTCAGTACAAAAAACTTCTGGATCTCGTAAAGTCCAAATAATGGCTTTCGGGGTTGACGCGTAGGCCGTGCGCACCTAAAACGTAAGGCCTATGAATTGTTTTTCCCGTTTCCGCTGTTTTTTATCACCCCTGATACGAAAGATAACTGCCATGTTGCGCAAAGCCCTTGTGCAGTATTTTCGCCTCTTCCTCAACACTGAGGATGTGCTGTTTTACGTCCTTCCGGTCGCTGCCATGCTGGTTGTGGCGTCGTTCCTGTTGCCCCTCGTGCTGACGGCCTTCTTCGGCATGATCATCCTTCTTTGGTCGTTGCACCTCGAGGCCGAGATTCACGACACCTTCCTGCCGCAGCAAGCCTACAACGATGCGCTGGCCTACCGCGGCCAGTTCTGCTTCATGTGGACGCTGCTCGGCGCCCTGTTCGCTGGATGCATCGCCTTCAACGTGGAGGCAGGCAACCTGCGTATCGCCCTGGTCATGGTCGGCTGTCTGGCCAGCGGCTACTTCCTTAGCCGCTGCTTGGACGTGGCCCGCCATGCCGAAGCCTACCTCAACGGCACGGCCGAGGTCGATATCCTCCTGCTGGAGATGAAGCCCCGCTTCGCGCGGTGGCTGCAAAACGGCAAGACCATGGACTTTCCATGGAACAAGCGCAAATAATAAAAGCCGCCCTCAGTTGGGGCGGCTTTTTCGTTGACGCCGGGTACCCGCAGATATACAGTCCTCTCATCCCCCCGTACTCCCGTTTTTCTCATCTAAGTTTTCGTTCCAGCCTATCGAGGAACACATGTTGGACCTTCTCAACAAGTACGCTTACGGCGTTGCCGCCTTCATGGTTGCGCTGTGCACTCTGCTCGGTCTGAGAGATACCCTTTTCGGCACCGGCGCCGCCGGCCTGTACATCATGATGGCTATCGGTACCGTCTGGTGTTTCGGCCTCATCGGCCTGAGCTGGAAGGAGCGCGCGCTCAACACCTTCCGCGTCGGCATGTGGGGCTTTGTCGCCATGCTGTGGATCACCGTCAGCGCCGACAACGGCTACACCGCCCTGCTGAACGGCGATACCGCCGGTATGGCCAAGGAAGCCCTGATGTGGCTGGCCGGCTCCGGCGGCCTGTTCTTCCTCTGCCACATGGGTCTGCGCAAGAAGGCCCTCGGCTAAACAAACGACGACGCCCCCTGACGGGGGCGTTTTTCGTTTTCTTCAGTCAAACATGGCTAAGAGTGAACGGATGCCACCCAGAGATTCCTGCCCTGCGCGCCATAGGCCGTCGGCCATCACTTCCGGCATCGTGGGCCGTTCGGCCCGGCCAAGGGCTTCGCCGATGGTATTATCCCCGGTCAGGAAAGCGCACACATCGGCCATCACCTCCGGCTTTTCGATAAACGGCACATGCCCCCCGCCTGCCAGCTCTAGATAACGGGCTTTTTGCAGGTGTCGTGCAAGCGCGCGCGCACCATGAACGCTGACAATCGTATCCGCGCTGCCGTGAATAACCAGCGCCGGTACGGTGATATTATCCACCTCCCCAAAGGCGGAGAATCTGGCCCCGCACATAAAGTGCGCGGCAACCGCAGCCGGATTTGTTTTATGGCCGGCAAAAAGCTCCGCCATGGCGGTAATCTGCTCCGGATATTTAGCAGCAAACTCTGGTGCGACCATCATTTCCAGCACCCGCTCCGGCCGCTGGTGGTAAAGCTCGTGGAAGACGCGCATATGATGCACAAAATCCTGCATGACGCGGTGGGTATCCCGCTCTGTCTGCATGCCGCCGTAGGATGTGCTCATCAGCACCATACGCAGCACCCGCTCCGGCGCTTCCAGCGCAATACGCTGGGCAACAAAACCGCCCATGGAATGCCCGAACACATGGAACGTGGGCACCTTGAGCTCATCCATGACGTGTAGCGCCTGACGGGCAACACTCATCACACTCATCGTCCGGTCGAGCGGCGCCCCGTCTGTACCCGGATTGTTGAACAACACCACATGAAAATGCGCCGTCAGCAACGGTAACGCCCCTTCAAACACAAACCCGCCGCAAGCAACCCCGGGCAACATGAGCAGATAAGGTGCGTTTTTCTTTTCTGATTTATATATTTTATACAGCAAGTTACTTACTCTTGTTCAATTCTTTTCTTAACTTATCAAAATACTGCACACGCTTACCCATGTCCCGTTCAAAGCCACGTTCTACAGGCTGGTAGAATCGCGGGCGGCGCATGCCGTCCGGGAAATAATTCTGGCCGGAAAATGCGTGAGGTGTGTCGTGGTCATATTGGTAACCGTCCCCGTAGCCTTCCGACTTCATGAGTTTGGTCGGTGCGTTGAGAATAACCTTTGGCGGGTTCATCTCGCCACTTTGTTCAGCGGCTTTACGGGCAGCCTTATAGGCGGTGTATGTGGCGTTCGATTTGGGTGCCAGTGCCAGATAAATCACTGCCTGCGCCAGCATCAGCTCCCCTTCCGGCGAACCGAGCGTGTGGTAAGCATCCCGCGCGGCAATACACTGCGGCAGCGCCTGCGGGTCGGCAAGGCCGATATCCTCGCTCGCCATGCGTATCAGGCGGCGGGCGATAAACAGCGGGTCCTCTCCGCCTTCCAGCATCCGGCAGAACCAGTAAAGCGACGCGTCAGGATCCGACCCGCGGACCGACTTGTGCAAGGCGGAGATCAGATTGTAATGCCCCTCGCCCGCCCGGTCATAAAGGGCGGACTTCTGGCTCAGGAGTTTGTTCAGGTCATCGGCGGAAAGCTGTTCTTCGGGCGCAATGTGATAGACTGCCTCCACAAGCCCCAGCAGGTAACGGCCATCCCCGTTCGCCATACCTACCAAAGCCGCACGACCATCCTCCGTCACAGGCATAGGCCCCATAACGGCTTCGGCGCGGGCAAGCAGGGTATCCAACGCACTCACCGTCAGTTCCTTGAGGGTAAGCACCTGCACCCGCGACAGGAGCGCATTGTTAAGCTCGAACGAAGGGTTCTCGGTCGTCGCACCAACCAGAATCACCGTGCCATCTTCTACATAAGGCAAAAAGGCATCTTGCTGGGCTTTGTTAAAGCGGTGAATCTCGTCCACAAACAGCACCGTTGCCTGTTGGCTGCGGTGGGCGGCAGCCTCTTCTACCGCAGCTCGAAGGTCCTTAACACCACTGAATACGGCGGACAGCTGGATAAAACGTGCGCCAAAAGCCTGTGCGTAAAGCCGTGCCAGTGTGGTTTTTCCGCACCCCGGAGGCCCCCACAGGACAATGGACGCGGGTTTGCCGGCACGGACGCACCGGGTGATGAACCCGCCATCGCCCAGCACATGGTCCTGACCGACGACCTCTGCCAGACTCTTAGGCCGCAGACGGTCCGCCAGCGGCACATAGGCTGGCCCCTCATCCAGTAAAAGGTTCTTTTGTGTCACCGCATTATCCCGTGATGGTAAAGCGGTACAAGCGCGTGCCCCGCTTGTAGATAATCTCCCAGGCACGGGCTTTAACTTCCAGCGCGCGGCGCAGGTCATTGATGGTTTTGATTTCCTGCCTGTTGATGCCCACAAGAATATCACCGGGTTGCAGACCCGTTGCTGCAAGCAATCCTGCCAGCGAGTTGGGCAGCGCAACGATGGCGACGCCCTGCTCCTCTATCGGCAGGCCCAAATCGTTACACAACGAAGGCGAAAGCTGCTCGACCGTATAGCCCACGAACGGATGCCCGGCCCCCCCAAGAACAAACTGGTCCTCAGCCCTGCGTGGAGGCAGGCCTTTCATGGTCACACTGACGATATTGTGCTGCCCGTCACGGAACACATCCAACTGGGCATGCTGGCCAATGGGAATCTCAGCCAAGCGAGCATTCATGGTTTTAAGACCTGTGATTTCCTTGCCTTCAACGCCCAGAACAATATCTCCGACCATAAGGCCGGCATCCGCTGCCGGGCTCTTGTCAATCACGCGGTTAATCAGGTAACCATTGGGGGACTTAAGGCCCAGCTTTTCTGCAATATCCTGCGTCAAGTCCTGCCCCATAGCACCCAGCCACACGCGTTGAATCTCACCCGTAGTCAGCACACTGTTGACAATGGTCCGCACGCGGTTGGACGGTGTGGCAAAGCCAATACCCATATAGCCACCATTCTTGGTGTAGATCGCGGTATTGATGCCCATCAGCAGACCGTTGGAGTCCACCAGCGCACCGCCGGAATTGCCCGGGTTGATGGCGGCGTCGGTCTGAATAAAGTTCTCCGAATCGGAAACCCCCAGATTGCTACGGCCAAGGGCTGACACAATGCCCATACTCACGCTTTGCCCCACACCGTAGGGGTTGCCCATCGCCAGAACAACGTCGCCCACTTCCAGCGAATCGGAATCCCCGAACTCCACAAACGGGAGCTTTTCCCCCGCATCCAGATTAACCTGCAAAATGGCGATATCGGCGTTTGTATCGGCGTTGACAAGTTTGGCGGTCTTCTCGGTCCGGTCGTGGAAGACGACCCGGATATCGTTTGCGTCTTTAATGACGTGGTAGTTGGTCACAAGCAGGCCGTCCGGCTGGATAATCACGCCGGAACCAAGGGAGCGCTCCACACGACTGCGGATTTGGCCACCAACGCCACCCTGATTGCCAAAGAACATCTGCAGAAACGGATCACCTGCGAAAGGTGATACCTGACTTTGCACCACTTTATTGGCATAAATATTCACGACCGCCGGTGATACACGGGCCACCACATCCGAGAATGAGCTGCGCAGCTCCCCACCGGCAGCGCGGATGTCCGCCTGCACGGGTGTTGCCGCGGCGGCAGCAGTTGCAAGAACAACAGAAGCAAAGAATGCACGAACGATTTTCTTATTCATCTTCAGACCTCTTACGCTTTGTTTATGGAGGGGATTACCCCAGATTGAACACATCCTGAACTTCGTTCAGGCGTTTCTCCACTTCTTCCGACTTCATGGCCATGAACGACGACGGCCCCTTCAGGGTAAAGTGGCCCTTGTCGTCCCTCGCCAACTCAAACTGGTTCAGCAGCCCTTTGCCACCCGGATCCAGCGCCATGGTCAGGGCAACCAGAGCACCAAGCCTGCGGGCTTGCAAAATCTGCTCTTCCGTCAAGACGCCTTTGATCTCGGCCAACAGGCTCTCGCTCGGCTTGTTCTCGTGGATATGATAGACCGCAAGGGCCAGCATCGCACGGGTATGGTGGTCCGCCGCCACATAGGCGCCACCAAGAACCCGGTCAAAGGCTGTACGTGCGCGGTAGGCATGTTGTTCCCGCCAGACCACCTGCCCCATCAGGCAGGCAGATTGCAGCCAGCGCGGGTTAGCATCCGGCATGAAAGGCCGGACCCAGCTTGCTTGACGCAGCGCTGCGTCGGCCCCCAATCCTTCGCGGTCCGCCCAGTCGGCTGCAAAGGCCAGCAGCGGGTCGGCAATAATCGGGCAATCCCCGACCTGGGAGAACAATACCCCCTCACGCAGGCCAAAGGTCGCAAACCGGACACAGGTCGCCTCTTTCAGCCTCAGCAGGGCATGGAGCGCCGCTGCCCGGTAGGGCATCACCTCGCGGTACTGCTTCTTGCGCATATCCTCGCTCTTGAGGCTGATATTGTTGTGCAGAATATCATCGCAGAAGGTCAACCCCTGCTTTTTACCCAGTTTGTAATCGTGCAGGATTTTGAGCGGATAACCGACATGGTCCATATGCAGACGCGCAATGGCCCGCATGCCGCTGCCAATCGCAACGATGCTGCCTTTGGCTTTTTCCGGCCACCCCAGATCGTGAATGCGTTTGTAGAGGATATCCGCGGCCTTGAGCGGATCATCGCCGGAAAGCACTTTCAGGCTCAGCACGCCCAGCGGCAGGCTTTCGAACAGTTTGCTGGTGGTGTCATAAATCTCCAGACTGCCACCGCCCAAATCCACCACAAGGCCTGTTGCATCGGGAATGCTTACACACGCGCCCACGGCGGCAAGGCGCGCTTCTGCTTCGCCATCGATAATATGGACATGCAGGCCTGTACGGCGGCGGAGGGCCTCGGCAAAGTCATGGCCGTTAACGGCCTCGCGCACGGCGGATGTGGCAATGGCCAGTACCGCTTTGGCACGTGCCTCTTTTGCCACCCACAAGAACCATTCGATGGCGGCACTTGCACGGTCAATCCGGTCAGCATCGATAGTGAAGGCACCCTCGCCTTTACCCTCGCCGAGGGCAACCCAGACTTTCTGGTTGAGAATCATGTAGGGATAGTTGGCCACATCCTCGTAAACAACAAGGCGGATGGAGCTGGACCCAATATCAATAACCGCCAGACGTCCACTATGGTGGGGCGGTGTCTCAGGGTGCAGAAAACGTAAGGGCATAGCCAGTTCCATGGCCACTACTTTGCGCCATTTACACATCAAAAACCACAAAAAAAAGCTGCCCGGAAAGGGCAGCTCGCTTGTTACCACATCCGGTAGATGTAGTGGTCCAGATAGTCGCTGAGGCTGATGAGCGCCTCCTCGGCAAAGGGCGACTCCAGCAAGTAGTTGAGCGGCGTTTTACCGCCGAACACACCGTGCTTGGTGGTCATCCACTCGTAGACCTCTTTGCGGGAGTCGCACATCATATCCAGCTGTTCGTGGATATGGGCCACAAGGCGCATGCGGTGTTCAACCACCTCGGGCAGGTCATCCAGCAGGGTATCGGGCAGACCGTTGATGTAGTCCACCGTCATGCCGCACAGGGCAGCAGCCTGAGCCGGGGTGAGTTTCATGTCACGCACAAAGGCGTGGAAGCGCTTTTGCAAACGCTTATGGGTTTCGGTTTTACGGGACATGGGCAATGCCTGTAAGTGGGGCATGGAAAAAGGGAGCAACAAGTCAACGCTCCCACTGTAGGGGCGCTTACCCTGTGGCGCAAGCACTTTCGGGCAGGCGTACCGCCGCATGACCGTACCGGTCCAGCAAGGCGAGAAGTTGTGTACGGGGCATCACGGTAGAGGCCGTATTCTCCAGCGGGTGGGCGGCAATCAGGTCGTAACCGTCCAGCGCTCCGTCCCAGACAAAGGTAATGGCCCCGCCCTGCGCATTCAGCAGCGCCAGCGGCGTCACGGACCCGGGGCGGACGGCAAGTACGTCCCAAAGCAGTTCCGGCCTGCCGAAGGACAGGCGTTTGCAGCCAAGGTCCCGCCACAGTTGTTTGAGGTTAATCGCCGTATCATGATGGGCGACGACCAGAAAAAGTGCGCCCTTCTCGTCCTTGAGGAACAGGTTTTTGATGTGCGCGCCAGGGATATCCAGCTTCAGGGCGTTGGACTCTTCCACCGTAAACACAGGCGGATGGGTATAGGTGGTGGCGCTGACCCCCTCATCTTCCAGCAAGCGGAGCAACGTATCACGCGTCAGGCGCATGATGTGGCCTCGGCACCGTCCAGCACCTGACGCACCATCGGGATGGTAATCCCCTTTTTACGGGCAAGCGAAAGGGTATCCAGCCTGTCCAGCACGCCTTCTATCACCACGGGGGAGCGCTCTGCGCGGGTCATCAGGTATTTGCCCACAGCCGGTTCAATCAGCAATTGGCGGTCATAGGCAAGCTTGGCCAACAGGATGTTCAGGTCAGCTTCTTCCGGCAGGGGTATTTCCACCTGCGTCAGTGTGCGCAGGCGGGATGTCAGGTCCGGCAGCAACGTCAGGGACGCTGCCGGCACAGCGGCACCCAGTAACAGCACGCCACCCTCCTCTTTCAGCCGGTTAAACAAATGGAAGACAGCCTGCTGGCGGACGGCATCAAGGGCATGCACATCGTCAATCACGGCCTCACTCAGGCGGGTCGGGTCGGCAGGGAGCGTTGCCGGCGTGTAATAAGGCAAACCCAAACGCCCGGCCGCCACATGCAGGAAGTGGCTTTTGCCCGTCCCTTCGGGACCGTAGACATAGCCCATGCCGCCGGTCTGCGCCATTTGTGCCAACAGGGCCAGCGCAGACCCATGGCTGGTAAAGGGCATATAGTCCTCTACCTCAAAGCTGGTTTTACGCGGGAAAGATAGGACAAGCTGTTGCATTACGGGAAAATCGGCGTTTCTGTCACTTGCGGGATGGTCAGCGTCGTCGCCTCGGCAGGGGCTTCTGCCTTGGGCATGTCACTTTGCAGGGCTACCTGCCATTCCTCACCTGTATTGAAAATATTCAACCCCTTCTCCAGCGCCAGCGTGGCAAAGCGTGATGTCTCGCCAAAATAGTCCACCTGGAACATCGCATCGGTCCGGTTAACCGACCGCAGCCAGACCTTCTGCACAATCGGCACGGAAGTGATACGCTCCTGCATCTGCAACAGCTCCGGGAGTGTTTTGACCTTATAGGACAGCATCATGCTGCCCGGCTGGTCAAAGGTGAGCAGATAAATATCCCGCCAGGCATCTTCCAGCGAGAAAATCAGCTTCTCCGCCGCCATGTTCACTGCGGCGGCCAGCGTCATATCTTCCGGATATGGCAATTCCAACACAACAGGGTCGATGGCCTTTTTACCGTACCATGTGGCCTCTACATCCAGCACACGCCGTCCCATCCGCTCGGTCACACGCAGGCGGGGGACCACAACCTCATCAGCCGCATAGCCGTGGGCGACCTCGTTAATCATGTCACCCGCGCCAAAAGCAGCCATTTCGGCCGTCAGCATCATCATTTCCTTGGGGTCGCCAATGGGCAGGATAAACCGGACAAGCCCTGCCTTGGTATTGGCTGCGTTATACAGGGCATCCCGCCACGGGTTTTCCTCCTGCCAGAGCATCAGTCCCTTGTCAGAGTCATCCATGAGCGGCAGAACCAGCACTGGCCCAGCCCCCACCTCGGAGAACGGAATACCCAGATCCTGTAGGGCCTTACGCATCAAATCGCGATTAAAGGTCAATTCCAGCGTCAACTCGTACTCGCGTCCGGTTTTTTCTTCGAGGATATTAAACTTTTCCAGCGCATCGTTGTAGCTGACGTGGTTGCGCACCTCATCAAACCGGTTCCAGGCGCTTTGTGCCGTCAGGGCACGGAGCATCCGTGTAAACCCTTCCTCCACAGCCTGATTGAGCGCTGTTTCGCGCGCTTTGACCGGGTCAGGATTCTTCAGCTTTACCGTTACGGGGGAAATGACATACGGGTTTTCCTCCCCTTCGGGAATTTCGTCCACAGCGGCATGGGCCATACCAGCAAAAGCCAGCAGCCCAAGGCAGAACAGTGTCAGAAAACGGCGCATCTCGGTCCCTCTCGGTCGGATAAAAAAACGAGGCCTTTTTCAAGGCCTCGTCAGCATAGCGGCGTTGTGCCGAAAAGGCAATTAGCCAACCAACTCTTCTGCTTTGAAGAAGTAGTTGATCTCGCGCACAGCGGTTTCCGGAGCGTCGGAGCCGTGTACAGCGTTTGCGTCGATGCTTTCGGCGAAGTCGGCACGGATGGTACCGGGGGCGGCTTTCTTAGGATCGGTAGCGCCCATGATTTCGCGGTTTTTGATAATGGCTTCGTCACCTTCGAGCACCTGAACAACAACCGGGCCGGAGGTCATGAAGGAAACCAGATCACCAAAGAACGGGCGGTCTTTGTGCTCGGCATAAAAGCCTTGAGCCTGTTCAGTGGACAGCATCATTTTTTTCATGGCAATCGGCTTGAGGCCTTTTTCTTCAAAGCGCTGGATAATAGCGCCGATTTTGCCTTTTTTAACTGCGTCCGGCTTGATGATGGAGAGCGTACGTTGCTTGGTCATTTGGTCACCTGTCCTGTTACTTACATAAAGCGATGCCCCGTATATAGTCTGAACAGCCCCTTACGTCAATTGTCTGCGCATATTTTTTGTGGTCAAACACACGGTCCGTGTGCATAATCCGGCCCAGTCTCACTTCTCTCCTCTATTCCGTTTCCATCGCGCCTGCGGCGCAGAAAGCACCTTCTCCTATGGCTCTCGACATCTGGATCCTCTTTCTGTCCCTTTGTGCGGCCACTGCATCCTTTATGCTGGCTGCCGTTTGGGCAGGCATACAAAAACGCAAGGCAGCACCGGCCTACGGTACCCTGCACCTGAAAATCCGTCAGAATGGCGCCTTTTCACCCGCACCGGCCAGCCTGTTCGATGTCCTGTACAACGGCAGCGGCCATTGGGTGATTACGGTCCACCCCTATCCGGGTGCCACCTATGGCATACCACGGCGTATCCATGTGACTCCCACGGGCATGGCACTTGCCCTCAAACCCCGCCCACAGGATGGCAGCACCCACACCGGGTTCGATACCGACAGCGCACGCATCGGCGCAGACTGGCGGCTGACGTACGCACAGGGTTCCACACTGGTGGAAGCCGTGCTCGTCGCCGACGATCACCAGCCCGACGTGCTGGAGCTCTGGTTCGACCGCGGATGGGCCCATTTTGTGCGCGTCCCCCTGTCCTGAACAACCGTACCCCCGCGCATGCGGGGGTATTTTCTTATTGATGTTCACCCGTATAGTTTGTATACGTCAGACCAATCCCCTTTCTCTTTTCATATCACCAGCCCTCAAGGGAACCCAACCCATGTTCATGTTCGGTCTCATTCTGGCCATGGCAGTCATGGTCGGCGGCATCTTCGTCAAGAACAAGGCCGCCCGCCTGCGCCATGCCCGCGCCCTGACCGAGGACGGCGTCCGCGCCCACCTCGCCACCCTGAGCGAGGAAGCCCGCACCGACCTCGCCATCAAGCTCGCCACCGACAGCGATGCCCGCCTCGAGCTGCGCGACAGCCTCAACCCGCCGACCGAAGCGGAAACCAGCGGCTTCAAGCTGGCCAACCGCATCGGCAACGCCGGCATGATCCTGCTGCTGATCGTCTGGCTGGCCGCGGTGTTCCTCGGCCACTAAGCCGTTATCGTAAACACCCCTGCTCAGGCAGGGGTGTTTTTTTGTACGATTGACAAGACAGTCGTCCGGGCCTATTTTGATTTAAGTAACATTATTCATAGGTGAGTCATGACACGCGGCGGCAAGCGCGCAGGCGCAGGCAGACCCAAAGGCAGCGGCAAGTTTGGCGAGGCCACAGCCGTGATGCGCATCCCCCAAAGCATGGCGGACGACGTAGCCCGTTTTCTGGAAAGCAAAGGGCTGCGCTACCCGCTGTATGCCAGCAGGGTTCAGGCAGGTTTTCCCTCTCCGGCGGATGACTTCATCGAGAATCGTCTTAGCCTGGATGAGCTGCTCATCCGTCATCCGGCGGCAACATTCATGGTGCGGGCCACGGGTGAATCCATGATCGGTGCGGGTATTCTGCCCAACGATGTGCTAGTGGTCGACCGCAGCCAGACGGCGCGACACGGCAAGATTGTCATTGCTGCCATCGGTGGCGAGCTGACTGTCAAACGCCTGCACATCGGCAAAAGCGGTATTTTCCTGATGCCGGAAAACCCGAAGTTTGACCCCATCCCTGTCACTGCCGAACTGGAAACCGTCATCTGGGGTGTTGTCACAGGCGTTGTGCGGACGGTATAGCCATGTATGCATTGGTGGACGGCAATAACTTTTTTGTGTCCTGCGAGCGGGTGTTCCGGCCAGACCTTGCACAGCACCCTACTATTGTGCTGTCGAATAACGACGGCTGCGCCATTGCCCGCAGCCCCGAAGCCAAGGCCCTTGGCATCGCAATGGGTCAGCCTGTCTATCAGGTGAAGGATATTTTACAGCAGCATAACGTCGCTGTTTTCTCGGCCAACTTTATTCTCTACGGTGACCTGTCGGCCCGGATTGTCCATACCCTGCGGTCATTCAGCCCCCATGTACATGTATATTCCATTGACGAATCATTCCTTGACCTGTCGGGCTACGACGGTGACCGCACCGTCTACGGACAGGCCATGCGTCAAAAAATCCTCAAGTGGGTTGGCGTGCCGACATGTGTGGGTATCGCGCCGACAAAGACGCTGGCCAAAGCTGCCAACCATCTGGCCAAAAGGTACCCGCATACGCAAGGTGTCCTTGACCTGAGCGACCCCACACGCCGCCAGAAGGCACTGGCCCTGATGGATGTGGACGATGTATGGGGGATTGGCCGCAAACTATCTTTCAGTCTAAAGCTAGAAGGTATTAAAACAGCCCTCGACCTTGCCAATGCCAACCCCACGCACATGCGCAAACGCTACAGCGTGATGATGGAACGTACCATCCGCGAACTGGCCGGACAGGATTGTTTTTCCATGGAAAGTGCCCCCGGCAGCCGCAAAACCGTCATTTGCTCCCGCTCGTTCGGCGAGCCTGTCACCAGCGCTGCGCAGCTGCGGCAAGCCCTCTCTTTTTTCGTGCACCGCGCGGGACGCAAATTGCGGGAGGATGGCCTCTTGGCTGGCTGCATTACTGTTTATGCCCGTACCAGCCAGTTTGCCAAAGAACCTTTTTACGGCGAGTCATATACCCTGAACCTGCCAGAAGCAACCGACGATACAGCAGCCTTTCTGCAGGCGGTAGAAGCCGGTTTACAGCACATATTCCGCCCCAACACCAATTTCAAAAAAGCAGGTATCTGCCTGTTTGACCTGACCGAGCGCCAACATACCCAAAGCAGCCTGTTCAGCACGGCGCGTAATCTGTCAGAACGGATTAACCTGATGGGGTGTTTAGACCGCCTGAACCGGCGTTACGGGGACAACACCCTCTTTTACGGCAGTACCGGCACGCAGAAAGACCGTAACGTCTGGATGCCCAAAAGCACCCTGCGCTCGGCAGCCTACACAACAAACTGGTCGGATATCCGTAAGGTTATTTAGCGGATGGGCGATAAAAAACACCGTCAACCTGCAGTTGACGGTTCAAACGGCGGCTGAACGTGGTTTCCAGCATCAGGTGGGGTTCAAACCCTTCATCCATAATCCGCTTGGTCAATTCCATAAACAGCGCCTCGCCCGTGTACAGGCTGAAGAGCGACATTTCCATCTGAATGCCCAGAATACGCGGCCAGGCCTCTGCAAAGCCTTCAAGCACCTGTTTCTCGTACCCCTGTGTATCCACCTTCACAAATATGCGGGCACTGTCCGGACAGTATTTCGCCACAATATCCGCCACGGTGCAGATGGGTGTGGGGTGCTCACCCACCACATGGGTTTTCGGCAAGGCTTCCATGAGGGCAGGTTCCGGCGCACGCACGCTGCTCATATCCGAGCTTTCGGACTCGTGCAGCAGTACTTCGCCTGTCTTGGCGCCCACAGCTGTGCGTGGGGCTACTTCCCAAAACGGGTCTTTGGCAGCAGCTTTAAGGAGCTGGGCATGGGCAGATGGTACCGGCTCAAAGGATATAATCCGTCCCTTGTACCCGTGCTCACGCAATTCGCGCCCCGTCTGCCCCACATTCGCACCAATGTCCAGCACTGTATCAATGCCGTGGGCGTTCAGCGTCAGGACAATTTTACCTGCGCGCGTCTTGTGGGGCTTGGGTTTGCGGAACAGCATATCAGCGGCGTTTCAGGCAGCTCAGCGGCAGCATTTTCCACAGTACGTTATCTTTGAAGATAAAGTAGTGGAACATGGCGCCTGCAAAGTGCAGCCCGACAATGACGTAAATCACAATCGGCATCACGTCGGTGTGCACGTCATGCGCCGTGCTGGCTAGCGGCTTGTTCAACGGCAGCAGGTTGGGCAGTTCGCCCAGCCAGAACCAGTTGATGGGGTGACCGCCTGCGGCGGACATCACGTAGCCGGTCAATGGCATACCAATCATTACTACGTACAGCAGCACAAAGTTCAGGCGGCTGATATAAACATCCCACTTCGGCGATGTATCATCCGTCGGCAGTTGCGTGGTAAAGCGCCAGACAATACGCAGGGCAACCAGTACAAAAATGGCAACACCGAGGGATTTATGCACCACATACCAGTCCCAGCGTTTGAGGCCCAGCAGCATTTCGCCTGTTTTGCCATCCAGCTCCATACCCGTAAAGGCGATCACAAACATAGTCAGAAAGGCCAGCGCAATGACCCAGTGCAGGGTAACGGCAACACAGTTATAACGCGCAGGTGCGGACATAGGGCATATTCCTTTATTTTTCTTCTTAATAGACCAGCCTATCTTACCCTTACGCCAAGCGCGGGCAAAGCAGGAATTATGTATTCTCTATGTCCTGTGTCTTGACGCGCCCCACAGCATTCTGCCAGCCGCGTAACAGCTGACCACGCGTAATGTTATCCATCTGCGGCTTAAAATGGCGGTTAAGTTGCCAGTGACCGGCAATATCGTCGAGCGAGGCATACACCCCTGCCCCAAGACCTGCCAGATAGGCAACACCCAGTGCGGTGGTCTCGGTAATCGTAGGGCGGTCGACGGGCACATTCAGCACATCTGCCAAAAATTGCACCAGCCAGTCGTTCACCACCATGCCGCCGTCGACCCGCAAGGCATGGAGCTTGATGCCCGCATCCTTGCACATGGCATCCGTCAGGTCATGGGTCTGGTAGCAGACAGCCTCCAGCGCCGCTCGCACCACTTCGGCAATACCTGTGTCACGCGTCAGCCCCAGCAGAGCACCACGGGCATCCGCATCCCAATGGGGGGCGCCCAGCCCCGTAAAGGCGGGCACCATGTACACGCCGCGCGTTCCGGCGATGGATTTGGCCAACGCCTCGCATTCGCCAGAGCTGGTAATCAGCTTAAGCCCGTCCCGCAGCCATTGAATGGCCGTACCTGCATTAAAGATGCTGCCTTCCAGCGCATACACAGGCTTGGCACCTACCTGATAGGCAATAGTGGTGAGCATTTTGTTCTGCGAGGTGACGGCTTTTTCACCCGTATTCAACACGGCAAAGCAGCCTGTGCCGTAGGTGCTCTTCATCATACCCGGTTTAAAACAGGCCTGCCCGACCGTGGCCGCGTGCTGGTCGCCAGCCATCGCGGTGATGGGTACCGCCATGCCGATAACGTCGGCGTCCGTCAGGCCAAAATCGGCAACGTTGGGCTTTACCTCGGGCAGCAAACGGTGCGGAATCCCAAACAGGGCGAGCAGCTCGGGGTCCCAGCTCAGGGTATGGATATTAAACAGCATCGTCCGGCTGGCATTGGTTACATCCGTCGCATGCACACGGCCGCCGGTCAGGTGCCACAGCAGGAACGTATCCACCGTGCCAAAGGCCAGTTCGCCGCGCTCGGCACGACTGCGCGCGCCCTCCACATTGTCCAGCAACCAGCCGATTTTGGTGGCCGAGAAGTAAGGATCCAGCAGCAGACCCGTCCGCGCCGTCACTTCCGCCTCCACCCCGTCGGCCTTAAGCGCAAGGCACATGTCCGCCGTGCGCCTGTCCTGCCAGACAATCGCCCTGTGAATCGGCTTGCCCGTCTTGCGATCCCAGATGATGGTGGTCTCGCGCTGGTTGGTAATGCCGATGGCGGTGATGTTTTTACCGGCGCGCTGTACGGCCTCGGTCACAACCTGTTTGGTCGTGGACCAGATTTCGTCAGCGTCGTGCTCCACCCAGCCGGAGTGCGGGTAGTATTGTTTAAAATCCTGCTGGGCGAGCCCCAAAATGGCGCCGTCCACGCCAAAAACGAGCGCCCGGCTGCTGGTTGTGCCCTGATCAATGGCCAATAGATACGGGGTTGCGGTCATTTTAGATACGCCTCCAGTTTTTTCACGTCCTTGGCCGTCAGGTGCAGGCCCAGTTTTGTCCGCCGCCAGAGGATATCCTCCGCCGTCTGCGCCCACTCATGCCGTTGCAGGTAGGTAATTTCGCCCGCGTACAAACCGGGGACGACTTCGGCACCCAACGCATCCAGAATCCCCTTCACGCGTGTGCCGTAAGCGTGGGCCATCCGCCGCACAACGGCCTGCGGCACATGGGGGTGTGCATTCAGGAGCTCGGCAACAAAGGTCGCAAAGTCGGGCATGTCGCCACCGGGCAGCGGCGCACTCGCCGTCCAGCCCTGCGTGGTGCGGTCGGTATGCTGCTCGATGCGCTCCAGCGCTTTTTCAGCCAGATGACGATAGGTGGTGATTTTTCCGCCCAGTACATTCAGCAGAACAGCACTGCTATCCGGCGGCTGGCGGGTTTGCAGCACATACTCGCGCGTCACGGCAGACGGGTTGGCATTACCGTCGTCATACAGGCCGCGCACCGCCGTGTAGCGCCACACCACGTCGGCAGGGGTAATCTGCTTTTTGAAATGGCGATTGATAGCGGTGCAAAGATAATCCACCTCTGCATCGGTGACTGTCAGCCCTTCCGGCTCGCCTGTATAATCGCCGTCCGTGGTGCCGATAAGGGTAAAATCCTGTTCATACGGAATGGCAAAAACAATCCGGCCATCCGTATTTTGCAGAATGTACGCATGGTCGTGGTCGAACAGCTTTTTCACCACGATATGGCTGCCCTTGCTGGCGCGAATATGCGCAGGCTCCACCCCCGCAACAAGGGGCGCGGTGGCGTTCATCCATGCGCCGGTGGCATTCACCAGCACGCGGGCGCGGACGGTGGTGCCGTCGCTCAGGGCCAGCATCCAGCCTTCGTGGTTATGGGTTGCGCCCTCCAGCGCTGTGCGGATGCGGATGGTTGCACCCTTTTCCTGAGCGGACAGGGCATTGAGCACCACCAGGCGGCTATCGTCCACCCAGCCGTCGCTATAAGTAAAACCGGTACCGCCATAGGCCAGCGGCGTGCCGAAGGGGCTCTTGTCCAGCCGCACACGCCCGCTCCGCGGGAAGGTATTCTTAAGGCCGGCCAGCGCGTCATACAGCAGCAGGCCGAGGTGCAGCATCCACGCCGGGCGCATGCCTGCCGTTACAGGCAGCACAAACCCCAGAGGCCATGTGATGTGCGGGGCGATTTTGCGGATTTTCTCGCGCTCCAGCAGCGCCTCCCGCACGAGAGAGAACTTGTAGTACTCCAGATACCGCAATCCGCCATGAATCAGCTTGGTACTGCCGGAGGATGTTCCCCCCGCAAGGTCGCCCTTTTCAATCAGGATGGTTTTGTACCCCCTGCCCGCCGCATCGCGCGCGATGCCCGCGCCGTTGATGCCGCCGCCAATAATTGCAATGTCGTAAGTGGTTGGGGTCATGTGCTGCTTTTTGTTTGTGTTACAGGCCGCCAAGTATAGCGCACAAAAAAGCTCCCATAAAGATGGGAGCTTAATGCCGCCAACCACTATCCCAGGACGCAGGGCAGCGGGAGGAGATGCTTATTTGTTAACGCTCGTGGCGCGCAGCGTACTTAAGGGTACGTGAGCAGCACAGGCGCAAGACGATAAAAAAGGTCGCCGCAGAAGCGGCATCCCTTTTTCTAGCCTTGTGGGGTGATTTCTTCCAACTCTATCCCACCCTGTACCCCGTGGGACTTAAGGGCCTCGATGAGCTGTTTGGCGATTTCCGGCGGGAAGAGCGTTGCCCCTTCCATAGAGGCAAGCATGGTGATGGAGGTACCATCGGGGCTGACTTGGGCATATTTGCCGCCAATTTTAATCAGGCAGTATGTCTGGCCTGCTTGCGGTTCCTGCATGGGTCGGCTCCTTTGTTATGTAAATATCTAATACAACCTATCCTAACAAAAACAGGCTCGCATTACACGAGCCCATTTGTGCCATTGCAACATACAATGCTTACAAAGCCAACCCTTTTTGGCCCTGCTCCAAGTTCAGCAGGTAAGCCTTACGTTCAATCCCGCCGCCAAAACCGGTGAGCGACCCGTCCGCCCCAACCACACGGTGGCACGGCACAATGATGCTGATGGGGTTCTGCCCGTTGGCGCCGCCAACGGCGCGCACGGCTTTGGGCCTGCCGATGCGCCCCGCCTGCTCGCCGTAGCTATAGGTCTTGCCGTAGGGGATGGCTTTCAGCGCTTCCCAGCATTGGCGCTGAAAATCCGTCCCGTGGTCAAAGGCCACCGGCACGTCAAAGGTGGTGCGCTTGCCCGCAAAATATTCTTTCAGCTCCGCCAGCGCCTGCTTCAGCACGGGGTGGGTGTCGTCCCGCTTGGCGCCCGCCAGCAGACTGTCCACGTCGGAGATATCCCAGTACAGCCCAACAATCGCCTTACCGTTCGCAATCAGCGTCAACTCCCCCACGGGGGATGGTGTGGTGGTGTAAAAATGGGTCATGCAATTCGTCCTTTCCCTATTAACAAGAGTGCGCCCACGAACACGACAGCCAACACAGTCGCATTCAACTGAATGCTTTGAACCTTGCCAGTTTTACACTCATTAGCAAAGTGCTCGCAATTATAATCCAACAAACGCCACTCTTGACCAACCTTACCTAGCGCGTAGTTAAGCCCTTTAACACCAATATTTTTGCCAGTCCTATACACTGGGCGCCCTTGTGCAAAATCATTCCAAGAATCAATAGCAACACCGCCACGACGTTCGCTGTTTGAAATCACCCTGTTACCACCCAAGTAGAAACCATGGTGCCTAAAGAACGGCAGCCATGGATATATCTGGAAAACCAACTCATCACCCACATAAAGCTCTTGTCTCATTCAAAAAAAACCTTTACCTTGCTGTTATTTGCATAAATATTATTAAACACATATAAATGCATATTTGCATAAATATTCTGTGAGGTCAAGGGGTATGGCTACTAAAACCACATCATATGCTGCAATCTTGGGTCAGATACTCCAAGCACGGCGGAAAGAGCGGGGACTGGAACAGAAGGTCTTTGCGGAGCTACTTCACATCAGCCAAGCCACCCTATCAAGGATTGAGAACGGGCAGCTCACTCTCAGCGTTCCGCAACTGATACAGGCCGCAGAAGTTCTGGAAATCAACCCGAACGATATTATGAAAGACATTGCGGACATTACGCAGCACCTGCGTCAGGAAAACGTCGCCGTATTGGATAAAGACACCGGAAAAGACAACACCAAGACTTTTCTGGCAGGCGCTGCTCTTGGAGCGCTACTCCTGCTCTTGCTTAGCAGGAAATAAAAGCTATGCCTATGCAGCCTCGTTAACAACTTTGTTAGCCGCCTCTTTGCCGACCTTCACCTTTGCAGGTAGCTCGTACAGGATAGTCGCTAGCATTACTTCCAAGCTCTCCCAACTCTACTCGCTACATCGCGGCCGAGCTGGTTGCTGATCCAGCGGGCGGTATCGACTGTTTTGGCGAGGTCGATGCCGGTGCTTACGCCGCAGCCGTGGAGCATGTACAGCACATCCTCGGTCGCGACGTTGCCGCCGGCGCCGGGGGCGTAGGGGCAGCCGCCGAGGCCGCCGACGCTGCTGTCGATAACCGCGATGCCCTTGTTCAGCCCCACCATGATGTTGGCCAGCGCCTGACCGTAGGTGTCGTGAAAGTGCATGGCCAATTCGTCCGCGCTGGCGACAGCCAGTACAGCATCGAGCATCCGCTCGATTTTAACGGGGGTGCCCACACCGATGGTATCGCCGAGGCTCACCTCGTAGGCGCCCAAGTCCAGCAGGCGGCGGGTGACGCTGGCGACCACGGCGGGGTCAATCTCCCCCTCGAACGGGCAGCTCGCCACGCAGCTCACATAGCCGCGCACGCGCAGGCCGTGGGCAATGGCGCGCTCCATAACAGGGGCGAGGCGCTCAAAGCTCTCGTCTATGGTCGCGTTGGTGTTCTTCTGGTTAAAGGTGTTGGAGGCTGCGGTGAACACGGCAATCTCGTCCGCGTCGTTGGCAATGGCCAGTTCCAGCCCCTTCTCGTTCGGCACCAGCACGGGGTACGTCACCCCCTTGCGCTTGTCCATAGCGGCCAGCACCTGCGCGGTATCGGCCATTTGCGGCACCCACTTGGGCGATACAAAAGCACCGGCTTCCACCACTTTTGTACCCGCGTCGGCCAGCAGCTCAATCAGCTTGGCCTTCACCTCGGTCGACAAGGTGGTTTTTTCGTTCTGGAGGCCATCGCGTGGGCCGACCTCGACAATTTTTACAGCCTTCGGCCAGTTGGCGGTCAGCATCAGGCCGCGCCCTCCATAGGGGTGAACTTAATCAACTCGGCGTCTTTTTCCACATGGTCGCCCACGGCAAAGTTGATGGCGTCAATCACGCCGTCGGCCGGGGCGATGATGTGGTGCTCGGTCTTCATGGCTTCCAGCACCATGAGTCCGGTGCCTTTGACAACCTTCGTGCCTACCTTCGCGTTAACCTTAATCACCATGCCCGGCGTTGGGGCGTTGAGGCCGCCAATGGCGCCTTCGGCCGCCGCTTCGGCATCGGCCAGCAGGTCGCGGCGCGTAAACACCCACTCGCCCGCCGCACTTTCCAGCCGCAGGGTTTCGCCATCGTCGCTGAGCGTCACGGTCAGGCTCTGGCCGTCTACCGTGGCGGTAAGCAGCGCGCCGGCGCGCGTGGCGCTGACAAAATGGCTCTGCCCCAGCGCGGTCACCTTGTAGGTGTTATTTTCCAGCACCTGAACGGCAACGGTATGGAGGGTATCCTCCCCCTCGCCCAGCCGCACCATGCGCGGGGCATTACCCCACAGGCGCCAGCCATTGGTCATGCCCCACGGGTCGCGCACATCGGCGGCGGGGTTTTCCAGCAGTTCGGCCACCGCAGCCAGCGCCAGCGCGGTGCTCGTCACGGCGCTGGGTTTGTGGAACAGGGCACCGGCGTGGGTGTCGATAAACTTGGTGTTCACCTCCCCCGCGATAAAGGCGGGATGGCCGCAGATGGCACTCAGGAAGCGCGTATTGACCTTGGGCCCCGCCACGCGAGTGCGGGCAAGCGCGCCCAGCAGGCGCTGGATGGCCGTTTTACGGTCCGGCCCCCAGGCGATGATTTTGGCGAGCATCGCGTCGTAATACGGGGTCACGGTATCGCCGGTTTTAAAGCCGGTATCAATCCGCACGCCCTCAAGGTCGGTCGGCAGGTCGAACAGTTGCAGCAGGCCGGTGCCCGGCAGGTAGTTTTTGTCCGGGTCTTCGGCGTAGAGGCGCACCTCCACCGCGTGGCCGCCAATAGCCAGTTCGTCCTGTGTTTTGGGCAGCTTGCCGCCAGCGGCGACAATCAACTGCCAGTGCACGAGGTCGGTGCCGGTGATGAGCTCAGTCACCGGATGCTCCACCTGCAGGCGGGTGTTCATTTCCATGAAGTAGAAGCCCTTGTCGCCATCGAACAGGAACTCCACCGTGCCTGCGCCCTCGTACCCCACGGCTTTGGCGGCGGCCACGGCGGCCTCGCCCATCTGTTTGCGGAGTTTGGGGTCAAAGTTGGGGGCCGGGGCTTCTTCCACGACCTTCTGGTTGCGGCGCTGCACCGAGCAGTCCCGCTCGAACAGGTAAACGGCGTTGCCGTGACTGTCGGCAAAGACCTGCACCTCAACGTGACGCGGTTCTTCGAGCAGTTTTTCGATCAGTACGCGGTCGTCGCTGAAGGAGGCTTTGGCCTCCCGCTGGGCGGAGGCAAGTGCCTCGGCGAACTCGGACGGGGTGTTCACACGGCGCATGCCGCGCCCGCCGCCGCCGCTGACAGCTTTAATCAGCACTGGATATCCGATTTTGTCGGCTTGCTTTTTGAGGAAGTCGGCATCCTGATTTTCGCCGTGATAGCCGGGCAGCGTGGGCACCTTTGCCTTTTCCATAATGGCTTTAGCGCCGGATTTGCTGCCCATGTCGATAATTGCCTGCTCGGACGGGCCGATAAACACAACGCCCGCTTTTTTGCACGCCTTTGCAAAGCCCGCGTTTTCGGACAGGAAGCCGTAACCCGGGTGAATGGCCTGCGCGCCCGTGCGCTTGGCGGCGTCCAGAATCGCGTCAACCTTCAGGTAGCTGTCCGCCGCCTGCGCCCCACCGATATGAACGGCCTCGTCCGCCATATGGACGTGCATGGCGTCCTTGTCGGCATCCGAATACACGGCAACTGTTTTAATGCCCAACTTGCGGCAGGTAGACATCACACGGCAGGCAATCTCGCCCCGGTTGGCAATCAGGATTTTGGTAAACATTGGCTCAGTATCCTCCGCTCGGCATGGTCATAAAGGCGTAAATGATAAAAGTCAGCGTACCGGCAACCGGCAAAAACACAAATCCTACCACCATCGCACGGTGGAACTTTTCTTCCGGTGTTTTCGGCTGTAATAAAAAGCCCAGAAAACCTTCTTTCAGGTTAGAAATCATGCTTTTACCCAGTTCGGTTTACGTTTTTCCAGAAAAGCGCCAATACCCTCTTTCGCTTCAGGCGTGGCGCGGCGCTGGGCAATCAGGGTTGCGGTCTCCAGCACCAGCTTGTCGTCGACCTTGCGGCGGTTGGTGACTGTATCCACCAGCACTTTAGCCTCTGCTACAGCTCCCGGTGCATTGCCGAGCGCGGCTTTAATCAGGCCGTCCACCTTGTCTTGCAGGTTCTTCTCGCTGGTTGCCACTTCGTGCACCAGATTCACCCGCTGCGCCTCTTTGGCGGTAAAGACTTCGGCCGTCATAAAATAGCGGCGGGCATGGCGCGTGCCCATTGCACCCGCAACATAGGGCGAAATAACAGCAGGGATAAGCCCCAGTCGCACCTCCGACAGGCAGAACCTGGCGTCCTTGTGTGCCACGGCCACGTCGCACGCGGCAACAAGACCCACGCCACCGCCGTAGGCTGCGCCCTGCACCTTGGCGATGGTCAACTTGGGCATGTTGGCAAGGCTGTGCAGCATGTCGCCCAATTTTTGGGCGTCCGCCACATTTTCGCCGTAGCCGTATCCGGCTGCGCGGCGCATCCAGTTCAGATCGCCACCGGCGGAGAAACTTTTGCCGTTTGCCTGTAAGACCACCACACGCACGGTGTTATCCGCGCCCAGCTTTTTAAAGGCCTCGGTGAACTGCATAATCACGTCCTCGTTAAAGGCGTTATGCACATCCGGGCGGTTCAGCGTGATAGTCGCAACGCCGCTGGCATTTTTGAGCACCTCGACAAAGCGTTCGGCCATGGGTATTCTCCCTTCATTTTGACGTGCAATTTTAGGCGGATACCCATGAAAAGGCAATGATGGGGTAGATGACTTGAAATGTTTACCCCACCGCCACCATCATAAATTGCGCAGGAAGAGAAAAACAACCAAAAGAGTACCACATTATGATTAAGCGACAGTTTATTTTCCTGTCCGGACTCGTGGTCGGCGAGCTTGAAGAAGCGGCTCTTGGACATGCTTGGGCAACAAAAGATGGGACACGGGGCCATACCAGCACAGGCAGCATCAGTATTTCCATTACAATTGGTCCGGGCGGCTATGTGAGCCTTGCGCAACCTGATGAACCGTCAGACACACCCGCACCTGTACAGACAAACAGCCAATTAGGTGCATACCTTTGCACTGCGGGAGAGAACACGCTCACCCTTTGTCACAACTATGTGGATGATGCACTTGTGACGGTCAGCGGGCCGTACATGGACGATACGTTCATCATGCATAACAGCAAACATACGGTACCGCTGGAGATTATCGCCCAAACGCCGAGCGGTGATGTCCCTCTCAAGCCTCACATTGCCACCTTTTTAGGGACGAACTGCGGTGAGAAGTGTGATAAATGCGGTGGCCGTTTCGGGACGCAAATCATCATCCGGCCTTTGCGCGCCTGCCGACCGCAGGAAGATGACCCCTATACCGGTGTTGTGACCTTTAGTGTAGAAGCTGCATAAAAAAGGGCGCCTAGGCGCCCTTTTTCTACATTCTAAACACACCAAACCTGGTTTCTTCAATCGGCTTGTTCATGGCGGCGGAAATGCCTAAGCCCAACACCTCGCGCGTACGGACAGGGTCAATCACTCCGTCATCCCACAGGCGCGCGGACGAGTAATACGGGTGCCCCTGATCCTCGTACTGTTGGCGCAGCGGTTCGCGGAAGGCATCCTCTTCTTTCTCGCTCCATTTTTTGCCTTCAGCGTCCATCTGGTCACGCTTGATGGTAGATAGCACACGGGCCGCCTGTTCGCCCCCCATGACGGAAATACGTGAGTTCGGCCACATCCACATAAAGCGCGGACTGTAAGAACGGCCACACATGGCGTAGTTACCTGCCCCGAACGAGCCACCAATCACAACGGTGAACTTGGGCACGTTGGCGCAGGCAACGGCGGTGACCATTTTGGCACCGTCTTTGGCAATGCCGCCGGATTCGTACTTTTTGCCGACCATAAAGCCGTTGATGTTCTGCAGAAAGACCAGCGGGATTTTCCGCTGGGCGCACAGCTCGATAAAGTGGGCGCCTTTAAGGGCGGATTCGGAGAACAAAATACCGTTGTTCGCCACAATGCCCACCTTGTGCCCCCAAATGCGGGCAAAACCTGTCACCAGCGTATCGCCATAGAGGGGTTTGAACTCGTCAAACTCGCTCGCGTCCACAATGCGGGCGATGACCTCGCGCACGTCGTACGGGGTGCGGGTATCGGTGGGTACAATGCCGTAGAGCTCGGTCGGGTCGTAGGCCGGCGGGGCGCTCTGGATCAGGTTCGGCACGTCGGGTTTGACGTGGTTGAGGTTGGCCACCACACGACGGGCGATGGACAGCGCGTGCGCGTCATCATTCGCCAAGTGGTCGGCAACACCGGATGTTTTGGTGTGCAGGTCACCGCCGCCCAGATCCTCGGCGCTCACCACCTCGCCTGTTGCAGCTTTCACCAGCGGCGGGCCGCCCAGAAAAATGGTGCCCTGATTTTTCACAATGATGGTCTGATCGCTCATGGCCGGTACATAGGCGCCACCCGCGGTGCAACTGCCCATCACCACCGCAATCTGCGGGATGCCTTTGGCGGAAAGATTCGCCTGATTAAAGAAGATGCGGCCAAAGTGGTCACGGTCGGGGAAGACCTCGTCCTGCTTGGGCAGGAACGCGCCGCCCGAGTCTACCAGATAGATGCACGGCAGGTGGTTCTGCTCGGCAATATCCTGCGCGCGCAGGTGCTTTTTAACGGTGATGGGGAAGTACGTACCGCCTTTGACCGTCGCGTCATTAGCCACAATCATGCACTCCACACCACTCACACGGCCCACGCCGCAAATCATGCCGCCGGCGGGCACATCGGTATCATACAGGTTATGGCCGGCCAGTGCGCCGACCTCCAGAAACGGGCTGCCCTCGTCCAGCAAGGCGTCAATGCGCTCTCTGGGCAGCAACTTGCCACGGGCGGTATGTTTGGCGCGGGCTTTCTCGCCACCGCCCATGTACACGGTCGCCATCACGCCGTTCAAATCGTCAACCAAGGACTGCATGTGTGCGGCATTGACCTTAAACAATTCAGCACGGGTGTTCACATTGGTTTTAAGACGGGTCACGGCGGCAAACCTCTTGTTTGTTCAAGCAGCGAAAACAGTAGCACAACTGCCGGCCCGCCGCAAAAATGAAAAACCGCCAGATCACTTGACGACATGCACAGTAATCCCCAAGTGGACTCGAGGATATTTGTGTTCCCGTTTCCTTTCTTTCCCCATGACCGAATAAGCCTAGCCAACATCTGACAACAACCCCGAGATCCGGTACAACCCGGTGAAAGTGTTTTGACATGACGCACATTCTCTTCAGCGGTCGAGTTGCTACTACGGTTACAATTGGTCGTTTCATCGCCATGATTGACCGCCGTGTCCGTAAGCCATGGAGGCCCCACCCGCAAGGGGCGCAGATTACCATGCACCGGAGCGACTTGAGCTACGCCATCTGCACCCGAACCGACGTGACGTTGAACGGCGTGACCTACGAAGGTCAGCCCGAGAACATAAAGATTTTTACCCCCGGTAAGCTGGTCCCGCTAGAGCGCCTGTTCCAGTCCTTTGGCACCGACGAAGACGACATGATCAAGGGATTGCGCAAACGCTACGCTGATATGAACATCACCCAAGCGGTGGACTTCGGCGGCGTGTACGACGCCTACGATTGCGGACGCTACGGCATAATTGTGGATGAGAGCACCGTCTTCCGCCTGCCCGAGTAACCGAACGAGAAAAACCCCCGCCTGTGGCGGGGGTTTTCCTTTTGACAGGTATCTGATGGGCTGTTAGTTTCAGCGACAAATATTTTCCGTTTTTCCCGTGTTCTTTCCCCTCCCCCTCTACGGAGGCATTACCATGACATCCTTCGCCAATACCCTGAGCCAATCCTTCTTGAACCGCAGACACGCCGCCAACAAGGGCAATACCGCAGCGGAAAAAGCCGCACAGGCAAACCGCTTTGCGGCGTACCTGACGGCACAAGTGCTGCCGCAGATTCTGCACATCGAGACAGGCACCCCCCTCCCCGACTTTGAGGACATCAGCCTGTCCGCAGACGATGCCCATGCCTACCTGCGTGACCTGCCCCTGTGGCAAGAGCTGGTACGCCGTGCGGCTGTGCAGGGGTACTTCCTGTACATGACCCGCCACATCGAGCCAATGAGCGATGAAGAGCTGAACAAGCCCGAGAACATGGGCTACGGCCGGATTGGCGGCAAGCCCAACGGCATCAAGCTGACGCTGGCTTTCCGTGACGGGCTGCGTGAGCTGAACCAACTGCTGACTGGCCGCATGCCCACACTGGCACGCGTCAAGGCCGACATCACCGCCGAGGTGGACGCACGCGATCCGACCAGCCTCGGGAATACCTTCTCGGCCAAGTACGTCATCGCCGGCGTGCCCAACAACCAACTGACCAACCTGACGCCGACCTTTCTGGCGTTTAAGGAGGCCTGTGCGGAGCTGGGTCTGGATGCCAGTATCAACACCTACGAGCAGGGCGACCTGACCATCCAAGTCATGCTGGTCATGCACTTCTGACCAAACGCAAAACCCCCGCCATGTGGCGGGGGTTTTTCTCATTTAAGCAGTTTTCTGTTTACTGCTGTCGCGGAACTGGGTGTCCTTCCACTGGGCAAACAGGCCTTTGAGTTTAAGACGCTGGTACTTGCCTGTACTGGTGACCGGGAACTCGTCCCCGAACACCACGACTTTCGGGCGCTTGGAGAACGACAGCTCCTTCGCGCAGGCATCCAGCACATCCTGCTCGGTCAGGGCTGGGTTTTCTTTGACCACGTAGGCGCCGATTTCCTCGCCGTACATGTTGTTCTCGAACCCGACAGCCATGCCGGCTTTAACGCCGGGGATACGGTTAATAACCTCGTCGATTTCCAGCGGGCTATAGTTCACGCCACCACGGATAATCAGCTCTTTCAGACGGCCGGTGATAAAGAAGTACTTATTCCCCTGCGCATCCTTTTTAAAAAAGCCTTCGTCACCGCTGCGGAACCAGCCGTGGGTAAAGCTGTCGGCATTGGCATCCGGGCGCTTGTAATAGCACTTCATGACGTTCTGACCGCGAATGACGATTTCGCCCTTTTCGCCTTCGGGGACGGATTTGCCCATCGGGTCCTGAATATCCATCTCGTTACAGGAAATGGGGATACCGATGGCCGGATACCCGAACGACCGCAGCCATTTGTCATGCTCGGCCTTCGGCAGGCCGCGCGGGATGTAACAGGTGTACACAGTCGTTTCGGACAGGCCGTAGCCGTGCACCACTTCCACACCGAACGCATCTTCAAAACGCTCGACCGTTTGTACGGTCAGGGGGCCGGCACCACAAATCAGGAACTCAATCCCGCACTTGGCGGCGGTAAAGTTGTCCTTACCTGCCTCGCACAGGAATGACAGCACTGTTGGCACCACGCTACCGCAGTTGGCTTTCTCTTCCGCTGCAACACGCCAGTAATTGGAGGCGCTGAACTTGTGGTTGAGCACTGTCGACGCTCCTGCCACAACCGGTGTGACCAGCGTGACCATAAGGCCGTTAACGTGGTGGATGGGCAGCACCAGCATAAAGCGGTGCTCAGGCGTGATACGGTGCCAATCGGCAATGCTCTGGCAGCAGACGATGATGTTCTGCTGGTCCAGCACAACGCCTTTCGGCGCACCTGTGGTGCCTGACGTGTAAACAATCAGCGCCTCGGTGTTCAGGTTTGCCAGATTCATCAAGGATGCTTCATCCGGGTTCCCGTACTGGCATTCAATGCTCATGGACAGGTATTCGGCGTTCACCAGCTCGCCGTTAATCTGCACGTAGTTGGGCACCTGCTCGAACTGGTCACGCAGAGCCTCTACCCGCGCTACCATGTCCGGCATCACAAAAATGGCTTTGGTGTCAGCGTTGTTCACCGCAAAGACCAGCCGCTCATCCGCCTCGCCCGCGTTGAAGGGCACTACTGTGGCGCCAATCATCCATGCGGCAAAGGTCGCCACGACAGTATCCACGTGGTTGTAGGCCACAGTCACAATCCGGTCGCCTGCTTTGAGTGCCAGCTTGTCGCGCATAAAATGCGCCGTACGGCACATGCGGGTGAACATCTCGCGGTAGGTCAGCTTCTGGCGTTCATCACCGTTGCGGTAAATAAGGTATGTCTGGTCACCGCGGGCCACTACCTGCGACTTGAACAGGTGTGCAAAGTTGGGCCATTTGGCCAGTGTGTCGCTGAACGCTCGGCCATGAACAGTACGGGCTTGGTCGATTTTACGGGCAGTCTCGGGCGTGTAGGACAAAGTCATGTGCGGGCCTCATTACGTTGCATTGCCAAAAAGACGAGGTGCATTGTACCCAAAACGCACGCATAAACTAAGGATTTCCGTCGCTGCAACGCAACATAACACCTTTCTCATAGGTTGACGCCACCTGCCCGACCACGCCATGATGTCACCTATGACAGTTATCACGCGCTTTGCTCCCTCCCCCACTGGCCTGCTGCACCCCGGCCATGCCTACGCGGCGTATGCAGCATTTGGGTTGGCAGAACGTCTTGGCGGAACATGCCTGCTACGTATCGAGAACATCGACCCCACCCGCTGCAAGGACGAGAACATTCCCCTCATTCTCGACGACCTGCACTGGCTGGGGCTGGCATGGCCGGAGCCTGTACGCATCCAGTCCCATCATATGGATGACTATCGTCAGGCCATAGATAAGCTCCACGCACTGGATATGCTCTACCCCTGCTTTTGTACCCGGGCGGAGATTGCCGCCGCCCAGCCGCAGCAGACCGTGGAAGGACCGGACGGGCCCATCTACCCCGGCACCTGCCGCCATTTGGGCGCGGCGGAACGGCAACGGCGCATGGATGCTGGCGTACCGCATAGCTGGCGGCTGAAAACAGATAAGGCCCTCGCTCATACCGGCGCGCTCACATGGCAGGACATGCACGCCGGCACCGTGCCCGTAGAGGGCGACTTTATTGGCGATGTCATTCTTGTCCGCAAGGAAACGCCAACCAGCTACCACCTTTCCGTCACGGTTGACGACGCCTTGCAAGGCATCACCCACGTTACCCGCGGCATGGATATGTTCGGCGCCACGGGCATTCACCGTATACTCCAGGCATTGCTGGACCTGCCGACCCCAACATATAACCACCACCCCCTGATGATTGACCCGACCACAGGCAAACGCTACGCCAAAAGCTACCGGTCCGTCACGTTGCAAGAACTGCGGGCAGGTGGCAAAACACGGGCCGACGTGCGTCATATGGTCGGGCTTGATTGACGGCGCTTGACCACCCTCCCCCCTTTCGGGTTTGATAGATACGTTTTGATATGACAAGAAGGGGAACCCCCATGCCCAACACCCTGTACGACAAAGTCTGGAATGCCCACGTGGTCGAAGACCGCCCCGACGGTACCGCCCTGATTTACATCGACCGCCATCTGGTGCACGAGGTAACCTCCCCCCAAGCCTTTGAGGGCCTGCGCATGAGCGGCCGCAAGGTCCGCCGTCCGGATGCCACACTCGCCGTGGCCGACCATAACGTGCCGACGGTAGGCCGCGAAAACGGTATTGCCGACCCGGAATCCCGCGAGCAGGTGCAAACGCTGGAGCATAACGTCAAGGAGTTCGGCGTCCCCTATTTTGACCTGATGAGCGACCAGCAGGGTATCGTCCACATTGTCGGCCCCGAGCAGGGCTTTACCCTGCCCGGCACAACCGTTGTCTGCGGCGACAGCCACACCAGCACCCACGGTGCCTTCGGCGCGCTGGCTTTCGGCATCGGCACCAGCGAGGTGGAACACGTGTTGGCAACCCAGACCCTCGTGCTCAAAAAGTCCAAAACCATGTTGCTACACGTAGATGGCACGCTGGGTAAAGGAGTCACGTCCAAAGACATTATCCTCAAACTCATCAGCATGATTGGCACCGCCGGTGGCACCGGCCACGTGATCGAGTTTGCAGGCCCCGTGATTGAGAAGCTTTCCATGGAAGCGCGGATGAGCATCTGTAACATGTCTATCGAGGCTGGTGCCCGCGCAGGCATGATTGCCCCGGACGACATCACCTTTGCCTACCTCAAAGGCCGCCCGATGGCACCCAAAGGCGCCGATTGGGACAAGGCCGTCGCCTACTGGCGTACCCTGAAAACCGACAAAGGGGCTGCCTACGACGTGGAATACCGGCTGGACATAACGGACATGCCCCCGCAAGTCACATGGGGCACCAGCCCGGAGACTGTGGCCGACATTACCGCTAACGTCCCCACAACAGACGCCGCCCATAATGCCGAGCATAAAGCCGCCATGGAACGTATGTACGACTACATGGGCATCACAGGCGGCCAGAAAATCGAAGACATTGCCGTGGATAAGGTCTTTATCGGCTCCTGCACCAATGCCCGTATCGAGGATCTGCGCGCCGCAGCCGCCATCGCCAAAGGCCGCCATGTGGCCAAAAATGTTCAGGCGCTAGTGGTACCGGGCTCCGGCCTAGTGCGTAAGCAGGCCGAAGCGGAAGGGCTGGATAAAATCTTTACCGAGGCCGGTTTTGAATGGCGCCAGCCCGGGTGCAGTATGTGTCTGGCCATGAACGCCGACCGCCTTGAGCCGGGCGAGCGCTGCGCCAGCACCTCCAACCGTAACTTTGAAGGCCGTCAGGGCCGCGGTGGACGTACCCACCTGATGAGCCCGGCCATGGCCGCCGCCGCTGCCATTACCGGCCACCTTGCCGACGTGCGGGAGTTCATTAAATGAGCCATGCCATCCGCGTAGAAGTTTTTGAAACCGGCAAGGGATTGTACAGCAATACCGTTACAGACGGACGCCATACGCTGGCAGCGGACGAACCTGCCGAGCTGGGCGGCCAGGACACCGGCCCCAACCCGTACGAATATGTGGCATCCGGTCTGGGTGCCTGCACCAGTATTACCCTGCGCATGTACGCAGACCGTAAAGGCTGGGACGTGGGACACATTCACGTCGTTGTCACTCACCATAAAGACGAGGAGACCAAGGGCGATGTCTTTACCCGCAAAATCACTTTCTCCAGCACCTCGCTGACCGAGGAATCCCTCACCCGCCTGCTGGAAATCGCCGACAAATGCCCGGTGCACAAAACCCTCAGCCACGGCGCAGAGATCCATACCTCGCTGGCATAAACAGCAAAGGGGTTGACTTTCCGGTAAAGGGGCACCAGATTGCCCCTTTGTTCTTTTGCACCATCTCTTACTTTTTTCTTTCCCGTTCGACTGAGGACATTTCTATGCCTAATACCCATATCGCCGAGCGCATCATCGTGGACCTGATGAACGCAGACCACACGCCCATCGGCAAAACCCGTTTCAGCCTCTGGAAGAGCACCCTCGGCTACCACGTCACCAACCCTGACGGTGCCGACAAGCCCTTCCGCCGACTCGACGACGACGAAAGCGAAACCGTCAAAGACATGCTGGCGCACAATATTCTGCTCACCAGCAACGAGTCCTGCGAGCCCACCCCCGGTGTCATGGCCATTCGCCTGCACCTGAACATCAACATGCCGCTGATCGACATTGCCCGCTATTTGGCGGACATTGCCCATCCGGCAACCCCCTACTAACCCTTTTGCGCAGGACCGCCCTTCGGGGCGGTTTTTCTTATGCGTAAAGCACGGCGTCCATGTTATACACGTGGACACCTTCATCATTTTTCCCGTTTCGCACATAAGGAGCTGACCATGTCGGCCCGTCTTGACGCTACCAAAGCGGACATTCTCCGCAAGGTCAAAAACCTCGGTTTCCCCACCCCCTACCAGCTGTTCCTGTACGAGTCGGCCATCGGCTTCCACTGGGTCGGCTACGGCGGCATGGGTACCAGCATCGACCGTCTGGCCAGCCCGGACGAAACCGAAGCGGCCCTCAGCCTGCTGGGCAGCGGCATCTTCGTCCGTCTGGACGCATCCACGCTGCTGAACGACGGCCTGAGGGCCTACCGCATTATCCTCAAGGTGGACATCTCGCCCGCGGATACCCTCCGTACCGAGATGCCCAACCACGGCCCGTTCCAGAACTTCCTCAAGAAGTGGCAGTCCCGCCAGCGCGCGAGCAGCGACTTCCGTGGCCTTGTCCATCAGGACCTCAGCCGCAACCCCTACCAGAAGCAACCCTACACATGGGTCTACTACGCCGGCATGGGCGAAGTCCGCTACGAGGATGTGGCGGCGGAAGATGTGACGGTCATCGAGCAGATGATTGCTGCCGGACTCATTGTCCGCGGAAAAACCTATGAGCGGGAGCTCATCAACAACGGCATGGAGCGGGTCACCGACCTGACACTCCGCGCCTGACCAATCGTACAGGCCGCCCTTCGGGGCGGCCTTTTTGCTTGTGCGGCGCAGCATGTTTGGCGGCTGACGGCACTGTTTTGGGGTGCTAAACTACGGGCGTTATTTTTTAAGGGACAAAGAACCATGGACAAATTCACCACCCTTACCGCCCCCGCAGCCCCATTGATGATGGAGAATGTGGATACCGACCTGATTATCCCCAAGCAGTTCCTGAAGACCATCAAGCGCACGGGCCTCGGCAAGAACCTGTTCAATGACCTGCGCTATACGCAAGACGGTCAGGAAATCGGCAACTTTGTCCTGAACAAACCTGCGTACCGCAAGGCAGGCATCCTGCTGGCCGGGCAGAACTTCGGCTGCGGGTCGTCGCGCGAGCATGCCCCGTGGTCGCTGCTGGACTTTGGCATCCGCTGCGTTATAGCCCCTTCTTTTGCGGATATTTTTTACGGCAATTGCTTTAAAAACGGCATCCTGCCTTTGACATTGCCAATGGCCGCTATCGAGCAACTGGCTGCTGTGGCCGACACAACGCCCGTAACCGTGGACCTGAAAAACCAGACCGTCAAAGCCGGCAACCTGAGCTTTACGTTCGATATTGAGCCTTTCCGCAAGACCGTGTTGCTGGAGGGACTGGACGATATTGGCCAGACCCTGCAAAAAACCAAAGCCATTGACGGATTCGAGGCCAAACAATCCACCACCCAGCCGTGGCTGTATCAGGAGGGTAAATAACATGGCAACATCCTACAAACTGCTGTTCCTGCCAGGTGACGGCATTGGCCCGGAAGTAACTGCCGAGGTGGAAAAAGTTGCACGTGCCCTGTCTGCCGACGGCGTTATCGGTTTCGAAATCGAGCATGCCGACATTGGCGGCGCCGGTTACGACGCCCACCGCGATCCCTACCCGGACGAAACCGCCTACCGTGTTAAAGAGGCCGACGCCGTTATGCTTGGCGCCGTGGGTGGTCCCAAATGGGTGGACGTACCTTTTGACAAGCGCCCCGAACAGGGCCTGCTGGACATCCGCAAGGACATGAACCTCTACGCCAACCTGCGCCCTGCCTTTGTTTTTGACCAGCTTATCGGTGCTTCGTCCCTCAAAGAGCACATCATTAAAGGGTTGGACGTGATGATTGTGCGCGAGCTCATCGGCGGCGTGTACTTTGGCCAGCCTAGAGGGATAGAAGACTTGGGCAACGGCAAAAAGCGCGGCTACAACACCGCCACCTACAGCACCGACGAAGTCACCCGCGTGGCCGAGGTTGCCTTTAACATTGCCCGTGCACGCGGTAAAACCCTGTGCAGCATCGACAAGGCCAACGTGCTGGAGAGCATGATTGTCTGGCGCGAGACGGTGACGAGCGTCGGCAAGAAATACCCGGACGTCGCCCTCTCCCACATGTATGTGGACAATGCCGCCATGCAACTGGCCACCAAGCCTGCACAGTTTGACGTGATGCTCTGCCCCAATCTGGCGGGGGATATCCTCTCCGACCTCGCAGCGGCCATGACCGGCTCTCTGGGGATGTTGCCTTCTGCCTCGCTGGGGGACAAGCAGCCAAACGGCCTGCCCTACGCCCTGTACGAACCCGTCCACGGCAGCGCCCCCGATATTGCCGGGCAAGGCAAAGCCAACCCCTTGGCGGCTATCCTCAGCTTCGAGATGCTGCTGCGCTACTCGCTGGGGGCACACGCCACGGCCGATGCCCTGCGTACCGCCGTTGCCGACGTGCTGGACAGCTTCCGGACGCCGGACATTATGGAAGACGGTAAAATCAAGGTCGACACCGCCACCATGGGTGACCAGGTGGTTGCCCGCATGCGTAAGCAGCTGGCTAAAGTCGCCTGAGCTGCCACAAAAGAAAAAGCCGACCCCACATGGGGTCGGCTTTCGTTTTTCAGGCCGTCGGTTCGGACGGCGTGGTCGGTTCGTCGAAGATGTCCTCGAGCTGGTCGATGAGCAGCTTGCGCAACAGCTTGGACGCCGCGTTGCCCTTGGCATGTTCGGCGCCGAGGTCGTTTTCCAGACCCAGCTGGCCACGGCCCCAGGCAATACCGACACCGGTATCCACCTGCCAGACCTGATACTTGCCCACGTTGTGCACGTGGGTGTAGACCGGCTCGCCGAGCTCCAGCTCTTCGAGCAGCTTGACCAGATCCTTGGTGGCATCCTTCCAGCGCGGGTTGCGGGGAATCCGCTCCCAGTCACCGTCGGCCAGTTTCTGCAACGGCATGGTGCGCCAGACGAAGTTGCGCGCCGCCTCGTATCCGCCGTCATGGTAGATAGCGGTGATGAGCGCCTCGTAGGCGTCGGCGTATTTCTTGGACTGCTTGTAGAGGTCGCCGCAGGCTTCCTCCTTGCTCATGGCGAGCAGGTCGGGGATACCGAGGCGCCGGACGATGAGGCCGAGCATCTCGTTGCTCTTGGCCGCACCTTCCACCTTCAGGCGGACGGGCACCTTGGGCACGTAGCGGGTCAGCCACTCGCGGATGGCAGCCAGCATGAACGCGTCGCCGAGGTATTCCATGGACTCGTAGTTTTCGCGCCGGTTGGCGGTTTTGTGGGTGAGCGCCTGACGGAGCAGCGCCGGCTTGCGGAAGCGATAGCCGATGCGCGCCTGAAAGGCTTCAAGATCTTCTGTGTTCACGGGAGACTCCTAAGAGAAAGCCGATGCGGCAGCAAAGCCGCACAAAGGGAAGAAAGCATACGAAAAGAAACGTCGAGATGGGTCCAAGTGTTTTGGACCTGCTAAACATAGGTATTGCACTGCACGACTGCAAGGATTTTACGCATTCCCCCACCGGCGGATGTTCCGTATACTGTGCCCACGTATAAAAAGGAGCCTCACGCCATGACCAACCGCCTCCGCATTTTTGACACCACGCTGCGCGATGGCCTGCAATCGCCGGGCATTCATCCCGTCACACTGGAGGGGCGCGTTGCCATTGGCCTGAAACTGGCTGAAATGGGTGTGGATATTATCGAGGCTGGCTTCGCAATTGGCGGCAAACTGGATTACGACACCATCGCCACACTGGCCCAAAAAGGACTGGATGCGACTGTCTGCTCCCTCGCCCGTACCAAGCGTGACGATATTGAAGCGGCAGGCAATGCCCTCAAGGCTGCGCGCAGCGGGCGCATCCACACCTTTATTTCCACCTCGCCGCTGCATATGGAGCATAAACTGCGCCTGGCACCGGATGCCGTTCTGCAGGCAGCGATTGATGGCGTTAAACTGGCACGCAGTCTGTCGGACGACGTACAGTTCTCGCTGGAGGACTACACCCGTACCGAGCGGGAGTTCTCCTATAAGGTCATCGAGGCTGTGATTAATGCCGGTGCAACTACCATCAACCTGCCCGATACGGTGGGCTACTCCACACCGGACGACTATGCCGAACTGATTGCCGGCGTGGTGAATAACGTCCCGAACATCGATAAGGCTGTTATCTCCACCCATTGCCATAACGACCTCGGCCTTGCTGTTGCCAACTCGCTGGCCGGAGCGCAGGCTGGCGCACGCCAGATTGAGTGCAGCATCAACGGTATTGGCGAGCGTGCCGGTAACGCCGCCATGGAAGAAATCGTCATGGCCATGCGTGTGCGCCGTGACCGCATGAAACTGGAAACAGGCGTAAGGACTGAATACTTTATGGCCGCCAGCGAGCTGGTTCAAGACCTGACGGGTATGGCCGTACAACGCAACAAAGCGATTGTAGGCGCTAATGCGTTTGCGCATGAAAGTGGCATTCACCAGCATGGCGTTGGTAAAAACCGCGAAACGTACGAAATTATGACCCCCGAGTCCGTTGGCCAGAAGAAGAGCGCCATCACCCTTGGCGTTACCTCCGGCCGTGATGGCCTGCGCCGCAAAATGGAAGAGCTGGGCTACACCCTGCAAAAAGAGCAGATCGATAAGCTCTACCCCCTCTTTATGGATGAGGCCGCCAAAGGCCGCGTGACCGACGCCAAACTCAAAGAGCTGGCAGCAAAACTCTAACCTATCGGCCTGATACAAAAAAAGCCTGCCCCGAGGGGCAGGCTTTTACGCTTGTTACTTGCGGGTGCTACCACCCAGCTTACCGCTGTTGGTCGGCTTGCTGTCGTCCTTGTCCGACTTGGTGACCGGCGCCTCGTCTTCGGCGTCGTTTTTCTTCTCGTTGCCATCATCGTCATCGTTGGCGATTTTGCCGCGGGTCGCCGCGAACAGGATGCCACCGACGATGAGACCGACAACGGCACCCACCGCACCGGCGCTCACGCCGGCCAGTCCGACGGCACCGAGGATCTTGACCACCAGCGAATGCGCCAGCGCGTCGACGATCCAGCCGATGACGAAACCACCGAACGTGGTGGCGATAAGAGTTTCGTAGAGTTTGTTAAGCATGACAGGCCAGTCCTTCAACCTGTGTGAATCGGGAAAAACGAGAGGAAGTATCGTAAAGATGAGTTTTATGACTGGAATTTATGCCCATTTGCCCTAAATATCAACCCTCGGGCTTTACAAATACGCCCGCAAGGCTTAAAAGCCATAATTAAATGATGGTTACTACCGCAGGAGAGCCAGATGAGCTACATCGTTGCCGCACTTTACAAGTTCGTCACGCTGGATGATTTTGAGGCGATGCAGCCTAAAATCAAAGACATCGTCCGCACCCATGACATTCTGGGTTCCTTGCTGCTGGCTAAAGAAGGTATTAACGGCACAATCGCGGGCTCACGCGAAGGTATCGACGCCACACTGGCGTTCCTGCGCAGCGACCCGCGCCTGGCCGATCTGGAGCACAAGGAAAGCACCTCCCGCGAGGCACCATTCAAAAAATGTCGTGTGCGCCTGAAGAAGGAAATTGTCACTCTCAAACAACCGCACATCGACCCCAACGAGGTTGTGGGCAGATACGTAAGCCCGCAGGAATGGAATCAGCTGATTATGGATCCAGACGTTGTGGTGCTGGATACCCGCAACGACTACGAAGTCAAAATCGGCACCTTCAAACGCGCCATTGATCCTAAAACGAAGAAATTCAGCGACTTCCCGGCATTTGTGGAAGAGAACTTTGACCCGGAGAAGCACAAGAAGGTCGCCATGTTCTGCACCGGCGGCATCCGCTGCGAGAAAGCCAGCGCCTATATGCTCAAGCAGGGGTTTGAGGAGGTCTATCACCTCAAGGGCGGCATCCTGAAATATCTGGAAGAAGTCCCCGCCGAGCAAAGCCTGTGGGACGGTGAATGCTATGTTTTTGACGGCCGTGTTGCCGTTGGTCACGGTCTAGCCCAGACAACCACGCATAAAATGTGTTACGGCTGCGGTATCCCCATGAATATCGACCATAACGGCCAGCACTTTTGCCCCACCTGCCCGCCGGAAAAATGGGCGCGTCAAGGTGCGCAGGATGCCCGTGTGCAGGGCTAGCGGCTAAAACAGCTCCACCTCGCCGTCCAGCGGCATATCGGACAGCACCTTGCCATAGTCGGCCTCGCGCCTAGGAATGGTATCGTTGGCGAGCACCATCAGCTTCTTCATGGTTACCGCGCCGCTCTTGGGGTGAAAATATACCTTGCGGGAATACCCCTGCCCAACATCTTCGGCCAGGATGGGAATCTTCTCGGTCTGGAGGTATTCACGTGCAAAAGCCGCATTCATTTCACCAATCTGGAGCTGTGCGGGCATCATGGTCCCGCCACCAAAAATTTTGGCGACCAGATTGGTTTTTTTGCCACCCTGCTTCAAAATCTCGTTAATCAGGAACTCCATCGCAAAGTTACCATAACGGGCAGCAGCGTTCTGTCCCGCCCAATCCCCGCCTGTCGAACTGGGCAGCATAAAGTGGTTCATGCCGCCAATCCCAGTTACCGTGTCGTGAATGCACGCAGCAATGCATGACCCCACGGCTGTAACGATGAGTTCATCCTCAGCCGTCACTGCGTACTCGCCGGGCAGGATTTTGGTCGTCCAACGGTTAACGTAGGGGTCCAGATACCTGTTCTGACCCTTCCGGGAAAAACTGTCGCCCATTGTTAGACTTTCTGGTACGTGGTGCGGCCAATCAGCTTGTAGGCGCTGCTAATGCCGAGCAAAGTCTCCGAGTGGCCGATACACAGCAAACCGCCGCTGACCATACTGCGGTTCATCCGTTCAAAAATACCGGTTTTAGTTTCTCTGCCGAAGTAGATGATAACGTTGCGGCAGAAGACGATATGCGCCGCTTTGGGCAGGCGCCAGTCTTCTATCAGGTTGAGCTGTTTGAATTGCACATAAGGGCGCAGGTTCTGGTCTATGCTGTACGTCCGCTCATGCGGCATACGTGCCGGACCTGTATCTTTGAGATACTTACCCATCAGAGGGTGTACTTTCAGCTCTTCCGGCCGCAGGGTATAGCTACCTTTCTGTGCCTTGGCGATTGCCGCGTTATCAATATCACTGGCAAGAATACTAACCTTTGCATCAGGGTTGTTCTTACAAAACTCGGCAACAACCATGGCAATGGACCAGGGTTCTTCTCCTGTGGAACAGGCACTGCTCCAGATGCGCACCTCGCCATGCTCGGCCAGCATTTTAGGGAGCGCCTCCCGCAGCACATCAAAGTGGTGGGACTCCCGGAAAAAGGAGGTGACGTTGGTTGTGACAGCTTGAATAGCTGTAATCAACTCTTCTTCATTTCCTTGTTTAATTTTATCATCCATCATTTTGATGTATGAGGTAAAATCTTTTAATCCAAGGGCCCGCAAACGCCGCGCTAGGCGACCATAAACAAGCGCCTTTTTATGGGATGGCAGTTCAATGCCCGTCCGCTTTGTAATCAGCAGACTGAGCTGTTCAAAGTCACTGTCACTGAACGGGAACTCCATCTGCTCCAGCAGTGCGCTCTGCTCAGGCATGGGTTTCACTCCCCGTCTGGCGGATTTTATCCACAGCCAATAACTCGCTACTGCGCAGCATGTCATCCACGTTCAGAAGAATCACCATATCCTCACCAATCTGGGCCAGCGCACGCAGATAGGTATTGTCGATGGCCGTGCCAAAATCAGGCGGTGGGCGCAGGTCATCTTCCTTCAGGTTCACCACGTCCGATACAGCGTCCACAACAAGGCCAACAGTGCGCCCCTGCACGTTCACCACAATCACCACCGTGTAGGGTGTAAAGGGCGTCTCTTCCATGGCAAAGCGGCGACGCATATCCAGAATCGGCACAATGGCGCCACGCAAGTTGACCACACCACGGATATACGGCGGGCAGTTCGGTATTTGGGTGACACCGCTCCAGCCGCGGATTTCCTGCACCTTGAGGATGTCCACGCCGTACAGTTCGTCTGCAAGGGTGAACGTGAGGTACTGGTCATCCATCCCCGGTTCTGTCAGGGCATGCCCGCCAGCCTGCGCGTTCTTCTGGCCTTCCAAAGCCACAACAGCATTCTTAGACGACATGATGCCCCTCCTCGGTCATTTTGGATTTATTTGGTTTAACGGGTGCGTGGTGCAGACCTTCGCGGTTTGCCCGTTTGATGATGCCTGCAAGGTCGATGATGAACGACACGCGGCCATCACCCAGAATCGTAGCGCCGGATACACCTTCTATAGCGCGGTAGTTTGCCTCGATGCTCTTGATGACGACCTGACGTTCGCCCAGCAGTTCATCCACAAACAGGGCTATCCGCTCGTGGTCGGACTCCACAATCATGGCAATACCGTCTTCGGGGCGGGTCGAGCCGTCACCCATTTCGGTTTTAAAGACTTCCGACAGGCGCACAAACGGGATGTAACTGCCGCGAATATCCATCACCTCTGCATTGTGCCCGACAGTTTTAACCTGCCCTTTTGTCGGCTTGATGGACTCCATAATGTTCAGAATCGGGACGATATACACCTCGTCCCCGGAACGGATGGCCATACCGTCCACAATCGCCAGTGTCAGCGGCAGACTGATGATAAAGCGCGTGCCTTTGTGCTTCTCGGTTTCGATGGAGATATTACCCCCAAGCGACTGAATGTTCTTGCGCACAATATCCATCCCCACACCACGGCCGGACACATCCGTCACCTGCGCAGCTGTAGAGAAACCGGGGTGGAAGATAAACTGATACACCTGCTCGTCCGTGTAGGTTTCCCCTTCCTGTGCCAGCCCCTTTTCCGTGGCCTTTTTCATGAGCTTATCCCGGTCCAAGCCGCGCCCATCGTCACGTACCTCAATCATCACGTTGCCGCCACGGTAATAAGCGGCGAGCTCTACCGTCGCTTCGGCAGGTTTGCCGTGGGCTTTGCGTTCTTCCGGTATCTCTATGCCGTGGTCAATCGCATTGCGGACAAGGTGCGTCAGCGGGTCGGCAATACGCTCGATGACTGTTTTATCCAGTTCCGTCTGGTCACCGTGCGTTACCAGCGACACCTGTTTACCAAGCTTGGTCGCAGTATCCCGCACCATCCGCGGAAAGCGGCTGAAGGCAAAACTGATGGGCATCATACGGATGGCCATAATTGCCTCTTGCAGCGTGCGTGTATGGTGCGCCATTTCCTGCACCGAACTGTGGAGCATGGGATGCCCGTCAGCATCTACCCGGCTGCTGTGCTGGCTGACCATTGCGTGAGTGGTCACCAGCTCCCCGACCAGGTTAATGAGGTTATCCACCTTGTCCGTTGCCACACGGATAAAGGCCGTTTCCGGAGCTTTTTCCGGCTGTCTGCGGTCGTTGCCGGCACGGCGTTCATTCTCGGGTGCGCGGCGGTCTGTCATTGGTTCCGCCACAAGTGTTTGCTCGACAGGCTGCGCCTGAGGGGCCGCATCAATAGCAGCGACCACCTGTACGGTAATCTCGGCCTCGTCGGTCACAAACAGGAACACATCATGCACATCGTCTACCGTGTGCTCTGTTTCCAGCGTTGCCTCCCACCAGAGGAACAGATTTTCGACCTCCAGTTCTTCCAGAGTCGGCACACTCTCGGGGAATGCTGTCAGTGTCATCTCCCCCAGCCGCCCCAACTCCCGCAGGATATTGAGGGGGTCTGACCCGGTTTTGGGCAAATCCGGATGCGGCTTAAAGGTGATGTTCATCATCTTATGCCCGCCGGTGCCTTCTTTACGGGCAGAGGCCGCTTTAGGTGTACCATCGCCGCAAATATCGGTCAGAGCCTGCTGACACGCAAGGCGGTCATTTGCCGTAGCCTTGCGATTTTCCCGCGCGGCGGTAATCAACTCACCCAAAACGTCAACGGCCCGCAACAGAACAGCTGTCACCTCTGCGCTCAGGTCCAGTGTCAGATCGCGTCCTTTGTCGAGAACAGTTTCCACCCCGTGGGTGAAGTCTGCAATATCCTGAAACCCAAAAGTTGCCGCACCGCCTTTAATCGAGTGCGCCGCACGGAAGATGGCATTCAGGTCGGCATTGCCATCACGTTCCAGCGCAAGCAGACCGTTTTCGAGTTCGGCAAGGTTTTCTACGGCTTCTTCCAGATAGGTCTGGTGAAATTGGGACATGTCGATGGACATGGGGGCGCTCCTTACGCAGGGATGACTTTTTCAATAACCTTGAGCAGTTGCTCCGGATTGAAAGGCTTTACAATCCAGCCTGTTGCGCCTGCTTGCTTACCTTCCATCTTCTTTGTTTCGTCCGACTCGGTCGTCAGCATCAAAATCGGCGTAAACTTGAAGGCAGGTAATTGACGGAGGTTACGGATAAGCTCCAGACCATTCATGTTCGGCATGTTCAAGTCGGTCAAAACAAGGGCAATATCCCCAACGGACTTTGCCACTTCCAACCCTTTGCTGCCATCATCAGCCTCAACCACCGTATAGCCCGCCTGTTTGAGGGTGAACGTCACCATCTGGCGGATGGAGGCCGAATCATCCACTGTCAAAATCGTCTTACTCATCGGGGGTCTGCCTTTCCTAAAACAGGTCTATGTTATCGTCTTGAGGTTTAGCCGGTATCTGCGGTGCCGGTGCCTCGCCGGCCACGGCCCGCGCGTGGGCCTCGCGTTCTTCTTTCATGGTGTAGCTGGCATGAATACGTTCACCGTCCGTCATACCCTTAAGCGGCTCGATGACATGCTCCAGACGTTGTTTGATGCGGTCCTGAAACTGCAAGTCCTGCACGATGGCGAAGATATTGCCGGACATTTTGCCCACATCCTGCCCCGCCTGCTGGAGCAACACCTGCACCCCGGTTTTTTGGTCGATAAGCTGGCCCACCATCTCTTCAATGCGGCCTTTTGCACTGTCCAGCGGCGACATATCCTGACCGACAACCTGCTGTACACTGGCGTATGAGTGTTCCAATCCGCCAGTAATCGCCACAATCTCACGACGGATTTCATCACTGAACTTGCCGGATTCGGTGGCCAGTTTACGCACCTCTTCCGCAACCACCATAAAGCCGCGACCGTTATCGCCGGCACGGGCGGCCTCAATCGCCGCATTCAGCGCCAGCAGGTCGGTCTGCTTGGCAATAAAGTCGATTTTTTCCATGAAGCCGCGCACCGTATCTGCATGGTGCTGCAATGTATCCAGCTCGCCACTGACCTTCTCCATACTGTCGCAAATCCAGTGAATGGTCCCGACGATGCTCTGCACCTGACCGGCCACATCGCGGGAGAACTCATCCATCGTCATATTCTTGCCGCCGCTTTCCAGCGTATCAGCCGCCGCAGCGGTTTGTGCCAGCAGCTGCGACTGTGCACCCGCCTTATCCGCAAGCCCCAGGAATTGGCCGATAATATGGCCAATTGTCCCTTCCAGGTCGGCAGAAACATCTTCCAACAGCGTGGCCAGCACTTTCATTTGTGCGGCATTATCGGTTTGAACAGCCTCCAAAGCCGTACCTGGTAAAGCGACCCAGCGGGGCAGCAGATACCCGCATCCCAACCCGGCAAGCACAGCCAGTGTGCTCCCGAACGGCTGCCACGGCAGGAACCCCAGCCCCAACCCCGCGACCAGCGCACCGCCAGCAATACCAGCAGGCACCAGATAGGGCTTAAGGTCTGTCAGTCGGTCCTTCATGCCGCATCTCCGCTAAAAAGGGTGTGTAGCCCCAGTTCTGTCATCGCTGCCATCAACGGTGCCGACAGGTTCTGCAACAAGTCCGTCTGGCCAACAGCTTCAAGACTGTGATGCAGACTGACCAGCAGTTGGCATCCAAGCGTGTCCACCCGACTAACGGAACCGCCATCAATCGGCTGCCCGTTTGCCACTGCTTTCTGGAGCAAGGGTTTGAGTTCTCCAACCTGATAGGCCGTCAGCACTTCGGGCAGCAGGAGCGGTTTTTTCTTAGGCATGCGCCTGCTCCTTCTTGCCTTTGCCGCCACGGCTGTTTGCCTTGTTTGCAGCCTCAACAACTTCCAGCGCTTCCTTGGTGTTCAGCACCAGTTCCAGCAGGTCAGCGGCTTGCTCTTCCAGCGATTTGCTTGCGGCAGCCGCCTCTTCCACCAGCGATGCGTTCTGCTGGGTGAAGGAGTCCATCTGTGCAACCGTCTTGTTGATCTCCGAAATGCTCAGGGCCTGTTCCTGGCTTGCGTTGGCGATATCGCCAATCATGTCGGTCACTTTCTGCACGTTCGAGATGATGTCGTTCAGGCAAGTCCCTGTTTCGTTCACCTGCTCCATACCGGTTTTGACCTTGGCAACGCTTTCGGTAATCAGGTCTTTGATTTCCTTGGCAGCCTTGGCCGAACGGCCGGCAAGCGTACGGACTTCGGACGCCACCACGGCAAAGCCTCGGCCTTGCTCGCCAGCGCGGGCCGCCTCTACCGCCGCGTTCAGCGCCAGCAGGTTGGTCTGGAAGGCGATTTCGTCGATAACGCCAATGATTTCGGAAATCTGGGTCGAGCTCTTGCTGATTTCACCCATCGCTGCAATGGCAGACTGCACCACGTGACCGCCACGATCAGCAGCCTCACGGGTCACACCGGCAACTTTAAGCGCCTCGCGGGAGTTTTCGGCGTTTTCATTCACACGCTCGGTCACCTGCTGCATGGTGGCTGTTGTTTCTTCGATAGACGACGCTTGCGCCTCTGTACGCTCGGACAGATTCATGTTGCCCTGGGCAATGTCACGCGTCGCATCGTTAATGCGGGAAGCGACTTCGTTCACGCGCAGCTCAACTTCCTTCTTGCGGTTGTTCTCGCGCATCTGGTGGGTTACATCCATCCACTCAGCGTAGTGGCCGATTTTTTTGCCATTCTCGAAGATGGCGCCTACGTTCAGGCTGAAGGTCAATTCCCCAATGGCAATGTGGGTGCGGTGTACTTGCCCTTCTTTCATACCGGCCAAACGGGCTTTTACAATTTCCGGATCTTTATGGAAGACGTGGATGCTGCTGCCCATGACCTTGTCAGGATCAAAGTTGGGGAAAGTCTTGCGGATTTCCGCCGCCAGAGAACGGAAAGCGTTCATGCTGGCTTCGTTGGTGTAGATAATGGTGTCTGTTGCATCGGCAATCATTACGTTGTTGCTCAGGCTGGTCAGGCACTGGCGCATAAAATTGCCTTGGCGCTCCTGTGCGATAGCCTGCGTCACATCGGACCATTCAGCGTAGGAACCGATGCGCTTGTTACCCATAAAAATCGGGCCGACGTTCAGCGACAGGGTCAGAGGCCCCAGCGTAATGTGGGTGCGGTGCTGATCACCTGCCTTCAGACTGCGCAGACGGCGACGGATTTTCTCCGGGTCTTTGTGGAAGTTATGGATAGAGGCACCAACAAGCTTTTCTGGGTCAAACGAGGGGAAAGTTTCACGAATTACGGGAGCCAGCTCACGCAACGCGCTCGAAGATGCCTCGTTCAAGTAGACCAGGCGGTCATCGCTGTCCGCAATCAGGACGTTATTCGCCAGACCCATCAGCGTAGATTGTGCCAGCTGTCCCTGCTCTTCTTTGGCACTGTTCATCCGTGCGACAAAATACGCCATCAGGCTCACCACGATAGCGCCGCCGGCAGCCCATACTGTCAGATGGACCAATTCTTCTGGATTACCCGCCGGAGCCGACATGACGGAAGCTGCCAGCGACGCAACGCTGACTCCCGCAATCAGAGTCAATTGCTGGCGGCTGGAAAGGTTTTTCAAGGTCGTCATCAGGGTCATAGTTCATTCTCCGTTGGCAGCTGTTGGGGCGTGTGCCCATTTCTATCTCCAACAGGTTAGAATGCACTTTAGGGTAGCACCCATGCCCAAGCGCTTCATATGACCATTGACCGCCGGGTGTTATGTTCAAAATCCCCCTGTTTTGCGGGCGATTGGGACCATTTTATTTATTAACAAAAAAAGTGTGTTTTCAGGCAGGTCTATCATCAGTTCATCCTACCTTGTGCTTTTTCCCGCCTTTTGCCTTGAGCCGCACCCCATGGACGCTTATATTCTCTGTTATGTACTTTCGACCTGCTTCCAACACAGGTCAAAGCCTCAACCTCTTCCCGTTTCGCAAGCCCCAAGGGGCATTTCTTTCTCACACAAGGACCAAAGCCATGACCTCCCATCACAAGGCGGTTTGGCAGTCACTCCGCACCCGAAAGGGGCCCTACATGCTGGCCCTGCAAGGGGGTGGTACGTTCGGCGCCTTCCAGGCGGGTGTGCTGTGCAAGCTGCTTGCCGATCCCTCTTTCCCTCTCCCGACGGTCATCTCCGGCACCAGTGCCGGTGCCCTGAACGCCGTCATTCTGGCCGACGCCCTGCTTGCAGGCGGGACCGAAGCCGAACAGCGCCAGCGGGCGATTGACGCCCTGACCACTCTGTGGCAGGACCGCATTCCCAAAATGGCGCTGGAGTACATCAACAAGTACTTTCCGGACCTGTGGATGTTCACCACCCGCATGGCCCTGCCGACCGAGACCCTGCTCGACCTGATGCAGAAGGCGCTCGACCTGTGGCTGGATACCATGCAAGCCTACGGCGTGCCGGTGCATGTGCCCCTCATCTCCGAGGCGGACAACACCCTGCGCATGCTGGTGGACAAGGTGGACTTTGAGCGCATTCGCAAGAACAAGCGCTTCAAGCTGTACATCGCCGCGTGCGAAGCTGCAGCCCCGCATAAGGGCCGCGTCTTCACCACCAAGGAAATCACCGACAAGGTGGTTGCCGCCAGTGGTGCCCTGCCGGATATGTTTGCCCCCCTCGTCATCGACGGGGTGCCTTACATCGAAGGCGGCTACGCCCACAATCCGCCGCTGATGGCTCCCATCAACGACGGTGTGGACACGGTGGTGCTCATCCGCCTGAACTCCGACAACTTCAACCCTCCGCGCTACCGCGCCGAGCAGGCCTACTACGATCAGGCCGAGGTGTTCAACAAACCCCTCAAGCGCGACATGGCTGCCATCGCAGCGCTGAACGACGGCCGGAACAAGCCGCGCGTCACAGCGTTCGATATCGGCGGTCTTGGCCGCAGCGGGTTCACCCCGCCGCAGAAGCGCCGCGTGTCCCACGCGCTCATCCGACAGCTGTTTGCCACTGGCGAACGTGCAGGCGATGCAGCGCTCAAAGGCACGCCCGACAGCCTATAACGGTTACGGCACCCCCTAGGGGGTGCCGTTTTTTTATGCCCGGTATACAAATTGAACTTGCGCGTTAACCACCTCATGCTTAAGTATAGTGCTGTCTTCATTCCAAGACGAAACATGCGCTTTTGCCTTTGCGCTCTCTTTTCTTTCCCTTAACCCCGCGTGCACATTGCTGCGGACACCTGATACGTAACGATCCGTTCGGTTTCGTTCTTCTTCTCTTCTTCCACTGTTCACCCAAGGTGGTCCTATGTCCAAATCAACCAAAAACGCACTTGCTGCGCTCCCTGTCTTTGCCCATCGTGACGAGATTCTCGCGGCCATCAAGGCCAACAGCATCACCATCGTCACCGGCGAGACGGGCAGCGGCAAGACCACCGGCCTTGCAAACCTGCTGCTCGATGACGCTTTCTTCACCGAGGTCGTCATCACCCAGCCGCGTATCACCGCTGCCACTTCGGTAGCCGAGTACGTGGCCCGCATGCGGGGCGAAAAGGTCGGCCAAAGCGTGGGCTACCACAGCAGCCTCTACCGTGTAATCGGACCGGATACCCGCGTGGTCTTCCGGACCGACGGCCTTCAGCTCGCCCGCGAGGCCGGCGGACACGGTATTGCCGACAACTCCTCGTGCGTGCTCATCATCGACGAGCATCACGAGCGCTCCATCAACATCGACGCGCTGCTGGCACTGGCGCTGGAACGCCTCCGCAAGGGGGAAAAGTTCCGGCTCGTCATCATGTCCGCAACCGCCGAAGTGGAGCGTCTGAAGGCGTTTCTGGCACCGCATTTCGGTACTGTGCCGCATGTGCATATTGCTGGACGGACCTTCCCGGTCCAGTTCGAGCAGCGCACGGCCAGCGACCTGGTGCCTACCACCATCAAGCAGCTGAAGAAAGGTCACAACGTTCTGGTCTTCCTCCCCGGTGTGCGGGAAATCGAGGCTGTCTGCGAAGCTCTGTCCCAGAGCGGCGTGGATGCCGAGGTTCTGCCCCTGTACGCCGACCTCTCCAAGGAAGAGAAAGACCTCGCGTTTGCCTCCTACAGCCGCCCCAAGGTGGTCGTAGCGACCAATGTGGCGCAGACCTCCATCACCATTCCGGATATCGATTCGGTGGTGGATTCGGGCCTCGAGCGTGTGCCGACGCTGGACAAGCAAGGCGTGCCTGGCCTGATGCTGGCGGATACCTCCAAGGCGGACTGCATCCAGCGTATGGGACGTGCGGGGCGAACCAAGCCCGGTACGTATTTCCTGTGCGGTGGCCTGTTCGACCGGCGTGAGGCGCATCCGGCGCCCGAGATTCACACCAACCGTCTGGATGGTGTGCTGCTGCGGCTTCTTTCCACGGGCATTACGCCCGAGAAGATGCTCTTCATGGACGCGCCGCGCAAGCGGCACCTCGCCCTCGGGCGGGAGCGTCTGCAGCAACTCGGCGCACTGATGAAGGGCGGCAAGAAGCTCACCAATACCGGTGAGAAGATGCTGGCCTACCCGCTGGACCCCGAGTACGCGCGCATGATGGTCGAGGCCAAGAACCGCGATGTTGTCACCGATCTGCTGGCCGCTCTGGCCTGCGCGTCGGTCGGCGGTATCCTGGATATGCGCAGCCTCAGCGAGTACGGCGGCAAATCCCGCCATCACGACAGCGACCTGCTGGCCCAGAAGGACATCTTCCTCGAGCTGTGCCGTGACATCACCCTCAAGAACCTTGTGGGAGATGCGATCGACGCACATCTGGCGGACAACGACGTGGTTCCACGGCGTTTCCACCGGGCGATGGATGTGTACTTCAAGCTTTGCGAGACGGAGCAGAAAATCCCGTTCTCCGAGCAGAAGCCCCTGTCCAAGCAAAAAGACATGATCGCGAGCATCGCTGCCGGCCTCTGGCCGTGGGGGGTGTGGATGGCCAACGGCCGCCATGCCACCAACGCAGCTGGTGAGACGCGACTGATCTCCAAGGCATCCTTTGTTTCCGCCGCTGGCGACCTGGTTGTGGGTGAACCCTTCAATCTGGAAACCTCCGGTGGCGAAGATCTGGCGCTGCTGCAGAACCTGACCGTGGTCAGCCTGCGCACGCTGGAGCAAATCCTCCCCGAGGATGGTGCCAAGGACCTGCTGCCCAAGCCTGGGCGCCGGCACCGCTCGCCCGACAAGAGCAAGCGGGCCAAGCCGCAGCACACGCCGCCCAAAACCGGCGCGCGCAAAAAGCCCAAGGTAGCGCACCGCCCCCGTAACGGACGCAAGTCCAAGGGCAGCGGACGTCACCCGCAGCAGATGCACTAACGACTACACGGCCCCTTCGGGGGCCGTGTTTTTTTGTTGCGCCTAATTCACAGGGCAACATGTGGCATAAGCGGTCTTTATATCGTTATTTGCGCTCAGCCACTGGCAATGCCAGCCGTTGTTTCCCGGATAGCTCACCCGTAGATTGAAGGGTGACCCATGCGAACACCCGCCTCCCATCACGGTTTCTCCATTCTGGCAGAAGACATTTGCCACATCGCGGCCATCCACTGCCGCTGTAGTTGTTACGTTCGAACGGATGGTACATGCGCTAATGTTAAATCCCATACTTTTCCAGCTGGTACTATCACAGAACTCCATTTTGTGAGTACCGCTGTTATACCTGATGGCCCCTTCCCGTGAGGCATTGCAGACAACCGATGCCCCCCCTATCTGCACGGTCCCACTCGCAGAAATATCGGCGCCAACACTTACATTCCCGGCATAGACACGCCCATCTGCAGAAGCTGTACAACCATCAGCATCTGCAGATGCGTGCGTAGGGGCGTAGATCAGCCCCCTGGACGTACAGGTATTCGCACGTTGACTCTCAGACAACATACTTTGCAGGACTGCCTGCTCCCTGGCATCATTACCGCCTCTTGTTGGTGTGCTGAAAAATTTGCTCTGGGCCAGAGCTACATCAGGAAAAAAAGCTATAAAAGACAGGACAATTGTAAACATCGTTTTATCCTCATTCCTACTTGAAACAAAATTACTAATATTGTTTCAGGGAAACTTTATTCATAAATTACAATGCCTTAAACACATCACAAGAAAAAATATGTAAAATTTCTATTTTCCATACACACTATCGGTGAGATAATCCGGTCATTTGACACTATTAGTAATTGTGTTTCGCACAGCCCGGCAACGTAGCGGGCTTGGCCAACAAAGACAAACAAGCATAGCGAAACCGATGCCTGGACAACTGTTTGATCAGTATGGCAAGCGTAAATACCTTACGACCAATGAGCGTAATGCATTTATAAAAGCAGCCGAATCAGCTCCCCAAGACGTATATACATTCTGTAGCGTGCTCGCCTTCACAGGTTGTCGCCTGTCCGAAGCATTGGAGCTAACCGTTGATCGCGTAGATATGACTGGAAGGCTTATTATTTTCGAGTGCCTTAAAAAGCGCCGCAAAGGGATTTTCCGAGGTGTGCCTGTGCCCCCCCTGTTATTAGACACACTGGACGCTATCCACAATATTGGCCACCATCAACAACAGCCTTCCGGCGGGCGTCATATTCATCTATGGCCAATGAGCAGGCCAACAGCCTGGCGGCAGGTGAAGGCGGTTATGGAAAAGGCTGGCATCACTTGCGGACCACAAGCAAGCCCCAAAGGCCTGCGACACGGTTTTGGCGTCTCAGCCGTGTCGGCAGGTATTCCTTTGAACATGGTGCAAAAGTGGCTTGGGCACGCCCAACTCAGTACCACAGCAATCTACGCAGCTGCGGTCGGCGAGGAAGAGCACCTTATTGCCTCGCGTATGTGGTAACTCCTCAGAGAACCTAACGGACAGTATGAGCCGCGCGCAACTTTACACGCACATCATGGCTCAGGTCATCGCCCAGATTACGCATGGCCGCTGCAACGGCATCCAGCATCCGGCTTTTATCCAGACGTTCGCTCGGCGGATACCCGTCGTTACTGCGACGTGGAGTTTTATAATCAACCTTATAGGTATCAATTACGTATACCTTACCCAGGCCATCCCGTACGCGGACATCCGCTTCGATGTACACACGGTAATTACCCTGGCGACCAGATAGGAACGTACCATCAACAATCTGCGTTTTAAAATCACGCACATCCATCTCGGCAATCAGCTCTTCCTCGCCACGGCTATTCACACCAAAATAGTTGTCCATGTGGTTTTGGAACAAGGAACGAACACCGCCTTGCAATTTATCCGGGTCATATTCGTGTATCACGTTTTGTTCAACCGAGTTTGCCAGCGCTTTGGGGCGGCGCTTATCCGCAATTTTCTTGAATTTCACATTAAAGTTGTCGCGGCGAACATCCTCGCTGCGGGACATGTCCGAATCCTGTGCACTGTTCGGACGGTCGAAGAACGCCTCATCGCCGTTATCAAAAACTTCCGGCTGGGCAACTCTGAGCTGGTCGCAGCCGGTCAGGGCCACAACGGCAAAAAAGCTTGTTAAGAGCAGTTTTTTTGTCATTTTTGTCGTACTCCATCACCTGTTAGGACTGACGCCCCAAAATCGCTCGCCAAACGTTCCATACATTCAGCGAACAGGTTCTCCCATAGTTTAGCCAAAGGCTCGCGATTGGTAAATGTTCCACTGTTCACAAGTTCGTTGAACATGGAACCCAACTCAAAAGGCTCCCCACCCGTTGCCGTGCAGCCGTACTTGCCATTAGCCAGCAGACGTCCCTGCGCATCATGGGCGCGCATTTCCAATTCGATGAAGAGTTTCCCCTCTTTACCGCCGCCGCCTTTTTCCAGATTACTGTAGTAGTCAGCCACGCCGATATCCAGCGTTGCAGGTTCCTGATTAAAAATGTCCCGGTTCAGCGTCGCGACCAGCGAGTTGATAAGGTGATCCTTGCTCAGACGGTACGGCATCATGGTATCTTCCGTCTGCCGCAGATCACGGTAATCCCCTATCTTGTAGTGAAATGGTGTAACAACCGGATCGATCTTGCGGTTAGGTACGGTTGCACAGCCAGCCAGCGCGGCGGCCAGCACCAGCCCTATGCCCGCACGGCGCCCAGCACGCGTACGTGCCCCGCCAAATCCTGAAATGCGTGTACGGATTGCCATTTATCTTTCTCCAACAGGGCTTCTACGTCCCCTTTTTGATCGTGGCCGATTTCCAGCAGCAACAACCCACCGGCTATGAGCTTACCATAAGCAGCGGGGATAAGGCTACGGTAGGCATCAAGGCCGTCATCACCGCCATCTAAAGCCGTATGAGGCTCATAATTGCGCACATCGCGCATCAATGTTGAAATCTCCCCCCGTCGGATATAGGGCGGATTGCTGATGATGACATTCAAGCCATCCGGCAACGGACCGCACCAGCTGCCCTGCATGACAGTCAGGCGATTCTCCACACCATGTTTCTGCGCGTTTTGCTGGGTCACAACTACGGGGGTGGGCTCACTGTCTACACCGTAGCCGATAAAATGCGGGAACTCTTTCAGAATACTGATAATCAAGGCGCCACTGCCAACACCAATCTCGGCAATTTTAGCCTCGGCATTTTTATCGCCCACCAGCGCAATCAGGGTCGCAACAAGCGTTTCACTGTCTGGCCGCGGAATCAGGACCCCGGGTTTGACGGCAAAAGACAGGCCCCAGAACTCCCTCTCACCCGTGATGTAGGCGATAGGCTCCCCCTTCTCGCGGCGGCTGACATACCCTTCAAAACAGGCGAACTCTGTCGGGGTTAATTCTGTATAGGGGTGCGTGTACAGGTGCAGACGGTCTTTGCCCGTTGCCAGCATAAGCAGGAGCGAGGCATCCAACCCGGCTGATGCGGAACCCGCATCCTGCAAACGGGCGGTGGTCTCGCGGATGGCCTGCTCGAACGTCAGCATCAGCCTGCCTTTGTTTCCAGCGAGGCGAGGCGCTTGGCCTGGTCTTCCGTCACCAGCGCATCCACCAATTCATCGAGTTTTTCACCGGCCAGAATGTGCTCCAGCGCGTGAGAGGTAAAGTTGATGCGGTGATCTGTCACCCGGCTCTGCGGAAAGTTATAGGTACGGATGCGCTCTGAACGGTCACCGCTGCCAATTTGACTCTTGCGGGCATCCGAGCGCTCCTTGTCGGCCTCTTCCTGCTGCTTGTCCAGAATACGGGCGCGCAGAACCTTGAGAGCCTTTTCCTTGTTCTTGTGCTGGGATTTCTCGTCCTGGCACTGCACGACAATACCGGTCGGGATGTGCGTCACACGCACGGCAGAGTCCGTCGTGTTTACACTCTGACCACCGGGTCCGGAGGAGCGAAACACATCAATTCGCAGGTCTTTTGCTTCAATGTGCACATCCACCTCTTCCGCCTCGGGCAACACAGCCACCGTAATGGCAGAGGTATGAATGCGTCCCTGCGTTTCCGTATCCGGCACACGCTGCACGCGGTGAACGCCCGATTCGAACTTCAGGCGGGCATAAACGCCGTTACCGACGATCTGGGCAATAACTTCTTTCAGACCGCCCAATGCTGTATCCGAACGGCTCAGTTCTTCTACTTTCCAGCGGTGTAATTCTGCATATCGGCAGTACATGCGGTAAATATCGCCAGCAAACAGAGCCGCCTCATCCCCGCCTGTACCGGCACGGATTTCGATAATGATGTTCTTATCGTCCGCCGCATCTTTAGGCAGCAGCTTGATTTTCAGATCTTCCTCGGCTTCCGGGATGCTGGCCAGCAGCTCATCAATTTCCATCTTGGCCATGTCGCGCATTTCGGCATCCGCTGCCGGGTCGGCCAACACATCTTTGCAGCCTTGCAGATCGTCCAGCATCTTCTTGTATTTATTATAGGCGGCGAGAACAGGGCCCATCTCCGCATATTCGCGGTTCAACTGGGCATAACGTGCCATATCTTTTGTGGCATTCGGGTCTTGCAACGCACTGGCAATATCGTCGTGGCGGGCTTGCAGGTCTTTCAGTTTGGCGAGCAAATTCATTGGTCAGCGGGCATCCTTCTCGGTCACACCAAAGGCATCCATCAGGCGGGTAACATCCTCTTCCCGAGTATGCTGGCGCAGAAATACTGTCGGGTTATGCAGAATTTTATTCATCAGCAGGCGGGTCGCCTCTTCGGGCGTGCGGGCACGGGTCAAAACCTCGGCGCGCATTTCCTCAAAGTGGTCGCGCAGCAGACGGACAACATCCACCCGACGACTACTTTCGCTCCATTTGCTGAACCGATCTACCTCGTCATCGACAATCCGGTGAGCCTGTTGCATGTGTTCACTGCGCGCAGCAATGGCTTTTTCCACCATTTTGCCCAATTGGTCAATGTCGTACACAAAGGCATCCGGCAGGTTGCCGACCAGCGGGTCAACATCCCGCGGCACGGCAATATCTACAATAAAAATTGGCTTCTGGCGGCGCAGACGCAGCGCCTCCCGGACCATCGGCTCCGTAATCACATAGGTCGGGCTGGCTGTGGAGGTAATCACCACATCTGCGCGGGCAAGGTTTGCTGCCATGTCCTCGAATGGCAGAACGTTCCCGCCCACCTCTGCCGCGAGTTCGATTGCACGCTGCGGGCTACGGTTGGTCACCATCATGTGACCTGCACCGGCGGTTTTAAGGTGGCGGGCGGCATTCAGGCACATATCGCCGGCACCGACCAGCAGCACACGGGTATCGCGCAGGTCGCCGTGAATATCAGCCGCAAGACGCACCGCGGCAGATGCCACCGATACCGGCAGCTTGGCAATTTCGGTTTCGGTTCTGACGCGCTTGCCCACATGAAACGCCGTGGTGCAGAACTTATCCAGATAGGTATGCACGGTTCCTGCGTCGCGACCCTGCTGCCATGCATCTTTCATCTGTCCCAGAATCTGGGGTTCACCCACCACCATCGACTCAAGTGATGAGGCCACCGCAAACCCGTGACGGACCATCGCCGTACCGGTTTTATGATAGGCATGGGCATAAAAGGTATCCGCGTCCGCTCCCAGCACCTGGGCCACACGCCACGGCACCATACCCGGGCAGTCGGCCACGCCATAGAGTTCGAAGCGGTTGCAGGTCGACAGGCACATGGCCTCCCGCACGCCATTGCTTTGCAAATGGCGCAGCAGGTCAGCCTTTTCCACGCGCGCGAGCAGCTCCCGTACATCTACGGAGCTGTGGTGGTGGTCCACCCCAAGCACGAACGCGTGTTCCATCATGGCTTACAGGGCCCCTCCGCACAGGCTGGCAATAATATCCTCCGGCGACAGGCTATCCTGTGTACCGGCATCCATATCTTTCAACACAAACTTGCCGCTTGCCAGTTCTTCCTCTCCCACCACAATGGTGTGCGTGGCATTAACCTTGTTGGCACGCTTCATCTGCGCCTTAACCGACAGTGGGTCCAGCGCCACCAGAACTTCCAACCCGCCGGCACGCAGTTTGCGCGCCAGATCGAGGCTCTGCATGGTGGCCTCTTCATTCATGGTCACAAAGGCAACGGGGCGGTTCTCAGGTACCGCGTCCGCAGCCAGCATCAGTTCCAGACGTTCTACACCGCAGCCGAAACCCACGGCCGGCACATCGTCGCCGCCCATCTGGCCGATAAGACCATTGTAACGGCCGCCCGATACCACCTGACTTTGGGCACCCAATGCATCACTGTGAATCTCGAACACCGTGTGGCTGTAATAGTCCAGCCCGCGCACCAGCGTGTTGTTGACCTGCCAGCGGATGTCCAGCGTATCCAGCCCCTTTTGCACGGCGGCAAAGTGGGCACTGGACTCGTTACCCAGATAGTCGGCCAGTTTGGGCGCATCGGCAAGCAGCTTGCGGTCACCTTCATCCTTACTGTCCAGAATCCGCAGCGGGTTCTTGGCCAGACGGTCTTTGGATTCTTCCGACAACTTATCTTTGAATGGCGTAAAGTATGCCACCAGTGCGTCGCGGTATTTGGAACGCTCTTCCGACGTCCCCAACGAGTTGAGCTGGACGTAGAAATCCTCCTTCATGCCCAGCGCACGCAAAAAATCGAACGCCATCGCAATCAGTTCAACCTCGGCCATTGGCCCTGCAATCCCGAACACCTCTGCGCCGACCTGATGGTGCTCGCGCAGACGCCCCTTTTGAGGCCGTTCATAACGGAACATCGGCGTGCCCACGTAGCACAGCTTGAGCGGCAGGTGCTGTTTAAGGCCGTTGCTGTAGTACGCACGCACCACCGGTGCGGTCCCTTCGGGACGCAGGCTCAGGTTATCGCCCCCGCGGTCGGTGAAGGTGTACATCTCTTTGGTTACAATATCGGTAGTATCGCCGACGTTGCGGGCAAACACGTCGGTCGCCTCGAACATCGGTGTGCGGATTTCGCCAAAACCATAGGTCTTAAAAACCTTTAACACCGTTTCCTCAACAAAGCGGAAACGGCGGGAAAGGTCCGGCAGCGCGTCATGCGTGCCGCGTGGCGGTTGAAGAGTTATGGCTGTGCCCATGGGAGTGGTTTCTCGGCCTTTTGTTCTGTTTCAGATTGTGGCGCGGCTGCTGTAGCCTCGCCGTTTGCGGCAGGAGGGGTTGCTACAACCACATCAGGCGCGGGCGTGGGGGTCTCCTCCACTTCGGCAGCCTGTTCAGTTTCGTCGTCATCGTTTGACATGTTAGCGGCGGCATCCTGCGCAGGTTTGGTATCAATATTTGCCTGCTTGTTCAAGCCTTTTCCGTAATAGTCGTCGGTCAGGTAGCTCGGTACCAGCGGCAACCCCCAAACGCGACGGTCAATCGTGCCCGAAGGACCCAAGTTCTTGCCATCAACCACAATCAGCAACGACGGCGGATTACCAACATCCAGCACGGTACCCACACGCGGACGTACCCAGTGGGACTCGCCTTTTTTCAGGACTTTACTGACAAAAACCTTATCCGACACGGTATCACGCACCTGAACCCATACATCATCGCCGGCAACCAGGCGGATACGGGCACCTGCCGGTGCGGGGGGAATAACTTCTTTAGGCTCCTGTGGCTCGGCCACGACTTCGGGCTTGGGCGCTTTGGCGGGCTTACTGATGGCATTCACGTCTGCCCGGGCCAGAATTGCATCAGCGGCACTCTTTTCAGACTTGGCAACAGATGCAGCCGGAGCAGCAGGCGTAGCGGCAGTTACCTTGGGTTTGGTCTCCGTTGCCTTTTCTTCCTGCGCAACCTCGTCTGCAACGACGGCGGCAGCTTCAGCCTTCTCTTCCTGCACCTGCTCCTTCACAGCCTCTTCGGTTGCCTGTTCGTTCAGAACCTCATGTTCAGGGTCCGGCGCAACAAACTCAGGCTCGGGCTGCATGTCTTTATGGGCAGAATCATCGGCTTCTTTACGCATTTCGTCCGTCACAACAGGAGCAGGTTCAGCACTGAGCGTCGCCTCACCCGGGGTACCGGCGGCACCGGCACGCCAGTAGTAAACACCAAAGGCAGCCATGACCAGCACCAGCGCGGATATAGCGCCGTACACAACAGCCTTGCTGGGCATAACCCCCTCTTCCACAGGTGTCGGCAGTGCGTATTCTGTCTCGGGTTTGAGGTAACCCTCGTCCCGCAGGCGCTGAATCATCGGGTTGGGATCAAGCTCCAGATAGTCGCAGTACGACCGCAAAAAGCCCGTAATGTACACCTTGCCCGGCAGGTCGTTGAAACGGTTTTCTTCAATCGCTTCAAGATGTGCCTCACGGATATTCAAGTCGTGGGCAATACGCTTAACGGTCAGACGTCGGGAACGGCGTGCCTTGGCCACCAGCTCGCCCACAGTCGTTTCAGCGAGCATTTGTTCGACGGTTTGTTCTTCTTTTGTGCTCATGCCGGCATCCTGATTTACTTGAAAGAGGTGCGTTAAAAATCAGTGTATTTTAGCCCATTGCACGCACCGGGTCATGCCCCTTTTTGCGGACACACAAAAAAAGTGGCAGGGTTTCCCCTGCCACTTTTAAACACATCCGGCTACCTTAGCGGTAGGAACGGCGCGATTCGGCCTTACGGGCGCGACGACCCGATTCAGCAGCTTCACGGCGACGTTTTTCCGACGGCTTTTCAAAGAAACGGCGTTTCTTGATTTCGCGGAAGAAACCTTCACGGTTCAGCTTTTTCTTGAGCGAGCGGATTGCCTGCTCCACGTTGTTGTCATAAACATCGATACGAACCATGAGTATTCACCCCCTTCCACTGCTTAACCCCGCCCGTGCAAGCACGTTTGTGGGTGCAAAATAGTTAAAAACAGGCCATTTATGCCCCAGCACCACGGCAAATGCAAGCCCAAAAGCAGGCGGTTGAAAATATATTGCAGCTAACCCCTTTACCTTCCGGTTGCAACATTCCACAATAAACCTCCAACAACGAAGAAGAGGATACTATGAGCGAGGCTGTCCGCCTGAGCCGTTTCGACCGACTGCGCCTGATTTGGCAGTCCCTTATCCATCGTGACGAAGCCACGCGCAAAGCCTATCTGGAATACCATCTGGTACGCCGCAAATACATCCTTTCCCAGACCTGCCAGCACCTCAAAGTCAACAAACACGAGCCGGCCCCCCTGCTGGGTATGAACCTGTTGGATATTGGCTGTGGTAACAACCATATCGCGGAAGAAATCGCTTTCCGCGGTGCCGACTGCGTGGCTGTTGATCTTAACAATGACGCCATTCACCTGGCCAGCCGTTCGGCTGCCAGCAAAGGGTCCCCGGTACAGTTTATTTTGTCCTCGGCCGAAGAACTGGTCCGCGAGAACCGCCAGTACGATATTATCCTCTGCCTCGACGTGCTTGAGCACACAGCAGACACCAAACGCCTCATCTGGGCTGTTTCAAAACTTTTGGGCCCGAATGGCGTGATGGTATTCTCGACCATTAACCGCACATGGCCATCCTGGCTCGCCAACGTGCTGGTTGTGGAGCGTATGCTGAAATGGATGCCCGTCGGTACCCATACATGGAAGAACTTTCTGCCGCCTGAAGAGCTGGCACACCTGCTGGATACGCACGGCCTCAAACTGACCCACCAGACGGGCGTGTGTTTTAACCCAACCACCCGTAACTGGGACAAGACCACCGATACCAGCATCCGCTACATGGGGACGGTCGTCCGCAAATAGCCTTCTAGCCGAGGCGGTTCAACCCCGGCAAATGCGCCACAAGCCAATCGGCAAATGTCAGCGCATTCCCGCTGACGATAGCGCCTGCGGCCAGTAGTAGGAGAATGCCGCATCCCATCTCCAGTCGACGCAGCCAGATGCGCTCGCGGGCTATCCACAGCAGCAGCGGCAACACACCGGCTCCAACGCCTACCATTCCCAACGTCAGCCCCATGGCATAAAGCGCCATCAGGAACCCTGCGCCATGCTGGGCGCCCTCATTCATTTGCAGCCCCAGAATGGTCCCAAGCACAGGACCGGACACTGCCTGCCACCCGAGGGAGAGCGCTGCACCGATAACCAGCCCCACCAGGGCGGCAACGGGCCAGTCATCCAGCCCCAGACGGCTCCGGCTGATGTCATCACCAATGCGCACACGCAGGCCCATCACTTGCCGCAGCCCCCACAGGCCAACCATGCCACCGGTCATGGCCCGCACGGCAAGGGCATCGCTGCCCATCTGCTGACCGATAACGGCGGCTAGACTGAAAATGACAAAAATCGTATTAAAGCCGACAGCAAAAAAGAAGGCTGTTACCAGAACGTCACGCCGTTGACGGCCAATCGGCGCACCTGCCAGCTCGTAGCGCAGGCTGCCCATTAAAAATGCCAGAAAAACAGGCAGTACCATCAGCATGCCGGGCGTCAAGGTGGCCGTCAAACCACCCCACAAGGCTTCCAGTGCTGTCAGTTTGACGCCGCCCATTGGCAGGCTAGAGTCCCAACATCGGTTTCAGTTTGCCACCGGCATGCAGGGCAAACAGGTCGTCGCACCCGCCGACATGGGCGTCATCAATAAAAATCTGCGGGACGGTTGTCCGGCCATGTGCACGCTCGACCATTTCGTCCTTACGGGTGGGATGTTTGACCAGATCTATCTCCGTGTATGTTTGGCCCAGCTGTTCCAGCAACGCTTTGGCACGCGTGCAATATGGGCAATAGTCTTTGGTGTACATCACAATATCGGCAGCCATTTCTTTCGTCCTTTCGCGTATATCAGGGGCGCACCCAGGCCGCGGTCAGTACATCAACACGTGTGGCGCCTGCGGCGCGCAAAGCCTTTGCGCAGGCATCCGCCGTACTGCCCGTGGTCAGAACATCGTCAACCAATAACACAGACTTTCCCTTAAAGCGAGCATCCGCGGCAAAAGCACCTGCAAGTGCTTTACGGCGCTCATCTTTTGTCCGCCCGACCTGTCGGCCCGCACGTTTGACACGCACCAGCCCCACCATATCAAACGGCAGATGCAGTGCTGGTGCCAGCAGCCGGACAATCTCAGCCGCTTGGTTATACCCGCGCTTGAGCAATCTTACCCTGTCCACAGGAACCGGCACGGCCACGTCATAGAGTGTCGCATCCGGCAACGCGGCCGACATAAAAGGCACAACCGCCTGCGCCAGATGGGGTGCCTGATAGTACTTCAGGCGCGTCAGCAGGCCGATGACCTCGCCCTCATAGGTAAAGGGCGCGTAAAAGTGGCCGAATGTACTGCGTGCAAGCATATCTGTCAGGGCCGGCTCAGCGGTGACGTCCAAGCGCGGCAATTTACCCCAGCATTGGGGGCAGATGCCCACGGGTGCACGCGTTTGCAGGCGTGCCTCGCACACAACGCACAACGGGGGTAACAGGTACGATACCGTCCGTTCCATCCATTTGCCGATAAAAGGGGTGATTGCCATTCCCTGCCGTCCGCGTTAAAACCAATCCAGCATACGCGATGAACCACAGGCAAACAATCATGCAGCTTCTGTATCCGTTTCCTCTTCTCAAAGCCACGTTCTCCCACGGGCAGGACCAGCACCCGCTGGCAGAAGAGGTTGCCAGCCGTCTTGCCGAGCGCATGGCCGATATGCGCCGCGGCTTTGGAACTGTTCTGGATTTGGGCAGTGGCACGGCCAGCATGGCTGCCTCCCTTGCACAGGCAGGGGTAACGCCTGATACGCTCATCCACGCAGATCTGGTATCCGGCAATCTGCACCATCCCTTAAGCGTCGCGCTGAACGCAGAACACCCCCTGCCCTTTGCAAACGGCACCTTTGATGCGGTTATCAGCAACCTGATGCTCCACTGGATTAACGACGTACCGCAAACGTTGATGCACATTGGCCGCGCCCTCAAGCCGGACGGGCTTTTTCTGGCCAGCACTTTTGGTAACGACAGTTTTATCGAACTTAAAACCGCCTTTGCCGAATCTGGCAGCCGGCATGCACACACTATTCCGTTTACGGACGTGCAGTCTGCGGGTGCCGCCTTGCAGAAGGTTGGTTACGCCATGCCCGTTGTTGACCGGGATGTCATCACCGTCACCTACAAGGATTTTGCCGCTCTCTACACAGACATGCGCCTTGCCGGCAGCCGCAACCTGCATCCCGCCCGCAGCCGTGGCCTGATGACACCCCGACAGCTGCGCCGGATGGAAGACGCATACCGTACCAATTTTGCCCGGCCGGACGGCACCCTGCCCGTCACGCTGGAAATCCTCTACCTGCATGGATGGCGCCCACACACAAGCCAGCAAAAACCGCTCAAACCGGGTAGCGCAACAGTAAGTCTGGATGAGGTGCTTAAAACCCTTCCGCCACGTTCGCAAAAAGACTAGACTGGCCCCATGACGGCGTTAATTGTCTCTATTTTACTGCTGCTTAACCTCAACGTGCTGGCGCTGCGCGGTGCGCCCGTTCTGTACGAGCCGCCCATCCAGCAGGTGCGTATTGAACACACAGCCACGCAAAGTATTGCCGCCGAAGTTCAGCAGGTTGTTGCAGTGCCTCGTCCGGTGCAGCTTGCAGATGTCACTCAGGTCCGTACCTATCCGCCACCACAGCCTGCGCCATACTTGCCTGTCCTCCTCCCTCACGCCGCGCCGCGCGCTCCCCCTGTCCTGCCTACATCGCTCTAAGAGAAAATAAAAACTCACGATACAGGATATACACAATGAAACATGTACTTACTGGTGCCGTAGCGCTTATGCTCGGCGCAGCAACCCCGGCTTTTGCTGACGATATACATTCAGAGAGTTACAACACTTTCCTTGCTCGGCCGGACGGCCATGCCCCGATTGGCGTGATGGCCGACCACATGCACGGCAAGGGTGATTTTATGCTCTCCTACCGTTATATGCGGATGGAAATGGACGGCCTGCGTGCCGGCACACATACCCAGACACCTCAACAGGTACTGGGCTCCTACATGATGACACCCCTGGACATGCATACGAATATGCACATGTTCGGCGGCATGTACGGCCTGACCGACAAAGTGACCGTTATGGCCATGGTGCCCTATCTGGATAAGAAGATGGAAACCCTTCACCGCAACGGCACACGCGCCAAGCAGACGGCCGACGGGCTTGGCGATATTAAAGCCAGCGCCCTGATGGAGCTGTGGGAAGGCGACAACGCGCGCCTGCAAGGTCAGCTGGGCCTGAGCCTGCCCACCGGCGATATTGATAAAACCGGGACAACAGGTGCCCGCCTCGCCTACCCCATGCAACTGGGCTCTGGTACCTATGACGCCATTGCCAGCCTGACCTACAGCGGCCACACGGCTGACTGGTCATGGGGTGCTCAAGGGGCCACCACCCTGCGCACCGGCGACAATGACAATGGTTACCGCCTCGGCAATATCTATAGCGCAACCGGATGGCTCGCCCGCCCGGTGACCGAGAACGTCAGCCTTTCCGGCCGTCTGCTCGGGACCTACACAGGGCAAATTAACGGACGCGACAGCGCTCTGACGCCAATGATGATGCCTGCAGCCAACACCATCAATTCAGGTGGTACAATGGTGGATGCAGGTTTTGGGGTTAACTTCCTCATGCCTGCCACTGCCAAAGGGCACCGCCTGTCACTGGAGGTCACGGTGCCCATGTACCGCAATCTGCAAGGCACGCAGTTGGAGAAGGATTACGCTGTCACACTCGGCTGGCAAAAAACCTTCTAAGATTAAGGCATAAAAAAAACGCCCCGCAAATGCGGGGCGTTTTCTCTCGTTCGGTCAGTCGCTCAGGCTGGCCAGCAGCTCCTGCAGGCGCTCGACGGGGATGGCCCCGTTGTCGAACCAGATGCCGCCACGGCCGGTCACCCAGCCCATGCCGGACAGGTTGTGCAGGTCCATGAAGCGCGGGCTGTGCAGACTGCCATCCGGCGTCATGAACAGCGGCAGCTTGAGCTGGGTCGCGATCACGCCGACAACCTCGCCCTTGCAGTTGACAACCGGCGAGCCGGAGGCACCGTTGGTGACCACGCGGTCGGTGTCGAGCACGTTTTCACTCACCGTCGGCCACATGGTGCCAAAGGTGTCGTTCAGGCTCCCCTTGGGGAACCCGCGGGTGTACACCGTTCCTGCCGTGCTGGTACGCGCCATCGGCAGGTCGTTGACCGTCAGCGTGCCCAGCAGCGGGCGCACGACGGCAAGGTCGGTATGGGCAGCGGTGTCGGAGTCGTCACGCGCGGTGGCGCGCACCCAGCCGAAGTCCACATGCCAGTTCTCGTCGATGAGCAACACCACCGGCGACCAGCCAACCACATGGTTGTTGGTGATGATGTTGCCAGCAACGCCAAAGCCCGTGCCCTGCGCTCCCATCAGGGAGAACACGCGCGTGGTCGTCACCTGTGGGGCCTGCGTGCAGACCTGACCCGTGTAGGCGGGTTTGGTAGCCTGCATGGGCGTGTGGCCCAGAAGGCTCAATCCCACGGAGAGGACAAAGATGAAAAGCCACAGCCGGAAGATATACCAGCTGAACTTGAGCAGCGCCTGAAAGACGCCGGTAAGACGGTCGATCATGTCAGCCTCGCACAAAGCGGAGGAAAAGAAATAAAGAAAGGGAAAAGGGAGAAAGGTACAGGCCGCCTAGGCGGCCTGTGTTATGTCGCGGGAACCGTTATAAATTATTCGGCATCAAACCACAAGGTACGTTCTGCGGTTTTGGGGTCCGGACGCATCGGCTCCGGACGTTCAGGATCATGATGACCCACATAAATAAAGCCCATAACCCGGTCGCCCTTGGCAGTATCCAGCTCCAGCAGGTCATGCAGCCCTGTCGCGTCCACATATCCGCCGCTGCGCCAGATGGCGGCCAGACCCAAAGCATGCGCGGCCAGTACAATGTTCTGACAGGCGGCCGCAACTGCGGCATGGTCTTCCCAAACTGGCGGATTTTTGAACTGCCCTCGTCCGGTAGCAGCCCAGACGGTAATCACCACGGGCGCGCGCATCACTTTTTTAAGGGCATCGGCCATATCCTCGTCGCTAGTTGCCAATGCAGCTGCCAGCTTCTTACGCCCGGTGCCGCTAAAGACGGCAAAGCGCCACGGTTCGGTGCGGTGGTGGTTGGGTGCCCAGCCTGCGGCCTCGAGCAGCTTTTCGATATCCGTTTTGTTTACAGGCTTGTCGGCCAGTACCTGCCCGTCACTGCGGCGGGTACGGATTGCGGTAAATACGTCCATGCTTGCCTCCTTTTTCGCCCTCCATCATGACAGATAAAAAGGTCCGATAAAATGCCTTGCTTTGTGTGGATATTGCCGACATCATATTTATCTGAACCTTTTGCAGTACCTCACCTTTTATCTTCTTTTCGGCACTGGCCGGAGTACCCGAACATGTTCGACATCGAGACGTACCACGATAAGGTGCGCAATGACCTTTCCCGTCATCAGCTGCGGCTGCTGGCACTGGGCAAAATCCGCAGGACGATCGCCCTGTGCGCTGCCGCCCACAACAACAAGCCCGAAGGCCGCTTGCTGGCCCTTCTTGCCCACGACATCGACCGTGTGCGCACGCAGGTGCGTCCGCTGCTGGCCGGCATTCCCGCGATTGCGGGGCTGACCGGTGGTGCCACCGACCCCGATGCCACGGCCAAGGCCCTGAACGACGTTGCCAACCTGTTCGCGGGCATTCGCGCGCGCCTCGGCACCGAGATTCAGCTCAACCCGAATGACTGGGATGCGGCTCTTGACTGCGCCCGGACCGAGGCGGAATACCGCCTGTCTTTTCTGCAGGATACCGTCCTACCGGCCGCGCGCAACATCCGCGACCTGAAGGAAGGCACACCGCTGGACAAGGCACTGGAGATGGCTTTTGCCATGCTCCCGGTCGAGCACATCCGCCTCGCGCTGGGTGTGGAAAGCGCCATCGACAACGCACCCGCCATCGACGCTGTCCTGTGCGATATCACGTTGCTGCTCGGCAGCCCGTATACCGCGCTGGATAAGGCCGACCATGCCATTTCCCTCAGTCTGACCCTGCTCGACGCTATTCAGCGTGATGTGCAGGCCAAAGCCGCGGCAATGGCCTGAGTCATGACCAATCGCAGATAAAAGCCCCGCACAGTTGTGCGGGGCTTGTTCTTTTTGGAGTAGCAGGCTACGCGCGCCGCCAGGTTGTGCCAGCTTTGGTGTCGTCCAGTACAATCCCTTGGGCAGTCAGCACATCACGGATGCGGTCCGCCTCGGCAAAGTCGCGGCGTTCCCGTGCGGCAGTGCGGTCGGCAATCAGCGCCTCAACAGTGTCAGGTGCCAAGCCATTGTCTGTGTTCTTCGGCACGCCCTGCTCCCCTTGCAGGTACGCCTGCGGGTCGTAGGTCATCAGGCCAAAGACAGCGCCCAGTTGCCTGAATACAGCCAGCAGGTCGGCAGCTGCTTGCAGCTCGCCAGCCTCCAGCGCCTTATTCAAAGCCGTCTGCACGCCCGAAAGTGCGGCCAGCGCTTTAGGGGTGTTCAGGTCGTCGGCAAGCGACTCGGTAAACTGAGCCGCATACCCGCTTTCGCGTGCAGCTTCACCTTTCGGCAAGCGTGCATCTGCCGCCTTAGCCAGTGTCATATACATACGCTCAAGCTGCTTTTCAGCGCTCTTGAGGGCATCCGGCGCAAAGTCCAGCGGATGGCGGTAGTGGGTTTGCAGATAGTACAGACGCAACGCCTCGCCACTGACTTGCCCCAGCACATCCTTGATGGTGCTGAAGTTCCCAAGTGACTTGGACATCTTCTCCCGGTTAACCTGCAAAAACGCCACGTGCATCCAGTGGTTGACCATCTTGCAACCGTGTGCGCCCTCGCTTTGGGCGATTTCGTTTTCGTGGTGGGGGAAGGTCAAATCCATCCCGCCGCCATGAATATCAAAGGTTTCGCCAAGGTGCGTGGCAGACATGGCCGAGCACTCGATATGCCAGCCAGGCCGCCCCTTACCCCATGGGGCATCCCATGCAGGCTCCCCGGGTTTGGCAGCCTTCCACAGGGCAAAGTCACCCGGATTACGCTTGGTTGCATCTACCGCAACACGCGCACCGGCAATCAGGTCATCCAGAGGTTTTTGCGACAGTTTGCCGTACGTCGCAAACTTGCTTACATCATAGAGCATGTCCCCTTTGGCCTGATAGGCAATGCCCTTTTCTTCCAGCTTTTTAATCAGCGCGATAATCGGCTGGATGTGGGTGGTCACCCGCGGTTCAACATCCGGTGGCGTAACATTCAGCGACGCCATATCCGCCTGATAGCTGTTGATGTACGTGTTGGCCAGCACATCCGGTTCTTCGCCCAGTTCGCGGGAGCGGTTGATGATTTTATCATCCACGTCGGTATAGTTACGGACGTACTTTACCTGCCAGCCACCCGTGCGCAAAAAACGCAGCAACGTATCGTACACAACGTAAACGCGGCCATGGCCGATGTGGCTGTGGTCGTACGGCGTGACGCCGCACACATACATACCGATATGACCTGACTTGATGGGGGTTACGGGTTCTACGCTGCGGCTCAGGGTGTTGTACAGCTTGAAGGGCTGAACTGTCATAACCTTACAATCTCTCTCTTAAAAAATCGTCAAATATCCTTATCGTTCAAAGCGGGCATGATGACTTCTTTCACCAGTGCCGCCGGGGAGAGAGACAGGATACATCGCAGCACGTCCACAACGTCCTGCACAGGCATGCGTCGGCCCTGATGCTTGGTCAAGGCGGCCTGCGGGCCGTCTTCTACATGCACTTCGGCAGCCACGGCGCCCGGTGCAAAGTAGGTCACGCCCACGTTGGTGCCGCGGAAAATCTCCCGCAGGGTATGGGCTGCGCCGCGCATACCGTTTTTAGAGGCATCGTAGACCACAGCCGAGCTGTGGCGGTGCGGCAGGCCGGATGTGGAGCCGACCAGAATCACGTTGGCTTTGGGTGCGCCCTTAAGCTGCACCATCAGCGCCTGTACAATCACCAACATGGCCGTCAGGTTGACAGTGACAATGCGGGCAATACGCTCCGGCGTCAGCTGACCGAAGGGAGATTCCTCCCAAATGCCGGCGTTATAAATAAGCACGTCGAGCTTCTGACGGCCAATCTCCGCATCCAGCTTTTTCGCCAACGCCAAGTCGGTCACATCGCCCTGAATCCAATGGCGGGTCACACCATCCGGACGGTTCATGCACTGCGGCTGGGTACGCGAGACAATCCAGACCGTATCTCCCTGCTCGGGCAGAACCGCCCCAAGGCTGTTGCCAATACCGCGGCTGCCGCCAACAATCAGGAAATTACGCATAACAGACTGCCCTTGTTTTTCTTTTATTCTTGGCTATTTAGCATTTTGACGCAAGCGCTGACGCACCTTGTCCTCACCCATCACCGGCAGCAGGTTGCCCAGCTCGGGGCCATGATCCATTCCCGTCAGGGCAAGGCGCAGCGGCATAAACAGTGCTTTACCTTTACGGCCTGTGTGGGACTTGATGCTGTTTACCCAGTCGTTCCATGTATTGGCCGTATAGGGGCCCTTAGGCAGCACTTCTTCTGCCGCAACCACATAGGCCACATCCTCTGCCGACAGCTCCGCCTTGGGCGGATTGCCAAAGCAGATGTCATGCTGGAGTTTCAATTCGTCCAGTTTGGCAATGTTGAACTTGACCGCTTCCCAGAAGTTGGCCAGTTCATTGTCCGACATGCCGAAATCCTTCACGAACGGCTCGGCCAGTCTTTTCACATCGGACCAGTTCATCTCGTTCAGGAAGAGCGCGTTCAAGCGGTCTACCTGCTCCATGTCAAAGCGCACGGGCGCGCGGCCGATGTTGCCAAAATCAAAGGTTCTTGCCAGTTCCGCCAACGGTTTCAGTTCAGGGGCGTGACCGGTCCCCAAGACGCTGAGGAAGGATACGACAGCCTGCGGGGTGTACCCTTCTGCCTTGAGGCTGGCAACAGACAGGCCGTCCAAGCGTTTGGACAATTTGCCGCCATCACTGTCCCGCAGGAGCGGCAGGTGCGCAAACTTGGGCACTTCCGCATCCAGGGCCTGGAACAGCGCGACTTGCAGCGCCGTATTGGTGACGTGATCCTCGCCACGGACAACGTGGGTGATGTTCTGGTTAATATCGTCCACAGCCCCGCCGAAGGTGAACATCGGGATGCCGTTGGAGCGGATGATGACAGGGTCACCGCCGAGGTTCTTTGTTTCATAGCGCACGATGCCGCGTACCAGATCGGTAAACTCGATGGTGGCGTCGTCCGGCAGCTTAAAGCGGATAACCGGCTCACGCCCTTCCGCACGGTATTTTGCCTTCTCCCCGTCCGACAGGGTGCGGTGGCGGTTGTCATACCCCGGTGGCAGGCCGCGACTGGTCTGGATTTTACGCAGCAGGTCCAGTTCTTCCTTGCTCATAAAGCACTCGTAGGCCAGTCCCTTATCCTGCAGTTTTTTCATGGCGGCGGCATAGTCGCCGCGGGCGGCACGCTCACGGGTGCGGTACGGGCCAAAATCGCCGCCGTGGTATGGGGACTCGTCGGGGGTCATGCCCAGCCAGTCCAGTGCCTCAATCATATTCTGCTCTGCACCCGGCACCTCGCGCTCGAGGTCGGTATCTTCAAAGCGCAGCACGAACGTCCCGCCCTCTTTGCGGGCGAACAGAACATTCATCAACGCTGTACGCACGTTACCAACGTGCAGCTTCCCTGTGGGACTAGGTGCAAAACGAACCCGGACAGTCATAAAAATCACTTCAATCTATTGGTTAGAAACGCAGGCATAACGCCAACAAAACAGCGGCCATTATCCGCCGTACGCGACAGAAAGCAAGCCCCAGATGGAGGATTATAACCGAATCGCCTTGACGGCGGCGCAAAAAACAATAAAAAATCCCTCTTCAACAACGCAAAAAGCAGACAGCAAAAAAGCCGTGAAGCTGATTACCTGGAACATCTACCGCCGTAACCGCCACCTCGACAAACTGGCGGATTTTGTGCGTAGTCTGAATGCAGACGTGCTCTGCCTGCAGGAAGTTCCCCTTACCGCCCTGCCCCTGCTCGAAGGCACCATGCCCCACATGGTGACCTGCCGCGAGTTTGAACCCCACAAAAAGCGGATGGAAACCCAGTTGGTCATCCTGTCCAAACACCCGCTGGAGACCCATACACGCGTCGAGCATGGCAGCCCGCCGGCAACCTCCCGTGCGGCCAAATGGTCCGGCAAATGCGAGGGGAAAGAGTTCCACTTTGTCGACCTCATGCTGAACGGCCAGCCTATCCGTGTTTTCAATGTGCACCTGCCCCTCAAGGTACCGCCATCCTTTCGTTTGGCCGAGTTGGATTACCTACGGAAGTATCTGGCCGCCGACCGTAAAAACTTCGTCTGCGGTGACTTCAACAGCTTTGGCGGACCACTCGTCAACCCGTCATGGGGCTGGTACTACGGCTATACATCCAGGGATTACCTCATCCACGAGCGCCGACACATCGAACAGATGATGGCAGCGCACCATTTGACCAACCCGTTCTCCGGCAAGCGCACCCACCAGATGCTCAACATCCAGTTGGATTACATCCTCACGCCGTCAGACGTGCCGTTGCAGAACACACAAATCCTCAGCACACGCTGCGGGTCCGATCACTATCCCCTGCTTATCGAGGCTAAACTCTAAGCGCTTGCAGCAACGGCAAGCGGCTGCTATAAGTCGGCCTTAAGTTTCCTCACTTCCCTTCCCGTTTTGCTTTATATCACCCCCCGAGGTTTCAAACATGAAACGTACTCTCGTGGCTCTGTTGTTGATTTTTTCCGTTCTCGGCGTTGGCACTGCCCGTGCCGATGACCCCATCCACATGCCGACCGTCATCAGCGGTCCGGTACAGGCCGATGTGGTCAGCGTCTACGACGGCGATACCTTCACCGTGCTGGCCTATCCGTGGCCGGGCGTGGTGATGCACGTCAGCGTGCGCCTGATGGGACTGGACGCGCCGGAAATCCGGGGCAAGTGCCAGTTCGAGAAGGACAAGGCCCAAGAGGCCAAGGCCCTGACCATCGCCAATGCCGGCACCCATGTGGTGCTGAAAAACATCCGGCATGACAAGTACGCCGGCCGCGTCCTCGCCGACGCCTATACCACCGACGGTCAATCGCTGGCCGACCTGCTCATCGCTGCCGGACTTGCCCGCCCCTACGACGGCGGCAAGCGCGAGCCCTGGTGCACGGGTCAGCAGTAAGGGAGACAACCATGAGCGATAAAATCATCCTGAGCGGCGTGCTGGAAGCCTTCTGGGAAACCGGCACCGAGGGCGTCATCTGGTCGTTCTACGACACCAGCCTGCAAACGCCCGACGGCAAGCGCACCTACGACGGCCTCCACTGCCTCAAGGACGGTGACCACCTGACCGTCTACGGTTTCGACGGCAAGACGGTCGTCTGGGAAGGCACCGTCAAGCTGGAGTACGAACGCAACTGGGAGAAGTTCCCCCTCAACCCGCAATACGGCCAGCAGGCCGCGCTCGGGTTCTGGGTGCACGGCTTCCAGGAATCACTGGTACCCGAAGTCTGGGCCATGATGTTCTTCGCCGAGCTGCCCGCCAAGCTGGTGGTCGCTCCGCAGAAAGCACAGCCCGAATAACGCGAAAACCCCCGCCAAATGGCGGGGGTTTTTTGCATTCGTTATCCGCGATAGCGGACGATGATGTTCAGGCAGAACACGCCGTCCTTGTCGTTGCCCTGGTCCCAGCTGACCGTGATGTTCTGGCTGGTGGCCGTGGCATCGGCTTTCAGCCGCCCGTAGGCTTCCAGATGCTCCGGCGTGTAGCTCAGCGTGCTGCCGACCACGGCACCGACCACCTGATAGCGGACCTCGGCATCGGTCACGTTGCCTTTGCGGGCCGCAAGGGCGGCTTTCAGGTCGCTCTGGTAGGTCTTGCAGATCTGGTCGATGGCCGCATTGGCCTGGGTTTTCTTGTCCGCAACGTTCGCGTCACGGATGGCTTTCATCTCGTCGTCGAAGGCTGACATGGGGAGTACACCTTTTGCAGGTTGTGCTGTCAAAAAGCAAAGAAGGTCAGAAATACTCCCACCCATGTGGGGATGTACCCGGACAAATCAACCCGGGAAGCGCCAAAAATCAGGCGACTTCTGCCAAAAGTTCCATCAGGGGGATGTCGGCAGGCGGCGTCTTGTCGATGTAATCGGCCATGTCCTCACGTGCGACCCAGCGCAGTGTTTGCCCTTCCTTGGCATCCAGATCACCCAGCCAACTGATGGCGTGGTAGACCATCATCACCAGATGGAAATCATCATAAGCGTGGGAAACAAAATGCAGCGGCAGCAGACGCTCGGGATTCAGGACAATACCCAGTTCCTCTTCCGCTTCGCGAACCAGCGCGGCCTCGGGTGTTTCGCCGGATTCGATTTTACCGCCCGGGAACTCCCACATCCCCTCAAAGGATTTACCCTTGGGGCGCTGGGCCAGCAGGATTTCACCCTCGTCGTTCTCCAGTACCATCGCAGCGCAGTACACAACTTTTTTAGCGGTCATTTGCTTGCCTCCGCGCCAATAGCGGACGAAAGCGCGCCATGGCAATGTTTATACCGTTTCCCGCTGCCACAGGGGCATGGGTCGTTGCGGCCAATGTCCATATCTGCATAGGGATTGGTGCCGTCTGTCGGGTCGCCAAGCGCAGGCGCTGCCGGTACCTCGCCTTCCAGCGCATGCGGGTCGAATGTATTTTCACGCACTTCCACGCGGGAGAGCAGCATCACCGACTCCTCACTGATGTGGCGGAGCAGCCCTTCGAACATCACAAACGCTTCGCGCTTGTACTCGTTCAACGGGTTTTTCTGGGCGTAGCCACGCAGGTGAATCCCCTCGCGCAGGTAGTCCAGGCGCAGCAGGTGGTCTTTCCATTGCTGGTCAAGCACTTGCAGCAGAACGCTCTTCTCGATACGGCGCATCAGCTCCGTGCCGAAGCGGGCTTCTTTCTCCTTGAATACGCGCTCAACGTAATCCGTCAGGCGGGTAATCATCTCTTCATTGGTAATGCCCTCTTCGTGGGCCCAGTCGGCCAGCGGCGGCGTTACATTAAAGATACGGGACACTTCGTCCTTCAACTGCTCCAGCAGCCACTGCTCGGCGTAGCTGTCTTCCGGCATGCAGGCGTTCACAATGCCTTCGGCGATGTCGGCGCGGAAGTTCTGCAGGATGTCGTCCACAGTCTCAGACGCCATAATCTCGCGGCGCTGGTCATAAATCACCTTACGCTGGTCGTTCAGAACATCGTCGTACTTGAGCAGGTTCTTACGAATATCAAAGTTACGGGCCTCAATCTTACGCTGCGCGGTTTCGATGGCAGCGCTGACCATCCGGCTCTGAATCGGGTCATCCTCAGGGAAGGACATTTTGTCGATGAGCCCCTGCATGGGTGCGGCAAAAATGCGCATCAAGTCATCTTCCATAGAGATATAGAAGATACTGGAGCCTACGTCGCCCTGACGGCCGGAACGGCCACGCAGCTGGTTATCCACGCGGCGGGATTCGTTCCGTTCGGTACCCAACACACGCAAGCCCCCGGCGGCAATCACGCGTTCTTTCTCGGCCTTGTAGGCCTCTTTAACTTTGGCTTTATCGGCATCGCTCTCTGCACCGGCCAGCAGCAGCTCAAGGTTACCGCCGAGTTTGATGTCGGTACCGCGGCCAGCCATGTTGGTGGCAATGGTAATCGCACCCTCACGACCTGCCTGCGCAATAATCTCAGCTTCCTGTTCGTGGTAACGGGCGTTCAGTACGTTGTGCTTGATGCCTTCTGCCTTAAGCGCTTCCGACAGCAGTTCCGATTTCTCAATCGACGCCGCACCAACCAGCACAGGCTGGCCACGCTCTACGCAATCCTGAATATCGCGGATAATCGCGCGGAACTTGGCTTTTTCGTTTACGTAGATGATATCCGGCGCGTCCGCACGGGCAACCGGGCGGTTGGTCGGCACGACCACAACGCGCAGGCCGTAAATGCTTTCCAGCTCTTCTGCTTCGGTATCTGCGGTACCGGTCATCCCGGCCAGCTTGCCATACATACGGAAGTAGTTCTGGAATGTAATCGAGGCCAGCGTCTGGTTCTCGTTCTTGATGTCTACATTCTCTTTGGCTTCCAAAGCCTGGTGGAGGCCTTCGGAATAACGGCGGCCAGACATCATGCGTCCTGTGAACTCATCAATGATAACTACTTGATTATCTTTGATAATATAGTCTTTGTCCTTGCTGAACAGTGTATGTGCACGCAGCGCCTGATTCAGGTGGTGCACCAGCGTCACGTTGGTGATGTCGTACAGGTTGCCATCACTCAGGATACCCAGCTCGCGCATAATCTCTTCGGCGTGGTCCATGCCCTCTTCCGTCAGGCTGACGCTGCGGGCTTTCTCGTCCAGATGATAGTCTTCCTTGCTCAGACGCGGGATGACCATATTCATGGCTTTGTACATATCTGTCCGGTCTTCGGTCGGGCCAGAGATAATCAGCGGTGTCCGCGCTTCGTCAATCAGGATGGAATCCACCTCGTCCACAATCGCGTAGGCATGGGCACGCTGGACAATCTCGCTGCTGGAGAACTTCATATTGTCGCGCAGGTAGTCAAAGCCCAGCTCGTTGTTGGTGGCATAGGTAATGTCACAGGCATAGGCCTCGCGGCGGGCATCATCGCTCATATCGTTAACAATAGCGCCTACGGTCAGACCAAGAGAACGGTGTACCTGCCCCATCCATTCAGCATCACGCTTGGCCAGGTAGTCGTTGACGGTCACCACGTGCACACCGTTGCCGGGCAAGGCATTCAGATACGATGCCAGTGTCGCGACCAGTGTTTTACCTTCACCGGTTTTCATTTCGGAAATCATACCCTTGTGCAGAATCATCCCGCCGGCCAGCTGAACGTCGTAATGACGTTCGCCAAGGGTGCGTTTCGCAGCTTCACGAACCACGGCAAAAGCCTCGGGCAACAGGCTATCCAGCGATGCACCTTTTTCCAGACGCTCCCGGAAAAGAACTGTCTGGTTTTTCAGCTCGTCATCACTCATCGCCGTGTAGGTAGGCTCAAGCTCGTTAATCTTTTTCACGGTCGGCTGGAGCGAGGCGATAAAGCGCTCGTTACGCGTACCAAACAGGCGTTTCGCTACAGACATCAACATCGGTAAAAATCCAATCGGTTGGTTATTTAATCAGGAGTTCGGCCTGCTCTTGCCAGCCGGTGCTGCGCGCCAACATGCGGGCAGCCTGCATCCGGCCCTTAATAAACGGCTCGGGGTCGATTTTATGATCACCGACCAGAACCTCAAAGTGCAGGTGCGGACCCGTTGAGCGCCCGCTGGCGCCCATCAGACCCAAGATTTCCCCTGCTGCAAGGCTTTGACCGTTCTTGGCCAGCACCTTGTTCAGGTGTGCATAGCGGGTGATAAAGCCGCCAGCATGGCGTAGCTCAACCATCAGACCATAGCCATAACGGAAACCCGCATAGGTGACAATCCCTTCACTGGATGCCACAACCGGGGCATTTTGGCCACCGGCAATATCCACACCGCCGTGCCAGGCACGCTTTTTGGTAAACGGGTCGCGGCGCCAGCCATACTGGGAGCTCATCCATGTCCGCTCATGCACAACGGGCCAGATATGTGGCTGCTGGGCACGGTTCATCTGGGTGCGTGACAACAAGTCAAGACTGGTTTCCATCATCCGCTCCACACCGTCAGCACGGCGTTTAAGGGAGGCAACGTTGTTGGTCAGTTCGAAAATGGTCACAGGGCGTTCGTCCACAGGCATATCAACACTGCCAATCGGTTCAAACTCGGCCATGCCCTTGAGGTACTCGCCAAAATATTTGTCATCGAACAGCTTCTCGCTGATGGCATCAAACCGCTCCAGACGTGCCTGCAAAACACCCAGCTGCTGGGCAAAAACCTGAATCTGCTGGTCCTGAAAGCTTTTTTCCTGCTCAACCGAGGCAAGCCGCTGGCGCAGGTCGTTCACGGTACCCGTGCTATCGCCGCTCAAACTGGTCACAACGACAGCGCCCACATCCCGCGGACGGTTCTCGTAGGCAACAAAGCCGACAAAACCGGCAATGGCCAGAGCAACCACACTTTTTAACATCACCAGGCGCGGACTGAAGCTGCGTGCCCGGCCCGTATCGGACAAGGCGACGGAGATATACACACGGTGCTGTAACAGCTTTTTGATTTTTTTCACAGGGTTACGTTATCTGTTGCCTAATTTTTGTTCTAAAACAGCCGGAGAACTGCCCCTTTGGCGCCGTTTCAAAGTGTCTTATCATACCCCTTTCAGCGGGTCAATCCAACGGGCTTTTAACTTGAAAAAAATGCCCGCTCGCGGCAAGCTGTGAAAGCTTTCTAAACCGACCAAGAACCATTGAAGGATAACGTCGATGAAACGCCTGATTTCCGTCACCTGTCTGCTGAGCGCTCTGCCTCTGATGGCTATGGCTGCCGATACCTCTACACTTGTTACTGTCAACGGCACCGCCATTACCGAACAAAAAGTAGAAGACTACATGAAGGCCCTGCCCATGCAGCTGGACGAGGCCCGCGCGAAAGAAGTCCGCAAAGCCATTCTGGACCGCCTGATTGACCAGACGCTGGTTTCACAGGAAGCCAACAAACTGGGCGTAGAAAAAACTCCCGCCTTCCAACAGGAGCTGGCCATGGTGAAAGAAGGCATGGTCTTCAAATACACCATCCAGTCGCAAATGGATAAGGCTCTGACCGACGAAGCGATTGCCGCCCACTACGAAAAAATCAAAGGTGATTACGCCGCTCCAGCCATTTCCGCCCGTCACATTCTGGTGAAAGAACAGGCCGAAGCCGCCGACATCATCAAAAAACTGGATAAAGGTGCCAAGTTCGAAGATCTGGCCAAACAGTACTCCGTTGGCCCAACCGGCCCGAACGGTGGCGAACTGGGCTGGTTTACCGCTGGCGAGATGGTCAAACCCTTCTCCGATGCTGCTTTTACCCTGAAAAAAGGCGAATACACCAAAACACCGGTTAAGACCGACTTTGGCTGGCACGTCATTCAGGTGACCGACCGCGACGATAAACACGTGCCTGAGCTTTCCGAACTGGAAAGCGAAATCCGTGAGTCGCTGAGCGAAAAAGTGTACGCCGACTTTATGGCCTCGCTTAAGTCCAAAGCCAAAATCGAGTACAAAACCAACTAAACCTGAGGGGATACCGGTATGTTGCGCCGACTTTCCGTTTTCGCTTTTGCAGCTGTTCTGGCCGGGTGTGCAACCACATCCACCAGCCCGTTCGGCGGCAGCGGCGGCAACCAGCCCAAGCACATGATTAAAATCGTTACCGCGAACAGCGACCTGCGGGCGCAGGTCGAACAGGCCATGGCCACATCCGGGACACTGTCCCCCGTGTCCGAGGACGAGTTCAGCGCCTATAATCTTGTGATTAATGATGGTCTGCCTGCCGAACGGGCAGAATCGCTGGGCAGCAAACCGCGTATTGTCGGCGTTCTCAAAGCCGAAAAACGCCCCGCCTACTACCGGATGGGCTACACCCTGCTGGACATGCAAGGCAAACCCGTTACCAGCGGGGATGTTGTGGGCGTTGGCGATAACCAGCAGGCCATGTTCCCTGCCCTGCGCGATGCGGGCAGCGCCTCACCGGCCGCTCTGGGCGATGCGGTGAGCCAGCTGGTTACAGAACTGGGCAAACGTCTGGCCTCGCAGGCTTGGCGCAGCACGGTCCTGAGTCAGGAAGGCACGCAGGTTGTTATTGCCGGCAGCCGAGCCCAGGGCCTTAAGGAAGGCATGACCTTCGAGGTCGAGAACCTCCCCGGTTCCAGCCTCAAGGTTGTGGGCTTTAAGGATAATGACGAAACCGTACTGGATGTTGTTGCCGGAGCAACCCCTTCGGTTGGTTATATCGTTACCCGCACCCGCTAACCCGACCCACAAAAAAAGAAAGGCTCCCCGAGGGGAGCCTTTCCGTTTCGCTTGTTGCCGTTAGGCCTTGTTGCGGGCGTTGACCCAGCGGGTCAGCACACCGGCATTCGCCGGGGCCTTGCCCTTCTCGGCCACGTAGGCGCGGTAGTCGTCGGCCCGGTTGGCGAACGCTTCCGGCACGTCGGCCGCGGGGGCCTCGATGACGGACTCGCAGGTTGCCGCGACCGGGCAGGTGCTGCAGTCGTTGCCGCAGCTACCGGTCACGATCACCGGCTCGGCAGCGGCTTCCTCGACGGCCGGAGCCGTTTCGGTCGCCTGCGGGGCCGGAGCGTTGCCGCCCTTGCCCTTCTTGCCGCCACGACGGCGCTTACGGCGCTTGCCGGCCTTCTCGGCCTTGGGCTCGGTCTCGGCCTTGACGGGCTTCGACTTGGCCTCGGCGATGCGCTTGGCGCGCTGCTTGGCGTGATGGGCGAACACATCCATCTTGTAGATGGCGTGGACCACACGGGTCGCCTTGTCCACCAGATCGGTGTTCTCGGCGTCCTCCAGCAGCTTGATGGCCGCAGCCACCACTTCGACCTGCTTCTTGGCCTTGTTGAACGTGGCTTCCGCCTCGCCCATCTTGGCCAGCGACGCGCTGTCGGCCTTCTCGGCCAGCGCCGCCAGATCGCTGTCGGCCTTGATGAACGTGGCATTCGCCTCGTCCGCCTTGGCCTTCAGACGACCGCGGGAGCGGTCGAGCGCCGAGCGGGCATGGGCACGGAGGATGTCCTCCATGTCGCCGCTCATCGCCAGCTTGCCGAGCAGCTCGTCCACACCGCCGCGGCCGCGAACGACCTTGGTGTAGATGGAGAGCTGGTTGCGCTTGCTGGCCGCTTCGGCCTTGGCGATGCCTTCGTGCAGACGCGCCAGGGTGTTCAGCACCTTGTCGATGAGGTCCACCGAGAGGATGTCGAACGCGTTGAGCTCACGCTTGAGCACCGTGTTCTTCACCCGGCCCAGGTAGTTGCGGATGTAGGCGTTGAGGGCCTTACCCGCGATTTCGCGCTTGGCGGTGTCGGGCTGGTAGAGCCCGTCGAACCGCGGCGCGGGGACCTCGATGTTGACGGCTTCGGCGAAGGAAGCCGCAGCCACCAGAGCCTGACCGGCGATGTTCTTGGCTTCGGTCACTTCGTCGGCGGCAGCCGACATGACCTTGGCCACGGCACCAGCCGCCTTGAGCTGAGCCGCGAGGGAGGTGTTGCGGAAGTTGTTGGACATGATGTCCTCCTGTACAGAGAAAGAAGTGTGGAAGGGACGCACGCAGACTTAAGCCGCTTTGTGCGACGGAGAGTCGCAGGATGAGATGCAAAACGGTCAAGATAAGCATACGAGCTTTTACAAAGCTTCTAACCATATAGGCGTTCGGCTGGCCGCCTGCAAGCGCTTATCTACATGAAAAAAAAGACCCCCACATGCTGTGGGGGTCTTTCCGAACAGGTCGGCACAAAGGCGGAGAGAATTACTTCTCTTCAGTCTTTGCTTTCTTGGCTTTAGCAGCAGGCTTTGCAGCAGCGGCCTTAGCTTTGGTTTCGCCTTTATCAGCAGCTTTGGCTTCTTTAGCCGGGGCAGCCTTCTTGGCGGTTTCTTTACCTTCGGCCTTGGCAGGAGCAGCAGCTTTGGGCTGGTCTACCAGTTCAATGATGGCCATATCAGCAGCGTCGCCTTGGCGCCAGCCGGCTTTCAGCACGCGGGTGTAACCACCGTTGCGGGCTTTGAATGCGGGGGCGATTTCGTCGAACAGACGGGCAACAACGCCTTTTTCAGTAACGGTTTTCATGACTTCGCGGCGAGCAGCCAGGTCACCTTTTTTAGCTTTGGTGATCAGGGGCTCTACAACACGGCGCAGGTCCTTTGCTTTCGCCAGCGTGGTCTTGATTTGACCATGCTTCAGCAGCGAGGTAGCCAGGTTGCCCAGCATTGCTTTGCGGTGGTCGCTTTGGCGGCTGAACTTGCGGCCGGCAACTCCATGACGCATGGGTTTATCCTCTCTTAAAACAACTAATTAGTAGCTACGTTCGAACTTCTTAGCCAGATCGGAGATGTTCTCCGGCGGCCAGTTGTCCAGTTTCATACCCAGACCCAGACCCAGCTGCGCCAGAACTTCTTTAATCTCGTTCAGCGACTTACGGCCAAAGTTGGGGGTCTTGAGCATTTCGGCTTCGGTCTTTTGAACCAGATCGCCGATGTAGACGATGTTGTCGTTCTTCAGGCAGTTTGCGCTGCGAACCGACAGCTCCAACTCGTCAACGCGCATCAGCAGGTTGGGGTTGAAGTCGATTTCGTCTTCTTTCTTCACTTCCTCTTCAACAACTTCGTCGAAGTTGATGAACAGGGAAAGCTGGTCTTGCAGAATGCGGGCAGCGTAGGCCAGCGCATCTTCAGGGGACACAACGCCGTTGGTTTCGATGTCCAGAGTCAGTTTGTCGTAGTCGGTAATCTGACCAACACGGGCGTCGTCAACTTTATAGGCTACGCGGCGAACCGGCGAGAAGATGGCGTCGATCGGAATCAGGCCGATAACAGCTTCTTCAGGGGCGTGCGCAGCAGCAGGCTCGTAACCTTTACCGGTAGCGATGGTCAGTTCCATCTCCAGCGAGGCGCCATCAGCCAGTGTGCAGATGTGGTGGTCAGAATCGATAACTTCCACATCGTGGCCGGTTTCAATCTGGCCAGCAGTCACAGCACCAGGGCCCTTGGCACGCAGCATAACGGTTTTTGTATCTTCGCTGTGCATACGGATGGCCATTGCCTTGATGTTCAGGATGATGTCGGTGACATCTTCGTTCACACCGTCAATGGAGGAGAACTCGTGCAGCACACCGCCAACTTTAATCATCGTCACTGCCGAGCCTTGCAGGCTGGACAGCAGGATGCGGCGCAGGGCGTTACCCATGGTAAAACCAAAACCACGCTCCAGCGGCTCCACCACAACGCGCGCGTTCTTGCGCGGGTCGTTACCGGCGGTAAAGTTCAGCTTGCTGGGCTTGATCAGTTCTTTCCAGTTTGCCTGAATCTGCATCGGTCGTTTTCCTACTCGTAATCAGCGTTAGTCTATAAAGGTGTAGCCGGATATAAATCCGAAATCCGCTTAGACGCGGCGGCGCTTAGGCGCGCGGCAGCCGTTGTGCGGGATCGGGGTTACGTCGCGGATGGAGTTCACTTGGAAACCGATGGTGTGCAGGGCACGCACAGCGGATTCACGACCGGAACCGGGACCTTTAACCTCAACATCCAGCACTTTCATGCCGTGTTCCTGAGCAGCGCGGCCAGCAACTTCAGCAGCAACCTGCGAAGCGTACGGGGTCGACTTACGCGAACCCTTAAAGCCTTGTGCACCGGAGCTGGACCAGGAAATGGTGTTACCCTGGGCATCGCTGATGGTCACGATGGTGTTGTTAAATGTCGCGTTGATGTGCGCTACACCGCTGGTAATATTCTTGCGGTCTTTACGCTTCAAGCGGGCGGCAGAAGTGTCTTTACGAGCCATCTCTACTTAACCTTACTTCTTCTTGGTAACCGCGCCGGCACGTGGGCCTTTACGGGTACGGGCGTTGGTTTGGGTACGTTGACCACGTACCGGCAGACCACGGCGGTGACGCAGGCCGCGGTAGCAGCCCAGGTCCATGAGGCGTTTGATGTTCAGCGCGATTTCACGACGCAGATCACCCTCTACCACTTGGTCGGCATCAATTACGTTACGGATACGCGTTACTTCCTCTTCGGACAACGCGTGTACACGAGTGGTCGGCGCCACCTTTGCTTTGGTCAGAATGTCCTTAGAGGTTTTCTGCCCAATACCAAAGATGCTGGTCAGGCCGATCCACACCTGTTTTTCACTTGGAATGTTTACACCAGCAATACGAGCCACGGCTCAAACTCCTTAAATCTCGGAATTAGTCACTAAAAAGCTTGCAGGAAAATAACAGAATTCCCCTGCGTGTCAAGCATTAACCCTGACGCTGTTTGTGGTTGGGATCCTTGCAGATCACCATCACGCGGCCGTGACGCTTGATCACACGGCACTCTTTGCAGCGCGGTTTTACAGAAGCCTGTACTTTCATGTGCTTCCCTTTCCCTACTCAACGTTACTTTTTACGGTAGACGATACGGCCTTTTGTCAGGTCATACGGCGTCATTTCGCATGTCACCGCGTCACCTGGCAAGATGCGAATGTAGTTCATACGCATACGGCCGGATGTGTAGGCCAGAATCTGATGACCGTTTTCCAGTTGTACCCGGAAAGTTTGGTTAGGCAACGCTTCAACAACCTTGCCTTCCACTTCGATCATGTCATTTCTTGCCACGTCTTCCCTCGTCCTTTTTATCAGGCGGCGGCGCCATGCAGGCGCTGGCTGATCGCCTCATAAACTTTTTCAACCGGTTGCATCCCGTCTACGGTCTCCAAACGGCCCTGTTTGCGGTAGTACTCCAACACCGGGGCAGTCTGTTCGCGATAAACAGTCAGGCGGTGGCGAACAACTTCTTCTTTGTCGTCACTCCGCTGTACCAGTTCCTCACCGGAATCATCACAAATCCCAGTAACTTTTGGCGGATTAAACCGCACGTGGTACGTTCTGCCAGATTTTGGCGCCACACGGCGGCCGGCAAAACGCTCCACAACAACTTCCTCATCCACATCCAGATAAAAAATGTGGTCCAGCGCAAGATTGTGCTTCTTGAGCATTTTGTCAAGCGTTTCTGCTTGAGCAACTGTACGCGGGAACCCATCCAAGATGTATCCGCTCGCGCAATCGGGCTTTTTGATGCGTTCTTCGATGATGGCAACCATCAAATCGTCCGGCACCAAATCGCCGCGTTTCATAATCTCGTCAACCTGCTTACCGACCGGAGAACCTTCTGCTACAGCAGCGCGGAGCATATCACCTGTCGAGAGCTTGGGTTTGCCAGAGCGCTCCTTGAGCAGGTCAGCCTGTGTTCCTTTTCCTGCGCCCGGAGGCCCCATCAATACAACGCGCATGTCCCCTGCCCTATGCCTTTGCCCGGTTGCGGAATTTGGTTTTCTTCAACAGACCTTCGTAGCGGTGTGCAATCAGGTGCGACTGGATTTGCGTTACGGTATCCAGCGTTACACTCACAACGATCAGCAAGCTGGTACCGCCAAAGTAGAACGGCACGCTGTACTGAGTCAGCAGAATCTGGGGCAATACGCAGACGGCGGCAATGTAAACAGAACCCAGCACAGTCAGGCGTGTCAGAATATAGTCAAAGTACTCGGCAGTTGCCTTGCCCGGGCGGATACCAGGGATAAAGCCACCGGACTTTTTGATGTTGTCCGCAGTTTCTTCCGGGTTGAACACAACCGCGGTATAGAAGAAGCAGAAGAACATAACAGCAGCAACAAACAGCATTTCGTAGGTCGGACGGCCCGGTGCCAAGTGGGCACCAATCATCTGCGCCAGTTCGCTTTCCGGTGCAAAACTTGCGATGCTCATCGGGAACAGCAGGATAGAGCTTGCAAAGATTGCAGGGATAACACCAGCCATGTTCAGCTTGAGTGGCATGTGGTTCGATTCACCACCGGTCATTTTCAGGCCAACCTGACGCTTCGGATACTGAATCAGGATACGGCGCTGTGCATTTTCCATGAACACAACGAAACCCATGACAGCCACAATAAAGAGCACCAGACCCAGCAGGAAGTACTCGCTCATTGTGCCGACTTTAGCCATATCAAAGGTATTCACCAGTGCGCGGGGCAACTCGGCTACGATACCGGAGAAGATAATCAGCGACGCGCCGTTACCAACACCCTTCTGGCTAATCTGCTCGCCCAGCCACATCACGAACACGGAACCAGCGGTCAGTGTGAAGGCAGTTTGCAGACGGAAGATCAGGCCCGGATCGGCAACAACGTTATACACGATGCCGTCGGCTGTCACCTGCATGCTTTCCAGACCAATCGCAAGCCCCATCCCTTGGAACATGGCCAGCGCTACTGTCAGGTAGCGGGTGTATTGGTTCATCTTGCGGCGGCCCATCTCCCCTTCCTTCTTCATTTCCTGAAGAGAGGGGTACATGGAGCTCAGCAGCTGAATGATAATAGAGGCCGTAATGTACGGCATGATGTTCAACGCAAAAATGGTCATGCGCTTGAACGCACCACCGGAAAACATGTTGAACATATTGAAAGCACCGGACAGCCCCTGCGAGGAATGCTGGAGTTGTGCCAAGTTCTTGCCAAGGGCCACAGCATCAATCCCAGGCAGCGGAATGTGCGTACCAAGGCGGTAGACAATCAGTGCTACCAGTACGAACAGAATACGCTTTTTAAGCTCCGTCGCTTTGGCGAATACGCCAAACGGATTCGACGGGCCTTGAGCCTGAGATGATGCCATGGGTCAGTCCCTTATTTTTATGCTTTGGCAGCAGCCATGCGCTTGAGCGCGGCTTTCGGCAGGAATTTGTTAATCCCTTCCTTCGGCGATTTGATGGTCAGTGTACCACCAGCCTTTTTAACTTTCTCGGCAGCAGATGCAGAGGCAGCAGCAGCTTCGATCGTCAGTTTGGCTTTCAGCTCGCCGTTACCCAGAATCTTCAGGCCATCCAGAGATTTCTGGATAATACCTGCGGCTTTCAGGGTTTCAGCAGAAATTACCTTGATACCGTCCAGACGGCCAGCATCAGAGAATCTTTGCAGGTCAGCCACATTCATCACCATGTAATTGGTGGTGAAGTTGTGGTTGTTGAAACCACGGATAGGCAGGCGGCGGTACAGAGGTGTTTGACCACCTTCAAAACCGGGCATAATGCTGCCGCCGGAGCGCGCGGTCTGGCCTTTGCCACCGCGGCCGGAGGTTTTACCGTTGCCGGAACCGATACCACGGCCCACGCGGTTGCGTGTAGCACGGGCACCTTTGTTATCGGACAATTGGTTGAGCGTCGTCATCGTTCAAACCCTTAACTTATCTTAAGCCTTTTGGCACAGGGCCAAGGTCTTAAGCGTTTTCTTCTACACATACCAGATGCGCTACTTTGGCGATCATCCCACGCACAGCGGGGGTATCTTCCAGCGTACGGGTACGGTGGCGTTTGTTCAGACCCAGACCTTTAAGGGTGGCTTCCTGATCAGCCTTACGGCCCAGAATGCTCCCGGTTTGGGTTACTGTAACTGTTTTCTTGGCAGCCATTATTTAGCCTCCTCTGTAGCGGCAGCTTTTTTCGGTGCTGCTTTTTTACCAGCGGGGGCTGCTTTCTTGGCAGGAGCAGCCTTTTTAGCAGGCGCAGCAGCTTTAGGGGCTACTTCGGCTTCCGGCATGTCCTTCTCGTCTGCTTCGCCACGACGGGAGCGCAGATCAGCCATTTTCAGACCACGTTTGGCAGCTACATGACGGGGCGTTTCCATCACGTCAAAAGCGTTGAAGGTTGCCTGAATCATGTTGTACGGGTTGTTGGAACCCAGCGACTTGGTCACCACGTCCTTCATACCCATTGCTTCGAATACTGCGCGGATCGGGCCGCCGGCGATGATACCGGTACCAGGTACGGCAGGCTTCATAACTACACTGGCTGCACCGAACTTACCAACCAGATCATGGTGGATCGTACGGCCTTCGCGCATTGCTACGCGTACCATGCGTTTTTTAGCAGCATCGGTTGCCTTGCGGACAGCCTCTGGCACTTCTTTCGCTTTGCCGCTGCCCCAGCCCACGCGGCCGTTCTCGTCACCTACCACAACAATCGCGGTAAATGCGAAGCGACGACCACCTTTGACCACTTTGGCAACGCGGCCAATGTGGACCAGCTTATCGACGAAAGCGGAGTCTCGTTCACCCATAAAAGCCATTAGACTACCCTCTTAGAAATTCAGGCCGCCAGCGCGAGCAGCTTCTGCCAGCGCCTTAACTCGGCCATGATAACGGTTCGCGCCACGATCGAAGTACACATCGACCACGCCTGCCTTTTTGGCACGCTTAGCGATTTCAACTCCCACCAGCTCAGCGGCAGCCACGTTGGCACCGGATTTGATGGACTTGCGCAGATCCTTATCCATGCTGGAGGCAGAAGCCAGAGTTTCGCCCTTTGCATCGTCAATGATTTGCGCATAAATGTGCGTACTCGTGCGGGTGACGCACAGGCGCTTACGCTCAGGATTAGCAACTTCGCGCAGCGTGTTGCGGATCCGGCGGGCGCGGCGTTTGATGATGTTCTCAGCCATCGGTCAACCCTTTTCCCTAAATTACTTCTTCTTGCCTTCTTTGCGGCGTACTTGCTCGTCAGAGTAACGCACACCCTTGCCTTTGTAAGGCTCAGGCGGACGTACACCGCGAACATCGGCAGCAAATTGGCCAATTTTGTGCTTGTCTGCACCAGTGATAACAATCTCAGTGTTGTCATTCACTTGTACGGTCAGACCTTGCGGAATTGCCATTTTTACCGGATGGCTGAAACCCAGTTGCAGGTCCAAAGAGGTACCGGCAACAGCGGCACGGTAACCCACGCCCTGGATTTGCAGCTTACGGGTAAAGCCTTTGGAAACACCGTTAACCATGTTGGCAACACGCGCGCGGGTCGTACCCCACAAAGCACGGGTTGTTTTGGCATCGTTACGAGGGGTGAAAGCAACTTCCTTGCCCTCGATGTTGGTGTTGATGTCGGCCGGAACAGCAAATTGCAGAGTGCCTTTGCTGCCTTTTACGGTCAGATCGCGGCCGTTGAGTGTTACCTCAACACCTGCAGGAATCGTAACCGGGTTTTTACCAATACGAGACATTGTTCCAGCTCCCTTAGAATACGCGGCAAATCAGCTCGCCACCGACATTCATGGTGCGGGCTTTGGCATCGGTCATCACGCCACGCGAGGTGGACAGAATCGCAACACCCAGACCGTTACGGACCATCGGAATGTCTGTAGCAGCGGAATACTTGCGCAAACCAGGTTTGGAGATACGTTCGATCTCACTGATAACCGGCTTGCCAGCGTAGTACTTCAGTTCAACTTCCAGTTCAGGGAACTTTGTGCCCTCAACTTCTTTGTAGCCAATGATGTAACCTTCTTCTTTAAGCACTTCCAGAATGGAAAGCTTCAGTTTAGAAGCAGGCATACGCACAGAGCTTTTGCGAACCATTTGTCCGTTACGGATGCGGGTCAGCATATCTGCGATCGGATCGGTCATAGCCATGACGCAGTCTCCTTACCAGCTGGATTTAGTGACGCCGGGCAGATCGCCTTTGGACGCCATATCGCGGAACATGTTCCGGCAGATGTTAAATTTGCGGTAGTTACCACGCGGACGACCTGTAATCATGCAGCGCAGACGCACGCGGATGGCAGAACCATTGCGGGGCAGTGCATTCAGGGCGTCGCGAGCGGACATACGCTCGTCCCAGCTCAGGGACTGGTCAACAACCTTTGCTTTCAACTCAGCGCGGCGTTCTGCCTGATTGGCAGCCATACGCTTGCGCTTGTCGTTACGGAAAATCGAACAACGTTTAGCCATTATTTAACACCTTTCTTGAACGGCATACCGAAGGCGGCCAGCAAGGCGCGCGCTTCATCATTGGTTTTAGCCGTGGTGCAGATGATGATATCCATACCACGAATGGTGTCCGTTTTGTCGTAGTCGATTTCCGGGAAAATCAACTGCTCCTTGATGCCCATGGCATAGTTGCCGGAGCCGTCGAAGGACTTGTCGGACACGCCTTCAAAGTCACGTACGCGTGGCAGCGCGATGGTGATCAGGCGGTCCAGAAACTCGTACATGTGGTTACCACGCAGGGTTACTTTGCACCCTACAGGCATACCTTCACGCAGTTTGAACGCTGCGATGGATTTTTTTGCACGGGTCACAATCGGACGCTGGCCGGTAATCAGAGTCATGTCAGACACTGCACCTTCCAGGATTTTCTTGTCGTCCGGCGCCTTACCAACGCCCATGTTGACCACGATTTTTTCCAGCTTCGGCATTTGCATGACGTTCTCGTATTTGAACTGGTCTTGCATCTGCTTGCGAACCTGATCACGGTAGAACTCCTTAAAGCGCGGGGTATAACCCGTAGCTTTGGAGGTGGTGGTTTTCGCTTTGGTTGCCATAATTTTCAATCCTAGCTGTCGATAACTTCGCCGCTTTTCTTGGCGAAGCGTACTTTGCGGCCGTTTTCCATAACTTTGTAACCTACGCGGGTTGGTTTGCCCGTTTTAGGGTCAGCGATCATCACGTTAGAAATGTGAATTGCTGCCTCTTTGGTTACAACGCCAGAATCCTGACCCAATTTAGTGGCACGAACGTGACGTTTTACCAGGTTTACACCTTCAACCGTTACACGGTCGGAATCGGTGAATACTTTGGTAATACGGCCTTTCTTGCCTTTTTCCTTACCTGCGGTAACGACGACTTCGTCGCCCTTTTTCAGGTAGCTCTTCAGACCTGCAGTCATCTTACAGAACCTCCGGTGCCAGAGAGACGATCTTCATGAACTTGCGCGCACGCAGTTCACGGGCAACGGGTCCGAAAATACGGGTGCCGACCGGCTCGCCTTTTTTGTCAATCAACACAGCAGCGTTCTTGTCAAAACGGATTGCGGTGCCGTCTTTGCGAATAATTTCTTTCGCAGTGCGGACAACAACCGCACGGGCAACTTCACCCTTTTTAACCTTGCCACGTGGAATGGCATCCTTAACGCTGACTACAATAACGTCACCTACGTGTGCATAACGGCGCTTAGAGCCGCCGAGCACCTTGATGCACTGCACTTCGCGTGCACCGGAGTTGTCGGCAACGTCGAGTCGTGTTTGGACCTGAATCATTTGGTCTACTCCTTGCGCTCGCTTACGCCGTCACCACTTCCCAGCGTTTCAGCTTGGAATATGGCTTCGACTCGATGATCTTAACGGTGTCACCCACTTTGAACGTATTGTTCTCATCATGGGCATGGTACTTGCTGCTGCGACGCATGGTCTTACCGTACAGCGGGTGCTTGATAGAGCGGCTTACGGATACCACAACCGTTTTATCGGTTGCGTCACTCACTACAGTACCTTTCAGAATGCGCTTTGGCATATTCTTACTCTCCTGCAGCCGCACGGTCACGTGCGGTCATTTCGGTTTTCAGGCGCGCAACGACCTTACGTACTTCACGCACGCGGGTCGGGGTTTCCATTTGCCCCGTCGCCTGCTGAAAACGCAGGTTCATCTGCTCCTTGCGCAGACCGAACAGCTTGTCTTTCAGCTGGTCGTTGCTCAGCGCACGAATTTCTTGTGCCTTCATTGTGTTCTACCCCTTAACCTACGTGGCGCGAAATAACGCGGGTTTTCACTGGCAGCTTGTGCGATGCCAAGCGGAAGGCCTCGCGTGCTACCTCTTCGGATACACCACCAATTTCGTACATCACGCGGCCGGGCTTAACTTTGGCTACCCAATATTCAGGAGAGCCTTTACCCGAACCCATCCGGACTTCAGCCGGCTTCTTGGATACTGGTGTATCAGGGAAAATACGGATCCAGATGCGACCACCGCGAGCGACATAACGTGTCATCGCGCGACGTGCAGACTCAATCTGGCGAGCCGTGATACGGGCGGCTTCGGTCGTTTTCAGACCAAAATCGCCAAAACTTACGTCCGTGCCGCCCTTGGCCATGCCATGGACACGACCTTTATGGGCCTTACGGTACTTGGTACGTTTCGGTTGCAACATAGCAAATAATTCCTAACTTTCAAGTCCCAATCGCTCTTAGGCGCGACCTTCGACTGTTGTGTTGCTCTCGATCTGGTATTTTTCGCCGTGGTTCAGCCACACTTTGATACCGATAATCCCGTATTGGGTCATCGCTTCGGCAAAGCCGTAATCGATGTCGGCACGCAGGGTGTGCAGCGGCAGGCGACCTTCCAGATACCACTCGGTGCGGGCGATCTCGGCACCGGCCAAACGACCGGCAGCGTTGATGCGGATACCTTCTACACCTTGCATCATGGCGTTCTGAATTGCGCGCTTCATGGCGCGACGGAAAGCCACACGACGTTGCAGCTGGCTGGCGATGTTCTCGGCAATCAGCTGAGCGTCTGCATCAGGCTTGCGCACTTCCACGATGTTCAGGAACACCTCGGACTTGCAGCGCTCTTGCAGGGCTTTTTTCAGAGTTTCGATGTCGGCACCTTTTTTACCGATAATCACGCCTGGGCGTGCAGTGTGGATGAACACACGGCATTTCTTGGCAGGACGCTCGATAATGACCTTGGAAACGCCTGCATTTTCCAGACGCTTCTTCAGGAAGGCGCGCAGCTCCATATCTTCTTTCAGCAGGTCGGCATATTCCTGTTTGCCGGCAAACCAACGGGAGTTCCACGTACGGTTAATGCCCAGGCGCAGACCAATTGGCAGTACTTTCTGACCCATATTCTTAGCCCTCGTTCGCTTGTGCGTGCTTTTCTGCCACAACCAGGGTGATATGGCAAGTCGGTTTAAGGATACGGGCACCACGGCCACGTGCGCGGGCATGGAAGCGCTTCATAACGAAGGCTTTGTCTGCGGTCGCTTTTTCCACCACCAATTTGTCAACGTTCAGGTTGTGATTGTTCTCCGCGTTCGCAATAGCGGACTGCAGCAGCGCCTTAACGTCGCTAGCGGTCTTCTTCTTGCTGAAAGTCAGGTCGGCCAACGCTTTGTCGACAGACTGACCGCGAATCATATCCAGCACCAGACGTGCTTTCTGTGCGCTTGTGCGGACACTGCGCAGCGTAGCCATTGCCTGGTTATCGGCAAGACGACGCGGTTGTTTCTGTTTGCTCATAGCTCAACCCTTAATTACTTGGCTTTTTTGTCGCCGTGACCGCTGTAGGTGCGGGTCGGCGCAAATTCGCCCAGTTTGTGACCGATCATGTTATCGGTAACCAGAACGGGAATGAATTTGTTCCCGTTGTGGACACCGAAAGTCAGACCCACGAACTCAGGCATGATCATGCTGCGGCGGGACCAAGTCTTGATCACACCACGCTTACCGCCTTCGGTTGCCGAAACCACTTTATCCATCAGGTGGTGGTCAACAAAAGGCCCTTTTTTAATAGAACGAGGCATCTCTCAACCCTTATTTGCTATGCCGCGAGCGCACAATCAGCTTGCTCGAAGGCTTCTTCGGTTTGCGGGTACGTGTACCCTTGGTGTCCTTACCCCACGGGGTAACCGGGTGACGGCCACCGCTTGTGCGGCCTTCACCACCACCATGCGGGTGGTCGATCGGGTTCATAGCTACACCACGAACGGTCGGACGTACGCCCATCCAGCGCTTACGGCCGGCTTTACCGATTTGGGTGTTGCTGTGGTCGGGGTTGGATACCGCGCCTACAGTTGCCATGCAGGTCTCGTGCACCAGGCGTTGTTCGCCAGAGGCCAGACGCAGCATCGCGTAGCCACCATCTTTACCAACGATCTGAACGTAGGTACCGGCGCTGCGGGCCATCTGGCCGCCTTTACCGGGCTTTAGTTCGATGTTGTGTACGATGGTACCTACCGGAATGCTCTTCAGCGGCAGGGCGTTGCCAGGCAGAATGTCCACTTTATCGCCGGCGATAACAGTATCGCCAACTTTGACACGTTGCGGTGCCAGGATGTAAGACATTTCGCCGTCTTCGTACTTAATCAGTGCGATGAACGCGGTACGGTTCGGATCATACTCCAGACGCTCCACGGTAGCGGGTACATCCCACTTGGTGCGTTTGAAATCCACCATACGGTACTTGCGCTTGTGACCACCACCGATGTGACGCACAGTAATGCGACCGTTGTTGTTACGGCCACCTGTACGCTTGATCGGCGACAGAAGGTCTTTCAGCGGCTTCTCGTTGCTCAGGACCGAACGGTCAACTGCGATCAGCTGACGGCGGCCCGGAGAAGTCGGTTTATAAGTTACCAGTGCCATTGTCTGTCCTCACTTAGATGCCGGCGCTCAGGTCAACACTTTGACCGTCTGCCAGGCGAACAAAAGCTTTTTTCCAGTCGCTACGTTGACCTGTATGGCCACGGAAACGCTTGGTTTTGCCTTTAACAGGAGAAGTGTTTACACTTTCCACTTTCACTTTGTACAAGGCTTCAACAGCTTCTTTAATTTCTGGTTTGGTAGCTTCCGGCTTCACCTTGAAAGTCAGGGTGTTGCTTTCTGCAACCATGGTGCTTTTCTCGGTCACGACCGGGCTCAGCAGAACCTGGTACATGGACTCGGTAATTTTAACGTCCTTCTTCGCCATCTTATTCACTCCGGCTCGTCAGGCGTGCTTCAATCATCGGCACGGCGTTTTTGGTCAGAACGAGTGTCTTGGCGTGCAGGATGTCATACACGTTTGCACCTTCGGTCGGCAGCACTTGCACGAAAGGCAGGTTGCTGCTGGCACGGGTGAAGTTCTCGTCCATGCTGTCAACGATGAACAGCGCGTTGTCCAGACCCAGAGCCTTCAGTTTGGTGGCCAGGTCTTTGGTTTTGTGTGTGCTGGTCTTGGCTTCGTCCAGGATCACCAGCTTCGATTCGGCAGCCTTGGCAGACAGGGCGCAAGTCAGAGCCTTGCGACGCACTTTCTTGGTCAGGCTGAACGCGAACGAGCGCGGGGTCGGGCCGAATACAACACCACCGCCGCGGAACTGGTTCACACGGGCGCTACCGTGACGGGCGCGACCGGTACCTTTTTGACGGTACAGCTTGCTACCCGTACGCGATACTTCGCTACGGTCTTTGGTGTCGGCAGTGCCGGTACGGCTCTTGGCCAGTTGCCACAGAACCATCCGGTGCAGCAAGTCCTTGCGGACTTCGGCGCCGAAGATCTGCTCAGGCAGGTCAACGGAACCCGCCTTTTTGCCTTCCAGCGTAATTACTTCCATTTTCATGGTCCTACGTCCTTACTTACGCGTTGGATTTTTTCACGGCATCGCGGACCATCACAACGGAGCCCTTGGCACCGGGCACGGAGCCCTTCACCAGGATCAGACCGCGGTCGGCATCAACGCGCACAACCTGCAGATTCTGCTGGGTGCGACGGCGAACGCCCATGTGACCGGCCATCTTTTTGCCTTTGAATACTTTACCCGGATCCTGGCGTTGACCAGTCGAACCGTGGCTACGGTGAGTTACCGACACACCGTGGGAAGCGCGCAGGCCCCCAAAGTTGTGGCGCTTCATAACACCCGCAAAACCTTTACCGATGGTAACGCCTGTTACATCAACAATGGCGCCTTCGGCGAAATGGTCTGTTTTCAGCTCGGTACCGGCTTCCAGCAGGTTCTCTTCCGATACACGGAACTCAACCACGTGCTGCTTAGGCTCAACTTTGGCTTTCGCAAAGTGGCCGGTCAGCGGCTTGGAAACACGGCTGGGCTTTTGGTTGCCCATACCAACCTGAATAGCAGTGTAACCGTCGGTCTCGGTGGTTTTCTTCTGGGTCACCTGGATATCCAGAGCTTGCAGAACAGTAACCGGAACGCTTTGACCTTCGGCGGTGAAAATACGGGTCATACCCATTTTCTCAGCAATCAAACCTGTACGCATAACGGCAGTCCTCCTTAGAGTTTAATCTGCACGTCAACGCCGGAAGCCAGATCAAGCTTCATCAGCGCGTCGATGGTTTGTGGGGTCGGCTCAACAATCTCGAGCATACGCTTGTAGGTGCGCATTTCGAATTGCTCGCGGGATTTTTTATCCACGTGCGGGCTGCGCAGTACAGTGAACTTCTCGAACTTTGTCGGCAGCGGAATGGGCCCACGAACCTGGGCGCCAGTACGCTTGGCAGTGTCTACGATTTCAGCGGTGGACTTGTCCAGCACGCGGTGATCGTAGGCCTTCAGCCGGATGCGAATATTCTGGGTAGAAACATCCATAGTCATCACTCTCATTTAGGGAGCATGCAAGGGGGTGGCTTATCCACCCCCCGCAGAGGCTCCGGTATTACACTTACTTAGTAATTTCAGCGACCACGCCGGCGCCGACAGTACGGCCACCTTCACGAATCGCAAAACGCAGACCTTTGTCCATCGCAATCGGGGCGATCAGCTCAACGGTCATCTCTACGTTGTCACCAGGCATCACCATCTC
>WGLU01000006.1 GCA_016125375.1 Pseudomonadota bacterium | reverse complement strand
TACTGGAAAAAGTCCAAGTGCACCATGAAGGTCTGCACCAAAGACTGGAAAATCCTGGAGAACAAGTGGGAACAGAAATCCATCTACGACGGTGGCGACAGCAACCCCCTCGCCTCACCCAAATCCGGGCCTCAGTGAGGGGTTGCTAAGAAATAACCGCCCGACACGGGAAGCCGGGTGTGTTTAAGGAGCGGGAGCTGTAAGCTCCCGCTCCAGCGTTTGCAGGTAGCCGGTTAGAACTTCCGCACGTTCGGCTGCCATGCGCTTGCCTGATTCGGTTTGCATCTGAGCCGGTAGCTTGAGCAACTTGGTAAAAAAGTGGTCAACCCCGTACAGACTATCATCCGGCGTGCGGTTTTTGCACAGCGGGTCAACAGCATCGAACGGAGGGCGGTTCAAACGACCGCTCACATAAAAGACCCGCGCAAGACCGATAGCACCCAGGGCTTCCATCCGGTCGGCATCTTGCAGGATTTTCGCTTCCGGTGTTTCGGTCGGAATACCTGCCGAGAAACTATGAGCGGCAATGGCATGGGCCACACCGTCCAGCTTGGCGGTGTCAAAATCCATCTCCGTCAGAAGCTCGACAGCTTTTGCCGCTGCCAGACGGGAAGCTTGCGAGCGCAGCGGGCTATCTTTCGGCGGATTGACGACGTCGTGGAAATAGGCGCCTGCCAAAAGGACGAGTTTATCAGCCGTGCCCCCCTCTGCCATTGCCAGCGCGTCGGCCATGGACCACACCCGGCGGAAGTGGTGAATATCATGCGCGGCGTCCGATGCATCACCGTTCCGGGCATGCCATGCCTCGAACTTTTCCTGCCAGTGTTTCAGCTCACTCACTTGTTTGTCCTCTTTGCAAAATGGCGATAAAGAACCCGTCTGTACCCGTAGTATGGGGTGCCAATTGCAACGTTGATGCGTCGGTCGGGCAGGGTGTGCGGAACATATCCTTCCAGATATGCTGTACGGGTACGAGGGTAAAGTCCTTATGGTCTGCGAGGAAGGCATCAATCTGCCCCTGATTCTCCTCAGGTAGAACGGAGCAGGTGATATAGACCAGACGCCCGCCGTGTTTAACCAGACGGCTGGCACTGTGCAGGATATTGCGCTGCTTATCCGCCACTTCCTGCAAGGTTTGCGGTGTCAGACGCCATTTGCTGTCCGGATTGCGACGCCATGTGCCACTACCCGAGCAGGGCGCATCCACCAGTACAACATCGGCACTGTCCTTCTGGCGCTTCAACCATGCATCCCACTCATTCGTAATTGGCCGTGCATTCACATTATCCACACCTGCACGGGCAATGCGCTTACGCAGTTCCTTGAGCTTGCTATCGGCGACATCCAGTGCCTGCAAACGGCCCTTGTTACCCATCATGGCGGCCAGTGCCAATGTTTTGCCACCAGCTCCTGCGCAAAAATCGATAACTTTCATCCCTGGCTGAACCGCGCTCATACGAGCGGCAATCTGGGAGCCTTCGTCCTGCACTTCAAACAGGCCGTCTTTAAACTCCTGCATCGTGAACAGGGATTTGTTATCCGCCACACGCAGACCATCCGGCGCATGGGGAGCCCGCATGACGTCAACCCCATTGGCACGCAACCGCTGCATCAGGTCATCGCGATTAATTTTGAGTGTATTGGCGCGCAGGTCCAGCGGTGCGCGGGTGTTCATTGCCTGCATGGCATCAGCAAACCGGAGGCCGAAAGCAGCTTTAAGAGAGGCCTCCAGCCACGCAGGATAGTTGTGCTCCGCATCCGCAGGTGCGGTTTCAAAGTCCAGCTTAATCAGCTTTGGCAGTGCTTTGGTTTCGATCTCATCCAGCGGTTCCGGCTGATATTGGGCGCCGGTGAAAATATCGGCCACCCGTTGCTTGTTTTGCACCAGCCATGCCAGCGTCATGCTGCGGGCAGACAAAGGTAGACCCACCTCGCCCACAGCCCAGGCCAACACACCGCGGCCACGCTGCATGGCATACACAGCTTCGGCAATAACCTTTTTATCCTTGCTGCCGATATACCGGCGCGGACGGAAATAGCCCGCCATCAGGCGGTCAGCAGGCAAATTGCTGCTCTCGATTTGAGCCAACAGCTCGGTTGCAGCCTGAATCTGGGCGGGATATTGCATAGGGACACCTCTTTAACACACGGTCCCTATATAGGGGATTCCCCCCTTGCTGACAAGGGTTTGCCCTTAGGCCTTGCGCACAACTTTTTTGGGTTTACGGGTCTTGCCCTGCGATGGTGCGGGAGGATGATGCTCATCCTCCTCCTGCCCTGTTACCAACATGTCCAAGAAGCGGTATCCGGTTGCGCGTATCTCATCCGTGAGCATCTGGCAGCTTTCGTAATCGGCACCTGAGCTGCGCAGCACAAGTTTGCCCAGGATCAGGCTGGCTTCAATTGTCTCCGGCACAATGGTATCGGCACCGGCCTCGCGCAGTGCGGCGGCATGGGTGTTATCATAGGCACGGGCAGCAATATGCAACCGCGGAAAGTGCTTGCGCAAAGCGGCCACGGTATGCGCAGCTGCTATCGGGTTATTGAGGGTAACAACAGCTATGGATGCGCGCTCCGTCCCCGCTGCCTCGAGGATAGACTCCCGTGTCGCATCACCAAAATAGACGTGACTGTAAAACGCCTGTGCCCGTTGAACCAGCATCGGGTCGTTTTCCAGCGCAACATATTTAATGTGTTTCATGTCCAGCATATGGGCGATGGTCTGTCCGACACGGCCAAACCCGGCGATAAGCACGTGCTGATTAAGGTGTTCGGTTTCTTCCCGCACACGGCCAAGATCCATGACGGTCTGGGAGCGGTCAATGCGGCTCGCCAGCCGGCCGGCAAGGTATGCCAGCAACGGTGTCACCACCATGCTCAGGGTAACCACAAGCAGTAACAGCTGGCGGATGTGTTCATCCATCAAACCGGCCTTGGCAGCCACACCGAAAATAATGAAGGCAAACTCGCCCCCCTGTGCCAGCAGCAAGCCAACCCGCACAGCAACTCCCCAAGTGAGGTTGAAGGCACGGGCGGCAATGGTCAGGATGATGCATTTAACCGTCACAACCACCAGCAGCAGCGCAATAATCAGCCACAGGTTTTCAAAAAGCAGCGGCACCTCCATCATCATGCCAACGGACATGAAGAATAATCCCAACAGCAGGCCCCGGAAAGGACGAATATCCGATTCAACCTGATGGCGGAACTCGGTTTCCGACAGCAGCATACCGGCAAGGAATGCGCCAAGCGCCATGGACAACCCAAAGTGAGACGTCAGCCAGCCGGCACCCAGCGCCACCAACAGTGTCATGGCAATGAAGACTTCCTGATTGCGGCTGCTTGCCACCCAGCGGTAGAGCGGACGCATAATCAAACGGCCCAACAGAATCATGGCTGTCATGGCAATCAGAGCGATCCCCATAGCCTGTGCCACCAGCATACCTACGTTGCCGCCACCTGATTTCAGAATAGGGACCAGCGTCAGCATTGGAACAACAGCAAGGTCCTGCATCAGCAGAACAGAAATACCTACCCGCCCGTGGCGTGTTGTCTGCTCGCCCCGTTCCATAAACAGCTGGAGGACAAACGCCGTGGACGAAAGAGATAAGGCAGAGCCGGCAACAAGCGCGCTTTCAAATGGCAACCCGCACAAAATCGCAACGCCTGTAAACACAGCCGATGTGACGACAACCTGAATGGATCCCAGTCCGAGCATGTAGCGCTTCAGGGCATTCAAACGCTCGAACGACAGCTCCAGACCAATGGTAAACAGAAGGAACACAATGCCGATTTCAGAGAAGTGTGCCAGACTTTCGGCATCATTAACCAGTTGCAGGCCATAGGGACCGATTGCCATCCCGGCACCCAGATACCCAAGGACGGGGCTCAACCGCAAGCGTCGGAACAACGTCACCACAACAACAGCCGCTGCAAGCAAGATCAGCGCATATACGATAAGGGACTGCGGACTATCGACGGCTTGTTCCATGGTTTTTTATGTTACTTTTTCATCTATGAGAAAAGGGACCCCGTGGCCCCTCTTCCGTTTCTGGTTACGTAACGATTGTTAGTCGATACGCCGGAATCCGAGGGATTCGTGAAAACGTGCGCACTCTTCTGCACCTTGGGCAAGACCGATACCAGCCATGACGTCAGATTTCTCCTGGCGGCATTTTACCGTATGGCCCGTCACCGGATCGCGTAGGACGATCAGTTTTGAACATCCGGTCAAAGCCCCCGAAGAAGCGGCAATCAATAGGGACAATATGACTTTTTTCATAGGTGCTGGATATACTCAAGATTATTGCTTTTTTATAGTGTACCCAAAAACACCGACAGCGGAAAGCGTTCTGGTATCAGGCCACAAAAAAACCGGCCCCACACAGGGGCCGGTTATCGATCAGGCGCCAAGGTTGGCGGTTTCGGTTTCTATGGCGTTCACAAGACGGGACTGGAAGTCTGCCTTGTCGAGTCCGCTGGGAATGGCCGGAAGGATGCGCACCGTCAGGGTGCCCCCTTCACGGTGGCGCCATTTGCGGCCCCAGAACAGCCCCGTGTTCAGTGCAACCGGCACAACCGGTACACCGAGCTGACGGTACATCATGACGACGCCGCTCTTGTAGTCCGGCGGGCTGGCGGGTTCGCGGCGGGTGCCCTCGGGGTAGATGACGACAGCACGTCCCGCCTCGAGGCGGTTACGGGCACCGTCAAGCATATCTTTGAGGGCAGCGACGCCGCCGCTGCGGTCCACCGGCAACATGCCAAGCCGCTTGGCGTACCGCCCGTAAAGCGGTATGCGGAGCAGCTCTTTTTTGAGCACGATGGCAGGGTCATCGACCATCAGGTGCAGCAGGATGGTGTCGATGGCAGACTGATGTTTGGAGGCCAGAATATAGCCACCGGATGGCAGGTTCTCGCGCCCTTCAATCCGCACACGCAGGCCAAGAACGGCCTTCATCAGCACCACCACACCCGTGGCCCAGATTTCCGCAGCACGGACCAGTGTCCGCCGCGGCAGCAGGAAGGTCACCACAGTTGCCACAAAGACAAGCAGCGACCAGATGATGAACAGGGTATTAAACGCAAGCGCGCGCAGGGTGCGCATTGTCACCTCGTTGGTAAGCTTTCGGAAAAGGGAGGGAAGCAAAAAGGGTACAGGCTTAGATAAACCTGTACCCCGGGCTTTGCAAGCCCCTAAATGCACCCGATTGCCTAGTCGCGGAAGTTCTCGAACTGGAGTGGCAGGTCAAGTTCCAGACCCTTAATCATGGCAATAGCTTCCTGAAGGTCGTCGCGTTTCTTGCCTGTGACGCGTACGGCATCCCCCTGAATGGCGGCCTGTACCTTCATTTTACTGTCTTTTATGGCAGCGGTTATCTTTTTAGCAATCGGCTGCTCAATGCCCTGACGGACGGTAATAACCTGACGCAGCGTATTACCCGAAGCTTTTTCAGGTGTCTTATATTCCAGCGCCCGGGCATCTACGTTACGGCGGGTCAGGTGCACCTTCAGCAGCTCATGCATTTGACGCAGCTTCATATCGTCGTCAGCCAGCACAGTCAACGTTTCTTCCTTGCGCTCGATGCTGCACTGACTTCCCTTGAAGTCAAACCGCTGCTGAATCTCGCGGGTCATAGCCGCAAGCGCGTTGGTGACCTCGGACAGGTCGGTCTTGGAAACAATATCAAAACTAGGCATTATCGCGTCCTTTCGCACAGGGTGTTAAAACAGGCACAAAATACCGTAACAGGTATGGAATACGTACTTGAATATCAGGTAAAGTACGCCATCAAGCACAAGCAGCACACCCAAAAATGGTGCGGCAAAATACATCAGGATATAACCCAACGCCCATAAGGTCGGACGTTGGCGCGGCAGATGATAGCCATATATCCGTTGCACGTGCCGGCTGCTGCGCATTATGGTTGTGTCATCCTTCAACTGGATTTCTGTAAGCAGACAGGATAAACAAGCGCCGCTATGAGTACAAGCACCACGATTGACTGGCAAAACCATAGTGTGCGCCGCTGGTCTGCCGTTCTGGAAAACCTTCCCCGTTCTGCCGTCGAGCAGACATGGGCCTTTGGAGAGGCCGTACGCATCCATGCCCGCCGCCAGATAAGACGCGGTATTATTGTACATAACGGACAGGACATAGGCCTGCTACAGGCTCAGGGGCGCCAAATGGGCCCGATTACCTTCTGGTTGCTTGCCCGAGGACCTGCCTTTATTGCCGACACCCCCAAAGAAGTATCCGATACCGCCCACAAACTCACATGTGATGCATTTCCTATCCGCAAAGGCGACATTTTATTGTGGATGCCGGAAAAAACAGACTCACCGCAAAGCTATGCCGAAATGGCAGACCTAGGTAAACGTCAGTTAATTACCGGGTATCATTCAGCGTGGCTGGACCTCAAAAAAACAGAAGAAGAAATTCTTGAAAAGGCTCACAGCAGCTGGCGCCGCAACCTAAAGACCATACAAAAAAAAGGGTTAAAAACACAACTAAACCACACAGGTAAAACACTCACCTGGCTTTTGGAACAGGCGGATGCTCACAGAAAAAGTGGCGGATACAGTGGCACATCTGGCGCGTTCGCACATTTAGTTTCTGGACTTACATCGCAGCGGGGCGATGTTATCACCCTCACAGCGGCTATTGAAAATACACCCGTTGCGGGTATGCTGTTTCTCAAACACGGTACCAGTGCGACGTATTACATCGGCTGGAACGGAGAGTCAGGTCGCAAGTTAAACGCGCATCATCTGCTTTTGTGGGAAGCCATAAAAGAATTGAAGAAGCGTGGTGTAACCTGGATGGACTTAGGGGGCATCAATACGGATGATGCGACAGGTGTAGCCCACTTCAAGCTGGGAATACATCCTGAAGTCTACTCTCTTGCCGGACTTTTTGGATAACCCCTGCAGAAATGATACAGGCCTTAATCATGGACGAAAAGGATCTCTCCCTCGTTCGCAAAAAAAGCCGCCCCGTGGCGGCAATGCTGAGGGACATCTCTCACCCCGACAGGCTGATGATCTTGTGCCTACTGGCACAGGGCGAAATGACGGTTAACGCTCTAGAAGATGCGCTTAACCTCGAACAGTCACGCGTTTCCCAACACCTCATGCGTCTACGCGCCGGCAAACATGTTAAAGTTCGCCGTGTTGGTCGTATGGCCTACTATAGTATTGCGGATGCCCGTCTGACGAGCATCTTCAATTCCCTTTACGAGCTATACTGCAAAGTCTGACTCGTAGCCGATCCCAAACAGAAAAATGCCCGTTCTTATGCTGCAACCGCGTTGCGACTTTAATGTTGTCAGTTGCTTAGCATACTATCGTTGCCATATGATTAGTGTATACATCACTTTTGCATACAGGCAATCCAAAAGCCGGACACGCCGCAAAGCAAGCAGCATAAGAACAGGCACCTGGGCGGGGCATGAACGAAAAAGATTTCGAAATAAACAAAGGTATTTACGATTGGGCGGTTCGCACGTTCCAGTCGTTTCACAGCAGAATCGGCCTCAACGTCAAGGTACATAACAATACCGCTGACCAACTTGAACGGGGGCAGATTTTTCTGTTCAATCACTTTGCCCGTTTCGAAACCGTTATTCCGCCGTATATTTTGCACACCGAAACCGGATGCTATGCGCGTTCTGTTGCCGATCACCATCTATTCGAGGTGAGCGACGGTTTTGGCAAACTGCTGCGGGGTGTCGGCGCCGTGCCGAATAACTTGCCTGGCCTGCTGCCATTCTTGGCTGCGGAGATTCTGCGTGGCCGCAAAGTAGTCATTTTCCCTGAAGGCGGCATGATTAAAGACCGCCGCGTACTGGACGATGAGGGCCAGTTCCGTATTTTCTCCCCCACCAAGCAGGAGTTCCGCAAACACCACCGGGGCGCTGCCGTGCTGGCACTAACACTGGAGATTTTCAAACGGCGTATTCTGGACAACTTTGAAGAAGGGAATGAGCGCCGGATTGCCCACTGGCAGAAATCACTCGGCATGAACAGTCCGGAAGAGTTGTTGGAGGCTGCCCGCAAGCCTACGTTGGTCGTCCCGGGCAACATCACATTCTACCCCATCCGGATTGACGACAACCTGCTAACCCGCGGCATGCAGTGGTTTAATGACAAACCCTCCCGTCAGGCACTGGAGGAAATGGCCGTAGAGGGGAATATCCTCTTCCGCGATACAGATATGGATGTCCGCCTGAGCGACCCGATTACCCCTTCCATGAACTGGAGTTGGTGGCAAAAAGCACTGCTTAACAAATATTTTGCGGATATCCACTCACTGGACGAGTTCTTTGGCCTGCGGGAAAATGCCAACAAATGGACGGAGCGCCTGCTGGTAACTGCCATCAGCCGCGAAACAGAACACCTTCGTGATGCCTACATGGCAGGCCTGTACAAAGGGATTACTGTAAATCTGGCGCACATCGCCTCTGCATTGATTATGCGGTTGGTCAGACACGGGCAGATGGAAATCGATTTTGCCTCTTTTCACAGAACCCTCTACCGCACGTTGAAATCGTTGCATAATATGCCGGATGTATACCTCCACCGCAGTCTGAACTGGCCGGATAAATATCGTGGTCTGGCGGATGGTCACAGCCCGGAGCTGGACCGCTTTCTGGATACCTGTGCCAAGGCGGGCCTTCTGGTCAGAGGCGCAACAAGTTACAGATTCTCCGAACGCCTGTTGGAGAAAAACGACTTCCGCACGGTGCGTCTGGACAATCCGCTTATTGTTTCGGCAAACGAGGTTGCACCTGTTTCCGGCGTCGGCAAAGCCCTGACCGAAGCCATCGCCCGCATGAGCGATGCCAATCCGCAGGAGATGGCCAACTATCTGTTCGACGATGAACTCAAGGCCTATGGGTGGAACCGTCAGCACTTCAGCAAGAAAAAATACGCGGACATCAACCAGAAAGAAACCGCCAGTCAGGACGCCCGCCCGTTCCTGCTGGTGCCCAAAGCACCTAAAAAGGTCGGTGTTCTGTTGGTACATGGCCTGTTGGCCTCTCCGGCGGAGGTACGCGGCTACGGCGATGAACTTTTTGCGCAGGGCCATGCCGTCATGGGCGTGCGTCTGGCCGGACACGGCACTTCGCCGTGGGACCTGCACACCCGCACATGGCAGGACTGGTTAAATAGCGTGCGCCGCGGCTACCGCATCCTCTCCGGGTTTGTAGATGAGGTTATGGTTGTCGGATTTTCCACAGGTGGCGCGCTCGGCATGCTTCTGGCAGCAGAGCAACCGGACAAGCTTGCCGGTGTTGTCAGTGTTGCCACGCCTCTGGCAGTGAAGGATAAAAACATCGCCCTCGTACCGCTGGTACACCGCCTGAACCGTATGGCGAGCTGGCTGCCTGTTACACCCGACGGGATTATCCCCTTCTATGAAAACGACCCCGAGCATCCGGACATCAATTACCGTTCCATGCCCGTCAGTGCCGTCCATGAGCTCCGGCAGATGATGTACACCCTCCGCCATACCCTGCCTCAAGTGCACGCCCGCACCTTGCTGATTCAGGGTGACAACGACCCTGTGGTGGAGCCAGACAGCATCAACCAGCTCATGGCTGGTTTGGCCGCCCGTGAAAAACACTTGCATTGGGTGCGTGCAGATGTGCACGGCCTGATATACGATAATGTGGGTAACACGCGTGCCGCCATCCGTGCGTTTATGGATGGTACCGCATTTGCATGGACCGATACGCCACCCAACGCGGTGGTTGCGCCTGTCCCGAAACAGGCAACAGAAAAAGAGCCTAAAAAGCCGGCCAAAGCCGAACAGAAACAGAAAAAACCAGCCGCTAAAAAAGCTGCGGCAAAAAGGAGTAAGGCATGAAACCCGTCGTCATTGCAGGCTACCTGCGCAGCCCGTTTACCCCCGCCTTCAAAGGCGAGCTGACAAAGGAACGCCCTGACGAAATTGCCGCACAGGTCATACGTGCTCTGGTCAAACAGACCAAAATCAAGCCTGAACACCTTGAAGACATCATCATGGGCTGCGCCTTCCCCGAAGCTGAACAGGGCTTTAACGTCGCCCGTCTGGTCGGTTTTCTGGCCGATATGCCGCTGGGTGTGGCCGGCATGACCATTAACCGTTTCTGCGGTTCCTCCATGCAGAGCATCCACATCGCCGCTGGTAACATCCAGATGGGCGCAGGCGATGCCTTTATCTGCGCGGGGCTGGAGAGCATGAGCCGCGTGCCGATGACCGGCTACAACCCGATGCCCCACCCCGAGCTGTTTGCACGTTATCCCCAAGCCTACATCGGCATGGGCGAAACCGCCGAGAATGTGGCCAAAAAATACAAACTCACCCGTGAAGAGCAGGATGCCTTCGCTGTAGAAAGTCACAAAAAAGCTGCTGCCGCCCAAAAAGCCGGCAAGCTGAAAGACGAGATTGTCACCATCAAAACCGCCAACGGTTCCGTGAGCAAAGACGGCTGCATCCGCCCCGATACAAGCCTCGAAGGTTTGGCCGGGCTGAAGCCCGCCTTTAACGAAAAAGGCACGGTCACTGCGGGTACCTCCTCCCCGTTAACCGACGGCGCCGCCGCCACGCTGGTCTGCTCGCTGGAATATGCCGAAAAACACGGCCTCGAGCCACTGGCCATCGTTAAATCCTTCGCCGTCGCAGGCTGCGCGCCCGAGGTGATGGGCATCGGCCCCGTCGGCGCCACGCTCAAAGCGGTTGAACGCGCCGGCATCAACATCAAAGACATCGACATTATCGAGCTGAACGAGGCCTTTGCCTCCCAATCCATTGCCGTCATTCAGGCGCTGGAACTGGATAAGAGCAAAATCAACCTCGACGGCGGCGCCATTGCGCTGGGTCACCCGCTGGGCGCCACCGGCGCACGGATTACAGGCAAGGCAGCCGCACTCCTTAAACGCGAACGCGCCAAATACGCACTGGCCACCCAGTGCATCGGCGGCGGTCAGGGCATTGCCACGGTACTGGAGGCCATCTAACCATGACGACCGTTAAAAAGGTTGCCGTTATCGGCGCAGGCGTCATGGGAGCAGGCATTGCCGCTCAGGTTGCCAACGCAGGGGTTGACGTGGTACTGATGGATATTGTCCCCAACGGCGCAGCCGACCGCACCGTGATTGCAAAGAGCGCGATTGAAAAGCTGCTCAAAAACAAACCTGCCGCCTTTATGCACCCGCGCAACGCCAAGCGCATCACCCCCGCCAATACCGAGGATGATATGGCTTTGCTGGCCGACTGCGACTGGATTATCGAGGTTGTGATCGAGAAGCTGGATATTAAACGCGCCCTGTACAAAAAAATCGACAAAGTACGTAAAAAAGGCTCGGTAGTTTCCTCCAACACCTCCACCTTGCCCCTGCATGTGCTGGTCGACGGCATGCCCAAAGCCTTCAAGCAGGATTTCATGATTACCCACTTCTTCAACCCGCCGCGCTACATGCGCCTGCTGGAGGTTGTCACCAGCTCCGAGACCGGTCTTGCGCAGGCGGAGGCCATTCGTACTTTCGGCGACCGCATGCTAGGCAAAAGTGTTGTCGACTGTAAAGACACACCGGGCTTTATCGCCAACCGTATCGGCACCTACTGGCTGCACGCCGCCGTGACCGAGGCCGTTACCCGCAAAGTGGACGTAGAAAGCGCCGACGTTGTGCTGGGCAAACCTGCGGGTATTCCCAAAACGGGTATTTTCGGCTTGCTCGACCTCGTTGGCATCGACCTGATGCCCCACGTGCTGAACAGCATGATGGACGCCCTGCCCAAAACCGATGCCTTCCATGCACTGGGGCCTGCCCCCCAACTGATGGACGCCATGATTGCCGACGGCTACACCGGCCGCAAAGGCAAGGGCGGCTTCTACCGCCTGCGCCCTGACGACCCGAAAAAAACCAAAGAGGTGCGCGACCTGCAAACAGGCTGCTATTACGCCGCCCTCAAACCGCGCCCTGCGGCCATGAAAGCCTTTAAATGTCACGGCCTGAAAGGCCTGCTGACCCACAAGAGCCCCGAGGCCGAATATGCGTGGGCCGTGCTATCCGGCACATTAGGCTATGCGGCTGACCTCGTGCCCGAAATTGCGGATACCATCGAGCAAGTGGATCGCGCCATGTGCCTCGGCTACAACTGGAAATACGGCCCCTTTGAGCTGTTGGACAAGCTCGGCAGCGGCTGGTTTGCCGAACGCCTGAAGGCCGAAGGCCGCCCCGTCCCCAAAATGGTGGAAGTCGCCAAAGGGCGTCCCTTCTACCGCGTGCATAGCGGTAAGAAACAGTTCATGGGCACCGATGGCGCCTATCACGACATTGTCCGCCCCGATGGCGTCATCCTGCTGGAAGACATCAAACGCGCCAGCAAGCCCATGCTGCATAACCGCAGCGCCAGCGTGTGGGACATTGGCGACGGTATCGCCTGTCTGGAGTTCCATTCCAAAATGAACTCCTTCAACCCGCTGATTATCAGCCTCATCAATAAAACGGTCAAAGAGCTGCCCAAGCGCGGCTTTAAGGGGCTGGTGATTTATAACGAGGGCAGCAACTTTTCAGTGGGTGCCAACCTGTTCATGTTGGTTTTGACGGCAAAGCTGCGCATGTGGCCGATTATCGACCTGATTCTTCGCCACGGACAGGATGCCTTCAGCCGCCTGAAATACGCCCCGTTCCCCGTTGTGGGTGCTCCGTCCGGCATGGCGCTGGGCGGTGGGTGTGAGGTGCTGCTGCACTGTAACGCCCTGACCGCGCATGCCGAAACCTATATCGGCCTTGTCGAGGCCGGCGTTGGCCTCATCCCCGGTTGGGGTGGCTGTAAAGAGCTTGTTGGCCGTCACAGCGTGGCCAAAACCCGCAAGGGCGGGCCTATGCCACCGGTAATGGATACGTTTACCACCATCGCCACCGCCAAGGTGGCCACCAGTGCGGACGAAGCCAAGGACCTGATGTTCCTGCGCCCGGATGATGAGGTGGTGATGAACCGTGACCGCGTTCTGGCCGCTGCCAAAACCCGCGCGTTAGCCATGGCGAAGGACTACACACCGCCCAAGCCGTTCACTTACACCCTGCCCGGACCCAGTGGTCGTGCCGCGTTGGAACTGGGCGTGCGCGACTTTGCGGCTAAAGGTATTGCCACCCCACACGACGTGACCATTGCCGGGCAGCTGGCCATGGCACTGACAGGGGATAAAGCCGACCTGACGGACGAGCCGCATACCGAGGCCTATATGCTGCGCCTGGAGCGCAAAGGCCTTGTTGCCCTGACCAAAACCACACAGACCCGTGACCGCGTGGTGTACATGCTGAAAAACGGCAAACCCCTGCGTAACTAGAGAAAAGAGGACGATCCCCCATGCTGACCGCCCCCGTTATTGTTGCTGCCCTGTTGTTTGTGATACTGGCCTACGCCGGTAAAACCTACTGGGCGTGGGTCCTGCCCGCCGCCATCCTGATGGCGGATTGCTGGCAAAACCTGCCGGCAGAGCCCACCACCTGCTGGTATGTGTGGGCCTATGGTCTGGTAGCGCTGGCGGTGGTGTTCGGCTTTAAACCTCTCCGCCGTCTCCTCTTCTCCAGCTGGATTATGAAGCTGGTCGGCAAAGCTCTGCCGCGACTGGGCGAAACCGAAAAAATCGCCCTGAACGCCGGTACCGTCTGGTGGGAGGGGGATTTGTTTTCCGGCGCGCCGCGATGGCATACCCTGCTGGATTTCAAAAAACAACCTCTGCGTAAGGATGAACAGGACTTTCTGGATAATCAGGTCAACACCCTGTGCAAAATGGTCGACGACTGGCAAATCAGCCAAGACCGCGACCTGCCCAAAAAGGTGTGGGACTATATCAAGAAGGAAAAATTCCTCGGCATGATTATTCCGAAGGAATACGGTGGTCTGGGCTTTTCCGCCGCAGGTCACTCCGCTGTTGTCACCCGTCTTGCCAGCCGCAGCGTGCCGACCTCGGTCACGGTGATGGTACCCAACTCCCTCGGGCCCGGTGAACTGTTGCTCCACTACGGCACAGAAGCACAAAAGAACCACTACCTGCCCCGCCTTGCCAAAGGGGAAGAAATCCCCTGCTTCGGCCTGACCGAACCCACCGCCGGCAGCGACGCCGCCAATGGCCGCAGCGAAGGCATTGTGGTAAAGGAAAAAATCAAGGGCAAGGAGGTCATCGGCATCCGTGTGACCTTTAAAAAGCGCTACATTACGCTCGCCCCTATAGCCACTATTATTGGCCTTGCCTTCCGCCTAAAGGACCCGAACAAGATTCTGGGTGGTAAAGAAGATATCGGCATTACCTGTGCCCTCCTCCCGCGCGACACCAAAGGCATGCGCATCGGTAACCGCCACGACCCCATGGATATTCCGTTCATGAACGGTACCGTGGAAGGCGAGGATGTGTTCATCCCCATGGATTACGTCATTGGCGGGCAGGAGTATGTCGGTCAGGGCTGGCGGATGCTGATGGAACAGCTCTCGGTCGGACGTGGTATTTCGCTGCCGTCATTGTCGGTCGGTGCCGCCCAGCTCGCCCTGCGCGCAACAACGGCTTACGGTGTCGTGCGCGAGCAATTCGGCATGGCCATCGGCCAGTTTGAGGGCATTCAGGAACGCCTCGCCCGTGTGGCCGGCTACGCCTACATGATGACCGCCACCAGTCGCCTGACCAATGCGGCTGTGGATGCGGGCGAAAAACCGTCCGTAGTTTCCGCCATTGCCAAGGGCTACCTGACCGAAGGCATGCGTTTGTGCCTGAACGACGGTATGGATGTTATGGCCGGTGCGGCCATCATCCGCGGCCCACGCAACATTTTTGCCCGCCCGTACATGTCCATCCCCATCGGGATTACGGTCGAGGGTGCCAACATCCTCACCCGCAGCATGATTATTTTCGGGCAGGGCGCCAACCGCTGCCACCCCTACGTGCTGGGGCAGGTGCAGGCGATTGAAAAAGGTGACCTGAAGGCGTTTGACAAAGCGTTCTTCGGCCACATCAACCACATCGTCCGCAACATCACCCGTGCGGTGGTGCACAACCTGACCGCAGGTCGTTTTATCTGCGCGCCCAAGTCTGCCATCGGCTGCAAGGAGCGTCGCCACTACCGCGCGCTGACGCGCCTGTCCACCGCCTTCGCCCTGTGCGCAGATGTGGCGCTGGCGACCCTCGGTGGCGCCCTCAAGCGTAAGGAAAGCCTGAGCGGCCGCTTTGCCGATGCCCTGAGCTGGATGTATCTGGCCTCGGCCACGCTCAAGCACTATCACGACACTGGCCGCCCCCATGACCAGAAAGCCGTGGTGGACTGGGCGGTGACCTACGCCCTGCACAATACCGAGCAGGCACTCCTCGGCGTTTGCCGCAACATGCCTAACAAGGCTGTGGGCGCCGTGTTGCTGACCCTGTGCTTCCCGTTTGGTGGCCGTCACAACCCGCCGACCGACAAGCAGATGAACAAGGTGATGAAGTACCTGCCGGGCATCCGCGACGCACTGACCCCCGACGTGTACGTGCCCGAGGCCACCGACCCCGCGCTGGGACGACTGGAGGACACCTACCGCAAGGTGGTTGCCACCCGCGACATCCGCAAAAAGCTGGACAAGGCCCGCCGCGAGAAGAAAATCGCCAAGCAGGCGCTGCCCCACATGGCCGAGGCCGCCCACAAGCTGGGCATCCTCACCCAGACCGAGCGCGACACCCTGCTGCTGGCCGAAGCCGCCCGTGAGGATACCATTCAGGTGGACAGCTTCGATCCCAAGCAGTTCCTCAAGCAGAAGTAACAACCCTAACAAAAACCGCCCTTCGGGGCGGTTTTTCTACAAGACATCGGCAGCCAAAAGTACTCTGGCATACCAAGCACCTTCACCGCCTTGGGCAGTCAGGCAGGAAAGCCAATATACAGCCTCCTGATGGTTTATCTGGCCACCGGCGCTCAAGAAGGTCTGCCGCAGTTCCTTGATATGGGGCATTTCATCGTCCTGCCAGAAAAAGGGATCTGACCCAAAGTAATGCACATACCCCAGCACACCGCAGGCATCTGCGGTTTTGTGGCGAGCAAGTGTATACATCAAGTCTACCCCTTTTACCTCGCCACGGCGCATCTGGTTGAAAGCGACATCAAAAAGCTCTTCTGGCGCAGGAATCTGGGGGGTGGAACCCAACTTAGCTTCCCATTCCACATCCTGAAAATGCGCATTGACGTTCGGCAGAGCCGGTACAGAGGGCTGGGTTGCCAGCAGCACGCAGGCACCACCCAGCACAACACCCAGCAATACAAACAGGGCAAGCGCTTTTTTCATCCCGTCAGTTCCATCATCAATCGCCTATATTTGACGCCATTCTGCCATATTCAGCCCCATGAAGCACGTTATGCGTGCATGAAAAACACTACAGTTACGGAAAAACAACTTGCATTCTGTATACAAATGTCCAATATGCCCCTCTGCACGTTTGCCTCGGTTCCGACTTGGGTCAGCGGGCGCTGTATGCAGAATCGCGGCACAAGGCCGTTGAGGCTGCCCAACCCTTATAAGGATACCAAGGCACATGACGATGCCCTTTGACCAACTTGGCCTGAACGCCAAGCTCCTGAAAGCTGTTACCGAAAGCGGCTTCACCACCCCCACCCCCGTACAGGAAAAAAGCATTCCCGCCGTCTTAAAAGGCAACGATGTGATGGCCTGTGCCCAGACCGGTACCGGTAAAACCGCCGCGTTTGTACTGCCCGCCCTGCACCGTATGATGGAAACCGAGCCCAAGGGCTACGGTAAAGGCCCACGTGTATTGGTGCTGACCCCGACCCGCGAGCTGGCCGCACAGGTGCACGAGAATATCCAGACCTTCAGCAAGTACACCCCTGTCAGCAGCACCATGATTATTGGTGGCGTGGCCTACGCAGGACAAATCCAAGCGCTGAAAAAGCGTCAGGATGTGGTAATTGCCACCCCTGGCCGCCTGATTGACCACATGGAAGCCGAGCGCATTGATTTCTCCCGCGTGGAGATGGTCGTGCTGGACGAAGCCGACCGCATGCTGGACATGGGCTTCCTCAAGCCTATCGAGCGCATTTTTGACGAGATTGAAAATCAGGTGCAAACGCTGTTGTTCTCCGCCACGTTCGATGACCGTGTGGAGAAAATCGCCGCCAAAAAGCTGAAAAACCCCGTCCGCATTCAGCTTGCTGTAGCCAGCCAGAACCACGACCAGATTACCCAGACCTTCTATAAGGCCACCGACACCGCTCACAAGCAGAACATGCTGCGCTACCTGCTGAACGGTGAAGACGTATGGCAAGCGATTGTGTTCATTGCCACCAAGCACGGCGCTGACCGTCTGGCCAAGAACATCCGCAAAATGGGTCACAAGACTGCGGCCCTGCACGGTGACATGCGCCAGAACGCCCGCAAAAAAGTCATCGACCAGATGCACCGTGGCGACCTGAAAGTACTGGTTGCGACCGACGTTGCTGCCCGCGGTCTGGACGTTAACGACCTCTCCCACGTCATCAACTACGACTTGCCGATGGTGGCCGAAGACTACATCCACCGTATTGGCCGTACAGGCCGTGCCAACAAAACGGGCATTGCCATGTCGTTTGTCAACGGCAAGGACATGGGTGCTTTCAAAGGCATTGAGCGTCTGCTGGGCAAAAAATTCGAGCAGAAGTTCCTCAAAGGCATCGACCCCACATCCGAAGAACAAACCGGCTCGCTGGAGGTTGCCGAAGTGCAGTCCCCCAAACCTGCCAACCCCTTTAAAAAAGGCCGCAGCGACAGCTTTGGGCACAAAAACCGCCCGACCCGTGGGTTCAAGGGCGGCGACCGTGACGCCTCCCCTTACAGGGGTCGTGCCTCGCAAGACGATCTGGAACGCGCCTTGCTGACCACAACCCGCAAGCCCTATGGCAAGCCTCAGGCTGCCGCAGCGGACGGCGAAGGGTTCAAAAAATCCCCACGCCCGTTTGGCAAGCGCGATGGTTCTTCCTTCGGCAACAATGATGGCTTTAAACGCGCCTCCAAGCCTTTCGGCAACCGTGATTACGGTGCAGAAGGCCGTAGCGACGACAGCTTCAAACGTTCCGCCAAACCGTTTGGCAAGCGTGACGATGCGGACACCCGCGGTGGTGACTTCAAACGTTCCTCCAAGCCGTTCGGTAAGCGTGATGATATGTCCGCCAGCGGCGAAGGCTTTAAAAAGCCCGGCAAACCGTTCGGCAAGCCCGGCGGTACCCGCAGCGAGGGCTTCCGTAAGAGCGATAAGCCGTTTGGTCAATCTGCTGGCAGCCGCTCGGAAGGATTCAAAAAATCCGACCGTCCTTACGGTAAATCGGCAGGTGGTGAAGGCTCCTCCAAACCTTTTGGTAAAAGCGGCTCTAAATCTGACCGCCCGTCCAAGCCCGCCGCAAGTGGTGGCTTTAAGGGTGCCTCCAAAGGCAAACCCGGTGGTTTTGGCGCCGGTAAGCCTAAAGGCAGCAGCGGCAAGAGCGCCGGCTTTGCAGCCTTTAAGGGACGCGGCAAGCCCGGCGGCGCCAAACAGCGCCCGCAACGCCACGGTGCCTAGCCAAACAAACCCCCGCCACGGCGGGGGTTTTTCTTTTGGGTGCATCCACCTAACAGGTATAATCGGCCAGAAATAACGACTGAACAGTGTGCCTTTATGCGGATTCTTATGACCGGTGCCACCGGCTTTATCGGCAGCCACATTGCCTTAGCCTTAGAGCAACATGGGCATAACGTTGTGTGCTGTGTACGTAGCCCCGCTCTTGCGGCGCGACTATTGCCCAATATGATGCATGTGCCGTGCGACTTTACCGCTGACACCTCACCACAGTCATGGTTGCCACGACTTGCTGACGTTGATGTGGTCATCAATGTGGCAGGCATCATCACAGAAACTGGTGAAAACACGTTCCAGCGCATTCACACCGATACACCTTGCGCTTTGTTCGACGCTTGCAAACAGGCAGGAATCAAACAGGTGATACAGGTTTCGGCACTCGGGGTGGCTGCCGGTATAACAACCGCTTACAATGTCACCAAACTGGCCGCAGATGACTATCTTGCCAACTCCGGCATCCCCTATACAACTTTGCGCCCCTCGTGGCTGTATGGGCGACGCAGCCTCAGCTTTGGTGTGTTGTGCGCCTTCGCTGCTCTCCCGTTGATACCCGTGACAGGAAAAGGCGATTATCTGGTTCAACCCATCGCTATAGAGGATTTTGCAGAGGGCGTTGCCCGCTTGGCGGCGTTACCGCCGCAAAACCGCACAATCGAGGTTGGTGGCCCCGAACAGCTTACCATCCGCAATATTCTGGGAATATTTCGACTCTGGCTCGGCCTTGGGGAAGCGCGGTACCTGCGCGTCCCTCTGCTTGTTGTACGCCTCACGGCTAAGGTGGGGGACTTGTTCTTGAAAGGCCCCGTCAATTCGGCCAGCTTTGATATGCTGACACGGCACAACATAACACCTGAGGCCAGCTTCTGGCGCCTAACCACTGTGCAGCCCAGAACTCTGGACAATGCTTTACACAAATACCCGGCAACCCCTGCGCAAGCGTTGGCAGCCCGCTTGTTTTTTGCGCTACCGCTCCTGAATGCCAGCCTTGCCTTTATGTGGATAGCCAGTGGGCTTATCCCCTCTGTTATAACACCGCACAGCGTGTTGCTGGACTATTTTGCCCAGAGCGGCATAACCGGACGCACCGCTGATATTCTACTCGTCACCTCGCTCAGCGCAGATGTTCTGCTTGGGCTTGGCATGTTCATCAAACGTACGGCAACGCCTGTGTATGTGTTGCAAATCATGTTGATGCTGTTTTACAGCGTTTTCCTAAGCATAAGTGCCCCAGAATGGTGGATGCACCCCTATGGACCGCTTTTAAAAAATATCCCGCTTATTGCAGCAACGATTTTGTTGTTTATGGCCAATGGAGGACGCCGGTATGACCGCTGACTGGTACCTACTCACGAAATGGATACATATTGTCTCTTCTACCATTCTATTCGGTACGGGAATCGGTAGCGCGTTTTACATGTTGATGGCACACCTGCAAGCCCAGCCACAGCACCGCCGAACTACCGTCCGCCATGTTGTGCTGGCAGATTGGCTCTTCACCACCCCTGCCGTGATCATTCAGTTACTGAGCGGTTTGCTGCTCGTACATTTGGGTGGTTATAGCCTGAGTGAAAGCTGGATCATTTGGGCGCTGGCCCTGTACGTGTTTGCAGGCCTTTGTTGGGTACCTGTCGTCGCCATACAAATACATCTTGGTAAAGATAATGTACCGGATGACCGCTGCCGGCACCTCTTTCGCTGGTGGCTCCTGCTTGGGTGTCTTGCCTTCCCCACCGTGTTAGTAATTTTCTGGCTGATGGTTTTTAAACCCGTGTAGGCGGTTGCCAAAGCATTAACATAACGACATACTGATACCCGTAAGCCAAATAAAATGAAAAAGCTGGTAGCTGAATACATAAGAAGATAACTCTCAATAAGTATGGGTGGTTAGGACTATGAAAATCGTAAAGCTTTCTGCGCTGTTGCTGGCCGCTGCCAGTGTGTTGCCGCTGAGCGCGTCGGCTGTGGAGCATCTGAACTTTGTTATGGCCCACAAGCCGGATAACCGGGATAACGTTAACCTTATTCAGGCATTTGCTGACAGGGTTAAAGCACGGACCAACGGTGAGCTGGAAATCAGCATTTTTGCACCGCCCCCAACTGGCGCCGGTGATGAATTTGAGAACGCGCACAAACGCGCCCTTGAGGATGTGTACACAGGCCGCGCTGATATGAGCCAGATTTCGGCCAAACACTTTGCGCATTTCAGCCCTGCTGTAGAAGCTCTGGACATGCCGATGATCTTCAAATCCCACGAACACGCAACCCGCGTTCTGGACGGCCAGATTGGCCAGAAGCTCCGCGACACTGTGTTTGCAGATTCCAACGGCCACCTGAAAGGCTTATCCTTTACGTATAGTGGCGGCTTCCGCAACATCTATTCGACGCATGACATCAACTCGGTCTCCGAACTGAAGGGCCTGAACATGCGCATGAAAGGCGGACGCCTGAGCCAGGACGCCATGGATGAGTTGGGTCTGAACTTTGTTTATACCGCACCAGGCAGCGACTTTAACAGCGACTGGTCGAGAAAGCATGCCGATGGTGGTATAGAAGCCGAAGAGGCCGAGACCCTGCGTATTTACTCTTACAAGCATCAGGCACCTGAAATGGCCAAGTACATCAAAACTGTGCTGGAAACCAACCACAGCCTGTACCTGACCATGATCACCATCAATGGTGAACGCTTCGCCAAGCTGACGCCTCAGGAGCAACAAATCCTGCAAGAGGAGGCTCAGGTACTGGCCGTGCAGGAACGCGATTTGTCTATCCAGCAGGAGAAGGACTACAAAGCCAAGCTGGAAGCTGACGGCGTGAAATTTGTCAGCATGTCGGATGCTGACAAGCAAATCCTGAACACCATGGGTGAAAAAGTCCAAGCCAAGAACGAACAGTACCTTGGCCCCTGGATTGAAGCCATCAAGGCAGCGGCACCTACAGGTAAAGTGCAGGAAAGCAAACTGGACAGCAAAGCTGCCAAGCCGCTCTAACCTGCCAAAACCACCCTACGACAGGCACCCTTTTCAGGGTGCCTGTTTTATTTGCAGCGCCTTGTCATCGTTGGTTGCGCAGGCTATGCTATGGGACACGTTAGGGATGTCGGTTCTCGGCCTAATGCGTGGCCCTATAAACCTATGACCCATGAAACCAACGGGCAGGATGGAGATTGAATGATGTACCGCTTTAAAGCCCTCGCTTTGGTTGCCGCACTTTTGTTGCCGATAAGCGCCTCTGCCGCTGAACAGGCCGTTCGTAAACTCGAGTTTGTTATGGCCCACAAGCCGGAGAATGTTGAGAACGTCAAACTTATCGAAAAATTTGCCGACCGCGTTCGTGAACGGACCCATGGTGAGCTGGATATCAGTGTATTTGCTCCATCGGCCTACTCGCCGGATTTTCAACAGGCACTGGACGAAGTTTATCTGGGCAAAACAGCCATGAGCCAGATTGCCATTAAATACTTCCTGCCTATCAGTCAGGATTTGGACGTGCTGGATATGCCTATGCTGTTTAAATCCCATGAACACGCTGCCAAAGTGCTGGATGGTAGAATAGGTCAGGACCTGCGCCAGTCAGTCTATGACGGCTCCAATGGGCGGGTGCGTGGCTTGTCCTTTACATACAGCGGCGGTTTCCGCGATGTGTATTCGACAAAAGACATCCATTCGGTTGCAGAGCTTAAAGGCCAGAAGATGCGTCTGCGTGGCGGACGCTTCAGTCTGGATGCCATGGACCAACTGGGCCTGCAGTATGTGTACACCCCCCTGTATGATGATGCCGGCTGGGCCAAGATGCACTCAACTGGCGACATTCAGGCAGAAGAAGCTGAAGTGAACCGGATTGCTACCTACAAGTACCGCCACCCGGAAGTGGCCAAATCCATCAAAACTGTGCTGGAAACACACCACAGCCTGTACCTGACCATGATTGTCTTCAACGGGCCTATGTTTGCCAGCCTGACACCGGACCAGCAGAACATCGTGCAGGAAGAGGCACAGACCCTTGCCCTGCAGGAACGTGCTCTGTCAATCCAGCAGGAGCAGGACAGCAAAGCCCAAATGGCTGCAGAAGGTGTAAAATTTGTCAGCATGAGCCCGGCCGACCGGCAAGAGCTGGAACAGATGGGTAACCGTGTGCAAGCCAAGTATCACCACACACTGGGCAAATGGATTGATGCCATCAAGGCAGCAGAACCACTGTCCAAAGTGCAGGAAAGCAAGGTCGAGAAACTCTCGCCCAAGCCCCTGTAACCTGTAAACTAAAAAAAGGCGCCTTCGGGCGCCTTATCTTTTTAACCTTTGATTTTCTTGGTGGAGCTAAGCGGGATCGAACCGCTGACCTCTTGCATGCCATGCAAGCGCTCTCCCAGCTGAGCTATAGCCCCACGTATCAAGAAAAGCAGATTGTGTTTACTGCATCGCGGGGGAGCTTGGCAAGGTCTTTTTGTAAAAAAGCGCACCTAATTGTATACATACCCCTTGCATAGGACGACATTTTGCACGACAACTATCTATTAAGCAGCTTTCTGCCCATCTTTTTCATGCTTTTTCTAACGACCCTGCTTTCACCAACCTTGTGTTCTTACATGGTTTTATGGCGTGGCAGCTTCTGTTATCCTCTTTCTACTTTTTGCGGCATACAACCCAACAGAAAGGGACTGCCCTCATGTTCTCTTCTTTCCTCAAACGGTCTGTACTGGCGCTTGCCGGTGCGGCTGGTCTTGCCCTCACCCTCACGGTGGGTGCGCAGGCCAACGCGCTGGAAGGCACCAACGTGCAGAGCACCGTTCTCGACAACGGCCTGACGGTCGCCGTGGTGGAAGACCACCGCGCCGAACGTGTGGCCATCAACCTGTGTTTCAAGGTCGGCTCCTTCGACGAGCCGCTCGGCATGGGTGGCCTGGCGCACGCCTTCGAACACTCGTGGTTCAACGGCTCGCGCAACATGCCCGAAGGCCAGTACAGCGCCTTCCTGTCCCAGCGGGGCAGCGTGGGCGTGAACGCCTTCACCATGCAGGACCGCACGTGCTACGTGGCCACGGTCGCCACCCGCTACTTGGGTGACGCCCTGTGGCTGTACGGCGAGACCTGGGCCAACCTGGAGCTGAACGACGCGCGTTTCCAGAAGGAGCGTGGCGCCATCATCGCCGAGCGCGACATGCGGACCGACAACAACCCGCAGGCGCGCTTCTTCGAGAAGTTCACCCAGTATCACCTGCCGAACCATCCGTACGGCCGTCCGGTCATCGGTTCGATGACCGACATCAACGGCTGGGTGCTGAGCGACCTGCAGAACTGGTTCAAGACCAACTACGTCCCCAACAATGCCTATCTGGTGCTGGTGGGCGATATCACGCTGGACCAGGCCAAGCAGGTGGCGCAGGAGCACTTCGGCACGCTGGCGCACGGCAACCCGCCGTTCGTCAACAACGGCTACGCCGAGCCCAAGTGGACGGCACCCAAGCGGATGCCGACCGTGGTCGACCCGCAGGCGGGTAACCCCATCATGGTGCGTCAGTACCGTGTGGGCGGTGCCTTTGCCGGCCTTGCCGGCGCCGAAGGCGACCAGCGCAAGTCGGTCGCTCTGGCTCTTGCCGTCCGACTGATGTCGGAGGGTCAGACCAGCTACCTGCAACGGCGTCTGATCCTGCAGGAGAAGAAAGCCCTGTACGTGAGCGTGGGTTACAATAACGAAACCCGCAGCGAATCCAGCATGACGGTCTACGGCGTGCCCGCCCCGGGCGTGACGTTGGCCGAACTGGAGAAGGCCATCGATGCGGCACTTGCCGATTGGCTGGCCGAGCAGCGCTTCACCCAGGACGATCTGAACCGCCTGAAGATCAAGACCATGGCGGCGCTGGAGTACAGCAAGGACAGCGTTGGTGCCACTGCACGTCTGGTAGGCAACTACCTGACTGGCGGCGGCGCGGTTGCGACCCTGAATGACTGGATTCAGATTCAGGACGAAACCACAGCGGCGGACATCATGACCGCTGCGCGCGAGGCCTTCGACATCAACCAGAGCACCACGGCGTATCTTACGCCCCGTGCCGAACTGACGGGAGAACCCACCCATGAGTAAGCTCCGTGCACTCCTGCTCGGCGCCGTCGTGGCGCTGGGCTTTTCCGCCACGGCCGAGGCTGCGCCGGAGGTTCAGCAGGTCACCACACCCGGTGGCTTCAAGGCACTGCTGGTGACCACGCCGACCCCGCATATGGTCGACGTGAACATCACCTTCAGCTGCGGTCCCCTCTTCGATCCCAACGGGAAAGAAGGTCTGGCGCACCTGACCAGCACGCTCTTCAACGAGAGCGTCGCCGGCATGGACACGCTGACGTTCACCCGCAAGATGGAAGATCTGGGAACCAGCATCGGCGGCGAGGCCGGCGGCGAATACCTCAGCGTCAAGCTGCGGTCGCTGTCGACCAAGCTCGATGGCAGCTTTGCCCTGTACGGCAAGGCTGTGCTGCACCCGGACTTCACCGACGGTGACACCGCACGGATGAAGCAGCAGATCATCTCCGGTCTGCAGGACGACGCCACCGATCCGGACACAATTGCCGGTCAGGCGTACGCCCGCCTCGTCTACGGTGACAACCCGCGCAGCCGCCCCGACAACGGGACGGTCGACAGCGTCAGCGGCCTTACGGCTGCGGACGTCAAGGCGCTGCACAGCCGGTGTGTGACCCGCAGCAATGCGGTCATCTCGGTTGTGGGTGATGTGGACGCGGCAACGCTGAGCCACCTGCTCGACACCTACCTGGCCGACATGCCGCAAGGCGACGGCCGTTGGCAGGCGCCGGTGATCACCACACCGGTCAACCCCAGCCTGAAGCGCATCGAAGTGCCGGTTCCGCAGAGCACCATCCTGATGGGGCACCTGCTGGACCTGCCCCGTGACCACGAAGACTTTTGGCCGCTGCATGTGGCCAACTACATCTTCGGCGGTGGCGGGTTCGAGTCGCGGCTGACGGACGAGGTGCGCGAAAAGCGTGGCCTTGCCTACAGTGTCGGCAGCAACATCTGGAGCATCAAGCAGCGTGGGATGTTCATGGTGCAGACGGGCGTGAAGAACGCTACCGTCGACACCACCATCCACATCGTTCGCGACGAGCTGGCCAAACTGGTCGGCGACGGCGTTACGGACGAGGAGCTCAAGAATGCCAAGGCTTATCTGGCCGGGGAGTTCCCCATCCGGATGGGCAGCAACAGCACCATCATGAGCTACCTGGACCTGATGCAGCTGGAAGGCCTGCCGCTTGACTACATGGATACCCGTGTGGACAAGATTCTGGCAGTGACCAAGGCGGACATTCTGCGTGCCGTCCAACGGCACCTGAGCCCCGACAAGCTGACCACCGTCATCGTTGGCGGGAACTAAGCAAACGACAACGCCGCCCCGAATGGGGCGGCGTTTTTTTTATGCAACCTGTCTTTTTTTTACGACTTTTGAAACCGTCCAAAGAAACCTTTCACACGCCCCACAACGCCCTGCGGCTGCTGATGCCGCTGGCGCAACTCGTCACGTAACTGGCGCAATTTTGCATCATTGTCTGCTTTACGCGCCAAGTCCTGTGCTGTTGGTTCACGGCTTGCGACGTGTTCAAGGCCATGGGGCAGCGGGTCGCGCAACTCTGCACCTTCCATATGGCGAACGGTTACGCAGCGGGCAAACGCACCTTCGTCTGCACGTGGCCCGTAAGCACCATCGTCCCAGACTTTCTGGGTCGTCACCTCGCAGGTCAATCCCTGCTGTTCCAGACCGGCACGCATGGCCCTAAAGCCCGTGCTGTTTTCTATCTGCCGGCTATCTAATCCCTTCATCTCATCGGAAAGAAGAATGTCGTGGTGGGGTTTGTAACTTGCGGGCAAAATGCCGCCACTCTTGGACACATAGCTGGGTGCCTTGGTTTCTTTGGCATCCTGCTGGGTCAATATATCCGCTTTCAGATTATCCAGATCTTTCTGGAAAGCCTGTGTAAACCCGCCGCGTCTTTCATCAAAATGGCGCCCCAGTTCCGACTCCAGCCTGTTCAGGCGCACGTCGTCACCACGCACGCGTTCCGTGCTTTGGCGCACATCATCAAAACGGTCAGTCATTGGCAACCCCTCAGTTTTGTCCTGCTTCCCTTACATACTTATAGGTTTGACCCCAAGCCATACCTGACAAAAAAACACACCACCCAAACGGGTGGTGTGTGAACTGGCTTGGTCAGCCGGAGGTTACTTCCCGCGCGGGGCCGGTTTGGCAGCTGGTTTGGCAGCTGGCTTAGCTTGTACAGCCGGCTTGGCAGTGGTGGTTTTGGCAGCTGTCTTGGTAGGAGTTGCGCAAGAACCGCAGGAAGAGTCCTTCTTCATCATTTTTTTACCCTATCAACTATCAGCCTTGCAGCCGCCGAACGACCGTTCTGGTGGTACTGCAACGCTCATGTATACGATTACACGGCAGACGGACCGGAAAGAGAACAGAAATATTTTATGTCATCTCAAATATTCCCTCTCACCAAACTGTCTGTGTGGGCGTATAATGGGTTCTGGTTCTTTTCTAAAAACATGGCAGCAACTCCCATGCTCGACGACTTGTCCCTTATTATCCGGCAATTTTTCTCTCTGCGTGGTCGCACAGACCGGGTGGTCTTTAATATCGTCCTGATGATCTCGACACTCCCTTACCTGTTCATCATGATTGCCGACATGGAGGGCGCGGCTCTGGCCGTCAAATCCGGTAATAGCGACCCGATGGCCCTGTTGCAGCGGTTGCAGCAACCGCAAGGCCCGCACACTGTTGACTGGGCGGCCTTGATAACAATTTACGGTGTGGCTTTCTTGCTGTTCCCGATGATGGTCCGCCGCCTACGGGACTGCGGCATGGCATTATGGTCTGTCTGGATTGTTTATCTGAGCTTTGCCGAGGGGGCGTTTGAGGCCCTGACCGGTCTGGACCTGCCATCGCCCTTGCCCATGCTCCTGGGTATCCTGACCCTGATTATCACCTTCCGCATGAGCATGCGCCCCAGCAAGGAAGGTATGCTGCCGGACGACCATCGCAGCCAGCTGCTGCCGGACTTTCTGGAACCCAAACCGGCCAAGCGAAAAGTGGATCCAGCCACTTTTGTGCCGAACGACGGCGACGACGAACAGCGCACCAAACTGGACGATCCCTCTGCCAAATGATACTTTTGGCCCCGTTATTGAAAACGGGAGAGCCCGCATGATTATTGCTATCGACGGTCCGGCCGGTGTTGGCAAGGGAACGTTGGCCAAGAAACTGGCCACACACTACAGCATGAGCTATCTGGATACAGGCACCCTGTACCGTGCCGTGGGCCTCAGCGTCCTCATGGCAGGCCAGAACCCTGCCGATACAACAGCAGCCGCCAGCGCTGCGCAGGGCCTTGATTTCAACTTCAAGCCCGTAGACGGGTCGTTCCGTGCATTTATTGCAGACCAGGATGTCACCACCAAGCTGCGCACACAGGACGTGGGTCAGGCAGCTTCCGTTGTTTCCGCGATTCCCGCAGTGAGAGCCGCGCTCAAGGACTTTCAGGTCCATTTCGCCGCCACCCACAGCACGGCACGGGGAGTCATTCTGGATGGCAGGGATATCGGAACCGTCATTTGCCCCCACGCAGAGGTCAAGTTTTTCCTTGACGCTCGGCCCGAAATTCGGGCACAAAGGCGCGTGAAAGAACTGCGCGAGGCAGGCCGTGAGGCTGTTTACGAAACGGTTCTGGCCGAAATCATCGACCGGGACGACCGTGACCGCAACCGCAGTGACGCGCCGCTAAAGGCGGCGGACGATGCCATCTTGCTGGATACCAGCGACCTCGGCATCGACGATGTGTTTGCAAAAGCATGCGCCGTGGTTGAAAAACAACGCGCCCGTGCCAATAAAAGCGCCTCGTAAAAGACTTTAAGACCCTGCTGGCGGTTTGGGCACCGCAGGCAGGTTTAAAAGATGAACACCAAACAACAGCGGGACTGGCGGTGCGCCCTACCGAGCAGGACCAAAAAGGAAATTACATGATTATGAGCGAACAGCGCGAGTTTCAGGGTGTTAACCCAGAACTGATCAAAAAGGCGATGAGCGAAGACTTCGCCTCCATGCTGGACAACACCTTCTCCTCCGAAACTCCGGTAGAAGGCAGCGTGGTAAAAGGTATCGTCGTTGCCATTGAAAACGACATCGTCGTTATCGACATCGGCATGAAAGCCGAAGGCCGCGTATCGGTTAAAGAATTCATCGAGCATGGCAAAACCGAGCCCAGCGTTAAAGTTGGCTCCGAGGTAGAGGTGTATCTGGACGCACTGGATGACCAGCATGGCGAAGCCAACATCTCCCGCGAGAAAGCCAAACGCGAAGAAGCCCTGGGCCTGCTGGAAAAAGCATACGAAGCCCAACAGCGCGTCACCGGTATCATTTTCGGCCGCGTTAAAGGTGGTTTCACCGTGGACGTTCAAGGCGCTCTGGCCTTCCTGCCGGGCTCCCAAGTGGACATCCGCCCTGTACGCGACATGAACCCGCTGATGCACACCCCGCTGGAGTTCCAAATCCTGAAAATGGACCGCAAGCGTGGCAACATCATCGTTTCCCGCCGCGCCATCATGGACGAATCCCGTGCAGAAGCCCGCGACGAGCTGCTCAAAGACATGACCGAAGGCAAAGTGCTCGAGGGCGTGGTCAAGAACATCACCGATTACGGTGCGTTCATCGACATGGGCGGTATCGACGGCCTGCTGCACATCACCGACATTGCATGGCACCGTATCAGCCATCCGTCGGAAGTGCTGCATGTTGGTCAGGTTATCAAAGTTAAAGTCATCCGCTTTAACGAGGAAACCAAGCGCGTATCGCTGGGCCTGAAACAACTGAGCGACGATCCTTGGAGCAAGGTAGACGCCCAATTCCCGCTGGGTGCCAAAGTTAAAGGTACTGTGACCAACATTACCGACTACGGCGCATTCGTAGAACTGGCTCCGGGCATTGAAGGCCTGATCCACGTCTCCGAAATGAGCTGGACCCGCAAAAACGTACACCCGGGCAAAATCCTGTCCACCTCTCAGGAAGTGGAAGTCATGGTGCTCGAGATCGATCGCGAGAAGCGTCGTATCTCCCTGGGTCTCAAACAGTGCCAGGCCAACCCGTGGGACGCTTTCGCAGCCGCCCATCCGGAAGGTGCTGAAGTTGAAGGCGTTGTTCGCAACATCACCGACTTCGGTATCTTTATCGGCCTGACCGAAGAGATCGACGGCCTGATCCACATGTCCGACCTGGCATGGGACAAGTCCGGCGAAGAAGCTCTGAAAGAGTACAAAAAAGGCGATACAATCAAAGCCAAAGTACTGACCATCGATATTGAGAAAGAACGTATTTCTCTGGGCGTTAAGCAACTGAGCGACGACCCGATGGCCGGTAAAGAAGGGCCGAAGAAAGGTGCTACCGTTACCGCCAAGGTAACCGAAGTAACCGGCGAAGGCCTGACTGTTGAACTGGAAGACGGCATGACCGGCACTATCTCTCTGCGTGATATTGCCCGTGACCGCGACCAGCAAAACACCAGCCGCTTTAACGTTGGCGACTCTGTCAACGCCAAGGTGATCAAGGTTGACGGCCGCACACGCGCCGCAACCCTGTCCATCAAAGCGCTGGAAATGGCTGAAGAGAAAGAAGCCGTTAAAGCCTACGCAGGTGGTGATGAAGGTGCAGGTTCGCTGGGTGATGTCCTGGCCGACGCACTGGGCGCCGCCAAAAAATCCGCCAAGAAAAAATAACTTGTCGGAAACACGCTAGATGTCCGCATCTGTACAGGACTTCGTCGCCGCGCTACGGTTAGACCGTAGCCGGCGACGCTGGCGTTTATTTGCCTTAATTCTTTTCGTTCTTCTGGTTATCTCTCTGGCTGGCACGGCCGAGTACAAAACTGCCCTGCCCAAGTCCTACATCGCCCAGATCGAGATTACCGGCATGATGACCCACTCCCCCTATGCCGAAGGCGTCATCGACAGCATTTCCAAAGATAAAAAAGCCAAAGCCCTGATGGTATTTGTCGACTCTCCCGGCGGTACCATGGTCGGCGGGATGAAGCTGTTCGAGGCCCTGCGCCGCGTATCCGACAGCGGTAAACCCGTCACTGTTTACATGGGCACCGTGGCTGCCTCCGCAGGTTATCTGGCCTCCCTTGCCGGGGACTACGTTGTTGCCAACGAAGCCACACTCACAGGCTCCGTCGGCGTTCTGATGCCGCTTGTGGATGTAACCGAACTGACCGACAAAATCGGCATTAAGTCAGACGAAATTACCAGCGGTGCCCTGAAAGCCATCACATCGCCCACCTATAAACGCTCCGAAAGCGACCGCGCGCACCTGCAGGAAGTCGTCAACAAACTGATGACCATTTTCCTTGAAAAAGTGCAGTCCCGCCGCCCGGATATGACAGAAGATGACATTGCGACCATCCGCGATGGCCGCGTGATTATTGGCGCTGAAGCTCTGAAACTCCACATGGTTGACGCCATTGGCGGCCGCCCTGAAGTACGTAAGTGGCTTGAAACCGAGCATAAAATTAGCCAAGATATACCTGTAATCACGTTCGAGCTGGAGGAAAAATCCAGTCTGATGAACGAGATTCTGGAAGGTCAAAGCCTACTGCCAAAACACCTTAAGGCTCTGTTTTACGGCGGTGCACTGGCCATCCATAAGCCTTAACGGAGAGAAACCCCATGACCAAATCCGAGCTGATTCAACGCCTGTCCACCGCCAACCCGCACCTGCACAACCAGGATCTGGAGCGCGTGGTCAACACCGTACTGGAAGAGATTGCCGAAGCCCTGACTCGTGGCGAACGCGTTGAACTGCGTGGTTTTGGTGCCTTTTCCGTGCGCGAGCGCGACGCACGTCTGGGCCGCAACCCCCGTACCGGCGAAAAAGTCAAAGTACCTGCCAAACGCACCCCGTTCTTTAAAATGGGGAAAGAGCTTAAAGAGCGTCTGAACGACAAATGACCCCTGCTATCGGCCTGTGGTTACGCCGCTTTGCGGCGACTGTCCTGCTGGCCATCGGCGCCCTTTTTGCGTTGGAAAACACCTCGGACATTACCATCAGCGTGCTTGACGCTCCTGTGACTGTGCCTGCTTATTTGCTCGTGTTCGCCGTCCTGACGACCGGCTTTTTCTGTGGTTTTTTTGCCGGTCTTCTGGGCCGCCATCGCCCACTGCGCAAGGCCCAACCCGTGGATACCCTGCCTGAATGACACCGGATATCCTCACGTCTGATTTTATTCCGCCGTTTGTTTTGCAGGCGCAATTCTGGCTGATGGTCCTGCCGGCGCTCGTTTGTGCTTTCGTGGTTGGCCTGATTCTGCGTCCCCGCTCCACAAGCCGCCTGGAGGCCCGCGGCCTCGGTTCTGTCCTCAACAACGCTTCCGATCAGGCAATCGCTACATTGTCGCAAATGCCCGAGCTCAAACCGGATACCGTACACACCTACATGGCCCTGGGCAGCCTGTTCCGCGCCCGTGGGGAGTTTGACCGTTCTACAAAGATTCACCAGTCGATTCTGGAACGCAACAGCCTGCCAGCAGAGCAGCGTAACGCCGCTATGTATGCGCTCGGACTGGATTACATGCAGGCCGGCATCATGAACCGTGCGGAAGACATGTTCCGCAACGCCGCCAAGAATGCCGAAAAAGAAAGCCCCGAGCGCATCAAGGCACTGACCCAGCTGGCAGAGCTGTTTGAACGCCAAAAACGGTGGGATGACGCCTTGCGCATCCGCGCAAAAATGAGCAAATCCAGCGCCGACAAGGCCGCACACGCCCACCTGCTGTGTGCCATTGCCGCACAGGAAGAAAAAGCCGGCACTCCGACACAGGCCCTGCTGAGCTACAGCAAGGCTTTGGCCAAACACCCGGGCTGTATGCCCGCACGCATGGGTATGCTCCGCCTGTATCTGGCGGAAAAGAACCGCAGTGATGCCCAGAACCTGGTTGCTGACAGCGTGGATATCCGCCCAGAGCTGTTCCACCTGATGGAACCGCTGATGCTTGAAGCTTTTGCCAAAGACACGAAAAAGCTCGACACCCTATGGCGCACGGCTGCCCTGAATCCCAAAACGGACTGGCGTACGGCTGCCGGGTATGCCAAATGGCTGGTCGGACAAGACCGCGCGGCGGATGCCTGCGCTGTGCTACAAGAAGTGTACACCGCCCACCCGCAAACCGTAGAGGTTGCCAATGCATTCAGCGCGCAACTGAAAGACCTGGGGCGCACACAGGAAGCATTGGATATTCTGCAAAACCACCTCGAAGCCAAAACCCGCAACTTTATGGCCTACCAATGCCGCAGCTGCGGATACTCCGCACAAAAGGTTTTCTGGCACTGCCCCCAATGCCAGAAATGGGACAAAGCCGCCCCCATCACCTTGACACGCGCCGCCTAGATACGGCACACTCCGCCATCACCTTTTCCAATTGATGATTTTCCGTTTCCTCCCCCTGACGGAGTAACATCCGATGATTACCCCAAAGCGCACGAGCCAGCTGGCGACCTCCAGCGGGCAGAAGCTTTCCGATAACGCACGTGAGGGCCTGCACTGGTCCTTGGGTCTGCTGGACTGGCAGGCCAAGGGCTACCCGCAGTCGCCGGTGACGCGGGACCGTTTCACCGACCTGATTCTGGTCGAGTCCGACCTGACCGTCTGCGAAATCATGCCCCTTGGCAACACCTTCATGTACAAGAGCATCAGCTGGCTGGTGGACAACACCGTCAACCGCTTGCTCGGCACCCGCATCGGCCATGTGCCGTATGTCAACAGCCGCGCCTACATCTGGTTTTTGGTCACGGCCCCAAAATTCACCATGTGGAGCAGCCTGTGGGGCGTGGGCGATACGAAGGTCATGCACTTCCGGGATAACGAACGTGCCGATAATTACGCGGCACGCCTTGCGGAAAACCCGCATGTGCGCTACTGGCACTTCCGCCTGAGCTGAAAAACGAAAAGCCCCCGCAGTGCGGGGGCTTTTGCATTGGCTGGCTGCTTATGCAGCGCCTTTTTTCAGGCGGGCCACACCGTCGGCGATAACCTTGCGGGCGGTGTCCACACCTTCCCAACCGGTTACTTTAACCCATTTGCCGGATTCCAGACCCTTATAGTTCTCGTAGAAGTGCTTCATCTGGTCTTTCAGCAGATCTTCCAGATCGTTCACATCTTTAATTTTTTCAAAGCGGCGGTCCAGCTTGGTGTGGGGTACGCAAACAACCTTCTCGTCCATGCCGGACTCGTCTTCGGTCACCAGAACAGCCACAGGGCGGGCACGGATAACACAACCGGGCACCACATCAATGTCGGTCACAACGAAAGCGTCAACAGGGTCACCGTCGCCACCCAGTGTGTGCGGAATGTAACCATAGTGGGCAGGGAAGAACATCGGCGTCGGGGTAAAGCGGTCAACGAACAGAACACCGGTGTCCTTGTCCATTTCGTACTTCACAGGGGCGCTGTGACGGGGGTTCTCGATAATAACGTAGACGTCTTCCGGCGGGTTTTTACCGGTAATTACGTTTTCAATCGCCATGATGTACTCTCCTAGGTCGGTTTGTTGGCAATAAATGCCCAACTGTTTTACGGCAACTTCTTGTAAAACGCCACAAAAACATACCTGCTGCTCGGGTCTTGCATTCGGCACAATTTATCCCATAATGCCAGACTGACCGTGATAAGGAGCCCCCATGAGCTGGTTAACAGATTTGGTCCGCCCGAAGATTGCCACCCGTACCAAACGCGAGGTGCCTACAAACATTTGGGAAAAGTGTCCCTCCTGCGGCGAGATGATTTACCAAAAGGAACTGGCGGAACGCCTGGGCGTGTGCCCGAGCTGCCGGCACCATCTGCGCATCAGTGTAGACGCGCGACTGGCTTATTTGCTGGATGCCGGTTCCGCCAAAGAAATCGAGGTCCCGCTGCCGGCCAAAGACCCGCTCAAGTTCCGTGACCTCAAACGCTATAACGACCGTATTAAAGACGCGGTTAAAACTACTGGCCGCAAGGATGCTTTTTATGTCGCCCGCACCAAAATCGGCGGTACTCCCTGCATCGTCTGTGTATTTGACTTCGCCTTTATGGCCGGTTCTATGGGTACAGCAGTTGGTGAAGCCGTTGTTGCCGCCGCAGAAGCTGCGTTGAAGCACAATCTGCCGCTGCTGGCGATTCCGGCCTCGGGCGGGGCACGCATGCAGGAAGGGATTCTCAGCCTCATGCAGATGGCCCGCACCACAGCAGCGCTGCAAAAACTGAAAGAAGCCCGCTTGCCTTACTTTGTTCTGCTGACCGACCCGACAACAGGCGGGGTGACGGCATCCTTTGCCATGTTGGGCGACATTACACTGGCCGAGCCGGGCGCCCTCATCGGTTTTGCAGGGCCGCGCGTTATCCAGCAGACCATTGGCGAGACTCTGCCACAAGGTTTCCAGACAGCAGAATACCTGTTGGATAAGGGAATGGTAGATGTGATTGTCAGCCGTCAGGAGCAGCCGCAGGTCATTGGCAGACTGATGTCGCAACTGATGGCAGGCAACCGCGCCTAAACAGCAAGCGCTTCGGCTTTCTCGACAAACTCGTCTTCGTGCTGATGCTCTGTTGCCGTTGCTACGGCCGCTTCACGCCTTTTGCGCTGGTCAGCCATAATCCGCAGAACCGAGCCAAAAATCATCTGTACATTCGGGTCCTGCATCACACGCTCTACACGACGCTCCAGCGTATGGCGGGACACCAGCTGACCGTCCAGACGCAGATATTTTTCCGATACGCCGTTCACTTGTGGGCTGCTTTCATCTTCAAAGCTGATAGATGTACCATCGGGCATTTTCACTTCAGCCAGCGCACGGCCGCCACCATGACGATCACCAATTACATAGTCCGCGCTTGGGAAGTGATCAATTTTGAAGAAGAACATTGCCGCGGCAATCGGGCTCAGACGTGTACGCTCCGCGGCAATCAGGAAAGCCTCCGCCTGCGAACGGACCGCCAGATTATTGTTAATCGCCAACGTATCAAGGGCATCCTGCAGTTTGCCGCCATGCAGGTAGGTCATACCAATCATACCGACAGGCATCTGGGCCTGAATAGCGAGCCATTTGCCAGTTTCCGGATCCTGCTGAATCGTCAGGGACGAATTATCCGCCAGCACGGCATAGCGGATTGTCTTGGAGATCGTGATGTGACTCAGACCCCGGTGGTTGTAGCTGATGTCAGCCACGTCATTGGCCAGCACGCGCGCCCAACGGATAGCCGTCTGCTCAAATTGCTCGGTCACCATAATAAAGGCGTCCTGCAAGGGCACCCGGTACTTCTGGTGCAAGTGACGGACAGCAACCTCAATCGTGCTCGCATCGCTGAAGCTGTCCATAATGTTTGCAACAATGGAACAGTCGTACTTTTTATGACGTCGGATGGTGCGATCTGCTTTCTGCACGCTGCTGCCTCCGGCCCTTAGCGGGATTGCTCATGCTCGCGGGTATCGGCGGCATCAGGCACGTAGCCTGCACGCGCTTCCTCGCGGTATTTTTCGATAAAGTGGTCTTTCATGGCACCATCCAGACGCTCGACGGAGGCGCCATCCAGACGGAATGGGCTATTGGGTTTGGCACCTGTCACGTCACGTACTGCCAGATCACGGCCAACGGTCAGCGTAGATTGGTCCCGGAAAGTCAGCTCCACACTGCCATCCTGCATTTTACGGCGGTTGGCTATGTGGCCAGCATCATGCATCACGTTATAGGCGGCATGCAGGCGTGCGGCGGCATCTATTTCGTTATTGCTGTAGCCTTCGACAGCCTGGGGAGTGGAGGCAGCACGGAAAACCTCGGCACCCGGGTAATGGGTCATTTTCTGACCGCCCAACTGCTGAACAAGTTCAGACTTGATTGTCATGCTGTTTCCCCCTTATCAACCGCAGTACCCCAAAAGGCCTACGGTTATCCTGTTATGGGGGCCGTCATTAGAAAAAGTGTACTTTTAGCCTTGAAAAACTGACAGGTTCAGCGTATACATACCCTCCAGTGCGCGTTCCGTATGCGCCCTTTTAGCCGCAACTTTGGCCCCTAAGTGTTGAAAAACCGCCAATTTTGCCCGATCAATGGCTTTGTTATGGAGCTATTATTATGCCTAAGATGAAGACCAAGCGTTCCGCTGCGAAACGCTTTTCCGCCACCGGTAGTGGCAAAATCAAGCGTGGTCAGGCGTACCACAACCACGAACTGAGCAAAATGGGTTCCAAGCGTTCCGGTGGTCTGGCCGGCACGTCTATGGTGAACGAGGCCGATGCACCGCGCATCCGCCGCATGCTCCCTTATTTGTAATCGCTGACGGAGGAAAGAGACCATGTCCCGTGTTAAAGGTGGTGTGACATCCAACGCCCGTCACAAAAAGATTCTGAAACTGGCCAAAGGCTACCGTGGCCGTCGTAAGAACTGCTTCCGTACCGCTGTTCAAGCAGTCGAAAAAGCAGGTCAGTACGCCTACCGCGACCGCCGCAACAAAAAGCGTTCGTTCCGCGCTTTGTGGATTCAGCGTATCAACGCTGGTACCCGCGCGCACGATATGTCTTACTCCATGTTCATGAACGGCTTGAAAAAAGCCAACATCGACGTGGACCGCAAGGTGCTGGCCAACTTGGCCATGACCGAGCCTGCTGCTTTTGGTGCTCTGGTAGAGCAATCCAAAAAAGCACTGGCTGCTGCCAAATAAGACCTTACGTAAAGGTCAACAATCAGGGGCCCTCAAGGCCCCTGATTTTTTTAAGGCTGCACTAGGCGCAGAGGCCTGTTTTGGGTATAGTAAACCGTCTTTAATCAAAGCGATGCGCAAGCGAAGATGACCATGCAAGAGCTGAAAACCCTGCAAAGTGAAAGTCTGTCCCATATCGGGGCCATTAACTCCCTCAAAGAGCTGGAAGATGCCCGCGTCACCCTGCTGGGCAAAAGTGGTAAAATTACCGAGTTGCTCAAATCTCTCGGCGGCATGGATCCAGAGACCCGCAAAACTTTCGGTCAGGCCGTCAACGACGTTAAGGTGCAGGTGCAATCCGCACTCGAAGACAAAAAGACCGCACTGGAACGTGCCGAGCTAGACGCCAAGCTGGCGACCGAAACTGTGGACGTCACCTTGCCTGCCACTGCCCGACCTGTCGGCAAAATGCATCCGCTGTCCTTTGTAATTGAAGAAGTGGAGAAGGCACTGTCTGAGCTCGGCTTTGACCCCGTAGAAGGGCCGGAGATTGATACCGAGTTCAACAACTTCACTGCATTGAACATCCCGGATGACCACCCCGCCCGTCAGGACCACGACACGTTCTATTTCAAGCCCCTGAAGGGCGAGAATGAACGCCGTCTGCTGCGCACTCAAACTTCCAACGTGCAGGTGCGCGCCATGCAGAACATGACGCCCCCCATGCGCGTGCAGGCCATTGGCCGCGTGTTCCGCTGCGACTCCGACCTCACCCACACACCGCAGTTCCACCAGGTTGAAGGTCTGGCAATTGATAAAAACCTGACGTTCGCGCACCTCAAAGGCGTCCTGCAAACGTTCCTGACCACCTACTTTGAGCGCAAGGTGGAAATCCGCCTGCGTCCGAGCTACTTCCCGTTCACGGAACCTTCAACCGAAGTGGATATCGGCTGCATTTTCTGCGGCGGGAACGGCTGCCGCGTATGTAAACACACAGGCTGGATCGAAGTACTGGGCGCCGGCATGGTGCACCGGAATGTACTGGCCAACGGCGGCATCGACCATACCCAATGGCAGGGCTTCGCCTTCGGCTGCGGTTTGGAGCGCCTGACCATGCTCAAATACGGCATCAACGACCTGCGCCTGTTTTATGACAGTCATGCCGCCTTCCTGCGGCACTTCGGCAAACCGGCTGCACGGATATAATCGTCATGATGCCGGACCTTCTGCCCCGTATCATCGGCCACCGCGGCGCGGCACATTACGCGCCCGAAAATACGTTGGCTGGTATTCGTAAAGCCAAGCGGCTGGGCATCGACTGGGTGGAAGTGGACGTGCGCCTGAGCAAAGACGGCGTGCCCATGCTGATGCACGACTACGAGCTCAACCGCACTGCCGGCATTAACGCCACCATCGACAGCCTGACCGCAGAGGAGCTGGAAAAGCTCGACGCCGGCACATGGTTCAACAGCGCCTACGCGGGTGAACCTGTGCCCACGCTGGCCGAAACCCTGCTGCTGCTCATCAGTCTGGACATGGGTGTGAATCTGGAAATTAAAGCCGACCCCAACCGCCCGGGCATGACAGCGCGCGCGCTGGTGGAAACGGTCAACACCATCTGGCCCGTCACCCGTCCGTTGCTGGTCAGCAGCTTTGACGTGCCGGAGCTGGACAAAATCCGTCAGGTTGCCCCGCATATCCCTCGCGGCCTGCTGGTCGAGAAAATCGGCTACAGCACCCGCAGCGTGCTTGATGCCGTCGGTTGCGCCACACTCAATTGCCACCACAGCGCACTGAATGCCGAGAATGTGACAAAAATGACGGAAGCCGGTTATCCGGTACTCGCTTACACCGTCAACGACCCGCTTCTGGCGGGCGAGCTGTACGCCATGGGCGTGGCCGGTGTGTTCAGCGACGCACCGGATCGCCTGAGCGACGTTGCCGCGGCCTGAGTTTTTAGACTTGTTATACAAGGAAGTAGATAGACCATGAAGTTCTCTCTCAGTTGGCTCAAAACCCATCTGGAAACCGATGCTGCCGTGCAAACAATTGCCGATACCCTCGTCAAAATGGGCATCGAGGTTGAAGCTGTGGAAACAACGGGCGGGAGCTTCGCGCATGTGGTCATCGGCCACATCAAAGAACGCGTTCCCCATCCGGATGCCGACCGTCTGGGCGTCTGTCAGGTGGATGTGGGCGAGGGCAGCCTGCGCCAGATTGTCTGCGGCGCGCCAAACGCACGCGCCGGTCTTACCGTTGCGGTAGCCATGCCGGGCGCCGTCCTGCCGGGTGACTTCAAAATCAAGGAATCCAAAATCCGCGGACAAGAGTCCAAAGGCATGATTTGCTCCGCCCGCGAACTGGGTTTAGGGACCGAGCATGACGGCATCATGGAGCTGGCCACCAAAGCCGCCCCCGGCACGGCGTTTGCCGATACATTGGGCGAAGCCGACACCATTTTTGACGTCAGCATCACCCCCAACCGCGGCGACGCGCTGTGCGTACTGGGTATTGCCCGCGATCTCGCCGCCGCCGGACTTGGCCGTCTGATCGAGCCAGTCACCGCCCTGACTTTCGAGCAGGCCGCCAAGCAAAAAGCAGCTATTGAGACCGACGGCTGCCATTTCTTCTGCGGTATCGAGGTTGAAGGCGTAAAAAACGGCCAAAGCCCTGCGTGGTTGAAAAAGCGCCTTGAAAGCATTGGCCTGCGCCCGATTAACACCATTGTGGACATCGGCAACTTTGTCATGTTCGACCTCGGCCAACCCTTACACATGTACGACGCCGATACCCTCAAAGGCACCTTGCGCGTGAGCACCGCCAAAGGGGGCGAAAAACTGAATGGCCTCAACGGTGGCAAACACACACTGAACGCCAATGACATCACTATTGTGGACGACAGTGGCGTGATTGGTCTTGCCGGGATTGTTGGCGGAGAAGAAACCTCCACAACCGAGGCCACCAAACGCATTTACATCGAAGCCGCCCAGTTCGACCGCTCCCGCATCGCGCTAACAGGGCAGGCTCATCAAATTCACTCCGACGCGCGTGCGCGTTTCGAACGCGGCATCAATCCGGCAATGACCATCCCCGCCGCCCTGCACGCAGCCAATCTGGTGGTTGAGCTTTGTGGCGGTAAAATCGTCGGCATGACCCAAATCGGCACCGCCGTGCCCGCTCCCGTAGTAATTGATTTTGACCCGGATATGGTTAACCGCTTCGGTGGCCTGCCCATGCAGCCGCAGGACGTCAAAAACAGTCTGGAAGCGTTGGGTTTTGGCGTGACGGAACAGACCGGTGGCCAGTTCGCCGTTGCCGTACCGCCGCATTTTACCCAAATGGCCACGCCGGAAGATCTGGTGGAAGAAGTGCTGCGCCTTGCCGGATACGAAAACATCCCCGCTGTCCTGCCGGCAGCCGCACTCAACCGCAAACGCGACAGCGCTCCTGCGCTGCGCCTTGACCGCATTGCCCGCCGCCAGATGGCTGCGCTAGGCTATCTGGAAGCCATTACCTACAGCTTTATCAGCGAAAAACTGGCCAGGCTGTTCGAGGGCGGCAGCGACGATTTAAAACTCGCCAATCCGATTGACGCCGCCACCATGAGTGACATGCGCCCCAGCCTGCTGGCTGGCTTGCTGGATGCGGCGGTTAAAAACGTCTCCCGCGCGGAAGATAACCTCAAGCTGGCCGAAATTGGCCGCACCCACCACGCTGGCGGGGCGGAAGTACTGCGTGCCGCAGGTATCCTGTTCGGCAAAGGTCAACGCCACTGGCAGGGGCAGCAGGCCATGCCGACCGTGTTCGACGCTAAAGCTGACGCCTATGCCCTGCTCGAAGCCTACGGTATCGACATTACCCGCATGCCGGTGGATACAAACGTGCCCGGTTATTTCCACCCCACCCGCAGCGGTTCTGTCCGCCTGGGCAAGGATGTGCTGATGACTTTCGGCGAAATCCACCCTGCGGTGACCAAGGAGCTGGGCATCAAAGTGCCCGTCGCCGCATTTGAGGTGAACCTGCATCTGGCCGCCAAAGCGGTTGGGAAGGATAAACCGTTTGTGCTGTCCCAATACCAGAGCGTGAGCCGCGACCTTGCCTTTGTGGTAGACGCAACCACCCCTGCAGGCGAGTTGCTGGCAACCTTGCGCAACGTAGATAAGAACATCGTCCGTAACGTCCAGCTGTTCGACGTTTACAGCGGCGATAAACTGCCTGCGGGTAAAAAATCCATCGCCGTGAGCCTGACCTTACAGGCCGACGACCGGACACTGACCGAAGCCGACATTACCGGCATTTGCGACAAGGCGGTGGAGGCTGCTACCAAGCGCTTCAACGCCCAGCTGCGCGCTTAGGGCACAGGAGTACGCATATGGAGCTACTGCTCCTGCTCTGGTGGCCATGGGCCATCCTTAAAAGCCTTGGTGCTGCAGGGTTTGTTCTGGTCAACCAGCAGGCCGGGCTGACGGGCTCCACGCTGATGTTCTGGCGCGGTTTTGGCGTTGCTCTGGCCCTCTTGCCCGTTGTTTGCCTTATCCCCCTGCCGGACAGTCCCATCTACTACGCCGCCATTCTGACCAACGGCGTGCTGGTCGGCATCAGCGACACCATGGTTTTTAACAGCGCCCGCCAGTTCGGCGCGGGGCCGACGTCCCGCCTCAGCCCCATGGGCATCTGGATAGGATTCGCCTTATGGCTGGCGATTGCGCCGGATTACCGCATGGCGCTCCTAGCCGAACCCGTGCGCTTTGCAGGTGTTGTTCTCGCCGTTGTCATGGCTGTTTCGGCCATGGCGTTTTTCCGCAAGGATCCCATCAGCGCCAGCGCCATCCGTTTCTTGGTACCGGTTATTGTCATGGGTGGGTTTATCGATATTTTGAACAAAACGGCTATGAGCCACGTGGGTGATGCCTTATGGGGCGGGATTGTAGGTTATGGTTTTACGGTGAGCCTGATGGCGGGCACCGTTTCCATGGCAGGGCGCTGGTGGCAAACCCGTCGCCTGCGCGTGCACGAGTTTTTTACTCCCCACGCCATCAAGTACGGGCTGGTGATGATGGTTGTTATCCTGACCACGATGGTCACCAAGAATATGGCCATGCACCTGACACCCAACCCGACGTATGTAACCACCATCTCGCTGGCTGCCCCTTTGTGGGTGATGGCTTTCAACAAAATGCGCGGCGTTACCGACCGCTCCAACATTTGGGCGGGCATCCTGTTTGTTGCGTCGGCAATTCTGCTGATCTGGCTGGGGCGCGGTTAGGCTTTTGCTTTTGGTGCCGGTTGCACCAGTTTGATGGCACGGTCGTCTACGGCTACCTGTAAAGGCAGTAGGCCACGGTCATCCCCGTCTGTCTGGAACGGCGTCTGGCCGTCCGCCGTCACAGTGACCTGTGTACATCGCAGCACCCGTACACCTGCAACCCGTTCCAACCTGCCGCGCAGGGCAGCCAGCAATACCAGCGGTATCCGCCAGAAGGATACACTCTCCAGCAACACGGCATAGAGGCGGTCGCTTTCCATATTCGCCTCTGCCGCCACAATAAACGGGCCGCCGTAGTAACGGGCGCGGGTAATGATAACACCGTCAACATCCAGTCGGCGGCCATCCACCGTTACGCGATATCGCTGACGGCCGTGTTTGATAAACGCCAGCAGACCGGACCAGACATAGGCCAACGGTCCGACATATTTTTTCAGTTTGCCGCTGACAAGATGAACGGCCCAGGCATCGGCGCCTGCGCTCGCCATCAGGACAAATCGGCGGCCATTGGCGATACCAGGCGCATAGGTCACTGTTTTCATAGCCGCAACAGCAGCGGCAACCTCGGCAGGTTTACGGCCATACCCGCGCTCGAAAGACAGAACATTAGCCGTGCCCATGGGTACGGGCAGGAAAGGTACCTGAGAGCCGGCAAGTCCATTGATGACTTCATTAAATGTCCCATCACCACCGACAGCCATGATGAGATCGCTGGTTTCCACAGCTTCACGCGTGCGTATTTCAATATCCCCTGCATGACGGGAGGCATAAGCTGTCACATCATGTCCGGCCTGACGGAGTGCTGCCTTGATCGCAGCCACATCATCCACTTTATAGCGGCCGGAAACGGGATTAAAAATAACGGCAATACGCATCTGCTTGTCCTTATTGTTGCGCCGTTTGTCAGGGCGAACGTAAATCATATATACTGTCTGAACCTTTTTGAACAAGGAAACAGACCATGCACGCCCACACCCTGAAAGAATACACGCCTGCTGTGTCCGAACTGCTACGGCTCCTGGCCGACCTTTCGTACCGCGAATCCGACGTGCCGTTCAAGCTTTCCTCGGGCAGGACCAGTACCCATTTCATCGATCTCAAACCCACAGCCATGCACACCCGCGGTGCCAAGCTTATCGCCGACCTGATGATTGAGAAACTCAAACCCATGGACTGCGACCTGATTGGCGGGATGGAAACAGGCGGTATTCCCCTCGTCGCCAGTATTTGTGCCCGTTGCCCGGACCAGATGCTTAAAGGTGCCTTTTTCGTCCGTAAGCAGGCCAAAGGGCATGGCACCAATAAGCTCATCGACGGGGTATTTTACAAAGGTGCCCATACTGTCTTGATTGAGGACGTCACAACCACGGGCGGTTCTATCCTGAAAGCGGCGGAAGCCATCCGCGCGGCCGGTGGCCATGTCAGCTACGTCCTGACCGTTGTCGACCGCGAGGAAGGGGCCACGGAAGAGCTGAATGCCCACAATCTCACCCTGATACCCTTGCTGACCCTCAGCGATTTAAAAAACCTCGGTTAGGAGTTCCGCCCCCATGCCTATGAGCCATATCAACGCCCTTGTCGTCACCGATGCCTGGCTGCCGCAGACAAACGGCGTGGTACGCACCCTGCAAACCACGCAGCGCATCATCCGCGAAAATGGCGGCCAGTTGACCTTTGTCACCCCGAACGACTTTAAAACCATCCCCTGCCCGACGTATCCGGAAATCCGCCTCTCACTCTTTGCCGGACCCAAGATGGAACGCCTGATCGACCGCTGCAACGAAAACGCCATTCACATCGCGACCGAAGGTCCGTTGGGCTGGGCGGCCCGCGCCGTCTGTGTGCGTCAGGGCATTCCGTTCACGACGGCCTACCATACCAAGTTTCCGGAGTATGTGCAGGCCCGCTCCGGCCTGCCTGTCGGGGTAAGTTATGCGCTCCTGCGCCGCTTCCATAATGCGGGCCAGCGGGTCATGGTCCCTGCCCCATCCATGATAGAGACCCTGAAAGGCTGGGGGTTCAACAATCCGGTTCTGTGGTCCCGCGGCGTTGACCTGACAGTATTCAAACCTGCGCCCCGCAGCCGCCTGACAGAACTCACCGGCCCCATCTTCATCTGCCACGGACGTATTGCGGTGGAAAAGAATCTCGAGGCTTTTCTCAAGCTCGACCTGCCCGGTCATAAAGTCATTATCGGTGACGGCCCCGACCTGCCCAAACTGCGGCGCAAATACCCGCAGGTGATTTTTACCGGTCATCTGTCGGACACGGAAATGGTTGCCCACCTGCAATCGGCCGACGTTATGGTCTTCCCCAGCGTAACGGAAACTTTTGGCAATGTGGTGCTGGAGGCATTGGCCTGTGGCCTGCCTGTTGCAGCATTTCCCGTTACAGGGCCCAAGGACATCATTGGCAAGGCCCCTGTGGGCGTTCTGGCCAGCAACCTGAAGGCCGCAGCATTGCAGGCACTGGAGCTGGACCACAAAGCCTGCCGTAAACATGCCGAGCAGTTTACATGGCAGAATGCCACACAGCAGTTTGTGGATAATCTTGCCCTGTTCGACCCGGCGGCCTTTCCGGTTATGAAACAGAAAAAACGCGCCTAAAAAACACCCCCGCAACACGGGGGTGTTTACTTAATCAGGCGCTCTTGGCAAGGGGGGTGAGGGCACCCAAAAAGTCGTCCGCACCATCTTCCCATTTGAACTGCAAGGCGTGCTTGCGGCAGGTATCGCCATTGATGTCGAGTGCGGCAAGGGCTGCTTTACGCAGATCGGTATCCAGTACGCCAGCGCCGCTTTTGCCCACAATCTCGTTCGGACCTGTCACCGGCAGGGCGGCAACAGGCAGGCCACAGGCCATGGCTTCCAGCTGTACCAGACCAAAGGTTTCGGTGAAACTGGGGAAAACCATCACGTCACTGGCGGCGAGCATCTTGCTCATCTCCTCATCCGGTACATAGCCGGTGAACACAACGTCCGGATATTTTTTCTTCAGGTACGGCAGCAGCGGCCCCGGGCCGATAACCAACTTGGTGCCCGGCAGATCGAGTTTGAGGAAGGCTTCGAGGTTCTTTTCCACCGCAATGCGTCCGTGGCAGACAAAAATTGGCCGCGGCAGGTGCTTCAGAAAGTCCTTTTCCCCTTGTTGGAAGATTCTACCATCCACACCCATGCGACGCTTACGCAAGTGGTTGAAGCGACGCAGAGTCAGCTCGTCATACACACCGTCGGTGTTAATCAACGTGGTCGTGGCGGCATCGTGGAACTTACGCATCAGACCGTAGCTCCAGTCCAGCGGAATACTAAAGCGCTCGTGGATGTATTCGGGGAACTTGGTGTGATAACAGGTGGTAAACGGCAGGCCGTTTTTGATGCAGTAGGCGCGCGCGGCCCAGCCCAGAGGACCTTCGGTCGCAATGTGGATGCGCTCGGGGTTGGAGGCCTCCAGCAGTTTGACCAACTTACGCTTGGGGAATATCGCGAGGGAGATCTCTGGATACGTGGGGCATGGCACCGTCATAAAGTCCAGCGGGCTGATAAAGGTGACCTTGTTACCCCGTTCGCGGAAAACTTTGGTCAGGCTCTCGTAGTTACGGACAACGCCGTTGACTTGGGGTTTCCAAGCATCGGTGACGATGGTGATATTCATCTGCACGACCCTTTTTGAAGTGGTAGCGGGCAGTCTACAACAAAGCCCCGAGCTTGAGGAGTAAAACACCGCTGGCGACAAAAATTGCCCCTGCAATCCGCCGCTTGCCGAATCCTTCCCCCAAAAAAAGCCACCCGAGTACGGCTGCAAAAATAACGCTGGTTTCACGCAGGGCCACGACCTCTGCCACTGGGCCACTGCGCAGGACGTACAGGATAATCCCGTAGCTCACAAACCCCATCAGGCCACGGACCACATCCCGCCGCCAGTTCTGCCGTACGTATTTCTGCCACCCGCGTTTATGCACACAGATGGCAACCACCATCATGGTGCTGCCCAGCGTAAACCCCTGCCAGGCGATGAACGTCCAAACCACGGGGGCAGCCCGTACACCCGCTGCATCGGTCATCAGGTAGCTGGCAATCAGCATACCTGTTGCCAGCGCGAGGAGGAGCGGACGAAGATTTTCTGGTTTCAACATTCCCCGGCGAATACCGAGTGTGAACAGGCCTGTACAAATCAGAGCCACAGCCCCCTGTGCATACCACGGCATCACCGTGCCGTAAAAAAGCGGTGCCGTTAGCGCCACCCACAGCGGTCCGGAACCACGGGCGATGGGATACACCTGCGACAAATCCCCGTGCTTGTATGCCCACGACAGGAAAATCTGATAGGCCACATTGAACACGAGCGACATGGCAAGCCACTGGGCTGTTGCGGCATCGGGCAGCGGCACAAAGGGGATCATCAGCAGGCAGGGAACCATATGGACCACAGCCATGGAAACCAAGCTTAGAAACCGGTCCCCTCCTTTTTTGAGCAGCGTGTTCCATCCGGCATGCAGGATGGCAGACAGCAAAACCAGCAGGGTCAGCTCAAGGGTCATGCGTCGGCGCCGACAGCCTGACGGATATGGGTCACCTTATCGCGCTCCATACAGGCAAGAAGCCCTTCCAGAACAGCAGGCACATAGCCAGAGCCGCCGTAAATAAAACCTGTATAGCCTTGCACAAGCGATGCGCCTGCCCGGATTTTAGCGTAGGCATCCTCTCCTGTGCGCACACCACCGGCACCGACGAAAATCAACGCACCGTTTGCGTATTTATATAACCGGCGGAGCTGAACTGTGGAGGCCTCAAACAACGGTGTGCCGCTCAGGCCACCTGCCTCTTGCTTGTTATGGCTGAGAAGCCCTTCGGGACGGGATACGGTCGTATTGCTGACAATCAAGCCGCTCAGGCCGTGACGGACGGCCATATCCACCAGCGGATGCTCGCCCTCTTCTGCAACATCAGGCGCAACTTTGAGGAAGAGCGGGCGCGGTTTCACCCCCCGGTCGTGGAGCTTCTTACGGGCATCATCCAGTGCGGCCAACAAGCTGGTCAAGTGTTCCTCCGCCTGCATGTCCCGCAGATTGGGTGTGTTGGGGGACGACACATTCACGGTCACATAGCTCGCCAGCGGATACACCTTTTGCAGACCTGCCACAAAATCCGCCACGCGGTCGGAGCTGGCCTTGTTGCACCCGATATTGGCACCCACCACGCCTTTGCCGGAACGTTTGGCCAAATGTGCACAAAATGCTTCCAGCCCGGCATTGTTAAAACCCAAGCGGTTGATGATGGCGGCATCTTCTTGAAGACGGAAAATACGCGGCTTGGGATTACCTGCCTGAGGCAACGGTGTGACTGTACCAGCCTCGATATGACTAAATCCAAGCCGCAGGAGCGCATCCAGCGCGCAGGCATTCTTATCGAACCCCGCAGCAAGCCCGAGCGGATGTGGGAATGGGACACCCGCCACAGTCAGTTGCAGGCGTTTTTCGACAGGCAGCACCACCCGCGGTGCCAGGCCGCGGGAAAGCCCCCAGATAGCCGCATTGTGCGCAGCTTCCGGCGGCAGAAGATGGAGCAGACGGGTCACCAATGTGTTCATGCCCACCATGCTAGGCTGTTTTTATGAAAAAGAAAACGCCCCCGTGAAAACGGGGGCGTGCGCTACCAGCGGCGACCACAAGCCTGTGGTGACACGGCGTGGCGACTGCAGTACAAGGCAAAGTCCTGCTGCCATTTGGGGTGAAGGTCTTCCACCGCCCAGCAGCCGGTCGGCAAAACGGTGTTGCCGATATTGTTGAAACACACCTCGCGCCGGACAAAGTCAAACGTTGCGGTATCGTCCGGGTAGTAGCTCGGGAAGGTGTGGATGGTCAGGCTGTTGCCCTTCAGGTAACCGGTGTCCGGATGGACAAACGGCTTGGCCGGTGTAGCCGGTTTTGCAGGCGTTGCGGGTTTGACGGCCTCGGGCTGTTTGTCAGCTTTCGGCGTCGGCGGCGCGTCCTTTTCTGCCTTGTCGACAGGGGGAAGAGGCGCGGGTTCGGCCTTGGAAGCATCCGGCTCGACCTGTGGCAGCGCGGGCTGCACAAGGGCCGGTTTCTCGGGTACCACAGGTGCCGGCTTATGCAGCCAATGGCTGTAGCTCATCAACACAAGGGGTACCACCAGCATCACAAAGGCCAGGAATCCAAAGGCAATCCATACCCAACGGCGTGCATCACGCCATTGGCTCTTGGTCATGCCACGGCGGGAGGGATCACGAGCAGCTATAATCGGGCGCTCCTATACGCAGGTAATCAAGACGTTATAAAAAGGAAAGGGAATGTGTAAGCCGCAGCACTATACACTAAGGCTTTGCACTGCGCAATTCGTCCACCGAGTAGGACCTGCCGCGGCCCAGTAGGTTGAACTTGGGCGGCAATCCGTTGCCGATGGCAGGGGTCGTATCCGAGGATTCTGTACCCTCCATTTCTTCCTCGTCACCGGTTGGTGGCGGGCTGTCCACGGTCGCAGAAGGCGAATAGACTCCCGGCACACCGACAGGCGGGGCCACAGGTGCTGATGTCCGGGGGGTGGGCTGCGGGCAAGCTTCTTTACGTTTGCTCATTTTCTGGCAAATATCGTCATAGCGCTTTTGCACCCGTGCCGGCAGCTCGTCATAAAAGCGGCAGCTCAAACCCCCACCGCTCTGGATATTGGCGGAGTGGTTGTAAAAGGTGCAGAGCTGTTCGTTATCAAAATCGTAAAGACGGCGAAAACTGCCAATTAAGTCTACCTGCTCGATGACGATGTTGGCGGCATTCGCCGCTGTTGTCGCGGATGGGTCGCGCACCTCTTTTTGAACGATAACAGGCATGGCCATACCGCGGCTCTGGGCAAAAGCAGGCACAGCCGTCACACACATCAGTAGGGCCAAAAGGTATCGCATGCCCACAAGGCTACCACACAGTCCCCCGCCCCTGTAGACAAAAAAGAACCCCGCCGGATGGCGGGGTTCTGCGCGTGTTTGGGGTTATTCGGCCGCCTTGGGGCACAGGGCGGGCTCGCGGCTGTGCTGCTTGCACAGCTTGGCGAAGGTATCCTGCCCGGCCGGCGGCAGCTGGGCCAGCGGCAGGCAGTGGAACTCGCCACTGTAGGCACTGTAGCAGACGGTGCCCATGTCGAAATCGAAATACCGGAACAGCGGACCACGGAGGTTGCCGCCGATATCCTGCTGGATGACGTTGCCATCCGGCGACGTGCGGGTGGTGGGCTCGCCCGCCTGGGCGGCACCGGCCACGGCGGCGAGCGAGAGCGCCACACCGGCGGCGAGAAGCAGATGACGGAACATCGTGACCTCCTTATTGTTCACGGGCAGGGCAGGTTGCGGGGGACTTGCTGTTGGCCTTGCAGACCTCCACAAAACGCCCTTGGGCGTTGGTGGTCATCTGCCGGTAGGCCTGGCAGGACATGCCGCCAGCCTCGGAGTTACCGGCAGAGAAGGTGCACAGCTGATCGTACTCGAAGTCCCAGATGCGGCGGATATAGCCGCCATCGGGCATGGTCGTCCAGCCGCTGGTCACAGCGTTCTGGCCGTTGATGGGCATGAGGGGTGCATCGTCGGCAAAAGCCGGCGTGGCGCAGACAATAGCCAACGCCGTAGCAAGCAGAATACGCTTCATGGCTTGTGGGCCTTTCTGCGTAGGAGGGAAACGGGAAAAGACAAAAGAATACGCCCACCTATATGCCTATGTGCGGGCCTATTTGCAAGGTTCTTTTCTTTTCGGCGGCTATTGGTATACTGCGGGGCAGATTTCTCAAGCAGGACAGATAACGGCCACATGACCACCAAGCATATCCGCAACTTTTCGATTATTGCGCACATCGACCATGGCAAGTCCACCCTTGCCGACCGGATCATTCAGGCCTGCGATGCGATCGAAGCCCGCGAAATGAAAGACCAGCTGCTCGACAGCATGGACATCGAGCGCGAGCGCGGCATCACCATCAAAGCCAATGCCGTGCGCCTGAGCTACAGTGCCAAGGACGGCAATACCTATCAGCTCAACCTGATTGACACGCCGGGTCACGTGGACTTTTCGTACGAGGTATCGCGCTCCCTGTCTGCCTGCGAAGGCGCGCTGCTGGTTGTAGATGCCGCACAAGGTGTCGAGGCGCAAACCCTCGCCAACGTATACCTGGCGTTGGAAAACAACCTCGAAATCATTCCCGTGCTGAATAAGATCGACCTGCCTGCGGCCGACCCGGACCGTGTGGCGCAGGAGGTGGAAGATATTATCGGCCTGGACGCGGCTGACGCCATTCCGGCCTCTGCAAAAACAGGTCAGGGCGTTGTCGAGATTCTGGAAGCCATTGTGGCCAAGGTTCCCGCGCCAGTGGGTGACGCTGCCGCCCCGCTCAAAGCCATGCTGGTTGATGCCTGGTACGATAACTACCTCGGCGTTGTGATTCTGGTTCGCATGGTCGACGGCACCCTGAAAAAGGGGATGAAGATCCGCTTCATGTCCAACGGCAGCACCAACACTGTCGAACGTGTGGGCATGCTCGGCGTTGGTCAGAAGGTTGTGACGGACACCCTCAAAGCAGGCGAAGTCGGCTTTATCACCGCTGCCATCAAAACCGTGGCGGAAACCAACGTGGGCGATACAATTACGGAAGAGTCGCGCCGCTGCGCCAAACCTCTGCCCGGCTTTAAACAGGTCCAGCCGATGGTGTTCTGCGGCCTATACCCGACCGAGGGTGATGAGTATGAAAAGCTCAAGGACGCGCTGGCCAAGCTCCGTATCAACGACACATCGTTCACCTATATGACCGAATCGTCTTCCGCGCTCGGTTATGGTTTCCGCTGCGGCTTCCTTGGCCTTTTGCACATGGAAATTATTCAGGAACGCCTGGAACGGGAGTTCGATCTCGACCTCATCACCACTGCCCCGGGCGTGGTGTATCAGGTCCGTAAAACCAACGGCGAGGTGGTGGACGTACAAAACCCAGCCGACCTGCCCGACCCCACCCATATAGACGCCATGCTGGAGCCGATGATCAAGGCAACCATTCTGGTACCAGAAGAGTATGTCGGTAACGTGATGAAACTGTGCACCGATAAGCGCGGCGTGCAGATTAACATGAGCTACGCCGGTAACCGCGTCATGCTCACCTACCGCCTACCGCTCAACGAAGTGGTGCTGGACTTCTATGATAAGCTCAAGGGACTGACCAAGGGCTACGCCAGCTTTGACTACGAGGCCGACGGGTTTGAAGAAGCCAATCTCTCCAAAGTCAACATCATGGTCAATGGCGAACCCGTGGACGCTTTGTCCATGATTGTCCACCGCGACTTTGCGGAAGGCCGTGGGCGGGCCGTCCTGACCAAGATGAAAGAGCTCATCCCAAGGCAGATGTTCGACATCGCACTACAAGCGGCCATTGGTGGTAAAATCATCGCCCGCGAGACCGTTAAAGCCATGCGCAAAGACGTGACCGCCAAGTGCTACGGCGGCGACATTACCCGTAAGCGCAAACTGCTCGAGAAGCAGAAAAAGGGTAAAAAACGCATGAAGGCCGTTGGTAACGTGGAGATCCCTCAGGCCGCCTTCCTTGCTGCTTTGAAGCTGGACTGATGCTCGGCGCCAATCACCTGCTTGTCGGTTTTGCTTGCGGTGTTCTGGGGGATGCCGCTGGCGTACTGCCTCTGAACGCGGAGACGCTGCCGCCGCTCTTGCTCGGCAGCCTGTTGCCGGATATTGATCACCCCAAGTCGTTGCTGGGTAGGAGGTTCTTTCTGGTCAGCGGCGTTATGGATATGGCTGTCGGCCATCGGGGCGCCACCCATTCGATTTTTGCACTGGCCGCCACAATTATTGGCGGATTTTACCTGCTCTCACCGGATATGGCACTCGCACTTAGCGTAGGATTCACATCCCACCTGCTGGCAGATGCCATGACGAAAGGCGGTGTGCCCATTCTGTGGCCCAACCCGGTCAAAATGCACATTCTGCCAACGCCCTTCAAAACGGGCTCTCTCGTAGAATATCTGGTGACGGGCCTATTGCTCGGTCTATCCTTTATCTGCAACCCAACTGCCATTAAATTGTTGGAGTAACCATGCATCAAACTGCTCACCAACCTGCTGCCTCGTCTACGTTTTTTGAGGACCTCCAACTGGGTGCGACCTACACCAGCGCTACCGCCATGCTAAACCTCGAAGAGCAGCTTGATTTTGCCCGCCAGTGGGATCCCCAGCCCATGCACCTAGATGCAGAAGCTGCAAAACTGAGTCCCTTCGGCAAATTGGTCGGGAGCGGCTGGCATACCCTGTGTACAACCATTCGCCTGATGGTCGAAGCCAAGCCTTTCGGCGATACCCCTCTGCTCGGCATGCAGGTAGATGACATTCGTTTCCACAAACCCCTCGTCGCGGGGATGACACTCCACGCGGTCGGTGAGATTGTCGGGCTCAAACCATCCAGCAAAGGCGGACGCGGATACGTTCAGTTCAAAGTGACGACCTACGCTGATGGCGACATTATTGCAAGCCAGCAATGGACGATGTTGGTACCGGGCCGACCTGCCTAAAAAAGCTCGAGGCTTGACGACGGTCAAGGCATCAGGCGCGTTTGGCGCTTAGGGTACGGGGTGGATATTACCTCCACCTGTAACCTGAGGACGAAGAAAATGACCTTCACCCGCACAACACTTGCTGCTGCAGCCACCCTGTGCGCCTTAAGCAGCGTTGCCGTTGCTGAAGATGCCAAACCAATGTTTGCTTTCGACAGCAAAAACCTGATGATCCGTGCCCGCATCATTAACGTAGACCCGGATGAATCAAGCAAAACCAGCATCGGCGGCGAAATTACCGCCGACAGCAGCTTCACCCCCGAGCTGGACTTTACCTACTTCTGGTCTGACCACATCGCGACCGAGCTGATTCTGGCCACCAGCAAGCACGACATGGGCGCCGTGCGCACAACCGCCGGCAATCTGGATTTGGGTGACGTGTGGATTCTCCCACCGACCCTGACCCTGCAATACCATTTCATGACCCGCGAGGATAAGTTCCGTCCGTACGTCGGCGCTGGCATCAACTACACCATGTTCTATAACAACAACGCATCACCCCAGCAGTCGACCTCGTATGACAACAACTTCGGCTATGCATTTCAGGCAGGTTTCGACTACGGCCTGAACGACCACTGGTCGATTAACGCCGACCTGAAAAAGCTGTACCTGAGCACCGACGCCAAAGTAAACGGCACGGTCACCGCATCGGTTGACCTTGATCCGTGGATTGCTGGTATCGGCCTCGGCTACCGCTTCTAGACCATACACAACCGGGAAAAGGCGGACGACATGGATGCAGCCACAGCCATTTCCGATGCCCTTGTTGCAAAATATGACAGGCCGGTGCCGCGTTACACCAGCTACCCGCCTGCGAACCATTTTTGCCCGGATGTGACGGCACGCACATATACTGATTGGTTGGCGCAAATACCCGAGGGCGCGCTAGGGTCGGTGTATGTGCATTTGCCGTTTTGTGCCGCTTTGTGCCGTTATTGCGGATGCACCATGCAGGTGACCCGCAAAAACGATGTTATGTATAACTACCTAAAGGCGTTGCAGGCAGAAATTGCGCTGGCTTGTAAGGCCATCGGGCATAAACTGCCGCTCAGACATCTGCATTTTGGTGGCGGTACGCCCACCCATATGCCGGACGATGCTCTGCGCACGCTGATGGACAGCCTGCGCCAAGCCTTTGATTTTGCTGACGATGCCGAACTGGCTATCGAAGTCGACCCCCGCACTATGACCCAAGCCAAAGCCCGCCTGCTGGCCGAGCTCGGCTTTAACCGCGCGAGCTTGGGCGTGCAGGATACCGACCCGCAGGTGCAAACGGCGATTGCCCGCGTGCAACCGCTGACAATGGTCACCGACTGCGTGAACTGGCTGCGGGAGGCCGGCATCATCAGACTGAACTTCGACCTGATTTACGGCCTGCCCCACCAGAGCGTGGCCACCATGCGCCAGACGGTGGCGGATACCCTTGCCTTGCGGCCTGACCGTATTTCCCTGTTCGGTTATGCCCATATTCCGCAGGTGAAAAAGCATCAGGCGCTGCTGGAAGCCCACCCCCTGCCGGATGCCCACGCCCGCCGAACCCTGTTTGCCACAGCCACCGCCGACCTGCTGGCGGGCGGATATACCGCCATCGGCATCGACCACTTTGCCCTGCCGGAGGACAGTCTAGCCCAAGCGGCCAAAGACGGCACCCTGCGGCGGAACTTTCAGGGCTATACGGATGATGACTGCCCTGTCCTACTGGGGTTTGGCGCCTCTGCCATCAGCCAGTTGCCCGGCGGCTACGCGCAGAACGTGGTTTCCATCAAAACCTATGGCGAAACGCTGCTGAGCGGTCACAGCCTGCCCACCGTGCGCGGTTATGGCCTGAGCGAAGCCGACAAGGCGCACCGCGAGGTGATTATGGCCATCATGTGCCGGGATACCGTAGATGTGCCCACCCATATGCTGCCCGCCGCCCTGCCCGCGCTCCTGCCCCTGATTGCCGACGGGCTGGTCACCCTGACGGACACCACCTTACACATCACCCCCCGCGGCCAGCTTTTCACCCGTCTGGTGGCCGCCTGTTTTGACCCCTACACGCAGGCCAGCAGCAAGCCCCACGCCCGCGCCATTTAGGTTGAACCCGCCCATGCTTGCGGCTACACTTGCCCGAATTTACCGGAGAGTTTACGCCCGCATGACCGCTGCCAACGCCCATAGCCTGCTCGGCCAGTTGATGCCCTTTGCCGCCCTGCCACCCGCAGCGCTGGACAGTCTTGCCCTGCAAGGGCGCTGGCGCACCGCCGACAAGGGCGAGGTACTGTTCCAGAAGGACGACCCCGCCACGAGCATTATCATTCTGGCTGCCGGACGGCTCAAACTCACCCGCACCACCTATGCCGGCAACGACGTGGTGATGGATGTTATCGAGGGGCCGGCCTGCGTGTTCGACACCCAGCTTTTAGGCGGCACCCACACCTGCGCGGCCGAGGTGCTGGATGCGGACACCCGCATTTTTACCCTGCCTGCCACACAGGTGCGTCAGGCGGTGATGGACATCCCCGCCGCCATGAAAGCCCTGATGGACGAAATGGCCGCCCACACCCGCCGCCGCGAGAATGAAATGGAGCGCCTGATGGTGCAGAACGCCCCGCAGCGTTTGGGGTGTTATCTGCTGCAACTGTGCGGCGGACGGGAAAAAGGCGCCCTGAGCGTGGACCTGCCGCTGGAAAAAGCCACCATCGCCGCCCGTCTGGGCATGCAGCCGGAAACCTTTTCCCGCGCGTTGGGGCAATTGAAGAAAGACCTGGGCCTGACGGTAGATGACGCGCGGATCACCGTGCCCGACGTGATGGCGCTGGCACAGTATGTGTGCGCTCATTGCTCCAGCACCTACCCCTGTAAAAAATAGCCGCACGCCCACACTTGGGCTAGGGGCTGCAAACCCTTTATGCCACTTATCCCCGTGCGTGTCGGATGGGGAAGCGTCAGTTGGCAGCCAGTTTGCGCAGCATGGCGGGTGTGGCCGCGTCCGCCCACGGGTAGGTGCCGGCAATCTTGTGCACCATGCGGCGCTCGGCGTTCACAATCACCGTCTCCGGCACTTTGACGCCGCCAAAGGCGGTGAGCGAAATAGCTTTATCCGCCCCGTCCCACACCCAGTAGAGGCGGGCGCTGTCAAATACCTCTGCCCCCACGCTGTGACGCAAATACGCCATAAAGCGCGACATGGCGGCCTTATCGTCATCCACGCTGATGGCAACCAGCGCAATCTGCCCGCCCGAGGCGGCACTCAAACGCACCATGTCCGGCAGCTCGGCCACACACGGCGCGCACCACGACGCCCAGAAGTTGACCAGCAGCAGCGGCTCCTTAAGGTCGGCAAAGCGGACGGTCTGTCCGGTCGTCAGGGGCAGCGGTACATCGGGCACCGCGGGGTGCTGTACCGGCGCAGGCGCAACAACTGCGTCGTTCAGGGCGGAGGTCGGCACGTCTGACCGGCGGTCGTAGGCCGCCACCAGAACCAGCAGCCCGACAACGGCCAGCAGCGTGAACACCTTAAAGCGCATGGCGTTTGCCTCCTGCCCGATAAAGCACGGCCAGCAGCAGCATGTCGCCCAGACAGAACGCCGCCAGCTTGAGCGCCGCACCGGTGGTAAAGCCGTAGCTGTGCAGCCCCACCCCCAGCAGGTTGACGCCGAACCATGCCAGCGCCACCACCGGCGCCGTCAGCCCCAGTACCATGTAAAACACCCGCTGCGGGAAGAGGCCGCTCAGGCTGCCGTGAAAGGCGAACAACAACCATAGGACGATCAGCAGGGCACCGTTTTCTTTCGGGTCCCAGCCCCAGAAACGCCCCCACGACTGGTCGGCCCAGACCCCGCCCAACAGCGTACCCACAAGGGTGAACAGCAGCGCTGTCAACCCCATCAGCAGGATGGGGCGGTGCAGGGTGCGCCCGCCGCGCACCAGCGCCAGATGGGCAAGGCCTGCGGTGACAAAACAAAAGCTGTAGCCCAGCGCAATGGTCAGCACGTGCACCGCCAGCCAGAAGTTGGTGTTCAGCACGGCGGTGAGCATGCCCATGCTGTCCCCCTCGGCGCTGTAGCGCAGGCCGATGGCCTGCAAGGCCGCACCGCCAATGGCGGCAAGCAGCAGGGCGACGCCGTCGCGGCGTTTCAGCTCCCACCCCAGCAGCACCAGCGGCACCACAAGGCCGACAAAGATAACCGACTCGTACAACGTCGCCACCGGCGGGCGCTGCATCACCCAGATGCGGGCGGCAAACCCCAGCCCATGCACCACCACGCCCGCCCCCAGCAGGGTGACGCCCAGCGGCCACACCAAACGGCGGGCGGCGCCCAGCAAAAAAGCCAGCGTGGCCAAACCTGCCAGCACATACAGCATGGCGGATACCTTGAAGGGTGCGCAGGTGTTATAGGCGACCTCCGCCCTCAGGCGGGCGGGGTTGGCGGTGCTGGCAGCGCTCAGGCCGTTTTCCAGTTCCGTCAGCGCCCGCTGCCATAGGGCGTCATCCCCTGTTTTATAGGCCATGGCCAAGCGCTGCCACGCACCGATAAAACGCGCGAGCACAGGGCTGCCGCGCCCGCTGGCCAGCATGTCCCACGGGGCGAACCAGCGCTCGCCATCCTCCGCCCACAAAGGCGGCAGCACGGCAAAGGCGGCGCTGGGCACATCCTGACCGATTTGCCGGTACTGGCGGGCAAGGCGCAGCAGTTCGCGCTGGGCAGGCGTGGGGCGGGCGGGGTCGAGGCCATCGACCGCTGCCACCCATGCGGCGCGGCGGGCGTGCACGTCCAGATAGGTCAGGCTTGCGGGGGCTTTTAGGGCGAACAGGGGCAGGTTCTCCGGCGCGGTAACCTCAAAAACCGGCAGCAGCACGGTCAGGGCGCGGCTGACCTGAAAATACTTCTGCGCCACGGCATACAGGCCGACGAGCTGGTTTTCCACCAGCGCACGCGCTTCCGGCTTTTGCGCCAACAGCGGGTTGACCAGCCCCGCGTGCAGGCGCAGGGCGGTGCCGACCTCGGCAAAGCTATACAGGCGGGGTGTACGAACTGGCAGCGCCAGCGCATCGGCCACGGCGGGGTTATCAATCCGGAACACGCGGCGGGCGTACGCCTGTGCGGGGTCGAGCACCAGCTCGGCCAGCCAGTCGGTTGCGGTTTTATCCGGCAGGGCGTCCTTGCCGCTGACCTCGGTCAGCAAGACGCGGGCATAGGTATCGAGGGGCTTGAGTCTGCCCTCCTGCTGGATGGGCAGGGCGCCGAAGCCGTCTGCGTCCACCGCCGCATGGGCGGGCAGCGCAACCCCAAGCGCCAGCAGCACCAGCGACGCCTGCCGCCGCCACGCGGCCTGCAACAGGTGCGCCAGCAGGCCAACTGCCAGCACGAACGTGCAGATATACGGGAACAGGCGGGTCGGGTTTTTCACCACCGCCAGCACGCTGGCAGGGGTGCCGTCGTTCATGGCCACGGCGGACTGGTAAACGGTGTAGCCCTTGAAGCGCAGCGGCTCGTTCATGCGGATGTACGCCGGCCACGCCTGCGCGCCGCTGTGGACGATCACCCGCGAGCCGAAATGCCGCGCCATCGCCGTGCCCGGGTGATCCTCCCGCTCGAAGGCGGTCAACTCCAGCGAAAAAGGCAGCAGATATTGCTGCTGGGTATGGGCGTTGGTACTGGCAGCGGCGACATCGCCGACGGACAACACCACAAGCCCCTCCTGAGCCGTCTGCTGGATGGCCAGGCCGCCCACCAGCAGCATCAAGGCGCCGATGTGGCTGGTCAGGGTGCCGAGGTTGCGCAGCCGCCAGCGCTCCAGCCCCAGCTTGCAGGCAAGGCCGACGGCGAGCAGGGCGAGCACACTCATGCCCGCAGGCAGCGGCACATAACCGCCTGCCATGAAATACCACGAAGAGAAGTACATCTGCTGGGCGTCGTACAACCCCATCTCCCGCTGGGCGACGGTACCGGTAACGACCAGAAACATCAGCCACACCAGCGCGGCGCAAAACAGGTCGGCGCGGGCAAAAAACTTACACAGAGTGTGGAGATACGTTATCATGCGCCCGTCATACCATAACCACGACGACAAAGCCACCCGAAGCGATGACTCACGACCTGTTAAACAGCCTGTGCCTTGCCCTGCCCCAGACGGCCGATATGCGCCTGCTGGCACTCAGCCTGTTTGGCGCGGCCATGGCGGGCAGCTTTACCCACTGCGCCTTTATGTGCGGCCCGTTCGTGATGATGCAGACGACCAACCGCCTGAGCACCCTGCCACCGACGGGAGAGCTGCAACGCCTCAAGGGTGCGCTGCTGCTGCCGTACCACCTCGGACGCATCACCACTTACACCCTGCTGGGCGCGCTTATCGCTCTGGCCGGGCGACCGTTCATCGGTCTGTGGCAGCCCTTTGCTGCCGTGCTGATGCTGCTGGCGGGTGCGGTGATGGTAGCGAGCGCATTCAACTTTCATCATACATTTGTCATAAAACACAGGAAAACCCTAGCGTTACAGTCGGTTATTCGTGACAGTTTAGCCACGCTGCCTCCCCTTAAAGTGCTGCGCCGCACCATGGCCAGGCTGATGGCGGCACCTACGGGTCTGCGCGGGTATTTTTTAGGCGTTTTACTTGGTTTTCTGCCCTGCGGGATGGTGTATGCAGCCCTTGCGGTAGCGGCTACGGCACCAACACCACTGGTGGGGGCAGGGTTGCTATTTTCCTTTGGATGCGGCACTTTTCCTGGTCTTTTTGCGGTTTCATTGTTGGGAACCCTCTCGGCCGACGCCCTGAAAAAACGGCTTTATTTCCTCACAAAAATTGTTACTTTGGGTGCAGGTGCATGGCTGTGCGCCGTCGCCCTCGGTATCCTGATCAACTAGGAGCACCCTTTGTCATGGCTACAACTGCTCAAGAGCCAAAATACAACGAAACCGTTGTCAAACTGTTTACCCTTGCCGCTATTTTCTGGGGCGTGGTCGGGTTTCTGGTCGGGACGTTTATCGCGTTCCAGCTGGCCTTCCCCGAGCTGAACCTGAATGAGTATTTCAACTTCGGCCGTTTGCGCCCTGTGCATACCTCTGCCGTTATTTTTGCCTTTGGCGGCTGTGCGCTGCTGGGTACATCATTCTATGTGGTGCAACGGACCTGCCGTGCGCGGTTGTTCGGCGACCCGTGGCTGCCGATGTTTGTATTTATCGGCTACCAGATTTTTATTCTGCTCGCCGCATCCGGCTATGTGCTGGGCATCACCCAGAGCCGCGAGTACGCCGAGCCGGAGTGGTACACCGACTTATGGCTGACGCTGGTGTGGGTGGCCTATCTGGTTGTGTTCATGGGGACGTTGATTAAACGTAAAGAACCGCACATCTACGTGGCCAACTGGTTTTATCTGGCTTTTATCGTCACCATTGCCATGTTGCATATTGTCAACAACCTGTCGGTGCCGGTGTCATTCTTCGGAACCAAGAGCTACTCGCTGTTTGCGGGCGTACAGGACGCCCTGACCCAGTGGTGGTACGGCCACAACGCGGTGGGCTTTTTCCTGACCGCAGGCTTTTTGGGCATGATGTACTACTTTGTACCCAAGCAGATTGGCAAGCCTGTTTACTCCTACCGCCTGTCCATCATCCACTTCTGGGCGCTTATCTTCCTGTACATCTGGGCCGGTCCTCACCACCTGCACTACACGGCGTTGCCCGACTGGGCACAGACGCTGGGTATGGTGTTCTCGGTCATGTTGTGGATGCCAAGCTGGGGCGGGATGATTAACGGCATCATGACCCTGTCGGGCGCGTGGGACAAACTGCGCACAGACCCTGTGCTGCGTTTCCTGATTATCTCGTTGTCCTTCTACGGCATGAGCACGTTTGAGGGCCCCTTGATGTCCATCAAGAGCGTTAACGCACTGAGCCACTACACTGACTGGACAATCGGCCACGTACACTCCGGTGCGCTGGGCTGGGTGGCCTTTATCAGCTTTGGCGCCATTTACTATCTGGTGCCCAAACTGTGGAAGCGCGAGCGTTTGTACTCGCTCCATTTGGTCAACATGCACCTGTGGATCAGTACGCTGGGGATTGTGATGTATATCTCGGCCATGTGGGTGTCGGGCATTATGCAGGGCCTGATGTGGCGCGCGTATAACGACTACGGGTTCCTGACCTACTCGTTCGCCGAGACGGTCGAGCAGATGCACCCGTACTACGTTATCCGTGCATTGGCTGGCGTTGTGTTTACCAGTGGTGCCCTCATCATGGTGTACAACGTCTGGCGTACGCTGAAGGGTGACCTGCGCAAGGAAGCCCCCATCGGTGCGGCCACGGCTGCCAAACCCGTTACCGCTTAAGGTCAGGCAAAGGAGAAAACCATGTATAGCCTGCACAAAAAGACCGAGAAGAACGCCATCCTGCTGCTGGTCGGCACGCTGATCGTTGTATCCATCGGCGGTTTGGTGGAAATCGTTCCCCTGTTCTTTATCGACAGCACCATCGAGAAGGTAAGCGGTATGCGCCCTTACACACCGCTGGAGCTGGCCGGACGGAACATCTACGTCCGCGAGGGATGCTACCTGTGCCACAGCCAGATGATCCGCCCCTTCCGGGACGAGGTGGAACGCTATGGCCACTATTCGCTAGCGGCCGAGAGCATGTACGACCACCCGTTCCAGTGGGGTTCCAAGCGCACGGGGCCGGACCTGGCCCGCGTAGGCGGCCGCTACAGCAACGAATGGCATGTGGCGCACCTCAAACACCCGCAGGACGTGGTGCCGGAGTCGGTGATGCCGTCTTACGGTTTCCTGTCGGAAAAGGAAATAGACGGGGCTGACATCAGCGCCCACCTGAAAACCCTGCGCATGGTCGGCGTGCCCTACACCGACGACCAGATCGCCCACGCGACGGAAGACTTTAAGGCACAGGGCACGGCGGATGCCGATACCGGCAATCTGCTATCCCGCTATGCCAAGGTCCCGACCGGCGACTTTGACGGCCAACCGGACAAGCTGACCGAAATGGACGCCCTGATTGCCTACATGCAGATGCTGGGCACGCTGGTGGACTTCTCCGTTTACGAACCGCAGGAGCGCTGACCATGACATACGAAACCATACGCACCCTGTCGGGCCTGACGGGCCTGATTCTGTTCGGCACCCTGTTTGTCGGCATTGTGTTCTGGACCTTCCGCCCCGGTGCCAAAAAACAGTATGACACTGACGCTCATATCCCTCTGAGAGAGGAGGACTAAACCATGGCAAAAGAAACGAAAAAAACGGCACCAAAAGCCAACAAGGTAGAAACCACCGGCCACGTCTGGGACGGCATTGAAGAATATAACAACCCCCTGCCCCGCTGGTGGGTCTGGGTGTTTCTGGCATGTATCGTTTTTGCTATCGGATACTGTGTTTATTACCCCAGCTGGCCGACCGCCAACGGCTTCCTGAGAGGGACAGCGGGCTGGAGCCAGTACAAGCAACTGGCCGACCGCCAGGCCGAAGCTGACGCAGCCAAGGCGCCATTCGAGGCTAAAATCGCCCAAATGACTCCGGCGCAGATTGCTGCTGACCCCGAACTACGGCCCTATGCCGTGGCCTCGGGCAAGGCGGCCTTTGCCATTAACTGTTCCCAGTGTCACGGTGCCGGCAGCGCAGGTGCCAAAGGCTACCCCAACCTGCTGGACGACGAGTGGCTGTACGGCGGTACGCTGGACGATATTTACACCACCATTACCCACGGCATCCGCAGCAAGGACGATGACGAAACCCGCGACATGGGCCCCATGCCCGCATTCGGGCGCGATGAAATGCTCACGAAAGAAGAGATTTTCAACGTCATCGCCTACGTGCGCAGCCTGTCGAACAAGGCCCTGCCCGGCTCCAGCGCCATCGATGAAGGCAAAACCATTTTTGCCGACAACTGTGCCTCCTGCCACAACGACGGCGGTATCGGTAACCGTGAGTTGGGTGCCCCGCCACTGAATAATGCCATCTGGCTGTATGGCGGCGATGGCAAAACCCTTGCCGAGACCCTTCACGGTGGCCGTGGCGGGGTGATGCCCGCATTCTCCAAACGTCTGGATGCCGGCACCATCAAAAAACTGGCTGTGTATGTGCACAGTCTGGGCGGCGGCGAAGAGTAGGAACACCCGCCATGAGCGACCACCAACCACCGGAAGAAGCTGGCCTTCTGAGCCTGTTCGAGGCCCGCAAAAAAATCTCCCCTGCGCGGGTACGCGGGCCTTTCCGGCGGTTCAAGTGGGCCGTTATGGCGGTGCTTCTGGGCATCTATTACCTGCTGCCGTGGGTCCGGTGGGACCGCGGCCCCGGGGCGCCTGATCAGGCGATTCTGGTCGATACCATCAACCGCAAGTTCTACTTCTTCTTTATCGAGTTGTGGCCGCAAGAGGTGATTTACTTCACCGGTCTGCTGCTCCTGTCCGCCATGGCGCTATTTTTCGTGACCACGTTGCTGGGGCGCGTGTGGTGCGGATATGCCTGCCCGCAAACGGTCTGGACCGACTTGTTCATGGTGGTGGAACGCTGGGTCGAGGGTGACCGCAATGCCCGCCTGAAACTGGACGCCGCACCGTGGACGCTGGATAAAATCCGCAAACGCGTGGTCAAGCATGCCATCTGGCTGGTCATTGGTCTGTGTACGGGCGGTGCGTGGGTGTTTTACTTTCAGGACGCGCCAACCCTTATGGCGGACATGCTGCACGGCCATGTGCCGTTTGTGGCCGGATTCTGGGTTTGTTTGCTGACGTTCTCCACTTACCTTCTGGCCGGTCACGCCCGCGAGCAAGTGTGTACTTACATGTGCCCCTACGCGCGCTTTCAGGGCGCCATGTTTGATGAGGAAAGCCTCATTGTCAGCTACGACGCAACCCGGGGCGAGCCGCGCGGCAAGCCCTCGGACAAGGGTGCGGGTGACTGTGTGGACTGTGGCCGCTGCGTGGCCGTATGTCCCACGGGCATCGACATTCGCGACGGGCAGCAATACCAGTGCATCAACTGCGCCCTGTGCATCGACGCCTGCGACGAGGTGATGATAAAGCTCGACCGTCCGAAGGGGCTTATACGCTACAACACGCTCAACAACGCCGTACCCAGCGGCGCACGCCTGCGCGATTTGCATAAATACGTCCGGTTCCTGCGCCCGCGCGTGCTGTATTACGCCACCATCATGGCTGCCGTTGGCGGGTTCATGCTCTTTAGCATGCTGACCCGGCATATGGTCGACCTGAACGTCATCCACGACCGCAACCCGCTGTACATTACCCGTGCCGATGGCAGCGTGCGCAACGTGTATACCGTGCATATCGTCAACAAAACGTGGGCCGAGCAGCTTTATACCCTGACCATGCCGGATATGCCCAAAGCACACCTGAGCGCCGAGGATGTCAGCCCCTCCACGGATGGACAGCTTGTTCTGACCGTCAAACCCGGTAAAGTAGGTACGTACCGCGTGTATGCAGACCTGCCCCGCGGTGAGGTGAGCGGAAAAGCATCTGTCGACCTGCATATCACCAACGGTACATACGCCGACACCTACACCAGTATATTTGTTGCGCCCTGAGCGGCACCAAGAGAGGACACCCATGCAAAACCCCTTTACCCGCCTGCCGGTCTGGAGCTGGTTTTTCGTCTTTTTTGGGGTGATTTTTGCCGTTGATGGTGTGATGGTCTACTTTGCCGAAACCACCTTTAACGGTGTGACAGACGACCAAGCCTACCAGCATGGGCTCGCCTATAACCAGACCCTTGCCCAACGCGAAACCGAGCAGAAGCTGGGGTGGCATGTCACCAGTGACATGCTATCTGCCGAGCCGCAAAAAGGTGTGTTGAAAATCCAGTTGGCGGACAACAGAGGCGAACCTTTGGTGCCAACCAGCCTCGTTCTCACACTTGTACGCCCTGTCGAGCAGGTGGCGGATGTCAGCCTGACCATCCCGCCGCGCACAGACGGCATCTATACCGTGGCGGTAGATGTGCCGCTCAAAGGTCAATGGGACAGCATTCTGACCATCACGCGCGGTGACGACGCACTCTATTCGCACAAGCGCCTGTACTTCAAATGACCACCGCCTGCCAGCATTGCGGCCAGCCTTCTCCGGCGGGGCAAGGCTTCTGCTGTGCAGGCTGCAAGGCGGCGTATACGCTGATTAACGGCCTCTCGCTCGGCAGCTATTATGAGCGTCGCACGCTCGATAGTAACCAGCCCCCGCAGGTGCCGGAAGAGGCACCACTGCCGGATATGACGGCGTTTATCACCACCGAAGGCAATATCCAGACCGTGCACCTGATGGTCGGTGCCGTTCACTGCGCCGCCTGCGCATGGCTGATTGAAACAGTTCTGAGCCAGCAGAGCGGTGTGACCTATGCCCGCATGAACCTGACCACACGGCGCTTGACCGTGCGGTGGGATAGGTCGAAAACGACCGCACAGAAGGTTTTGGAACCTGTTCATCAACTGGGGTACACCCTGCGCCCGTACAGGCCGGAACTGCTGGAAACCACCCGCAAGGAAGAAGAAAAACACCTGCTGTTGTGTTTGGCCGTTGCCGGGTTTGCCGCCGCCAATGTGATGTTGCTGTCGGTCGCCCTGTGGGCCGATACGGATGGCAGCATGGGGCCCACGACACGTTTGATGATGCAGGGGTTTTCCGCACTGATTGTGCTGCCTGCGGCGGTTTGGGCGGGTCAGCCATTTTTCACCTCGGCACTGCGGGCGCTACGTCATGGGCGCCTGAACATGGATGTGCCCATCAGCCTTGCAGTACTCCTCACGCTCGGCCTGAGTATTTTTGACACGCTGACCCAAACCGGCGGCGAGACCTACTTTGAAAGCGCCGCCATGCTGCTGTTCTTTCTGCTGCTGGGTCGGTATCTGGACAGTCGGGCCCGTGGCCGCAGCCGGGCGGCAGCCGAACAGTTGGCCGGATTACAGGCAGGTAGCGCCCTGCGTTTAAACGGACAAAGCAGTGAAGTCGTGCCCCTGTCGGCGCTGGCGGCTGGTGACACCGTTCTGGTTGCCAAAGGCGAGCGTATTCCTGCCGATGGCGTGGTGCTCACCGACACAGTGACACTGGATACGGCTTTTCTGACGGGCGAGAGTCTGCCCACACAGCTGCATAAAGGCGATACTGCCTTTGCCGGTAGCCTAAATGCAGGCGATGCGCTTAAGCTGCGCATGACGGCACGGGCGGCTGATAGCCGACTGGCCCACATTGTGGCGTTGGTGGAAGAGGCCACCACGGCACGTAACCGCTACACCCTGCTGGCCGACCGCGTGGCACGGCTGTACGCCCCCCTTGTGCACGTGCTGGCGGCTGCAACTTTTGCGCTGTGGTGGCTGGCTGGCGCGGAGATTCATACGGCGCTTACCCATGCGGTGGCGGTTTTACTGGTCACCTGCCCATGCGCGCTGGCGCTGGCGGTTCCCAGCGTGCAGGTGGCGGCCGTTACACGGCTGCTCAGGCAGGGTGTCCTCCTGACCAGTGCGAGTGCACTTGAGCGGTTGAAGGACATCACCACCGTGGTGCTGGATAAAACCGGCACCCTGACCAGCGGGCGCATCACCGTTGAGGCCCCGTCGGATACTCTGGCAAAAGCCGCACGCCTTGCCGTGGGCAGTACCCACCCGCTGGCGCGGGCTGTGGTGGCCGCCTGCCCGCAGGCTGAACCGGCAAAAAATGTTCGCGAGATCCCCGGTCAGGGGCTGGAAGGGAAAATCGGCCTACGGGTCTGCCGTCTGGGCAGCGCCGCCTTTTGCGGCGCTGTGGCAGATGACAACACGCCGCTCTGGTTCCGTGACGGCAGCAAACCTGCCGTGCCCCTGACCTGCCAGGATACGCTACGCCCCGATGCCGCTGCGGCGGTGGCGGCCTTTAAACAAGCGGGATTGCCCGTTATGCTGCTGTCCGGCGACAGACAGTCCGCCGTGGACGCTGTTGCTGCCCAAACGGGCATTACGGAAGCTTTTTCCCATCAATCGCCCGAAGACAAGCATGCCGCCCTGAAAAAGCTCTCGGATGGCGAACAGCGCGTTTTAATGATAGGTGACGGTATCAACGACGCCCCTGCACTGGCACTGGCCCATGCCAGCATGACGCTGGCCACGGGCAGCGATGTGGCCAAAACAGCCGCAGATGTGATTTTGCAGCATGACCGCCTGATGGACGCCGTCCGCACATGGCGTCTGTCCAAACGGGCACACCGCATGGTTTTGGGCAATTTTACGTTGGCTGTCTGTTACAATACCGTGGCCGTGCCCCTAGCTATGGCGGGGTATATTACGCCGCTGGGTGCGGCGGTGCTGATGTCGGCATCGTCCGTGACGGTGGTGCTGAACACGTTACGGCTGCTGAGGGATTAGATCCATGAATGTTCTGGCTTACCTGATACCGATGGCCCTGTTTTTGGGCACGCTCGGGCTGACCGCATTCATCTGGGCCCTAAAGAGCGGCCAGTTTGACGATCTGGATGGCGCCGCCAGCCGGATTTTATTCGACGACGAGGACGAGACGCCTAAAAAACGTTAATCCCTTGTCATGGGGGGTATTTTCACCTACATACTCACCCAGCTTTGTTTTTTAATACGGAGGCTCGGCGATGCCATCGCTCAAGGAAATTCTGGACACCACGCTCAAAGGTATTTTCACCGAAGCCGGGTTTGATACCCGCTATGCCGAAGCCGTTGTTTCCGCCCGTCCTGACCTTGCCGACTACCAATGCAACGCCGCCATGCCGCTGGGCAAAGCCATGGGTAAAAACCCACGCGAGGTTGGTCAGGCCATTGCCGACAAGCTTGCCGGCGTGGATGGACTGGAAAAAGTTGAGCTGGCAGGACCCGGCTTTATCAACATCCGTTTTAGCGATGCGTACCTGTCGCAAGCCGCAAACACCCTGATGACCGACAGCCGCCAGGGCTGCGCCACTCCCAAAAAGAAACGCAAGACAGTGGTGGATTACGGCGGCCCCAACATCGCCAAAGAGATGCACGTCGGCCACCTGCGCGCCGCCATTATCGGCGAGTCTGTCAAACGTGTCCGCGCCTTTGGTGGTGACGAGGCCGTGGGCGACGTCCACTTTGGTGACTGGGGCACCCCCATGGGCATGCTGATTGCCCAATTGCAACAGGAACATCCGGACCTGCCGTATTTCAGCACTGTTCCACAGAACGCCTACCCTGACGAACCGCCGATGGATATTGAAGAGCTGGGGGCCCTGTACCGCCGCGCCGCCGCCCGCTTTAAAACCGAGCCTGACATGCAGGATGCTGCCCGTCAGGCAACCTTTGAGCTGCAACAGGGCCGCCCGGGCTATATGGCGCTGTGGAAGCACTTCAAGGATGTTTCCGTCACAGCGGTTAAACGTAACTATGACCGCATGGGCATCCATTTTGAGCTGTGGCTGGGCGAAAGCGATGTGAATGACCGCCTTGCCCCGATGGTCGAAGATTTGAAGGCCCGTGGCATTGCTGTGGAGAGTGACGGCGCCACCGTTGTGCCGCTGGACGACGGGACCAGCAACAAGCCCCAACCGCCGCTGATTCTGCAGAAAAGCGATGGGGCCTATACCTATGCCGCCACCGACCTTGCAACCATTGCCCAGCGGGTGGAAGAGTTACATGCCGATACAATTTTATACGTAGTGGACAAACGCCAGAGCCAGCACTTTGAACAGGTCTTTACCGTTGCCCGCAAGGCGGGCATCGCTCCCGAAGGGCTGGAGATAACCCACGTGGGTTTTGGCACCATCAACGGCGCGGACGGCAAACCTTTTAAAACCCGCGACGGCGGCGTGATGCGTCTTGAGGACCTGCTGACCACCGCCAACGGCAAGGCCCGCGAGAATCTGCCGGACACAACGCCCGAAAACGCCACTGAAGTGGAAAAGCTGGCCGAACAGATATCTGTCGCAGCCATCAAGTTCCAGGACATGAAGGGTAACCGCGAAAGCGATTACGTGTTCGATACCGAAGCCTTTGCCAAGTTCGAGGGTAAAACAGGGCCATATCTGCAATACGCCATCGCCCGGACCAATGCCCTGCTCCGCCGTGCCGACACGGAAGGGGCTGCACTGGCTGATGTGACCATTACCACACCGGAAGAACGGGAGCTGGTGCTGGGTCTGCTGCGTTTCCCCGAAGCGGTGGAGCGCGCCTACACCAAGTGCGAACCCAGCGAGTTGAGCGCCCACGCGTTTGAACTGGGTCAGAAGTTCAGCCGTTTTTATACCGAGTGCCCCATCATGGCCGAGCGTGACAGGGCGCTGCGTGGCAGCCGCCTGAGCCTGACCAAGCTGGTCGGCAACCAGCAGCGCCTGTGCCTTGACCTGTTAGGGATAGAGGCGCCCGAGCGCATGCTGACCCGCGAGCGTGAAGCTGAAAAGGAACCCGAGGCTGCCGCGATAGGCGGACGCTAGTAAAAAGCCCCCGAACGGGGGCTTTTTTATTCAACCACACTCACATCGAGTGCCAGCACTTCCCCGCCACGCAAGAGCGTCAACTCTGCACCTTTGGCATTCTGGAGTGCGAACATCATAGGCAGGATTTTTTCCCGCTGGACGACGGGTACGCCGTCGAGTTTAAGGAGCACATCCCCGTCCTGCAGGCCAAGACGGCTGATAAACGAGTTGTGCAAAATATTCATCAATGTAAAGCCCTCATGCACGCCGTCGTCATTCACCCGTTTGACAAACTGCGCCTGACCGGCCAGCTCGCCCGGGTTGCCCAGCGCGGTCAGCGCCTCGGCACGGGTAATGGTAATCGTCAGCTTTTTGCCTGCTTCCTGCTCATAAGCAAGTGGCGCCGAAGAGCTCGTTAAACCGCCTCCCTTACCGTGGGGTGTGATATCCGCCGTTTTCATGACCAGTTGTTCTGCGCGGCCCTGATTGGTAATCAAAATACGACGACGGTCGATTTTCTCGACTTTGACAGCAGGAATAAGGGTATCCCCGGCCCGGACAACTTTGGTTTTGTTGGTGGTGTTATCATGCACAAAGGCGCGTGGCTCCGCATCTACCACCGTTCCCGTCAGGGTCATGTTCAGGGTGGTTTGTACCTGCACGGCTTCCGTAACCAGTCCGTCACTGGCCAGATCCGATGAACGGCCAAAGAGTAAAGAGGTCCGCAAGGGTTCGTAGCGGCTTAGTGGCGTGCTTGCAGCCATATCTGCCTGTGGACTGCGTGTCTGCGGTGTAATCAGTGTTGTTTCCACCCCGGCCACCGGCGGCAGAGCTGCCTGCCAGAAAACAGCAGCGGCTTCCTTGGCCATAAAAAGTGTCAATGCCACACTCAGGCCTAACCGCAGCCCCCGACGCAGGCGCGGGTAAAATACGAGCATATCCAGCGCATCAAGCGGGTGTTCGATACGGACGGCTTTCAGAGTGTGCAGTATGTTTTTCATAGGCGCCAGTATACGGTGATTACACACAAAAACAAAGCCCCGCCGAAGCGGGGCTTTGCATCAAACCACAAGGATTTGATTGGTAGGCTTAGTTACCCAGGTTAGCGGAAAGCGATACTTTGTTCCCGTTAACAATGGACACGTTCTCGGTAGTACCGGAGTAGTTACCGCCAGCGTCAGCGTCCAGGGTAGCAGCAGCTTGGGTGATCGAACCAGCGTCGATCGCGCCCAGTGCGTTACCAGTACCGGTGTTACGTGCTTGGATAGCAGTAACAACGGAGAAGGTACCGAAGCCAGTGTTAACGTTACGGTTCATGTCGATCAGAGTAGCCAGAGGCACCGGGCTGATTTTCAGCGTGGAGGTATTGGCATCGGTCTGAGCGTAGGTCAGCAGAGCGTTACCGGAGATCTCGGAGATCTTACCAGCAGTGTCTACAACAACCAGAGACGCGGTTTCAGCGTTGTCCAGGTTGCCGTCGCCGCCGCCGTTGTCCAGCTCGAGAGTGAACGACGGAGCAGTTACGCTACCTACAGTGAACGTTACAGTAGCAGCATGTGCGTTGCTAGCTACAGTACCGCCCTGCCAGGTGATACCCAGACCGCAACGGGTAGCAGCTGCGCAAGCGTCAGTACCGTTGTCCAGAGTGGTCGAACCGTCTTCGGTGAAGGCGATAGTAACCGAGATCTCACGAGCAGGGAACAGGTAGAACGAGCTGGACTGACCCAGGTAACCATCGGAGTTGTTACCGAAGGTAGTACCCAGAGGAGCACCAGTGTTCACGTTGGTTGTGCTGCCGTTAGTCGTGGTGGCAGAAGTGTTAAACGCAGCCGAAGTGGTGGAAATGGTACCGGTAGTGGTAGCATTTGCACCGAAGATGTCGGACTTGTTAACAGTCAGGAAGTGCTGGTGGTCAGCACCGGCTGCCAGGTTGTTGGTGGTGGTCACCAGACCGGTGTCGTCGCCGTCAACAGCGATGAAGGCTTCGCCGGAATCCAGCAGGCCGTCGCTGTCTTTGTCCAGCCAAGCCAGCGGCAGGTAGGTACCGTCAGCTACGTCCAGGAAAGTGGCTTCGGTTACGGAACCAGCGCCAACAGCGGTGGAGGAAACCATGGTTACGGACTTAACGTAAACAGGTTTCAGATCCAGGGCGCTCTTGAACAGACCCAGTTTAGCAGTGAAAGTGGAACCGGTTGTACCGCCCAGAGTGGTGGATACGCCGCGGAACGCACGGGCTTTAACACCGATAGTTACGTTCGGTGTAGCAGCGGAGTCAACGTCAGTACGAGCAACCGAGATTGGAACCGGGTTTTTCAGTACGTTAACAGTACCGGTACCAGTGGTTACAACGTTGGCAGCAGGCAGGAAGAAGTTGAAGGAAGGCAGGGATACGGTAGAACCGTCGGAAACGATCGGCTGCATCGGTACAGCAGTGATACCACCGCCCAGCAGGGCGCCGATTTTGCCAGCGTTGTTGTCTACTTCACCCATTACCAGAACCTTGCGGCCCAGCTCGGAACCAAAACCTTCGCCGCCAGTCAGGGCGCCGGTCAGGTCTTGAGTAGCGGAGATGGTAGCTGTTTCAGCAGCTACGGAGATTTTGGAGAACGTTACCAGCATGGTTTTGTAGGTGCCCGACTTAGGAGCAGCTACACCCAGGGTTGCGCCGGTTTTGTTAGCGTTCAGCAGGTCCAGCGTGGAGGTAGCAGAAGCAGCGATACCAGCGGACGGGTTGTAAATTACGAAACGGTCAGAGTCACTGCCGTTTTTCATCAGTTCGATTTTCTCGATCACCACGGTGAACGAGACCGCCGAAGCAGAAGCCGCACCCAGTACAACGGCACCAGCCGTAGCACCAGCGATTGCGAGATTCTTCAGCCATTGTTTCATCTTGAAGGCACTCCTCAATTATATTTACTTATTCAGCCGGCGAACGGATTAGCCGTCGTTACCGATTACAAAGTTGTTCGAAGTCGAACCGCTATTGTTGTTGTCGTCACAAGCAGTCAGAGCCAGCGAAGCGGCAACTGCCAGAGACAGAACAAACAGGGCTTTGGTAAATTTAGTCATCTCCCGACGAGACCCCTTGTTGGTTGTCATTACACTCTTATTTTCCTGAATCGCTGACTTATAGCCAAATTAGGCAAAATGACCATAAGCCACGCCCCTTTTAAGGAGGCACCATATTTCTAAAACGTGGGCGCCATGCCTGTAAAGCGTTCACTTGGTGAACATGGCGTTTTCATAATCATATCCCCTCAGGATATCCGCCTATTACCAGCCAGTAACATTTCCGAAGTGCAAATAACATGCTGTTTTTAAATGATTTTTATTGTGCGTGTCTTTACCGCCACACCCCCTCAGAATAAGTTTTAAGGGCGCAAACGCTTCAACTTACACACAAAAACAGGCCAGAAAATTCGCCCCTTGCGCAGACGGGCGTGATATATATAAAAGGTTATCCGCCGATACCAAAAACCAAGAACACAAACATCACACAAACGAGCGTTAAGCTGACGTAACATGGCCACCGCACCACGCACCGATGATATGCCCTCCCTGCTGCCCGAGGAGGGTGCCAGTAAAAAGCCTGCCTCTAAAAAGGAGAAGGCCGCCCCCGCACGGATACGCCACGTGCCCGAGAACATGCTCAGCTACCGTATTTACGAGGCTGCCGGTCTTATCCTGCTGTTCCTGTGCGGCTATGTCATTATCAGCCTGAGCACATTCCACCCTGCCGACCCGTCGTTCAACGTTGCCAAAAGCATCGCCGGACGTGTTCATAACGGCGGCGGCGTTATTGGCGCTTACATGGCAGATATGCTGCTGACCTATTTTGGTGCCGCGTCTTACACACTGGCAGCCGTTTTGCTGTTCTGGTCGGCAAGCCTGGTCCTGCACCGTCCAATTGCCCACTTCTCGCTGCGTCTGGCAACGATTCCGCCTCTGATGGTGGCGCTAGCCGGTTTGTTTGCGCTGGCCCAGCCATTTGCAGGCTGGCCAACGGTTGAGGGTCCCGGCAACGGTGGTCTGGTCGGCCTGTTGGTCGGCAACACCCTGACCCGCTGGATGGGCGAGTTCGGCGCCGTGTTTCTACCCTCGCTGATTACGTTCCTCAGCTTTTTGTGGCTGAGCAACCTGACCACGCACGACTTGTACCGGCTGGCCAAGGTTGTCCATGTACGCTTTGTCCAGTTGATGCGCCTTGCCACCCGCATGGCCCACGACCTGAAAAAAGATACGCAGATGGAAATCAACCTGCCCATGCCAACGCCCAAATATGTTGGTTTTGGCGCAGCAAGCCTGTCTCCTAAAAAGATTAAGCCACAGGTGGAGTTGCCAGCTCCCGTAGCACCGCCCGCCAAACGGGTGGAAGCCGAGCGTCAAACAGCCCTGCCTTTGAACCTGAGCGACAGCTACATGCTGCCGCCGCTGCATATCCTGAGCGAAAGCAAAGACACCTTTAAGCCGGAGAGCGAAGAAGCGCTGACCCAGAACGCCCGCCAGATTGAGGCACAGCTGGCCAACTTCAACGTACAGGGTGTTGTCCACCGTATCTGCCCCGGCCCCGTGATTACAACGTATGAACTGGAGCCTGCCCCCGGTGTAAAAACCTCTCAGGTTGTGGGCCTGTCGGACGATCTGGCCCGCGCCATGTCCGCTCTTTCCGTACGTATTGCCCCGATTCCGGGTCGCAACGTACTGGGTATCGAGATGCCCAACCCCGAACGCCGCACCGTAACCCTGCGCGAGATGCTGGGTACCGAGCAGTTCGAGACCCACCCGGGTAAACTGACCGTCGCACTGGGTGTAGACAGTACGGGTAACCCCGTTTACACGGATATTGCCAAAATGCCCCACGCCCTGATTGCCGGTACCACCGGCTCGGGTAAATCGGTCGCCATGAACGCGTTCATTCTCAGCCTTGTCTACCGTCTGACACCGGAGCAGCTGCGCTTTATCATGATCGACCCCAAAATGCTGGAGCTCAGCATTTATAACGATATTCCCCACCTGCTCACCCCTGTGGTCACAGACCCGAACAAGGCATCGGTTGCCCTGCAATGGGCCGTGCGGGAGATGGAAAACCGCTACCGCCTGATGTCGGAGTTCGGCGTCAAGAACATGCAGAGCTTCAACAACAAGTTCATGGAGCTCAAGGAAAAGGGTGAAATCCCTACCCGTATGGTACAGACCGGTTTTGACCCCAATACAGGCCAGCCAATTATGGCCGAACAGCCGCTGGCCAAGGAACCTATGCCCTACATTGTGGTGGTGATTGACGAGCTGGCCGACCTGATGATGGTGGCAGGTAAACAGGTAGAAACCTCTATCGCCCGTTTGGCGCAGATGGCGCGTGCGGCCGGTATTCACCTGCTGGTTGCGACCCAGCGCCCGAGTGTGGACGTGGTCACAGGTCTGATTAAGGCCAACATCCCGACCCGTATGTCGTTCAACGTCACGTCTAAAATCGACTCCCGCACGGTGCTTGACCAGATGGGTGCGGAGCAGCTGCTGGGCAAAGGTGACATGCTGTTTATGGGCAACGGTGCCCAGAGCCTGCAACGTGTTCACGGTGCTTTTGTGGCCGAAGAGGAATGTCTGGACGTGGCCAAACACCTGCGCAGCCAGGGCAAGCCCAGCTATATCGAGAACATCACCAAAAACGCCGATGCAAACGGCGGCAGCGGTGGTGGCAACGGCGGCGAAGATGGCGGCGATTTGGCCGACGACCCGCTCTACCGTCAAGCCATCGAGATTGTGGCCAAGGAACAGAAGGCCTCAACCTCTTTCATCCAGCGTCACCTGCAGATTGGTTACAACCGCGCCGCCCGGATTATTGAACAAATGGAATCCGACGGTCTTATCGGGCCACCTAACCATGTCGGCAAACGCGAGGTGGTGATGCAGAAGCCACCGGAAGACGGTTACGTCGGATAAATGCAAAAGCCCCCCGTTGCCGGGGGGCTTAGCGTTTGAGAGGTTACTTGGCGGCGCGCAGGTGGGCCTGCACGGTGCTGAGCGCGCCGGCGGCCGTCGTCAGCCCGCGCTGCTCCCGTTCGGAGAGACTGATGCCGAAGGCTTCCTCGATATCCGAGGCGATGTCCATGCGCAGAAAGGCGGTATCGCAGCCGTCATCGTCATGGGCGCAGGCAATCTCCGTATCGTCGGTGACGTCTGCGGCCTTGATGCACAGGCGGCGGGCGAGAATGGCGAACAGCTTGGTTTCCACGGTGTCGGTGGTCATGGGCCTTCCTTTCTGAAAGGTCTGGGGGGTGGGAAACGGTACACAGAACGCAATTAAGACCCCTCATATGTAGGGAGGATTTTATCTTATGACAAATAAAAACAGGCACCCCGAAGGGTGCCTGTTATCGTTAGAGGGACAAATCCCAGCCTTTTTCTTTCTCCAACTGCCGCTTTTTCTCACGCAGCAGACGAAGAACGATCAACTGTGTCATACCGAAGTCCACCATCCTTTCGAGGTGCCGTTCTGCAATCTGGATTGCGAACGTCTCCTCGATGGTTTTCACCAGTAAGGGATGATTGGCCCACGGAATGACCGTCTTGAGGGTCAGTTCACTGTCCGTGATGGCAAGGTACGCCAGAATCAACTCGCGTAGCCGCTTTGAGTCACTCATGACGAAACCTTTCGGTCGTTGGCGACAGTTGCCGCAACGGCCAGTGCCGTGGCAAAGCCGGTGGCATCGGTACCGCCGTGGCTTTTGACCACCACACCGTTCAGGCCCAGGAACACCGCACCGTTGTACAGGCGCGGGTCGACCTTTTTCTTGAGGCCGAGCAGAACAGGCGCCGCGATGAGCATCCCGATCCACCCCAGCACCGAGCGTTTGACCGCGTCGGTGAAGAAGGTCTTGATGCCCTTGGCCGCACCCTCGATGGCCTTGAGGGCCACGTTGCCGGTAAAGCCGTCGGTGACGACCACCTGCACGGTGCCCTGCATGATGTCGTTGCCTTCCACGAAGCCGTGGTAGGCCAGACTGCCCGTTTTGAGCGTGGCATGGGCGTCGTTCAGCTCGGGCTTGCCCTTGCCGTCCTCGGAGCCGATGTTCAGCACCCCCACGGTGGGGGCCTGCACACCGGTCACCTGACGGTAGAAGGCAGCGCCGAGGCCAGCGAACTGTACCAGATTGTTGGCATCGCACTGGATGTTGGCACCCATGTCCAGCATCACCACCGGCCCCTTGGGGGACGGCATGAAGCTGGCGATGGCCGGACGGTCAATGCCCGCAGCGGTACGCAGCGCGAGAGTGGCAATCGCCATCCACGCACCCGTATTGCCTGCGGACACTGCAGCGTCGGCAGCACCCGATTTGACGGCCTCTGCCGCCAAATGCATGCTCGACCCGCGTTTGCGCCGGAGCGCATCGGTGGGTTTGTCGGTGGCCAGCACCACCACATCCGTGGCGGTGAGCGTGGTCACCTTGGCGAGCTTCGGGTACTTGACCAGCAGCGGCGCGAGCTCGGACTCGGGGCCGAACAGAAGAAACGACAGGTTGGGGTTGGCCTTGAAGGCTTTGTCCATACCGGCCAGCACGCTGGCAGGGGCATGGTCGCCGCCCATTCCGTCAACAGCCAAAGTAAGGGCTTTGGTGCTGGTTTTCTTGGCCAGCAGCATGGGAAACTCCCGCGTTAGAGGTCAGGGAAAAGTAAGCAAGAGACGAAACGGAACACACCGCACTCGGCGGCAAATGGGACTCCTTAACCCCGATAGTTGGGGTAGATGGGGGGGAACGTCAAGCCCTTAAGGGTGGTCGATGTGCTGGGTGCCCCAGTCGAGGCCCTTCCAGCTGCCGGAAAAAACACCTTTTTCGTCACGCTCACCGGCAATGTAATAAAGCTTGTCGAGGGGGAAGGCGTAATCCCGCGCACAGGAGTTCGTATCGGAACGGACAAGTAGCTTTTCACCCTGTTTGATGCCCTTGATGCCAAGGACGACCTCGACATAGGTCAACCGGTAAACAGTATAGTCCTGCGTGCTGATGGGTTTGACCTGCGCAACGACCGGCTTTTCTTTCGCCTCGGGCGGGAGGGCGTTCAGGTAAGTTTGGGTCTCGGACGCAACGCCCATGCAGGCCTGAGCGGTAGAGGCTGCCAGACAGGCTGTAAGCACAATCAACAAGATTCTCATCGGTTCAAAATCCATTTGATAAAGGCCAGCGCATCACCGATGCCGCGCATGTCGATACTATGGGCCAGTCCATCGTAGAACTTGGCTTCAACAGAAAACCCCAGATTATGGAGGGTTTTTTCCGCCTCGCGGGAGTCATTTACCGATACCACATCGTCCTGCTCGCCGTGGAAAAGCATCACGGGCATCCGGTGGCCATGACCGTCAGCCAGCTCGTCAGCATACATCAAACGACCCGAGAAACCGGCAACACCAGCGATTTTCTGCTCCAGACGGGGGGCCACAAAAAGGGCGGTCATGGTACCCATGGAAAAACCGACCAGCACGGTTTTTTCGGGCTTGATCCCGTGTTTGTCCCAAACGGCTGTTTTCAGATAGGTGGCCAGCTGTTCCTGCGCCTTGCCGATGCCCTTGCGGTCGTCAAACGTACCGCCGGCATCGGAAAACCATTGGTACCCCATACCAAACACCGTCTGCTGTGGCGCATTGGGGGCAAAAAAAGCTGTATTGGGCAACTGGGGCGCCATCATGGGGGTCAGGCCCATGAGGTCGTCACCGTTACTGCCATAACCGTGCAGGAACACAATTGCGGCATCCGCTTTGGCGGGAACATATTCGGGACCGGAAAGCATCAGCGGACAAGCTCCTCTTTACTAAAAACGGCATCAGCGGGCAACCAGCCCTCCTGCAGGGACCAGCGGGCCTGTACCCAGCCTTTTTGCTGGCCGATAAGCTCCACCTCGTCACCCGGCTCGAGCACCAGAACAGTCTGGGCCGCGGTACTGGGGTATTGACGCAGAGTCACATGATCGGTGACAACACCGGCAAGGGCAGGGTGTTGGGCTGGTTTGTCTGTTGTTTGCGGAATGGCCGGCGTCTGTGCGGCACGTCGGGCAGGTTGTGCATCGACAAACTGCCGGATGCTCTGACGCAGGGATGTTGTATCTACATGCATCCCCTCACCCTGTGGAAAGCCGCCCAGAACGGCATACATGCCCAAAGCGAAGAAGACGCTCAGGACCACAAGGGTTTTACGGGTCAGTTTGCCGTCGGTTTTGCGGCCATGTTTAAAGCGCACAATGGATTTATCCACCTTCGGCATAGGTGCGTGGTTGCTGTCAGCGGCCTTGGCGGCGGTGCGTGGTCTGGTCATTTTTTTCTATCGTCATCTGCCCTTAGGCATTACCATCGTGTTGCGATTGCACGTTACATTACACAGCAAGGGCGTACAAGTTCAATGGCATTGTTGACCACCTTTCAGAGCTGGCTGGAAAGCATGCCCTATCAGCCCTTCCTTGTGCTGTGCATTTTGTTTGCCTCGCTGATTCTATTCATCACGGAAAAGTTCTCTGTCGACCTTGTCGCCCTGCTGGTGCTGTTGGCCCTATTGGTGACCGGCCTTGTGCCGGACCGGGATATTCTGGATGGCTTTTCCAGCCCTGCAACCATTACTGTTGCCTGCATGTTCATTCTGTCTGCCGGTTTGCAGCGCACAGGCGTGGTGCGCTGGATAGCCCAGACCATCGGCATAGTGGCCGGCAAGGGCCGCGGGCGTTTGAGTCTGGTGTTGCAGACAACTTGTGGTGCCATGTCCGCATTCATTAACAACACAGCTGCGGTGGCTGTGTTGCTGCCCGTGACGATGAGCCTTGCCAAAGAGCGCGGTATCAACCCGTCTAAAATCCTGATGCCCCTATCGTTTGCCGCTCAGTTTGGCGGCACCTGTACGCTCATCGGTACATCTACCAACCTGCTGGTAAACAGCCTTGCCAAAGATGCGGGCCTGCGCGGTTTTAATATGTTCGAATTTACCGAGCTCGGCCTCATCTGCTTTGCGGTCGGCACACTATACATGCTCATGGCAAGCCGATTCCTGCTGCCGGAGAGAACCGACGCCGATGCCATCGAAAAAGAATACGGCCTCAAAGACTACCTGACCGAAATGCGGGTGATGAAGAACTCTCCCCTTATCGGCCAGACGGCGACAGACAGCGACCTGAAAGACATCGGCGGCGGCACAAAAGTGCTGGAAATCATCCGCGACGGCAAAATGATCTGGGCACCCGGCTCCACCGTTATCAAGCAGGGTGACGTGCTGCTGATGCGCTGTGACGTTAACGCCCTTATCGAGGCCGCAGACCGCCTTAAACTGGAAAACTGGGCCGAGCACAAACTGGGCGAGAGCCATGCGAAGTCCCACGATGTGGGCCTTGCCGAGGTCATTGTTCCCCACCAGTCGCGCCTTGTAGGCCGCACGCTGGCGCAGCTGGACTTTTACTGGCGTTATCATGCCGCCGTGCTGGCCGTGCGCCGCCGCGGCACCGTGCTGAACCAACGCCTTTCCGAAGTACGCTTCGAGATTGGCGACACCCTGCTGTTGCAAGGCCACCAGACCGACCTTGCCCACTTGTCGGCAGAAAAGGACTTTATCCTGCTGCAAAGCCTGTCGGACCTGCGGTTGCGTAAAAACCGCGCGATTATGGCCATGGGCATTATTTCCGGTGTTGTGGGTCTTTCGGCCATCGGCGTGGCGCCCATTCTGACCATGGCGCTGATCGGTGTAGCGGCCATGATTATCAGCCGCTGCCTGACTGTGAACGAGGCCTATGAAGCCATCGACATGAAAGTCATCGTCCTGCTGGCGGGAATGATCCCCCTTGGGTACGCCATGTCCCACACGGGAACGGCCGGTATGATTGTGGACTTTGTCCTTGGTGCCATCGGTAAAAACCCCACAGCGGCCGTGGCCGCCATCTATGCCCTGACAATGGTGCTGACGGCGGTTATCTCGAACAACGCTACTGCTGTTCTGTTAGCGCCTATTGCCATTTCGACGGCAACCAAACTGGGGGTTTCGCCCACACCATTCCTTGTCGCAATTACCTTTGCGGCATCGACCTGTTTTACCACTCCGGTGGGTTACCAGACCAACACGATGGTCTACGGCCCCGGCGGGTATAAATATACCGATTTCGTGAAGGTTGGCCTGCCGCTGAACCTGTTGCTTTTCGGCGTCACCGTTTTTCTGATTCCACTGTTCTGGCCTTTTCATCCTTAGTCCGTCCTTGCACAGGCAGGGCGTGCCCTTTATGATGGGGGCTAATCTTATTATGTTCAGGACAAGATTGAAAAAAATGGTAAACCTGAATTTCTTTAAAAAAGGTGGGGATGAAAAGCCCCAAACGGCACAGAAGGCTGCCGTAACGACAGCTGTGGACGAGCCGGAAGCCACTTTCCTCGACGAGGTGCTGGAAACCCTGTCCAACCGCCCCGAGCTGGATGTGGAATCCCTCATGGAGCTGATTCTGGCCAAAGCCCGCCGTGCCAGCATTGCCGAGGCGGGCAGCATTTTCATTGTCGACCCGATCATGGGCGGTGGTGAGCGCGTGCTGCGCTGCTGCTCACTCCAGAACGACCGTATCCAGATGGACCGCGCCAGCTTTTCCATTCCTATCGACAAGCGCAGCATTGCCGGTTACGTCGCACAGACGGGCGAGATTCTGGAAATCACGGACCTGTATGAAATACCGGTAGACCGCCCCTATAGCTTCAACCGCATGTTCGACGACAAACACGGCTACCGCTCCAAATCCATGTTGGTATTCCCGCTCAAGAACCTGCGCGGTCAGGTCACGGGTGTTATCCAGCTGCTGAACCATTTGGAAGGCGCTGACAAGGTTGGCTCTTTCAAACTGGCCCACATCAATGAGATGAAGAGTCTTGTCACCATGATTGGCATGCTGGTTGAACGGACAGCCCTGGTGAAAGAGGTTGAGCGCCTGAGCCACGAACTGGCTAACAAGGAACAACAACTGCAGAACGTCCTGAACAGCCAATGAACCGCCTGCGCATTGCCCTGCTGAGCCTGCTGTTGACCGTCAGTGCCACCACGGCACAGGCTCAGGCAACCCCGCCCAGTGATCAGGCGCTGGCCGATATTTTCCGTCAGGTTCTGGAAGACCCGGAAAATCTGGACCTGAACTTCAGTTATGCCAATATGGCCATGCAGCTGGGCAAATACGACGCCGCCATCACCGCCTATGAACGCATGTTGATGATTGCTCCGGATCTGGATCGGGTGAAGCTGGATATGGCACTCGCCTATGCGCGCATGGGCAACTACACTCAGGCCCGCGAACTGTTTGACGAAGTACTGGCCAAAAACCCGCCGGAAGAGGTGCGCAGCAACGTCCAGAACCTGATTCACCAGATTGATGAGGCGGAACAACGCAACAAGTTTGACGGCAGTGTGGTAACAGGGATCAACTTTGACTCCAATGCCAATGCAGCCCCTGCCAGTAATCAGGTGGATCTGTTCGGTGTCGCCGTTCAGCTGACAGGCACCAACCTGTCCAAGGATGACTATCACTTCTTTACCGCCGTGACCGGCAACCACACCTACACCATGCCGACCCAGCAGGCGCACCAGATTAAAAACACCGCCTCGCTGTATAAAACAAAGCAGCACCAGCTTGGCTCGCTGGACCTGACGGTGATGTCGGTCAAGAGTGCCTTTACCTACAACATAACCAAAAAGAACGGTGGCGGACGCTTTACCCCTGCCGTAGGTTTTGACGACATTAATCTGGGCGGTTTCAACTATCAGGATACCCTGTACGGGCAGGCCGGTTACGAGCAGCCAATCAACAACAAGTTCGCCATCAGCGGTCTGTACCGCTACGAAAAACGTAACTATTTCAATACGCCGACAAACAGCACAGTAACCGCCCGTAACGGCCGCGCCCGTGAGCAGCGCCTGTCGGCTAAAATGTTCGTCACCAACAATGACCTGCTGGACATCGGTCTGCGCTTCCGTCAGGAAACCACGCGCGAAATACGCTTTGAGAACCGCCAGCAGGAAGCCATTGTCAGCCATACCCACGTTTTCGGCGATGGCCTGTTCCTGAATACGACCGGCTCGCTAAGGCGGACCCACTACAAGGGGGTGGACGCTCTGGTGAACGCCAATACCGTCCGCCGCGAGAACGAGCGGGGCGTCACCTTTACTTTTGGTAAACAGATTACGCCGGACCTAACGGCTGCGCTGGCATACCAGTACAAAAAAGTTGGCGCCAATATCCAGAACTATGCGTACGAGAACGAACGGACGACTGTGTCTTTATCGTACAAGTTCTAGCGCTTGGTACCCATATTGCAGTGTAAGGCAGTGAATACAGGTAAATAGGACAGACAAGTACCCATGAAACGTTTCCTGCGCGCCCTTTTTATAGTGTCAGCCGTGATTGCGGCAGGCCTGCCGCTGCGTGCCCTGGCTGAAGACGCCATAGGCATCGCGGCTGTTGTCCGCGGCAAGGTCACAGTTACAGGCGCGGATGGTGCAAAGCGGGATTTGTCCTCCAAAGACCAGATTTACCAGAACGACACCATCACCACTGGTGCCGAAGCACAGGCCCAGATCATCTTCAACGACGAAACCATTTTCACTGTTGGCCGGAACTCGGAAGTGATTCTGGATACGTTCGTTTATAATCCGGAGACACATGAAGGTTCCTCCGTCATCAACGTGACCAAGGGTTTCTTCAAATTCCTCACAGGTAAAATCGCCAAGACAACGCCCCAGAACGTCAAGGTTAAGACTCCTGTCGCCACCATCGGTATCCGCGGCTCCGGCGGTATCGGCAGCGTTGGCCCCGACGGTGTAACCACTGTAGGTCTGACCGTTTGCTGTCTGGACGTCTCAACCGGTGCCGGTACAGTGCCGCTGGAAACACCAAACTTCTTCACCAAAATCAGCGACCCGGCCCAACCGCCGAGCACACCCGTCAAAATGAATACGGCCCAGCTTATGGCGCTGAACAATGCTGTTGCAGGCAACAGCGGGGATGATGACGGCCAGAGTGGTGATGGCGATGGCAAAAAGAAAGACGGCGACGGCAAAGGCAAACAGGGCGACGGGAAGTCCGGTGACGGCAAACAAGGCGATGGTGGCAAACCTGCCCAGAAAGAGGGCGGAGACCAAAAAGGCAATGGCAAACCCGCGGGCAACGGTACCGCCCCCAAAGGCGATGGCAAACAAGGCAATAACGGTGGTGCCCCCGCCCCCAAACAGCAGGGCGCCGCAGCACCGGCTGGCGGCACGCGCACGGCTGGTGCAGGTGCGCCGCCACCTCCTCCGGGCCCCGGTGGCGCGCTGGCAGCCCCGCCGCCTGTTGCACCAAACGTCGGTAGTGACCTGGGCCTGAACACTGCCGTGTTCAGTCAGGACAACAGCCTGAACACCTCGACAAACGACGCGGATGTGCCGGATACCCACTTCGGTATTTACCGTGTACGCCGTAATGGCAATGGTTTTGACGACGACGAACTGGGCGACGTATCCGCCAACATTTTCGGCGGCCAGCTGCGTGCCGATTTTGACCCGGAAGATACGACCGAGGAAACCTTCAAAGGCATTCTGCCCAAGCCGCCGGGTACGGGTGCGGTTACAATCAGCCCGTTCCTGTTTGATGACGAAAGTCTCTCCGGTCAGGCCTTTATCTCGCCCAACGACTCGATGATTTTCTACGACCTGCACAATGTTGACGGTGACCGTTTCATCCTGAACGTCGGGCGCCCTCTGGATGTCGCCACATTGCCGACTTCCAACCCAGGCGGTGGCAACATCCCCATTTTCTTCGGGTTCCTGAAAGATCCCCTGCAACCCGCTACAGATCCCGGATTTTTTGATCTTGAGGGGAGCGGCGCCGTTACACTTTCACAACCTTCACTACTGCTGGACCTGCAACGCCGTGTACTGCTAGCGGGTGATCTGGACATCACCGGCTCCGGTTCTACACATGAGGCGCATCTGCGCGTTGCCTTTGGCCGGTTTGACACCAGCGGGACCGGCAATACGGCTATCGACGGCAGCATTTTCGGCTACGACTCCAAATTCCAGAGCGGCAGCGCGACCGTGCATGGCCGCGGCAAAACAACCGAGGGCGATTTTACCGTCCCTGACCTCTACGGCATCAAGCGTGCCGATGGCAACGTGCTGATTGACGGTTTCCTTCTGGGTGTAAGCGGTGACACGGGTAATGCCTTTACAAACGGTACAAACCTGCAGGAAATACACAGCTACAACCCCACGGTGGTCACGCAAACCCCATCCGATGCAGCGCAGCTGTTTAACGGTCTGCACACCGGCTCCCAGGTAGGTTTCTCGGCCGGCTTCCTGACGGATGACGTCCTCTCCAGCGGTGCCGCACCGTCCTTTACCAAATACCTGGCACTTGATCCGGGTGATGTGGCAATTACCAAATCCGCTGCGAACACCGTGGGCGCGATTTTGAACTATACCCAGTTCGGTGGCGGTTCGGGCCCGGCCTCCCTGACGATTCGTTTTGGCGATGCCGGTACGGCAGACAGCGTTCTGCTCTCCGACAAGGTGTATGCGGCGGATATCCACTCGGTCGAGTACAACGGCACCAACTCAACAGACTTTGAAGGTGTGCTGATATCGGAGATTGCCGCGGAGCCCCTGTGTTCCCAGTGCCAGTTTGCCCAGTGGGGCGTGTGGGCTGCCAAAATCAACGTACCGGGAAGCGGCGCAGATGATGTGGATGTTGCAGAGCTTATCCCCTACGTGGCGGCAGATACCGCTTCTGTGACACCGTTCTCGTCCATTTCAAGCCTGACAGGCCTTGGCAGTGTTGTGTATAACGGCCGTGTGTTCGGTTCGACAATCGACACAACAAACACGTCCATCCAACACGGCTACGGTGATTTGGCAATGACGATCAACTTTGGCAGTTCCACCATTACCAACCTGGATATTACCAACTTTAATGGCTTTAATATTAATGCCGGTTCCGGCTCTATCAGCAACAGTGGCGGTATGGCGCGTTTCAACATTCCCAGTATCACAGGGGGGGACGGTACCCACACCATCAGCTCCGGTGCTGTGAACGGTTTGCTGCTTGGCCCCAACGCCGAGGAGATTCTGGGACGGTTCGACTTTGACTACACAGGCGGCGGCGGTGCCGGCGTCCTGCAAGGCAAGCGCTGATGCGTAGACTGGTCGGCTGGCTGCTGTCGGCACTGCCGTACCTGATGCTTGCGATGCTGTTCGTCCTGCGCTTGCAGGACCCGCAGTTCATCCAGACAATCCGTTACAAGACATTCGATTTTTACCAAAAAACATGGCCGCGCGGCACCAGTACCGCGCCGGTCTATATTCTGAACATTGACGAGAAGAGTCTGGCCGAAGTCGGCCAATGGCCGTGGCCACGGACTGTGATTGCCAAGCTGGTGGAAAACGCCTTCGAGCATGAAGGTATTAAGACCCTGGCCTTCGACGTTGTGTTTGCCGAACCCGACCGGACGGCACCGGAAGTAGTGAGCAAGGACTGGAACCTGCCGGAAGGTACCCGCAAACAACTGGCCGAGTTGCCCAAGAACGACGATGTGTTGGCCAGAGCCTTTGCCAAATACCCCGTTGTGGCAGGGTATGCGTTCGAGTACACGACGGACAGTCAACCGGTTAAGGACTTTGAGCCCAAAGTCAGTGTGAACATTGCCGGTGGCAGCGGCCTGCCCAACGTTCCGCAAGCCGCCAACGTTATCCGGAACATCCCCAAACTGGAGAAAGCCGCCTCGGGTACGGGGTTCTTCTCCTTCAACCCGGACGCGGACGGCATTGTACGCAAGCCTCCACTGGTGACGGCCTACAACGGCCAGTACTTCCCGATTCTGGGCATCGAGGCCCTGCGCCTGTGGAAAGACACCCGCAGCTTTGTCGCCTTGACGGACAGTTTTGGCGATGTGAAAGGCTTTAAAATCAAAAATTTGGTCCTGCCGACCGATGCGGAGGGCAATTTCTGGGTCCGCTACCGGGAGCTTGATCCGCAAAAATACATCTCGGCGAGTGATGTACTGCATGGACGCGTGCAGAACGGGCTCCTGAAAGACGCGATTGTTTTTGTCGGTACCTCGGCCTCCGGCCTGTTGGATATCCGCGCAACACCTGTCCACCCGAGTATGCCAGGGGTGGATGTGCATGCCCAAATGGTGGAAAACATTCTCGACGGGCAGTTTTTGACCCGCGACTACAACGCCGACCTTTACGAGCAGATGTTCCTGCTGGGCATGGGCATTGCCCTGATTCTGATGGTGGAGTTCTTCGGTGCGCTGACCGGCGGTTTTGTGGCGGTGAGTATTCTGGCACTGGTCGCCCTGCTCAGCGTACAGGCCTTCCGCTATATGAACATGCTGGTTGACGTGGTGTACCCCAGCATGACGGTAATTGCCGTTTACATGGTGCATAACGTTATCAAATACGCGCGCGAGGAATCGCAGCGTAAGGCCATCCGCCATGCGTTCAGCCACTACCTGTCCGGTGACCTTGTCAACGCCCTGACCCACGCACCTGAGCAGCTCAAACTGGGTGGCGAGCAAAAACACATGACTATGCTGTTTTCCGACATCCGCGGATTCACCACCCTCTCCGAAGGCCTGACCCCGCAGGAGCTGACCGCCCTGCTGAACGAATACCTGACCCCGATGACGGATATCGTCATGTCCAACAAGGGCACGATCGACAAGTACATGGGCGATGCGATTATGGCCTTCTGGAACGCACCGCTGGACATTCCGGACCATGAGCGGCTGGCTTGTGTCTCCGCCCTTGCCATGCTCGACAAGCTCAGGGATCTGAACGCCAAATGGTCGGCAGAGAACCGCCCGACCATCAAAATGGGCCTAGGCCTGCACTGCGGCACCGTGACCGTGGGGAACATGGGCTCCACCCAGCGTTTTGATTATACCGTGCTCGGCGATGCGGTGAACCTTGCCTCCCGCCTCGAGGGGCTATGCAAACTTTATGGCGTGCAGGTCATCATCAGTGGCGATATGCGTAGCAAGGTAACGGATGCCCTGTGCATGCCGCTGGACCTTGTCGCGGTAAAGGGTAAAACGGAGCCGGTGGATATTTATGCCCTGCTCGCCCTTGGCACGGGCACGCCTGAACAGCAAAAGGCCGCACAAACCGCCGAAGCTGCTATGGCAGCCTACCGTGCCCAGAACTGGAAAGAAGCCGAAAAGCTGTTCGGCAGCCTGGACGGCTTTGATGTGCTCAAAGAGCTGTATCTGGAGCGTATTGCCGCCTTCCGTAAAAAAGCACCGCCCAAGAGCTGGGACGGTGTCTATGTTGCCACCAGTAAATAACGTCTTAGGGCTGAATATCCGTGTGCAGGAGCGCATCATACCCGCCATCCAGCGCGGGTGTATAGCCGGTCACCTGCGGGCGCATCAAAACCAGATGGTCCCGCCGCCAGAGCGGCAGATAAATGCGGTCTTTTGCCTGCAACTGCTGCACTTTCACAGCCAGCACATCGCGTTTGGCGGCATCCGGCTCCGTCATCAGGGCATCAATGAGTTTGTCCATCTCCGCATTGATGTAGCGGCCACGGTTGGCGCCGGCAGGCGGCACCATACTGCTGTGGAAGACATACTGGAGAAAGTCGGGCTGGAACAGGCCCACCCAACTCAGCAGGAAAAGCTGAAAGTTCCCTTTTTTGATGTTGCCGTAAAAAGTGCCCCATTCGCTACCGGCAATCTTGAGGTCAATACCCACGTCCCCCAGCTGCGCCTGTAGCACCTGTGCCATAAGCAGAATGGATGGATTGTTGGTAACGGAGAACGTAAGACGCAGACGTGTGCCATCCGGCCCTTTTTTGAAGCCGGCTCTCTCCAGTATTTCCGCTGCTTTCAACGGGTCGTATGGTACTTCGGGCGCCCCCCAAAAGGCGGGGCTGCCCTCGGGCAGGACGCTGCGGGCCGGGCGGGCACGGCCACCGAGCAGGGTGTCCATCATGACCTTTTTATTGATGGCGTAGGCAAGGGCATCCCGCACAGCCGGATTTCCCGTCACGGTGTCTTGCAGGTTAAAGCCGATGTAGGTGTAGGTGGCAGCCTCTCCCGTTACGCCTTTCAGGCCGTGGGCAATCCCGTAGTCATAAAACACGTCCGGAATATCATTCTGTACGAGGTCCAACTCACCGTGACGGAGTTTGAGGAGCCGCACCAGAGGGTCCGGCACGACCTTGAAAATAATCTCGTCCAATGGCGGCTGGTCGCCTTGCCATGTTGGCGCACGGACCAGTGTCACATCCCCCACCTCGCCAATCTGCACCACTTTATACGGTCCAAGGCCGATGGGGACGCCGGATTCTTCAGCTTCCGGTGTCAGGTGCACCAGCGGACGCAGGAGCAGGTTCCAGAAGAAGGGGTTAGGTTTGTTCAGGGTGAATACCAGTTCATCCGCAGCGGGTGTATCAATACGCGCGATAACGCCGTACAGCCCCTTGAGCGGCGACGTACCCGCAGGGTCGCGGATACTGTCGTACAGGTCTTTGACCGTCTGTGCCGTCAGCGGGGTGCCGTCATGGTAGGCTAGGGGTTTGAGCCATATTTTATAGGTCAGCGCATTGGTTTCTTCGATGCGGGCGGCAGCATCGGGCACAACGGTCTGGCTGGCGTCCAGCGTAACAAGACCCAGCGTCACCAGCCGCAGAATACGGGCAGAGGCAGCATCGGTTGCCTGACGTACATCCAGCGAGGCAGCACCTGCCTGAACACCCACAACAAGTGTCTTATCTCCCGCATGGGCAGGTATCGCCGCAAAGGCGGCGCAGAGTGTGAGCAAAAGCAGGCGCAACAAAAGCAAGAGATTTATCCGGTCTGTACGTATCTTTTTTTTGAACTATACAGCCTTTTCGTCCATAATGGGGCTAGAATAATAAGAGTATACCCTCATGACAGTAGTGTACCGACAGTCCCTGACCCTGTTCGCCTTGGCATTGAGCGCCTGCGCCTATGCCCTACCTGCCGCTGCCGAAAGCCCGCAGGAGATTCCCGGCTGGAACAGCGACCGCGGCTTTTGGGATAGCGAACACCCCGTAGCCATGCCCAGCATGAACTACGACACCGAAGCAGCCACCAAATGGGCACGCCACTACACCCGCGAAGATTTGGAACCTGTACCGTATATGGACGGCTCCGCCTCCATGGTCATGCGTCCGCGCAACCCGGATTACGACCACTTCGGCAAGGGTGGTAAAATCGGCGACCCGCGTGGCTTTGCAGCCATTGACCGCCGCGACTATCTGAACCGCCTGGCTGGCGACCGCCCCAAAATGTATCTGGGTGACCCGGGCACCAACCCCTACGGCATGTTCGAGCCGGATGGCAGCGGCGAGCTAGGCCAGAAGACGATGATTGGCCGCCCCAAGCAAGACTGGCGTGGCAATCCCAAGGACGGCAGTCTGGGCGAGCGCAGTGCCGCCATTACGCCCCGTCCCGGCGACTTTGACTTCAAGGATGCCACCAAGCTTGGCGTGAAGGACGAGAGTCAGATGGTTTACGAAAATGCCCCCGGCAGCAGCAAGGGCGGGCAGGAAATCTTTAACGGCACCCAGCCCCGCTATGACGGTGGCGCTGGTGGCGACGCTGCCGGTAACAACGGCATGGGCGACGGCCAGCAAATGGGTATGGCCAACGGCATGAACGGTGGCGGCATGAATGGCGCTATGGGCGGTGGTAACGGTAATAGCGGGATGCCCGGTAGCGGCTATGACGCTCAGGGCCGTCCAATGCCTTACGGTGCTAACGGCAACTACCCGGAGCGCTACCAAGTTGTCCCGGGTGACAGCCTGTCCGGCATTTCGGATCAGGAGAAAATCTACGGCGACTGGAAACTGTGGCCGCTCATCTATGATGCCAACCGCAGCCAGATTAACGACCCTGACCTGATTTTCCCGGGTCAGGACCTTGGTATCCCCCGCGACTATACTCAGTCCGAAGGTGTGGATGCCCAGCGCCGCGCGGTAGAAAAAACAGCCCCGTACGATTTCTACGACGGCCGTTAAGGATTCTGCCCGTGGGCGTGGAACTTGCCCAGACCGCCAAACTTGTTGCCTTTGTGGCCGGTTTGGCGGTCTTTTTTATACTTGAACGCTTTGCCTGGCCTTATGCAAGGCGGCCTCTATTCAATAAATCGCACCTGTTGCGCAACGGCGCGTTTGTGCTGACAACGGTATTGGCCTCCCGCTGGTGGGTTGTACCGCTGACACTGGCAGCCACACGCACCCCTGTGGGCCGCCCGCTGGACCTGCCCGAGCCATTGCTGCTTGCGGTACATCTCATCCTGCTGGATCTGGCGCTTTACGTCTGGCACAGGCTCAATCACGAAATACCTTTCCTGTGGCGCTTCCACGAAATCCACCACCGGGATGCGCACATGGACAGCACAACCGCCCTGCGCTTCCATTTCGGAGAGTTGATGCTCTCCGCCCTGTTCCGCTGCGGCGTGATTATGCTGCTGGCCATCCCGTTTGCGCACGTGCTGTTGTATGAGGCGCTGGTCGTGGTGTGCATCTTCTTCCACCATAGCAACATCCGCCTGCCAACAGGCTGGGAGCGTCGCCTGAGCCCGTACATTATCACTCCCGGGCTGCACTGGATGCACCACCACAAAAAGCGCATAGATACAGACAGCAACTACGGTGTTTCCATCGTATTTTGGGATAAACTTTTCGGCACATACACACCTGCGGCGCGCAAACCCGACATGCCGTTGGGCGTTGAGGGGACAAAAGGTGACCTGTCCCTGAAAAAGCTGATGATGCGCCCTTTTCAGCGCGCAGGGCGTGGCGTATGATGCCTGTATGAAAAAACTGATTCCTGCCTGCCTGCTGGCCCTGACCATCGCCCTGCCTGCCCGTGCCTACGAGCCGGATGCAACAGCCCTTGCCGACATCAGCGCCGTAGAAAAATACCTGAACCGTTTGGACAGCTTCAAAGCTGGCTTTGAGCAGTTTGTACCGGGGGCACCCTTTTCCGAGGGGATGTTCTACCTCAAACGTCCGGGTAAGTTTTTATGGCAGTACACTAAGCCAACCAGCCACAAACTGATTACCAGCGGCGGCCTGATTTACTATGAAGACGGTGAAACCGGTCAGGTTACACAGGTACCACGGGGTGGCTTGTCCGACCTGTTGGGTAAAAAGCAGATCCACCTGATGAGCGGGGATATCAAGGTCATCGACCACCAGCGTGACGAGGACACTATCGGCATTACAGTGGAACTGGATGAAAGCACTGCCGATGATGACTTTGACAGCAGCAATCGTGTGCAGTTTATTTTCTCGCAGAAGCCTTTTCAGCTGAAACAGTTAGTGACCAGCAACCAACTGGGGCAGGATGTTGTGGTCAGCTTCCATGACATTCAGGAAAACCCCAAGCTGGGCGACAAGATTTTCGCCTATACACCACCCCACTACGACGAGGGGTTCTGATGCGTATCCGCGAGGCCGTTTGCATTGCCGGCAGCTCCCGCGCCAACGAGGACATGTGGGGTCAGTCTGCCGACACCGTCTGGCTGATGGATGGCGCTACAGGGCTCTCCGACATGCCGCTCTTCCCGCAGGCACCCAGCGACCCATCCTGGCTGGTAGGTGCATTTGACGATTTCTTCCATGCCAACGCAGCCGATTTTGGTGCCGATCTGGCAGGCCTTGTTGCCGCAGGCATCGCCTATGTGCGCCAAAGGTTCGACAACCAACGCACCCGCGAGGTCGCACACAGCTACGAACTGCCGGTCGCCACGCTCGTCATGGCCCATACGGGCGCAGATACCCTCACGCTGCTCACCCTGAGCGACAGCTACCTCATCACCCGTTATGGTAATGATGTGCGGCTGATGGGCGGCGACCCCATGCATGAGGCTATCGACGCACACACCATGCAGCAACTGGCCAAACTGCGCGCGCAGGGCGTGACAGATATTCAACAGGCGCGCCAGATGCTCCTGCCAACGATTCGCTCGGGGCGGATGAAAGCCAACGCGCCCGACGGTTATCCGGCTTTGGGGATTGAAAAGGGCATCGAGGCCCGTCTGCAGGTGCAGACCATGCCCCTGCCCTCCGGCCCGCTGTTACTGGTCAGTGACGGCTTTTCGCGCCTGTGGGATACCTTTACCGCCTATAGCCCAGCCACCCTGCTGACAGCAGCCCAGGAACGTGGGCTGGAGCCCTTGTATGCGGAGCTGCGTGCCCTTGAAAACGCAGACGCGGATGCCCTGAAGCACCCGCGCCTGAAAAAAAGTGACGACGCCACCGCCGTTCTGGTCATCCTCTAGAAATAAAGGGTTTCATGCTCCCGCAGGTGCATGACCGGGCGGCCGAAGTGCATGACCCGCTGGGCTTGTGCGCCCACCGTTGTCGCCTGGCCTACCTTGTAGTGGAAAGCATAGACATCGCAATCCACATTGAGTTTTTTCAGCTCGTTGGCCAGATCGTCTGCCGTCATATGCTTACTGACGTTGGCAACATACTGTTCCTTAATCGCAAAGGACAGGTCAACAATCACGGCTTTGAGGTCCGCACTCTCGTTGGCAACGTCCCAGATTCTTTTTGTCGGTCCGGTGTCACCGGTAAAAACGATAGACGCCTGTTTGTCGGCAATTTTGTAGCCAACCGTCGGGATAGTGTGGTTCACCTCGATAGGCGTAAGGTTAAGACCACCGGCCTGATAAGCTTTGCCGGGTTTGATTTCGTGAATGGTAAACTGGCCACGCTCGGGCGTTGGCAGCTTGGAAAAATCCGGCCAGACGACCCAGTTGAAGATGTGCTTCATCAGGACATCAATCGTTTCTTTCTGTGCATGGATTCTGAGCGGCTCGCGCCGCATATCGAAGGTGGCATCCAGCAGGTAGGGCAACTCGCAGATATGGTCGAGGTGGCTGTGTGTCAGAAAAATATCGGTAATCTTGAGCGCTTCTTCGACAGTCAGTGCGGAGAGAATGGTACCAGCATCAATAAGAACCGTGTCATCCAGCAGCAGACCCGTACTGTAGTAACCCTGCCCACGACCGCCATCACACCCGAGCACACGCAGCTTCATGCCTTGATTCCCGCTACTTTCTGTCTTGTTTTTCCATCTAGCGCAAGGGTCAATTGTAACATAAAAAAACCCTATACCTGCAAGGCTTTATATATGTTCAGGCACCCACAGCCTGCAGGCCCGCCTCCTTAGGTGGAAACTTTGGCGCATGTTCACCCAGCGACCGTGCTTCACGAATCGCATCCAGCAGGACATTCTCGTCTTTGACAAGATTGTAAAGGTCGTTAAAACCGTTAATCACAAAATAGACCGGCTGATAGATGTCGATACGATACGGGGTACGGAAAACATCGACCAGATCCAGTTTGCGGTATTCGGGGATGCCACTGTTCAGGGCATAATCACTCTCCCCTACGGAAGAAAGAATACCCGCACCGTAAATGCGCATGCCTTCGGGTTTCTTCATCAGGCCAAACTCGACCGTGAACCAGTATAGACGGGCCAGCATGGCGCGGTCTTCTTTTGCGACCTTCAGGCCAATTTCGCCGTATTTCTGCATAAAGTCGGCGTAAATCTTGTTGGTCAGCAACGGGCAGTGGCCATAAATCTCGTGGAAGATATCCGGCTCTTGCAGGTAGTCGAACTCTTCGCGCAGACGGATAAACGTAGCAGCCGGGAACTTGCGGGCCTCCAGCAGGGTAAAAAACTTTTTAAAGGAAATCAGCGCGGGTACGCCTTCGACCTGCCACCCGGTGTGTTGCAGCAGTGTGGCGGAAACCTCGTTCAGCTGCGGCACACGGTCACGGGGCAGGCCCAGTTTTTCCAGAGCATCCAGATATTCTTGTGCAGCCAGGCCCGGCAGGAGCTTTTCCTGACGGTTATAAAGGTCGCGCCAGACGAGGTGTTCCTCGGCCGTGTAGGCGCGGTTACCCTGGGCATCCGGCTCTTTGGAGATGTATTTGCCATCACCCTTTGCCATCTCTGCACTCCTTTATGTTCAGTTGGACGGCTCCAGCATACGGCATCTGCGCGGACCATGCGACCCATATGCCGTGCACCGCACAAAACGGCGCCAAAACCTCCTATTCCCTAGTATTATTATGGGTATGCGGGCCTCAAACTTAAACAACCCGCGCCAGCTGCTGCGTGATAACCTGACGCAGCACGTCTGTAAGGCGGTAAACCTCTTCAAAAGATGTATAGAGCGGCGCAGGCGCCAGACGGATACAGTCCGGCTCCCGCCAGTCACAAACTACCCCGTGGGCTTGCAATGCCTCGAAGGTTTTGCGGCCGCCCGCAACGCGGACGGAAAGTTGAGCGCCGCGCTGTTCCGGATCGGCAGAGGTGAACACCTCTACCCCATCAAGCGGGGCAAGCAAGTCGTACAGGCAGGTGGTCAGGGCAACGCTCTTTTCGCGCAGGGCCCCCATGCCGGCTTTTTCGAACAGCTCCAAACTGGCCCTCAGTGCGGCAAAGGAAAAGACAGAATAGTTGCTCAGCTGCCAGGCATCCACCCCCGGTGCAGGGTCAAACTCCGGCCCCATTTTAAAGCGGGTGTCCAGATTGTTACCCCACCAGCCTTCCAGCCGTGGCAGGCCCTTATGAGCGTGGTGACGTTCGTGTACAAACAGGCCACCCACAGCGCCCGGGCCCGCGTTGACGTACTTGTAATGGCACCAGACGGCAAAGTCGGCATCGGCATCGTGCAGGTTCAACGGCACGTTACCGACTGCGTGAGCCAAATCAAACCCGACAGCACACCCGTGGGCGTGGGCCATAGCTGCAATTTTTTTCAGGTCAAAGCGCTGGCCACTGTAATAGGCAAGGCCGGAAAGCAGCACCAGCGCTACATTTGCGCCCTCCACCTCCAGCACATGTTCGACATCTTCCATGCGGAGGGTATCTTCCCCTTCCCGCGGGGCGAGTTCGATAAGCGCATCGGACGTCCCAAAGCCATGAAAAGCAAGCTGGGAGCGGATGGCATAATGGTCCGACGGGAAGGCCTGCTTTTCGATAACGATTTTATACCGCGACGGTGTGGGGCGGTAGAAGCTGACCATGGCCAGATGCAGGTTGGCGGTCAGCGTCAGCATCGCAGCCACCTCATGCGGAAGGGCGCCTACCAGACGGGCCAGCGGCTCTTTAAATTGCTCGTGGTAACGCACCCAGTTATTGCGGGATGCAAAGTAGCCCGTAACACCCATGGTTGCCCAGTCGTCCAGCTCTTCTGTCATATAATCACGGGCTTTTTTCGGCATCAGACCAAGGGAGTTACCGCCAAAGTAAAGCACGTCGCTGCCATCGGCCTGTTTGGGCTTATGGAACGCCTGACGCAGGGGAGCCAGTTTATCGGCAGCGTCGCGGGCTTTGGCATCGGCAAGTGTGAAAGCAGTCATGGCAGGAGCCTCTTTTATGTCAGCCCTAAGACCTTACCCAAAAGCCTCTGCCCTGCCAACCGGCTTGCGCACCGCTCCAAATGAACAACATAAAATAATAGACAGGGGTGGAGCCTGACGCATATCATTGCATACATATATCAAACAAACAGTCGGGTTTAGCTTGCATGCGCGGTGTTTTTTCCGGTCTTTTTCTGCTTTTTATCTGCACCTTCAACGCCTACGCCCAACCCAAAGAACAACCGGGCCAGCCCAATATCCCTGATTTTATGCCGTTTTACTTCGCTCACGGATATTTTAACTGGAACGGCATGCTCTCGCTGACGCAAACGGATATTGTCGAAGGCGATGTATTTACCTTCCCCAAGGTAGCGGTGTTCTTTTATGCCGACCTCGGCGATCCGGTTACAAAAACATTCTTCAACAAACAATATAAGACCGTCGAAACCGCGGTGAACAACCAGCAAGCTATTTTCATCCTGCGTGACAAGGGCCAGTCTGCCAACTCGGTAACTGTTTACAAAACGGCGCAATGCCTGCCCAACAGCAATAGCATTCCTTTTGTCCGCAGCATGTTGGATGTTCAGGACCAATGGCGCGAAAAGGGCGACATCCGCCAATGGTTGACCCCCCAGGCGGCAAAGTTCGGGATGAATAAAACCGCGCTTGATGCCTGCCTCAAAGACCAGACGACTGACAAACAAATTGCCGAACACGCCGCCAAGGCTCGTGACATGAAGCTTTTCCGGCTCGCCCGGCCAGAGCTTTACGTCAACCAGTACTATTTTCCAGTCATTGTAGAAGAAGACTTTTTCGGTAATGCGCTGGGCGCTGCCATACGCAAGCTCTCCCAAAGCGACGCGCCACTTCAGTTGAGTGCGGCTGAACTCACCCCTAACAAACAGTTTGCACGCGGCCTCGGCAGCCCGGACGCGCCCGTGACACTTATCCAGTACGAAACTCCGGAAAGCCATACGATTATCCCCTTTTTCAAGGACATCCTGCCCAAGCTGAAAGACAAGTACATCAGCAAGGGTCTGCTGCGTTACGAGCTGCGCCCCTTCCCGTGGTTCAGCAACGGTTACGAGGTGCTGGGCCTGCTCTACTGCTTGCCGGAGGAGGATTTTTTCAAGGGTTACTTCACCATGGCATCCATTAACAATGTCTGGCTGGACCCTAACGAGGACTGGAAAGCCAACCCCGAAATGTGGTCGCTGACCCTGCGCCAGCTGGGCAGTCTGGGTATCGCCACCCGCGAGGCTGCGACCTGTGCCCGTAAGCCGGACGTCAGCAAATATATTAAGGAATCTAGAGATAAGCTCATGAACGGCCACAACGTGTTTTTTACGCCGACAGCCTTTATTAACGGGCAGGAAGCGAGCGGCGGTCTGGTGCTGGATGCCTGGTACGGCCTGATTGACAAGGCTCTGGCTGCTTCAGCCGCCCAAAAGGGGGATGCTCAATGAAGTCTTTTATCGTCGCAGCTCTGGCTTTACTGGCACCACTGGGTGCCGTGGCACAAACCCCTCAGAAATCCGGCCAGATTTTCAGCGGTCTTGGTACAGGGGATGCAATCGTTATTAATAATGGCGATGGCTTCAAAGTGGGTGACACAGCCGAGGTAAATAACAAGACGCAGCAGGAAGCGCAGGAAGACCTTGCCGCCATCGAAGCTGAAATCAAATACCTTGAAGCCTTTATCGACAACTTTAAGCCCGTCGTCGTCGTGGAGTACCTCAAAGTCACACAACAGGAGATGCTGGGCTATGGGCGCACCGGGTGTTTCCTGCCCGATACGGAGGTGACCATGGCCGACGGTTCGCAACGCCGGATTGCAGATATTGTGGAAGGCGAGGAAGTCCTGTCATGGACGGCAGACGGTAAATCCGTCACCGGTACGGTATTGGCGCGCGTGGAGACACCGGACAAGCCCATCATGATCATCGACGGCATCCACGTAACGCCGGAACACAAATTCCGCCTGAGCGACGGTACGATTAAATCCGCTCAGGATGTGGCCACGGGCGATGTGTTGGCCATGACGGACGGTAAAACGCATATCGTTGCCAGCGTTACAAAGCCAGAGGGTGCCTACCACGTCCATAACTTGATTGTATCGCCCAACAATACCTTTGTGGCAGCAGGCATGCAGGTCGGCGGTTACGACCCCACCGGCATCATCAACCTGACCGACTGATGGAGGGTGCCATGACCAAATACCTTATCCTCTGTGTTCTGGCCCTGGCGGCCCAACCCGCATGGGCGCAGACGTTTACCGGCACATCCAACAAAATCGGTAACCAGCAACACGTCAACACCATCATCACCACGCGTGCAGTTGAAGGGCAGACCACCTATCAGGACACCCTTATCCAACAACGCCGGGCCTACCTGAAAGAACTGCAGGACCGTGCCCTGAACCTAGTTGCCGTAGAACGCCAGCTGCGTTGCTGCCAGCTAATCGGGGTAACCCTGCCGTGGAACGACGCAAAAACCTTTGTGAACACGACTAAAGGTACGCTTTTCCTGCAACATGATGCCGGTACGGAAACAGACAAGGCCGCAATTGACGTCAAGAACAAGAATACTGCTTTCTCCCAACAGGAGATTGCCGACATTCTGCGCCTTGCCAAAGAGAAAGAGGCACAGCAACAACCTTTCCTGCAATCAGGGGGAGACCGCTAACATGCGTTACATCATCTTGAGCCTGCTTTGTTTAGGCGCAACCACTGCCCACGCGGCCGATTATCAGGGTCAGGCTGCCATGCAGGGCGTGATTGAAAAAACAATCGAGGACAGCAACGAGCGCAACCTGCCCGTGATGATGCACGTGGCGCAGGAAATTATGCAGGCTGACCGCGACATCAACACCATCTACCAGATTCTGAACAACAAGCTGGTAGCCCAGGGCAAACCGACAATTGACCGTCAACAGCTGCTCCAGCACTTTGCCTCACCGGACCAGGTGGTGTACGTACCCATGACTGACGAGGCGCAGGCACAGGCCGATGCCGAGTTCCGCGACCAACAGGAAGCCGCCCTGATGAACATTGTGAACACCATGCAGGACGCCCGTTGGGCCAGCTCCAGAAAAACCCAGAAAACAGCCCAAAAAGCAGCCCAGCAAATCATCAACTCCACAGCAGTGGCCCCTGTGGTGGATAAGGGCGGCAACTAAACATTCCCGCTATCAGTGCCACGAGAGCGTTACCCAGCCGTTAGAGGCAGCCTGGCCGCCACCGCAGTTCCAGCAGCCCTCGTCACCGTGACCACCGTCGGCACCGCCGTTGTTAATATATGATGCGCCTGCCGGTGCCACCTTGCCACCACCGCCCAGGCCAGCCTGTAGCTTGATAACGCCATCAAGCTTCAACCATGCGGGTCCCCAACCATCACCCGGGCCGCAACTGGCGTAAACCTGAATGGTGCCCGGACCAAGAACACCCGAATAGGTCAGACGGTCACCCCGTTGCCCGCCCCTTTTCGCGGAGCACTCGGGGTTGTCGCACCAACGTCCGCCGCTGCCTGAGGCCGAAAGGTCCGCTGTAATGGAACAAGTAGGCAGAACATTGTTGACCGTGTAGACCGTCCCACAACTTGTAGCCACAAAACTGCCCGGAACACAGTCCGGTTTGGTTGTGACATTCCAACTTGTAGAGAATGCGCCAAGACCGAGCGATATGCTGTAACTGGTTTCGTAATTTGGTGATGTTGTCACGCGGAGGGTCAGGCTGTCGCCGGGATTGATCTGGCCGGAGGTTGCCCAGCTACCGCCACCAATCTTGAGCTGCGGGCCGCCCTGCCCACTCACGGATACGGTTAACGGTCCGTCAAAGCCATTAACCGTAACGCTGTTGGAAACCACCAGCGTATCCAGATCCTGTCCCGTTAAGCTGTTAAAGCTAAAGGCATTCGGCAGAACGTCCTGCTGTTTTGTCGTAATCTGCCAGCAGGCTGTATAAGCGCCAATGTCGAGTGTGAAGTTTGCGGTCTGGTTAAACTGGGGCGCAGACTTGCCCCGAATGCCGACACTGTTGCCCTGATTGACCGTTACACCGGAAACCATACCCGTATTGCTGCCGTTGCGTCGGATGACGGCGGGTGTCGCGCCATTGACTGAAGCCGTGGTTGTTGTACCGCTGTAGATGGCATCCGTTGTGTCGTAAAATGTGTCCAGACTGGCGTCAGAGACAGCAGGAAAATTGATAGAGCAACCGGTATTGCCGCCCAGCATGCCCCAAACATCCCCGTTGCAGAACTCCATGCGCTTGGCAGTGCCGTTATAGCGAATCGTCCCCGCTGTCGTCGGGTCACAGAGAGTGGACGTACCAAATTTGGCCCCTGCCTGAAACAGGACGTTGCCATCGCTGACAACCTGAAAAGACTGGATACAGTCATTACCGTCCGCATGGGCGTGGCCCGGGCCAAACATCATCCCCTGAGTACCACAGTTGCCAATCGTTGTCAGGCTGGCATCTGTTGCGGCTTTCAGTGCGGTAATACTGGCATCGGTGGCAGCACCCAGCGTGGTAACGCTCGCCGCGTTGGCTGTTGTCTCGCCTTTGCGGATAGCGTTTTCGTTCATCAGCATCTGCAAAATGGCCTGACTTTTAGCCCCGTCGGCGCCACCGCGGTTGGGCGTACTGAAGAACTTGCTTTGGCCATACGCATCCAGACTGTAGAGCATGAAACATGCCCACACGATAAAGACGAGAAACAGCAGAACCAGAAACTCCTCGCGCCGCTCATAGGCATTAGTAAAGGCGGAATGGCACCTTTTACCCGCACGGACAACGGAGCGGCCGTGGCCGGATAAATACTTCAAAAGCTCTGGAATATGCATGATAATAGCTTCCATCAACACAGCACAAGCAAGGTTACAACACATAATATGACTATTGTTCGTATTTATTGCCATATAATTTTACACATCGCTTTATTTTGTCAACATTTTAGAACAATGTAGATGGCAATGAAGTACAACCTGCCAGCTATCCGTACCTTTCTGGCCGTCGCTGAAGAAGGCGGATTCCGCCGCGCTGCGGACAGTTTGGGCATGGCCGTCGCAACGGTCAGCCAGCACATCTCCGCCCTGGAAACAGAACTGGGGGTCGCGCTACTTGAACGCACAACACGGCGCGTGACACTGACGGAAACAGGGGCATCCTACTTCAGCCTCTGCCAGCGGATACTGCGCGAGCTTGAAGAGGTGACCGACAGTGCCCGCCAATCCTTCACCGAACCGACCGGCTTGCTGAGGATTTCTGTCTCCGGTGCTTTTGGGCGGCGGGTGGTGACACCGATTATTCTGCGTTTCATGTCAGAGCACCCGCATATACAGGTGGACCTGGTTGCCACCGGTCAGTACGTAGACCTTCAGGGCGACGCGGTAGATATTGCCATCCGGATTGGCACACCGAGAGAGGTTGAACCCGTCCGTGTACGGGAATTTGCGCCTGTACAGCGGATACTGTGCGCATCGCCGGCATACCTTGAACAGCAGGGCACGCCAAAGACACCCGACGACCTGACAACCCATCAATGTATTGTGCGCTCCCACCGCCCCAATGACAGGGAATGGCGCCTCTACACGGCAAAAGGGGAAGAGTCGGCCGTGTATGTGAACGGCAGGATGTCCGTCAACGACCCCGAACTGATGCTGAACGCGTGCCTGAGCCGTCTGGGTATCGCTTTTCTGCCCGACATATATGCGCAACCCTATCTGGAAAATGGTCGGCTTATGCGGGTTCTGCCACAACATCGCATGGCACCCGGCAACCTGCATGCAGCATACCGGTCCGAAAGCCTTGTGTTCCCGAAAGTGCTGCGGTGCCTCGAGTTCCTGGAGAAAGAATTGGCCCAAATACTGGGCTAGCCTTCGCCTGCGGCTATGTGGATAGGGGAGGTTCTGCGGAAAGGCTGGTGCCGACTAGAGGACTCGAACCTCCGACCCCCTCATTACGAATGAGGTGCTCTACCAACTGAGCTAAGTCGGCACGTGCGTGCATATTTCCCAGTATTTACGTCCGTGTGGTTGCTTTTGCAACAAAAAAAGCCGCCCCTTACGGGGCGGCATCGTGCGTTGAATGGCATCAGATCTCGCGCTTGAGCGCGGCCTGAATGGCCTTGAAGAACTCCGGCACCTCGTCGCCGAAAGTGGCGAGCATCTGGTCCGCGAACGCGAACTGCTCGGCCAGCTTCTCGTCCGACCAGCCCTTGGGGCGGTCGAAGATGGTGTCGTAGCCGTTGGCCACCTTGTCGGCCAGCTTGATGAGGCGCAGGTCCGGATTGTCGGACAGCATCTGCATCTGGAAGTCGACCTTCATCTGGTGCTTCTGTTCCGGGCTGAGCGACGGATCGTCCAGCGTGGTCGGGTTCGAGAAGCACATCAGCTTGTCGGCCAGCTCCTTGCCGAAAAAGCCCAGCACATCGGTGTACAGGTCGGCACGGGTCTTGTTGGGCCAGGTCTTGTGGCCGTCCTCGATGACATCGTGCAGGAGCGCCAGAATCTGCTGCTCCACGGTGCCGCCGGCCTGCCAGACCAGATACCACACCATCCGCGGATGGTGCATGTACGGCCGGCCGCTGGGACCCTTGCGCTTCTGGCGCTGATGCATCAGCTCGGCGAGCAGTTCGGCCGCAAGCACGCGCTTGTCGGCTTGGGGATTGATTTCGGCAACGGTCGCGCCGTGGTGGATGGCGTTGAACGCCACATACACACCCATCACTGCGGACTGGAGCGAAACCTGATGAACGTCTCCGGTCATGGGAACCTCCTCGGTCAGACGGAGGGACGTAGAAAGGATCTAGGATGTTGGAGGAAACGGGTAAGTGGATAAAGTAACTTCTATATTGGGCACTTTAGCATTGGTATACAAGTGTTTTTTGCAACTGCGAAGAGCTTTTTAGCGCGGACCATACGGCGGGGGGCCACCAAATGGTGGATGCGGATGCCCGTGGCCACCGGGCATACCTCGACCGCCCTGAGGGGGGTGCTTACGGAAACTGTCGTCCATCTGCCCCATCAGGCAGCGTGGCACAACAGGAAAAGCCCGTGTGAGAAAGTAGGCGTAGGTCCCGCCCGGGTAATCGGGGGTGCGGGTGTAAATGCCGTTACATTCGTCCAGTGTACCTGCGCCTTCGGTGTAGACGTAGTCTTGAACGAATGTCCCGTCATAACGGCCGCCGGGACCATCGGGACGGGTGCCTTCTTTCAGCCGCCAGGAGGAGGTTTGCTCCACAATTACGCCTGTCATGTCAGCGGGGTCTTTGTACCCGTAAACGACGTAGATCGGGAAGCCATCCGCCGCCCAGCCAACCAGCGGTGCATGGGTTGATGCGTCCAGTTTGCCAACAAGCCCCGTCGGAATGCCGTGATAATGATAGGCGCCGCCCGGCTGAACATGGGCATTGTTGGCATCCATCCCCAGATTGATGGCACCGGAAAGAGCGTCATATTGCCAACCGCTGGTGCGGTCATTGTTCCAGAACTCGTTCGCAGAGGGGTCGAACGGTACACCGTTCACGGCAACACCGAAGGCGGACATGCCAATGTTCCGGGATGTTTTGTAAAGCTTTGGCTGCAACGGTACCCGGTAGTGATAGCTTTGCGCGCTGATGGTGTTTGGGTTGCCCCGGTTGGGGAAATGACCCGTACCATGGTCCGGAATGCCATTGGCGGTGATATAGCGGTATACGCTGTCGGTCGTGACACTTACCTGATTTTCTGCTGCAACTGCCGCATAAGCCACTACCCCATATATCAAGCTGACAAAAGTTATTTGGTGGTAGGCGCGCATGGGCTTTTTCTCCGTGCCTCTTCGTTTTTTTAACCGCTTGCCCAACAGCATACCCGTACCAACAGCAAGAATAAATGCCTCGTTTACCATATGTTTTTTTGCAATCGCGAGATGGTTTTTTTTCCTTTCAACCCAATACCTTTATGGTGGAAAGGTCTGAATTGCAGCGATGAGGTTCCCATGACCGACACACGTAGTCTTTTTTCTGTTCCGGCGGCACTCAAGCACACCGCGCATCTGGACGATGCCACATACCAGCGGATGTACCGGCAATCGGTCGAGAAACCGGACGCTTTCTGGGCGGAAATGGCCAACACACACCTGACGTGGATTAAAAAATGGGACACGGTCAGCCAGTGTGACTACCACACGGCAACCATCAAATGGTTCAGCGGCGGCGTACTGAACGTCAGCGAAAACTGCATTGACCGCCACTTGCCCGACCGCGCCAATCAAACTGCCCTTATCTGGGAGCCGGACAGCCCGTCCGACGACGCCAAGCATATTACCTATCAGGAGCTGTACAACAATGTGACCCGTCTGGCCAACACCCTGAAGGCCGACGGTGTCAAGCGCGGTGACCGCGTGTGTATCTATATGCCGATGATTCCGGAAGCGGCCTACGCCATGCTCGCCTGTGCCCGTATCGGCGCCATCCACAGCGTGGTATTCGGCGGGTTCTCGGCAGAGTCCCTCAGAGGCCGGATTGACGATGCCGGCTGTGCTGTGGTGATTACGGCAGACGAAGGCCGCCGCGGCGGCAAACACGTGCCTCTCAAGGCTACGGTAGACGAGGCGGTACACGGTACCAAGGTTGTGCGCCGTGTGTTTGTGGTTAAAAACACCGGCAGTCACGTGTCCATGAAGGCTGGCCGCGATGTGTGGCTGCACGATGCTATGGCAAAACAGAGCACCAACTGTCCACCCGAGCCGATGGGCGCCAACGACCCGCTGTTCATTCTGTACACCAGCGGCTCCACCGGCAAGCCCAAGGGCGTGGTACACGGCACCGGCGGTTACCTGCTGTATGCGACCATGACCCACAAGTACGTGTTTGACTATCACGAGGATGACATCTACTGGTGCACGGCCGACGTGGGCTGGATTACCGGCCACAGTTACATTGTCTACGGCCCGCTGGCCAACGGTGCCACATCGGTGATGTTCGAAGGTATCCCCAGCTGGCCGGACGCCAGCCGCTTCTGGCAGGTGGTGGAGCGCCACAAGGTTAATATTTTCTATACGGCACCGACCGCCATCCGTGCCCTGCATGCGCAGGGCGACGACTGGGTGAAAAACGTTAACCGTAGCAGCCTGCGGATTTTGGGCAGCGTGGGGGAACCCATCAACCCCGAGGCATGGCTATGGTACTACGACGTGATTGGCGACGGCCGCTGCCCGATTGTGGATACCTGGTGGCAGACTGAAACAGGGGGGATTCTGATTACACCCCTGCCCGGTGCCACGGACCTGAAGCCCGGCAGCGCCACCCGCCCGTTCTTTGGCGTGCAGCCGATGCTGGTGAATGAACATGGCCGCGAGTTGGAAGGTGCCGCCGAGGGTCTGTTGTGCATCAGTGCCAGTTGGCCGGGCCAGATGCAGACCGTCTACGGCGACCACGAGCGCTTCAAACAGACCTACTTCACCCATTTTGCGGGCCTGTATTTTACCGGTGACGGCGCCAAACGCGATAAAGACGGATACTACTGGATTACCGGACGGGTGGATGACGTGCTCAACGTCTCCGGCCACCGTATGGGCACGGCCGAGGTGGAAAGCGCCATCGTGCTGCATGATCTGGTGGCGGAGGCCGCCGTGGTGGGTTACCCCCACGACATCAAGGGGCAGGGCATTTACGCCTATGTAACGCTGAATGTGGGTGTGGAGCCAACCGACGACCTGCGTAAGGAGGTTATTGCCCTCGTCCGCAAGGAAATCGGTCCAATCGCCACGCCGGACATCATCCAGTGGGCACCGCGTCTGCCGAAAACACGCTCGGGTAAAATCATGCGGCGTATCCTGCGTAAAATTGCGGAGAACGATATTGGCGCCATCGGCGACGTATCCACACTGGCCGAGCCGGATGTGGTCAAAGAGCTGATTGCCAACCGGCCGCTTAAATAACCGTTGCGCCGAGGGGCCTGTTGCGGCACACTCCGCGCCATGATACAAACAGCCACCCAGATGACCCAGAACCCGCTGGCCAGCCGCCATGCGGCGCTGCGCATTCTGGAGCACGTCCTTGACCGCAAGCAGCCGCTTGATGACGGGCTGGATGTTTATGGCGTTGCCCTTTCCGCACAGGACCGTAAATTTGCCCATGCGCTTGTTGGGCTTGTGTTCCGTCACCTCAGCGCCCTCGATAAAGCCACCAACGGAATGCTGGACAAGCCCATCAAACTGATGCGCGCACGGCATATCCTGCGTATCGGCCTCGCCCAGCTGCTGTTGATGGATAGCGTGCCCCCTTTTGCGGCGATTAACACAACGGTGGAACTGGCCCGCACAGAGGGGTTGGATAATTTTGCCGGCCTGATAAACGCCTTGCTACGCCGGGCAAGCCGCGAGAAGCCCAAAATGGACCTGCCTGCAAAAGATGCCCTGCCCGACTGGCTGGCCCAGAAACTGCGCCTCGACTACGGGGATGATTTTCCTGATTTGGCAGAAGCCATGTATGCCCGCGCCCCGTTGTTCGCACGCGCCCGGGATGCCGCCACCGCCGAAGCCTTTGAAAAAATCGGCGCCGACCCCTTTACCGGTGTTGCCGGCTGCTGGCAAATGCCGCCGGACGTAGGACCGGCTACCGTACCCGGCCTGCAAAAAGGTACAGCATATGTGCAGGACGGCGCCGCCCAGATACCTGCCCTTGCCCTTGCCAGCCTGTTGAAAACAGACGGTGATGTCCTGGACCTGTGTGCCGCACCTGGTGGTAAAACCGCCCAATTGATGGACCTGCTGCCCGGCCGCATTGTACATGCGGTGGATAGTAACCCCCGCCGCCTCCAGACACTGGAGGAAAATATGACCCGTATGGGGCTAACGCCAACGGTTATGCAGGCAGACGGCACCAGACTGCCCTATGGCGATGGTACTTTTGCCGCTGTGTTGCTGGACGCCCCGTGCTCGGCTTTGGGCACCACCCGTCGCCATCCGGAGCTGGTCCACGTGCGGTTGGAAAGTGATTTGGAATCCCTCGCTCTGCTGCAACGGGATATGCTGGCCGAAGCCTTCCGTGTGCTGAAAAAGGGCGGCGTTCTTGTTTACGCCGTGTGTTCCCTCCTGAAAGCAGAGGGCGAACGACGGACAGAAAAGTTTGCGGCCAAAACACCATCTGCAAAACGTCTGACCATAGATTTGGGCGGCATACCTGTTGCCCGGCCCGCCGACGACGGCGCCCTGCGCACCCTGCCGATTGATGGCATGGACGGCTTCTATGTAACGGCTTTTATTAAGGAATAGCTGGACATACCGCTTTCCACCCCCCAACTTGTATAGGGGAGAGGGGTAGCCCCACTGGGAAAGCGAAAACGATGACAAACGACTATACACAGCAACAGATGCCCGACCTTGGGCCCTACATTGATATGTTGCAATCCCTCCATACCCCGCAGGAAGCCGCCGCCATTATGCGCGACTACAGCAGTGTGCTTGCTGAGCTTGACCTGAACGCGCCGGCATTTGACGAAACCCTGCTCCCGCACAGCAAGGAAGACATCCGCAAGGCCTTTGTTTACGGCTTTATTGTGGCCCAAAACGACCCCCGCCGGAAAGAACACCTGCAACAGGGGTTTGTGCTGATCGGGCGTTTCCAGCAGCTGGACAGAACTTTGCAGGACATTGCCAATACCATTGCGGCAGAGGTAAAAGCCCTTGCCGAAGAGGTACGCGTCTGGGATATTCTGATTGCCCGTATGGAGCAACAACAGAAAAGCAACGCACCCCTGCAATGACCATCAAAATTGCCCCGTCTATTCTTTCGGCAGACTTTGCCCGCATGGGTGAGGAACTGCGCGCGCTGGAGACATCCGGTGCGGATTATGTCCACGTGGATGTGATGGACGGACATTTTGTGCCCAACTTTACCTTTGGGCCGCCGCTCATCAAACACTGGCGCAAGCACAGCACCTTGCCCTTCGACGTACACCTGATGATGGACAATGCGGATGCCTATCTGGCGGCTTTTGCCGATGCCGGCGCGGATATTCTGACTGTCCACGCCGAAGCGTGCCCAGACTTGGCTGCAACGCTTAAAAACATCCGCGCACTGGGTTGCAAGGCCGGCGTGAGCCTTAAGCCGGCAACCCCCGTCGATGTACTCAAACCCCTGTTGCCGCAGATTGACCTGATTCTGGTCATGACCGTGGAGCCGGGCTTTGGCGGCCAGTCGTTCATGACGGACCAAATGGACAAGGTCCGCACCTTACGCAGCTGGATTGATCATCAGGCATCGCCAGTGGAGCTCGAAGTGGATGGCGGTATTGCCCCAGATACCATCGCCACCGCACGTACCGCCGGTGCGGATGTGTTTGTGGCTGGCAGCGCTGTATTCAAAACCCCCGACTATGCAGCCAATATTGCCGCCCTGCGGGCCGCGGCACAGGCCTAGTTGCGGCAAATACGCCACACCCCCACATATATGTTGTATACACAAAAGCAGGGAATGCCTTGAGTGTTGCAGCAAGGACTTATGCCCATGTTCACAAAATGAACAAAGGCGGTTGACGCGCCGCACAAGGCAAGCTACCTTGGTGACCAAAGACCACGGAGCATGCATTAAAGACATGATGGAAAAGACCGAACGCGAAGCCCGGATTACCATGAACGTTCTGGCAGCACTGGAACGCGGTAAGGTGCAAAGCCAGCGGGACCTCTCCCGCGAGCTCGGCATCGCCTTGGGGCTGACCAACGCCTACATAAAAAAGTGTGTACAACGCGGCTTTATCGCCCCGACGGACGCGATCGGCAGCGCCATCACCCGCACCCCCTTTGTTTTGACCCCAAAAGGCTATCTGGAAAAAAACCGCCTGACAGCACGCTTTCTGCGCAGCTCGCTGAGTCTGTATACAGATGCGCGCACCGCCTGCCGCGACCAGATTCAGGCCGCGCTGGCAAATGGCATTGACGGGTTTATTTTTACCGGCCGCGGCATTCTGTCAGAAATCGCCCTGCTGACCCTGCTGGAGTTCGACCACATCCGGACCGCTGTTTACGTAGACGATGGCTCGACCGACGCCTTTTTGCAGCAGCCCGTCGTCCATGATCTGAGCCGCATCGGCAAAACAGACGCGATTATCTTTACCGAAATCAACCAGCCGTTGGAGGTCTACCGCCGCATCCGCGCCATCGTGCCGGAAGAGCGGATTCTGGTGCCCTACATTCTGCGCAATACCGTGACCGCCGCCCAACAGGAGTTTACAGCCGCATGACCATCCGTGTGCTGACCATTATCGGTACCCGCCCCGAGGCTATTAAAATGGCCCCGCTGGTACTGGCTTTGCAAAATGACGAACGTTTTGAATCTGCCGTGTGCGCCACAGGCCAGCACCGCGAAATGCTGTATCAGGTGCTGGACTGGTTCAAAATTACGCCGGATTACGCCCTGAACGTGATGACCCACAACCAGCCGCTGGCATACCTGTCCGGCCGGGTTCTGAACGGATTGCAGACCATCATCAGTGGTTACAAACCCGACATGGTACTGGTGCACGGCGACACCACGAGCGGCTTTATCGGCGCGCTGGCGGCTTTTTACAACCGCGTACCCGTGGCCCACATCGAGGCCGGCCTGCGGACAGGCGACCTGTACGCCCCCTACCCGGAAGAGGCCAACCGCCAGCTGATCTCGCGTCTGGCCCAGTGGCACTTTGCGCCTACCCAGACGGCGGCGGACAGCCTGATGTGCGAGGACGTACCGAATCCGAATATTTTCGTCACCGGCAACACCGTGATTGATGCCCTGCTGGAAACCACGACCATGCTGGCGAAAAAGCCCATCAAAGTCTTGCCCGAAGTACCGGAAGATGCCCGGATGATTCTGGTGACAGGCCACCGCCGCGAAAACTACGGCGACGGCTTTGTCCAGATCTGCGAAGCGCTCAAACACATTGCCACTACCTATCCGGACACCCACGTGGTCTACCCCGTGCACTTGAACCCGAACGTGAAAAACGTAGTCCACGAAATGCTCGACGGCATCGGCAACGTGCACCTTGTCGCACCCATGGACTACCCGAGCTTTGTGGCGGCCATGCAGCGCAGCACGCTGATTCTGACCGACTCAGGCGGTATTCAGGAAGAAGCGCCAAGCCTCGGCAAGCCCGTACTGGTCATGCGTGAGGTGACCGAACGCCCTGACGCTGTTGCCGCGGGTACGGTCAAACTGGTTGGCGCCAAAAAAGAGCGCATTATTGCTGCTGTCAGCGAATTGCTGGATAACCCGGACGTCTACGCCCGCATGAGTCAGGCAAAGAACCCCTATGGCGACGGCAAGGCAACAAGGCGCATCCTGAACATTCTGGCAGGCGAAGAAGTAGCCACAAACACCTTCGACGCCGGTATTACCACCGCCGCCTAGGCAACCCGAACGACCCCTCAGGCTTAGGAGGCCTAACATGGCCGTTGCTACCGATGTCAGCACCCTCACGCTGGATGGGTTACGTCAGGATGACGCAGCCGCACTGTTTCAATACCGCAGTGACCCGACCAATGCCCGGTATCAATCCTGGCAACCCAAGACGGAAAGTGAGGCGGCAGAGTTTATCCGCAGCCTGCCGCCGGTACTGAATTTCAACCAGGCGGGCTGGTATCAACTCGCCCTTCGCTACACCCGGACAAAAACATTGGTTGGCGACATTGGCATCCACGTCGTGGCGGATGACCCCACAATGGTCGAACTGGGCATCACACTGGCAAAAGACTGGCAGCACAAAGGCCTGGCAACGGTTGCCTGTACCGACGTCATTAAACAGGTATTCGCCGCTGGTAAAACCTGCGTGAACGTGTCTTGCGACCCGCGCAACACCGCTTCTATCCGGCTTTGGCAACGGCTGGGTTTTCGGCACAAATCTTTCCGGCCAGCAGCGTTCGAGATCAATGGTGAGCTCGTGGATGATCTGGTGCTTGAGCTGTTGCCAGAAGACTGGCAAAAACACCTTCAACGCTAGCCTTTTCATAGCCGATTGGGGTAGACTAGCCGTCTAACCAGCAACACACGGGGAACACCAGACCGCTCATGAGTGGCCGCATCCTGATTATCAGCCATGCCTACGCACCGATGGTTTCGCCACGTGCTTTCCGCTGGACGTCACTGGCGGAGGAAATGGTCAAACGCGGCTACACCGTGGATGTGCTGTGTTCGGCAACGCCGGGGCTGAATGGCCACAGCACGCTGAACGGTGTCAGCGTTTACCGTGTGGGCACGGCAGGTCTGATTGGCCGCCTACGGACCCGTTTTGGTAACAACTACGCGGCCGAGAAAAAGCAATCTGCCGCGGCCACCGCATCAGCCGCCAAACCCTCCCTTCCCAAAAAATTGCTCAAATCCCTGATGCGTGGCGTGTATGACCTGTTTGTGCGCCCCTTCATCTGGCCGGATTTTGCTGCCGGATGGATAAAACCGGCCATCAAGCAGGCGTCCGAGCTGATAAGACAGCACGACTATGACATGGTGATGACAGTCTCCCTGCCGTTTTCCAGCCATGTTGTCGGTTTGTTCCTGAAGGCGGAGTTCCCCGAGATGCGCTGGCTGGCCGACGTGGGTGACCCCTTCTGCTTCATGGATAAAACCCCTGTCAACAACCTGCTGTTTTACCGCCGCCGCAACAATGCCTGGGATGGGGATGTGGCCGAATTTGCCGATGTGGTGAGCGTAACCACAGAGCCCACGCGGGCGATTTATGCCCGCCTGTTCCCGCGTTTTGCACATAAGTACGTGGTTATTCCGCCCCTCGCGAGCCTGCCCGAAAAAGCGCCGACGCCGGAGAATCCGTTCAAAAAACTGCACGACAAGCCGCTCAGGCTGGTGTTTGTAGGGTCGCTGTACAAAAAAATCCGCAGCCCGGCCTTTTTGTTGAAGCTCTTCAACGCCCTGGCCCGCAAGGCTGGTAACGAGGGACTGGAGCTCCACATGGTGGGCACCCTGCACGATACCGAGAACATGTTCCGTCCTTACGAGCTTTATAAGGGCCGACAACTGTTCCTGCATGGCCTGCGCCCGCGTGACGAAGCGGCAGCCATGCTGGCCCACGCGGATGTACTGGTGAATATCGGCAATGACACGGCCTATCAGCTCCCCAGCAAGGTGGTGGAATACGCCGCAACCGGCAAGCCCATTTTGAACCTCATCAAGTCACGCAATGATAGTGCGATGGCGTTTTTTACTGATTATCCTGCTGTTTTGAATGTTTTAGAGACGGGAAATTTCGACAACATCGTTATACAGGTACATGACTTTATCAGTCATTTGCCCAAAAAGGTATCGGCAGCCAAGACTGCAGCACTGCTGGCACCTTACGGATTACAGGCGGTGGCGGATGCCTACCTCAGCCACGTAAAGGCTGAAAAAAATAATGCCGCCTGAGGGCATGGACAGTACAGAACAGCTGTGCTTGAATACGCCAACAACCAATTTTGAAGTGGAAATAACGGCCATGAAACGTTCCCTGACCCTGATTGCCCTGACCGGTCTTGTGCTGGCGGGCTGCGAAAGCACCAACCAGAAAGAACAATGGGGGACCATCCTCGGCGGCGCAACCGGCGCTGTTGTGGGCTCCCAATTCGGTAAAGGCAAAGGCCAGATTGCCGCCGCCGCCGCAGGCACTCTGCTGGGCGCCTTCATCGGCAGCAGCGTGGGCCGCTCCCTTGACCGTGCCGACATGGCCTACCTCGGCCAAACCCAGCAACAAACGCTGGAAACCTACCCCGACAACCGTGCCGGTGCCTGGCAAAACCCCAACAGCGGCAACAGCGGCACCATTACCCCGACACAGACCTATCAGGCTGCGAGCGGTGCTTACTGTCGCGAGTTTCAGCAGCAGATTACTGTAGGCGGCAAGTCCGAAGTTGCCTACGGCACCGCCTGCCGCCAGCCCGACGGCTCCTGGAAGATCCAGCAGTAGGTTTTACCTGCCTTATAAAGCCCCGCTCCGGCGGGGCTTTTTTCATAGCCCCCTTGCAAAGACGTTAAAAATCCACCATATAAAGCGGTGAGACCTGTCTCATCTCCCTTTCTTTTTCATCACCTCTGTCCTTTCAAAGGAGCTCCATGTTATGCGTAAGCTCGTCATCCTTCCGTTGCTCTTCGTCGTCGCTCTTTCCACCGCTGGCTGCCAGACCTTTGGCGGCCCCAAGCAGACCTTCGGTACCCTCGCGGGTGCGGGTCTGGGCGGCTGGCTCGGTTCCACCATCGGTGGCGGCACTGGCCGCCTCATCGCCACCGGCGCCGGCGTCCTTCTGGGTGCTGCCCTCGGCGGCGAGATCGGCGCGTCCATGGACGAAGTCGATCGCATGAAGGCGAACCAGGCGCTGAACACCGCCTATGCGGCCCCGTTGGGCTCCACCGTCGAGTGGAACAACCCCAACTCGGGCAACAGCGGCTCGTTCACCCCGCGTCGCGACGGCACCGATCGCAACACCGGCGCCTACTGCCGCGAGTACACGACCACCGTTAACATCGGTGGCCGCGCACAGACCGGCGTCGGCACCGCCTGCCGCAACCCCGACGGTACCTGGCGTATCGTCAACGGGAACTAACCTCCCGAACGAACGGAACCCCCAGCCATTTGGCTGGGGGTTTTCGCTTTTTACGGCCCGGCGCGTGCCGATTGCACTTGCTCACACGGGGCACAGGACGTATCCTTTTAGCTTGAAAAACCTTATCAACAAGAACGTGCCTATCCGCCATGAGCCGCAACCGCTTCGATGATGAAATAGCCGCCGTCTTTTACCGCCCGATGTTCATGCTGCGCGAGTTTTTCAAACTCGAAGCAACAGCGGGTGTTCTGCTGGTGGTCTGTGCACTCGCCGCAATGCTGGTCGCCAACTCCCCATGGCATGACGCCTACCATCACATCCTGCACGAAACGTTCGGCACTGTTGAGTTTGGCGGCATTGGCATTGCCAACAAAAGCATCCAGCACTGGATTAACGACGGCCTGATGAGTATTTTCTTCCTCCTTGTGGGGTTGGAGCTCAAGCGCGAGATGCGCGAGGGCGTACTCTCCTCGTGGCGGCAGATGGCATTGCCATTGTTCGCAGCTATCGGCGGGATTATCGTACCGGGTATTATTTTTACGCTGTTCAACCACAACAACCCGAAAATGCTGGCAGGTTGGGCCATTCCCACTGCGACGGACATTGCCTTTGCCGTCGGTATTTTTGCGCTGGTCGGTAAACGCCTGCCGATTGAGCTGAAAGTGTTCCTGTTGGCCATTGCAATTATCGACGACATTGGCGCCATCCTGATTATTGCACTGTTCTACAGCGGTGACCTGTCGTGGGTAAATCTGGCATGGGCGGGTGTGTTTACCGCCGGTCTGGCACTGTTAAACTACATGAATGTCAACCGCCTGAGCCTCTATGGTGCTCTGGGTCTGGGGTTGTGGCTGTGCGTCTTCAAATCGGGTATCCATGCCACGCTGGCAGGCGTGATTATCGCCTTTTTCATCCCGCTGGAGGGCAAAACAGAGCGCCGCTCGCTCCTGCGCCAGCTGGAGCATGACCTGCACCCGCTGGTCGCCTACGTTGTGCTGCCCTTGTTTGCCTTTGCCAACGCCGGGGTTTATCTGGGTGACGCGAGCATTGATATTCTGTGGGACCACGTCACGCTGGGCATCGTTTGCGGTCTGGTGTTCGGTAAGCAGACCGGTATTTTCCTCATGACATTCCTGACCATCAAATCCGGTCTGGCCAGCCTGCCCCGCAACACCAACTGGGCACACATCTGGGGCGTAAGCATTTTGGCAGGTGTTGGCTTTACCATGAGCCTTTTCATTGGTAACTTGGCCTACCAGACACCGGAAACCCGCATCTTCCTGACCGAAACAAAGCTTGGGATTATCTGTGGCTCCAGCATCAGTGCTATTATCGGTCTGATGGTACTGTACACCATCAGCCGTGTACGCCCGAGCGCCGATACGGACATTGAGTCACTGGAAGTCGGTAACAAGAAAATCAAACAGGCCTGACGCGTAGAAACGGATGACAGCCCAAGTGCGCAAAAAGAACACCTTCCAGAGCCCGCCCGCCGCGCCCGCGCTGCGCGTTGCGGCGCATGGCGGCACCAAGCCGGCGGGTACGTTTGCACATTTGGGGGCGCTTTGGCGCACCTTGCGTTATTTAAGACCGGTGCAGATTCTGGCCCGTCTGGACTACCGCGCCCGTGTGCTTTACTACAAGAGCTTCCTCTACCCCTTCATCGAGTATGAAGACCACGAGATTCCGGAGAAACCGCTTTTCAACCCGCCACATCTGTGGCGTGGCAACGCAGAACTGGGCAAGGCTCTGGCCAAATACACCTTTCTGTTCCTTGACCGACCGGTCAACATGGACAAAAAAGTCCAATGGGAGCCACAGGGTGTGTCGACATTGTGGCTGTACAACCTCCACTACTTCCAGTGGCTGGCCGACCTGCGCGCGACCGATACCGAGGAGGCACGCCAAACCGCCCGCGAGATGGTGCGTGACTGGATTGAGAACTGCGGTACTTTCCATCCTCTGCGCTGGCACCCATACCCGCTTTCCCTGCGCCTTGTCAGCTGGTTGACCCATGCCGAGTGGCTGCTAGAAGGCGCTGACGGCGGCTGGCGGAAAGACTTCATGACCAGTTTGAGCCAGCAGGCCGACCACATGCCCCGCGTGCTGGAGTGGGACGTGGGCGGCAACCATCTGATTAAAAACCTCAAGGCATTGGCCTACACGGGCCTGTGCCTGCCGGGACGTCAGAGTACCTATCTGGAAGCTGTCAGCCTGCTCAAGGAGCAGCTGGATCTGCAAATCCTGCCCGACGGTGCCCATTATGAACTGTCCCCCCACTACCATGCCGATGTGCTCGAGGACCTGCTGGACATCCATGCGTTGATGCTCAAAGCGAATCAGGTCCCGCCGCAGGAACTGGATGATGCGATTGATCGCATGGCTGTTACCCTCGCATTTTACCGCCACCCGGATGGCGGTCTGGCCCTGTTTAACGACGGTGCTGTCGGCGACGTGGATCATATCGACGACCTGTTGGAGCGTTGCGGCGGCCTTGGCGGCAAACTGCCGCGTCAGTTGCCCTATGCCGGCTATGTACGTCTGCAGAAAAAAGGCTTCTGCGTGCTGATGGATACAGGCAAGTGCTGCCCGGACGACCTGCCTGCCCACGCCCACGCCGATACCCTTTCGTTCGAGCTGTCGGTCGGGGATGAACGCGTTTTCGTCAACAGCGGCACCTACGCCTACCAGCACGAGCTGCGCAACACCTTCCGTGGTACGGCCGCCCACAACACCGCTGTGGTTGCAGGTACCGACAGTGCCGAGGTATGGGACAACTTCCGCTTGGGCCGCCGCCCCCGCAAGGTGGAGTTCTCCCTGCGGGAAGAGCCGAACACCGGCATCGGTGTCGAAGCCTGGCACGACGGCTACAAATATATGGGCGCCAAACATACCCGCCGCCTGTTCCTGAACGAGGAAGGTACCGACCTGCGGGGCGAGGACGTGATTGACAGTAAAACCGAGTATCCGGTCACCGTGCACTTTCACCTGCACCCGGACGTCAAATACAAGCTGACCGGCGACCATACGGCCGAGCTGACGACAGCACGCGGCACCAAACTGGTCTTTCGCGCCAAAGGTGGCCGCCTTTACGATATAGACAGCCAATATGCGCCGCAATTCGGCCGCTCTACCCCGACCCGCCAGTTGGTTCTGCGCGGCACGTGGGAAGGCGGCAAATGCCAAATGCTCTGGGGGATTAAAAACAAATGACCGCCAAAAAGACCAAGGCCACCACTAAAAAGGCAGCCGCATCGTCGGCTGCCGCTGTCAAAACGCAGGCACTCCGGCGTTTCATCGTTGCCGGTGCCGGCAGTATGGTACTGGCCGCGCTGATGGTGATTGCCGGCCATACGCTGTTCCGCAACCATGCGGGCAAGCCGGAGGCTGTTTTGCAGAACGTATGGCAGGCGCTGGCTATTCACGATGAAATGCAGTTCGACAAGCTGGTCGACCGCCACGCTGTTGCCCGCAGCATTGTGCACCAACTGGTGGATATGGATACCGACAGCCGCCCGGCTGGCACCCTGTACAGCCAGAACATGCTGTCCCTGCTCGCGCCGGAAATAGAAATTGCGTTGCAAGCCCAGTTGGATGCTTTCCTGAAAACCGGCCAGTTCCTGTCACCCACGGACGGTACAGGGTCGTTCCTTAACCTGCTCTGGCAGGAAACCGGTGCGAAGCCCGAGAGCCTGAAGGACATTCTGGTCGGCAAGACCCGCGATAAAACAGCCACAGTGACCCTGCGACTGGCTGTTGCCGGCTCTGCCGAGCCGCTGAGTCTGGTTGTTGGCCTGACCCGCGACAGCGAAACATGGAAAGTAACCTCGCTGGAAAATCTGCGCCCGTTTATTGACGGCATCTACCGCGCCCGCCTGCAACGGACAGAGGTATTGAACGCGCCGATTTTGAAACAACTGGCAGAGCACCTGACTTTCAGCGATACCACCCTGTTGGAGGAAGACGGCGCACCGACAGCCGTTCGTACCGTTGTTGCCAACACGGGCGATGAGACTGTGATTGCTTTTGATGCCCGCATGACCATTTTGGCCGAAGGTGGCCAGCCCCCCCTGTACGGGACAGACATCCACCACGAGGGCTCCCCCCTCCTGCACGGCAATGCCGTGGACAAAGTATGGCCCCTGAACGGCCACCTGCAGGTGGCTATTCCTGCCTCTGCCACCATTGTGATTGAGCCGTACCAGCTGGTTTTTGACAACGGGACAACCCTGCGTCTCTATACCCCTGGCGACCTGTAACCTGACGGATAAAGAGAACCTACGGTCATGAACATCTGGTTGATCTGCCAATATTACAAACCTGAGCCGGGTGCCCCTTCGGCGCGCCTTTCCGGCTTTGCGCGGGTGTGGGAGGATGCTGGCCATAGTGTGCGCATCCTGACAGGCTTGCCCAATCATCCGCGCGGTATTGTTTACGAAGAGCACCGTCACCGCGGCGCCTTTTACGATGACGAGGTGGACGGCATCCGCATTTGGCGTCACTGGCTGTATGCCACGCCTAACGAGGGCATGAAAAACAAGCTTTTCAGCCATCTGAGCTTTGCCTTTACCCTGTTGCGCAATATGTGGGGCCGACCTTTGCAGCCGGATGTGATTATGGTCAGTTCACCATCCTTTTTTGCCGCCGTCACGGGCTGGCTGCTGGCCAAACGCTACCGTGTACCGTTTGTAATGGAGGTGCGCGACCTCTGGCCCGGTATTTTTGTGGAGCTGGGCGTGCTCAAACAGGGTCGCCTGCTGGATACGCTCGAAAAACTGGAACTGTTTTTGTACCGTCAGGCCTCGGCCGTGGTCACGGTGACCAAAGGTTTTGCTAAAGATATTGCCAAGCGTGGCATTGACCCGTCCAAACTGTACGTCATCACCAACGGCGTGTCGGACGTGGAGCTGGAAGGCGCGGCACATGACACCAGTGCGGAAGTGGATTCCCTGCGGACCGAGCTCCAGCTCAACCCCCTGACCCGCGTGGTGCTGTATATGGGTAACCACGGTGTATCACAGGCTTTGGGGCAGGTGGTGGACGCGGCAAAGATTTTGCTGCCACGCAGTGACATCCTGTTCCTGATGGTCGGCGACGGTGCCGAAAAGGAGCGCATCAAGCGCATCGCCCGCGGGTTGCCGAATATTCAGTTTATTCCGTCCCAGCCCAAAGAGCGTGTCTGGCTGTTCTATAAGCTGGCCCATGTGGCGCTGGTGCCGCTGAAGGATGTTAAAGGTTTCGAGACCTTTATCCCCTCCAAGATGTTCGAGATTATGGCCGCAGGACGGCCGTCGGTCGGCGCTTTGCGCGGTGAGGGTGCCGACATCATGAGCGCCAGCAAATCTGCCATTGTCGTCCCGCCGGAGGAGCCGGAAAAAATGGCCAAGGCTATCCTTCACCTCATCGACCACCCGGAACAGGCCGACCAGATGGGGGCTGCCGGACGCGCGTTCGTGACCCAGAACTACCGCCATACATTGCTGGGCCAGCAGTATCTGGGCATCTTTGACAAGGTTCTAAAACGGTGAAAAACATTCTGGTCATTGGCGGCACGGGCTTTACGGGCAAGCGCGTTCTTGCCTTGCTGCGCCCCAGAGCCGACCTCAACATAACAGTCTTCTGCCGCGACGCGAGCCGCGCGCCCGAAGGTTTTAAAACCTTTGTCGGTGACCTTGAGGATGCCGCCAGCATTGCCACCGCCCTTAAGGGACAGGACGGGCTGATTTACGTCGCCTCTCTTGGTTTTGGCCATGCGCCCGCGGTGGTGGAAGGCTGCAAAAAAGCCGGTGTGCGCCGGGCACTTTTTGTCAGCACCACGGCGATTTTTACCAAACTGAACGCGGCCTCCAAAAAGCTGCGGACAGAGGCCGAGCGCACCATCACCAACAGCGACCTGTACTGGACAATCCTGCGCCCGACCATGATTTACGGCCGCCGCGGCGACCGCAACATGGAACGGCTGGTCAAATACCTCAAACGCTGGCGCGTGCTGCTGGTACCGGGTACCGCAAACAGCCTGCAACAACCGGTCTTTGTGGATGATGTGGCGCAGGCCGTTGTGGATGCATTCTTCAGCGACAAAACCCTCAACAAGTCCTACACCGTCAGCGGGGCCAACCCGCATACCTTTGCCGAGGTCGTCCACACGGCAGGCAGATTGTTGGGCAAACGGGTGTGGGTGCTGTCCATCCCCCTCTGGCCATGCCGGATGATCCTGCGGTTTTACGAGTTGATGGCCCGCTATCCACGCCTGAAGGAAGAGCAGCTCCTGCGTCTGAACGAAGACAAGGCTTTCCCGCACGAAGATGCCGCCCACGCCTTTGGCTACAAGCCTCGTGACGTGGAGGCCGGGCTGAAACACCTGATTGCGGAGCTGCAAGGCTGATGGAAGCTCTGAGTGTCATCTGCGCCACGTTCTTCAGCGGCTGGTTGGCCCCTAAGATCGTCCGCATGGCTAAGGAAAAAAGCCTGATGGACGTTGCCAACGAGCGCAGCAGCCACACAACACCCACGCCCCGCGGGGGCGGTATCGGGATTGTGCTCACGGTATTGCTGGTCAGTGCGGCACTGCATGGGCTGGGTACCTTTCCGCAGCAGACGTTCCTGCTGGTTTCACTCGGGCTGGGTCTGGTGATTGCGGCGCTGGGTTATCTGGACGACCGCCACAACCTGCCCGCCCGCCTGCGCCTGCTGATTCAACTGGTCTGCATCGGCACGGCATTGGTCTTTTTACCCAAAATAACGCCGGATTTTGTGCCCGTCTGGGCAGAAAAAGTGTTCCTGCTGCTGGCATGGACGTGGTTCGTCAACCTGTACAACTTTATGGACGGGCTGGATGGCCTTGCCACCGTACAGGCCATCTTCATCGGTCTGGGGGTGGTGATTCTCTCCCCGGTGCTGGCACCGCTGGCACTGGTCTACATCGGGGCATGTATGGGCTTTTTGCGGACCAACTGGCCGCCGGCTAAAATCTTTATGGGCGACGTGGGCAGCACGTTCCTTGGCTTTTACGGTGCCGCACTGTTGCTGGCCACACTGGCAAACGCCCCGTCCCTGCCGCTGTTTTGCAGCCTGATTACCGTGCCCATGCTGTTTGTGGCAGATGCCACCTACACGCTGTTCAAACGCCTCTTCCAAGGCAAACTCCCGTGGGTTGCCCACCGGGAACACTGGTACCAACGCGCCCATTTGATGGGGATGCGTCATAATCAGGTTCTCTGGCGCGCAATTTTGTTGTATACAACCCTTCTAGGCGTTGCCGTCGGCGGGTATATTACCCAGTCTACAGGGCTTACAGTGCTTGCTGGCCTGTTGCCGCTGTTGTATGCTGCGCGGCGTATTGTGTACCTGGAAGGAAAGTAGCCTCGGGATGGGCTTAAAGACAAAACTGGCCATTATTGTAACCCATGATTTGCTGGTGTCGGCAGTTGCGTTTGCCGCTGCTCTTTTCCTGCGTTTTGCCGGTCAGGTGCCCGAGGTGATGGTGCACAACCTCAAATACGCGCTGCCCTATGCACTGCTCAGCGTCATTGTTATCAAGATTTTCGGCCTTTACCGCGGCATCTGGCGCTACACATCCGAAAGCGAGATGGTACGCATTCTACAGGCTGTAACCGTCATCGTTCTGGTGTGCCTGACGGTTTTGACCATGACCACGCGGCTGGAGAACTTCCCCCGCATGGTGTTCGGCATTGTGTGGTTCCTGCAGGTGGCTGGCCTTGCCGGTACGCGTTTTACATACCGCTATGTGCGCGAAATGTTGAGCGCTTCCACCGCGCCGCGCTTCGGCAAGACCCGTATCAACGCCCTGCTGATTGGCGCCAACGAGGCCGCCGATGCCTTCCTGCGTGAAACCAACCGCATGTCGCCCAAGGTGTTCTACGTCCAGGGCGTACTGGATGACGAAAAGGACAAACAGGGCCGTTACCTGCACGGCGTGCCTGTTCTGGGCCCGATTGTGAACCTCGACCACGCGCTGGACAGTCTGGCTGCCAAGGGGGTTGAGGTGGATATGGTCGTGCTGACCCGTCAGGAACACCTGCGCATTGAAAGCCTGATCGCCACCGCGCGTAAGCGTAAACTCTCCATCAAGCGCCTGCCGGATGTGACCGACCTCGCCGAGGGCGAAAGCGCCACCAACCTGCGCCCTGTGGTGATTGAAGACCTGCTCGGCCGGCCGCCTGTCAAACTGGACATGACCGCCATCAAAGCCATGCTGGAAGGCAAACGCGTGCTGGTGACCGGCGCCGGTGGCTCCATCGGCAGCGAACTGTGCCGCCAGATTACCGCCCTCGGGTGCAGCCAGTTGGTCATGGTCGAAAACAGCGAGTTCGCCCTGTACGAAGTCGACATGGAAATGACCCGTCTTGCGCCGCAGACAGAGCGTCACAGCATTCTGGCAGATGTCCGCAACAAGGACGACATGGACAATGTATTCAGCCGTTTCGCGCCAGAGGTCGTCTTCCACGCTGCCGCGTACAAACACGTGCCGATGGTGGAATCCAACCCGCTGAACGGCATCGTCAACAACCTGTTCGGTACCCTGACCGTGGCCGACACGGCCGCCAAACACAAGGTTGGCACCATGGTCATCATCAGTACCGACAAGGCCGTCAACCCCACCAACGTGATGGGGGCAACCAAGCGCGCGGCCGAAATCTATTGCCAGAACCACGAGGGCCCGACCCGTTATATCACCGTCCGCTTTGGCAACGTGCTGGGTAGCAAAGGCTCGGTCGTGCCGCTGTTCCAGTCGCAGATTGCCGCCGGCGGTCCGGTAACCGTGACCGACAAGCGCATGACCCGCTACTTTATGACCATCCCGGAAGCGGTACAGCTGACCATTCAGGCCGGTACCATGGGCGAAGGGGGCGAGATTTTTGTTCTCGATATGGGCAAGCCCGTCAACATCTACGATATGGCGTGCGAAATGGTGCGCCTGAGCGGCCTCATCCCCGAAGTGGATATCGAGATTGTCGAAGTTGGCCTGCGCCCGGGTGAAAAACTGTTCGAGGAACTGCTCCATGACGAGGAGAACCTCAAAAAGACCCACCGCGAGGGAATTTTCCTCGGTGCCGCCCGCAGCATGGGTAAAACCGAGTTGAAAAACCACCTTGCGATGATTAAATCTGCCTGCGCTGCCGAGGATGCGGCAGCAGCCGTGGCCGCGCTGCGCGCACTGGTGCCCGAGTACACCCCTGCCGCCAACAGCCCGTACGCCACCCAACAGCCGCAACAGAAAAAAGCGGTTTGAAAGGAGTTACCATGAGCATGCCCCGTAAAGTCCGCAAGGCCGTCTTCCCCGTGGCCGGCATGGGTACCCGTGTGCTGCCTGCAACCAAAGCCATGCCCAAGGAAATGCTCACCGTGGTGGACAAGCCCATCATCCAGTACGCGGTAGAGGAAGCCATGGCCGCCGGTATTGAAGAGTTTATTTTTGTGACCGGTCACGGCAAGAGCGCGATTGAAAACCACTTTGACCGCGCCGCCGAGCTCGAGCGTGCGCTGGAAGAGCGCGGCAAAATGGCCGAGCTGAAAATCCTGCGCGAGAGCCTGCCCCCAGAAGGCAGCGTATTTTATACCCGCCAGCGTGCACCGCTGGGCCTTGGCCATGCCGTCTGGTGTGCCAAGGGTTTTGTGGGCAACGAGCCGTTTGCCGTGCTGCTGCCGGATGACATTATCGTCAGCCACAAAGGCAATGCGCTGAAGGACATGATTGCCCTGTACGAGGAAACCGGTACTTCCGTGACACTGGTAACCGATGTCCCGCGCGAGCATACCCGCCGCTACGGTATTTTAGAGCCCGCCGGTGACGCCACAGGACAGGCTGTAAAAGCCAAAAACTTTGTTGAAAAGCCGGACCCCAAGGATGCGCCATCCACACTGGCCAACGTGGGCCGCTACGTACTGTCGCCCCGCATCTTTGATTTTCTGGACGAGAAAAAGGCCGGTGCCGGCGGCGAAATCCAGCTCACCGACGCCATGGTCGAGCTGATGCACGAGGAAGACTTCTACGCCTGGCGCCTGCATGGCGAGCGTTTTGACTGCGGCGACAAGGCCGGACTGGTGATTGCCAACATGGCCATGGCACTGCGCCGTGACGACCTGCGCACCCAATTGATGCCTGCTTTGGAGGCGCTGTTGGAATCCGCCCAAAAGGGCGAGAAAAAATGTGCGTAGAGAAGCTTTCCGCTCCTGATCTGGACGAGGCCGTTGCCCTTGCCGGCCTTTGTTTTGGTCTGGAATGGGAAGAGCAGGCGCGTAAAGAGCTGGGCCAAAGCCTGAACAACACGTCTGCCTATCCCAATGCCGTCTTCGGCATGCGGCAGGACGGCCATCTGATTGGTCTGGGTGCCGTACTGACATCGTGGTTCCGTGACAATACCTACGCCTTGAGCTGGGTTTGCATCCACCCCGCGCACCGCCATCAGGGATTGGGCCGTACAATGGCCACCCATTGCCTGAACGAAGCCACTAACCGCGTCCGGCGAGGTCAACAATCGGGTGTTGTGCTCCTCTCGACGGAAAAGAACCGTTTTTATCAGGAACTGGGTTTCAAGACCGTTGCCGCCCATGACAACGATTGGAAACTCATGCTAAAAGAAATCGATATACACGCAGCCGACCGGCAACAGAAAGAGATGGCGCTATGATGAACGTTGTGATGATTGGAACAGGCTATGTAGGGCTGGTTTCCGGCACCTGTTTTGCCGAGCTGGGCTTTAACGTGACCTGCGTGGATAACAACCCCGAAAAAATTACCGCACTGGCCGAAAAGGGCATCATCCCGATTTATGAGCCGGGACTGGAAGAGCTGGTATGGAAGCACGTCAAAGCCGGCCGCCTGCATTTTACTACCGACCTTAAAGCTGCTGTAGGCACTGCCGATGTAGTGTTCATCTGCGTGGGCACACCGCCCGCAGCCGATGGCCGCGCCGACCTGCAATACGTGTTTGCCGCAGCTGCCGAAGTAGCCGCCGGGATGACCAAATACACCGTGGTGGTGGACAAATCCACCGTGCCGGTAGGCACAGGCGACAAGGTGGCCGACATCATCCGCACCACCAACCCGAAAGCGGATTTTGACGTGGTTTCCAACCCCGAGTTCCTGCGCGAAGGTAACGCCATCGGCGACTTTATGAACCCGGACCGCATTGTGCTGGGTGTCAGCTCCGATAAGGCTGGCAAGGTCATGGAGCGTCTGTACAAACCGCTGTCGGACAAGGGTTTCCCCCTGCTGCTGACAGCCGTCAAAACAGCCGAGCTCATCAAGTACGCGTCCAACGCATTTCTGGCCGTTAAAATCGGCTTTATCAACGAAATGGCCGACCTGTGCGAGGCCGTAGGCGCCGACGTGAAAATGGTCGCCAAAGGCATGGGCATGGACAAGCGTATCGGCGAGGGCTTTTTGAACGCAGGTCCCGGTTACGGCGGGTCGTGTTTCCCGAAAGACACACTGGCCATTGCCCAAACGGCACAGGACTACCAGCGCCCGTTGACGATTGTGGAGAGCGTGATTACCTCCAACACCGTGCGTAAAACAAATATGGCGAAAAAAGTGATTAATGCCTGTGGCGGCACCGTAAAGGGCAAAACCATTGCTCTGCTGGGGCTGGCTTTCAAAGCCAATACAGATGACATGCGCGAGGCACCGTCGCTGGCCATTGTGCCCGAGCTGCAAAAAGCCGGCGCCCTTATCAAAGCCTACGACCCCGCTGCCATGCACGAGGCTGGCAAGCTGATGAGTGGCATCACCTTCTGCCAGAACGCCTCGGAAACCCTGACAGGTGCCGACGCCGCTGTGGTCGTGACCGAATGGCCGCAATTTGGCGAGCTGACAGGCAAAACCCTGCGCAGCCACCTCAAAGGCGATGTTGTAGTTGACCTGCGTAACATGCTGAAAGCCGACGAAGTTGTCGCCGCGGGCCTGACCTATGTGCCGATTGGCAAACCCGTCATGAAAAAGGAGAAAACTGCATGAAGACGGTTCTGGTTACAGGCGCAGCGGGCTTTATTGGTGCCGCTGTCAGCACCCGGTTGCTGAAAGACGGCTATCGTGTGGTTGGCATTGACAGTATCAACGACTACTACAGCCCTGCCCTGAAGGCCGCCCGCCTTGAGCCGTTGCTGCTGGGTCAACCCAACTACCGCTTTGAAATGGCCGACGTGACCGACATGGATGCCCTGACCCGCACGTTTGCCACCCACAAGCCTGACTATGTGGTGCATCTGGCCGCACAGGCCGGTGTCCGTTACTCGGTCAGCCACCCGCACACCTACTCCCAAGCCAATCTGGTCGGTTTCCTGAATATTCTCGAAGCCTGCCGCCATGCGGAAAAGCCGATTGAGCATCTGGCGTATGCATCCTCCTCCTCCGTTTACGGCGGGAACGAGAAGGTGCCTTTCTCGGAAGAGGACCCCGTCACTCAGCCACAAAGCCTGTATGCCGCAACCAAACGCAGCAACGAGCTGATGGCCCAAAGCTACGCTCACCTGTACGGCCTTAAGTCCACAGGCATGCGGTTCTTTACCGTGTACGGCCCGTGGGGCCGCCCCGACATGAGCCCGATGCTGTTTGCCAAGGCCATTCTGGATGGCACCCCCATCAAGGTGTTCAACCACGGGAACCTCTGGCGCGACTTTACGTACATTGATGACATTGTTGAAGGCGTAGTGCGCCTGATGACGCACCAGCCGCAAACCACACCGCCGCACGACGTGTACAACCTCGGCAACCACAATCCGGTCAAGCTGCTGGATTACATTACGGCAATGGAAGAAGCGCTGGGCAAAAAGGCGATTCTGGACATGCAGCCCCTGCCCCCGACGGAAGTGCTGAAAACCTACGCAGACACGAGCAAAATCCGTGCTGCCGTGGGCTTTGCGCCTGACACACCATTAAAAGACGGTCTGAAAAAGTTCGCGACATGGTACACTGAGTACCACAATACGCTGGGCAAAATTGCCGACTCTCAGGCAACTGCCGCAGCACTGCGTAAAGAACTGAAAGAAGCCTCTGCCGCATGAGTGTCCACATCTACCCAGCTGCCGTGATGAATAAGGACGGGGATGATACCGCCCACCGTCATGGCGGCGAGCCGGAACCGCCTGTGTTCCTGCAAGTGGTGGATAAAGTACCTGAACCTGCAAAGACCGGTGCCATTTTACAACAGACCGTTGCAGGTGCTTTCGTGCTCGCGTTGGGTACAATGCTGGCACTAGCCGGATTTGCCGTCACTTACGGCGCCGCCCATATGGAAGCCTACCGCCCGCTGGCGGCTGTTGGTGGCGGCCTCCTGTCCCTTTCCTTCCTGCTGATGGCCTTGCGCCTACCTGTCCCTGCCTACCTGCGCCTGCCGCTGGACGTTGGCGGTATGTTTGTGCTGTGCGTTGGTATGGGCGCCTACTTTGGTTTGCCGCTGGCCGAGCACTGGTTCCTGCTGGCAGGTCTTGGCGTACTATGGTTTGCCGTCCCTGCCGCTGAATGGCTCATCAAGACCGTCACCAATCCGCTGGCACAGGCCATGGGCCCTGTATGGCTGGGTGCGGAGCTTGCCATGGCTTTTGGCGGCTTGTGGCTGATGTACAAGGGCTTGCAGCTCGTTCAGCTGCTCTAACCGGTTCGTGATGAACGCCCACGATATCCGCACTGTCTTCGAGATTTTCCACCGTCTGAACCCAGAGCCTCAAGGGGAGCTGGAGTATGTGAATGTTTACACACTTCTTGTTGCCGTTGTGCTGTCTGCCCAGGCAACGGATGCCGGCGTTAACAAGGCAACCCGCAAGCTCTTTGCATTGGCGGATACGCCGGAGAAAATGGTGGCGCTGGGGGAGGAAAAAGTACGCGAACTCATCCGTACCATCGGGCTGTATAAAACCAAAGCCAGGAACGTGATTGGCCTGTCGCAACAGTTGATTGACCTGCATGGCAGTGCCGTCCCCAATGACCAGAAGGCACTTGAAGCCTTGCCCGGTGTCGGCCGTAAAACAGCGAATGTTGTCCGTAACATTTACTTTGGCGAGCCGACCATTGCGGTGGATACCCACCTGTTCCGCGTCGGCAACCGGACTGGCATGGCCAAAGGCAAAACACCATTGGATGTGGAGCTGAAGTTGCAGAAGAAAATCCCGAAAGAATTCCTGCGGCACGCCCACCACTGGCTTATTCTTCACGGTCGCTATATATGCACGGCACGCAACCCCAAATGCGATATTTGCCCTATCTACGATCAGTGCGGATGGAAAGAAAAGAAGCCGCGTCAGGTAACAACTTGACGCCCGCTCCATAAGCTTTCAGAGAAACTAGAAGGACGGGAAAACCATGCCTGACCAACCTGTCGGTGTTTACCACGTCATAGAGCCGGAACTGCCGGCCCACGCCAGCCGCGAAGGACGGCCCCACATTGACCAGTTCGGCCCCCACCGTGACAATACGGTGCTGATTGCCTACGGCTATGTCGGCCAGGACAGGCAGGATGCCATGCGCATTCAGGCCGTACACCCGTCACGTGTGAAAAAGTTTGAGGAACTGGCAGAAAAGCAGGGCTTTGTAAACAACGGCCCGGCAGGTCTGCGCCACCTGAGCCCGCCACAGGTAGATTACCCGTTCCAGCAAGGGGTGACGTATTTCGATTGGGAGCCCCTTCAGGTAAACCCCAACACTGATGTGCGCGGCAACCAGGTATTGGGTGCTCACCATCAAAAACGTCACAACGAGGCTGGTATCTTCCGTACAGCACGCATGAACGATAAAGGCGAAATGGTCACCAGTGCCGAATACCGCGGCAGCTGGGACGATGTGACGCGTCACATTCAGCAGAAGGTATCCGAAGGTTACAAGTTCGTCGGTTCGACCGAAGAGCGTTCTCCTGCAGTTACAGCCGCCATCTGGCAGGAACACCAGCGCCAGAAAGACAAGGAAGTTTTCCACGATATCGAGGTACCGCCACTAGAAGTGGGACGTGGTTGAAAAACAAAAACCCCCTGCTTATAGCAGGGGGTTTGTCGTTACAGAGGGTCAGTACCCCATATCACGCAGGGCAAAGCGCATGTCGTCGGTCAGCTGACGCATGACCGAGGCATCCACCGAACCGCTGGTACGGAATTCCCGCACGCTGGTGCTGGTCGCCGTGCTGCGCACCAGCGCCTCACCGACGGCCGTCAGATGGATATGGAAGTATTCCTTGCCCTTGTAGCCTTTACGCAGACGGACCTTCTCGGCATAGATGCTGCCGGCGGGGCGGTCCTTGTCGTTGGCGTCCAGAACGGCATTGAACAGCTCGGTACGCACTTCGTCGGGCGTCTGGCGGTCGAATAGGGCACCGTTGTGGCAGAACCAGAACGGCAGGTCGGACAGGCTGTTCCGGACGACGAGCGCAACACGCTCACCATCGGCAGCCATGAAGGTGAAGAACGCCTTCGGAGTTTGGTCGAGGCGACGGCCATGCATGGGCGGTCTCCTTAATGGGAGAAGAGGGAAACGGGTGAAAAGACAGGAAACGGAAAAAAGCGATAAACGATAAACAGGCGGTCAGTTAACCACAAAATATGGCTTTATGACAAAGCAAAAGTGCGGCGGGCGGCGGCGCCGTGCATAGCGTACTGGGCACGGGCAACAGAGGCAATCCCTGCTGCGTCCAGACCATAACGGGCATAGGCATCTTCCGGCTTGCCGTGCTCTACAAAAACATCGGGCAGGTGTAAGGTTGTCACCTGTGTTGTGGCCAGCAGGCCCTGTGTGTTCAGGCAGGTCAGCACAGCGGCACCAAAACCGCCGCTGCTCCCTTCTTCCACCGTTATCAGCACCGGGTGGGTTTGGGCCAGCTGGCTCAGCAGCGCACTATCGAGCGGTTTGGCAAACCGTGCGTCCACAACGGTGACGGAAACCCCTTCACGGGCCAGCTGCTGGGCGGCAGCAAGGGCGGCGGTTACACGGGTGCCCAGCGCGACCAACGCTACATCCTGCCCCTGACGGAGTACACGGCCTTTACCGATTTCCAATGCGTGCGGTGCTTCGGGCAGAGGTACGCCCGTGCCATTGCCACGGGGGAAGCGGATGGCGACAGGGCCACTGTCGTATGTGGAAGCCGTCGCAACCATACACGCAAGTTCGGACTCATCTGACGGTGCCATAACAACCATATTCGGAATGGCGCAGAGGTATGCCACGTCAAAAGCACCGTTATGGGTCGCGCCGTCCGCCCCAACCAGGCCCGCGCGGTCGAGGATAAAGCGAACCGGCAGGTTCTGGAGGGCGACATCGTGAATCAGCTGGTCGTAGCCACGCTGTAAAAAGGTGGAATAAATGCAGACAAACGGTTTATAGCCCTCGCACGCAAGGCCGGCTGCGTAAGTCACGGCATGTTGCTCGGCAATGCCGACATCCACAGCCTGACGGGGCAGCACGGCGGCAACCTTGTCCACCCCCGTCCCCGATGGCATGCCAGCAGTAATGGCAATCATTTTTTCGTCACGGCTGGCCTGTGCGATAAACGTGCGCGCAAAAACGTTCGTGTAGCTGGGAGGGGCTTCCGGCGCCTTAGCCGACTTGCCTGTAGCCAGATCGAACGGGCCACTGGCGTGACCTTTCTCCAACGTATCGCGGGCGGGCAACCAGCCTGCACCTTTCTCGGTCTTGATATGCAGAACGACAGGGCCATTGGCAGCCGCTGCCAGAGCGCTTGTTAGTGCGGGCAGTAGAGCTGCAAAATCATGGCCGTCTACAGGACCACTGTAAGTCAGCCCCAGGGCTTCAAAAAAGGTCTTCTTGTCGGCCAGTGGGTCGGCCAAAGCCCCGACGTTGGGGGCAATGGACATACCGTTGTCGTTCAAAATCACCAGTAACGGTGCTTTGGTGGCACCCAAATGGTTCAAGGCTTCGTAAGCCATACCGGCGGTCAGGGCGCCATCGCCGATGACAGCCACAACCTTACGTGCACCCCCCGCAGCCGTTGCCATACCGAGCGCCGCAGAAAGAGATGTGGAACTATGGCCCGCACCAAAGGGGTCGTACTCACTCTCGCTGCGCAGGGTAAAGCCGGACAGACCACCGTCCTGCCGCAGTGTATGCATGCGGTCGCGCCGCCCGGTCAGGATTTTATGCGGATAGACCTGATGCCCCACGTCCCAGACCAGACGGTCATGGGGCGTATCCAGCAGGTAATGCAGCGCAATGGTCAGCTCCACAACACCCAGCCCTGCTCCCAGATGTCCGCCTGTTTTAGCGACACTGCGCAGCACCTCGGCCCTGAGCTCGGTAGCGAGCGCAGGCAAATCAGCCGCCCGGAGGCGGCGGAGGGCGGCAGGGTCGGTCACACGGTCCAGCGTTGGCGTATGCCCGCCCAGCAAATCGGGGTGGCCGGGTTCAAAAAACATAGGCGGCATTGTGTCGGTAAATACCTGTAAAGGCAAGTATACAAATACCCCATAAAAAAACGCCCCTACTCAAGGTAGGGGCGCTGTCGTTAGATGAAGCCGTTACGGCGCAGGAAGGTACGGGTTTTGGCGGGCAGGCCAGCACCAGTGCAAAGGTCCGCATCGGTGGCTTCGGTCCACTTGTCACCGCACTCGAACATCGTGGCAAGGCGCTCCAGTGCAGCGTTCTCCGTCACCGTCAGGCACAGAATGTCACCCTTCAGGGCAACCTCCTCCGCTTTCGGCAAGGCCGCAACATAGAACTCTGTCCGCCACGCGTTGTAGAGGTCGGTCCGCACACTGTCGGGCGTACGTTTGTCGAACAACGCCAAGGGCGGCAACGGCGTATGGGGCGGGATCAGCTCGGCCATGTGAGTTACCTCACCGTCCGGGAAGATATGCGACAGCTCGCCATCCTCGCTGCGCGCATACCGCATCAGCACGTGGGGCAGCAGGGTTTTGCGCTCGTCCACAGTGGACGGCAGCAAACCGCCGTCACGCAAAGCCTGTACAAAGGCCTGCGGATAGCTGTCCAGTTTGGTAGGCGTGGTGTGCAGGGTTTTGCGCGTCACATCCACGCAACCGCCATTGTCGTTCAAAAAGCGCTTCAGGGCCATCAGGTGGATATCCTGCCGGAGCAGAATACGTGTGCCTGAGCCGATGGCCTGCGTTTCGCGCGCGTGGGCAGATGCCCGTGTGGCCAACTCGGCCAGCAAGTCCGGATTCTGGGGCAGAAGAACAGTCAGGTCACCCCAGTCGTCCAGATAGGCGACATAGCGCCCGTCGGGAGCCGTCATGGGTGCTTTCCTTCACAAAGATAGGGGTTGGGAAAGAAAAAGGCAGGATTCGATACCTGCCTTTTTACCATGCCTTGCGCTGTATACACAACATGTATACATAAAAAGCTATTCTGCGCTGCCACTCCAGAACTTGGCAACCTTGTCGAAAAAGCTCTCCTGGGATTCGCTTTGTTTGTCCCCGCCGGCCTTTTTAAACTCCTCCAGCAGTTCCTTCTGCTTGCGGGAGATGTTCTTGGGCACTTCCACGTCGGCAATCACGTACATGTCCCCGTAAATCGCACCGTTGAGGCTGGGCATGCCCTTGCCGCGCAGACGGAACTGCTGGCCGGGCTGGGTGCCTTCAGGCAGGGTGATTTTGGCACGCCCGCCGTCAATGGTAGGCACTTCCATTGCACCACCGATAATCGCATCGACCATATTAATGGGGAAATCCACATACAAATCGCGGCCTTCGCGGCGGAACAGGCTGTGTTTTTTCAGCGCGATAAAAATATACAGGTCACCGGCCTCGCCACCGTTGCGGCCAGCCTCGCCCTCGCCCGTCAGGCGGATGCGGGTACCGTCTTCCACGCCCTGAGGAATGTTGACGGAAATCGTCTTGTCCTTGTGCTTGCGGCCGGAGCCTTTGCAGTCGGTGCATTTTTCCGGAATAACCTTACCGGTACCGCCGCAGGTGGGGCAGGTACGGGAAATGCTGAAAAAGCCCTGTTGAACACGCACCTGGCCTGCGCCACTACAGCTGTCGCAGGTTTTGGGGCTGGTGCCTTTTTTAGCACCTGAGCCGTCACAGGTCTCGCACACCACCGAACTGGGAATGCGCACTTTGACGTTTTTGCCGTGGTAGGCATCTTCCAGATTAATGCTCAGGTTATAGCGCAGGTCCGCACCGCGCAGGCCCGATGTGCGGGCACCGCCGCCAGCAGCAGCGCCAAAAATATCCCCGAACAGGTCTTCAAACATGTCGGAGAAGTCACCCCCGCCCATGCCGCCGAAACCACCAAAGCCACCGGCACCATTGGCACCACCAGCTCCAAAACCGTCAAACGCGGCATGGCCCATACGGTCGTAGGCCGCGCGCTTTTGGTTGTCGCGGAGGATCTCGTAAGCCTCGTTAATCTCTTTGAACTTTTTCTCGGCGTCCGGATTGTCGGCGTTGCGGTCCGGGTGGTACTGCATGGCCAGCTTGCGGTACGCCTTTTTCAGGTCGCCTTCCGATGCGCCACGGTCAACACCCAGTACGTCGTAGTAATCCCGTTTCGACATTGCGTTATTGCCTCAGTTCTTCTTTTAGGGGGCAGCGCTTTTATAGCAGAAAGCACCACCTGCAAAAAGGGTAATCCACCTGCAGAACGGGCCGCCGGGGGCGGCCCGCCCACAGGGTGGGGTTTTAGGCGGTTTTCTGGTCTTTGTCGTCTTTGACTTCCTCAAAGTCGGCATCGACCACGTCGGCGTCGGGATTGCCGCCAGCCTGCGCGTCGGCGGCTGCGTCACCGCCTTCGGCCTGCTGGGATTTGTACACGGCTTCGCCCAGTTTCATGGAGGATTCCATCAGTGCATCGGTTTTGGCCTTGATGGCTTCACCGTCGGCATTGCCGTCTTTCAGCAGCTCTTCGAGGTCGGACATAGCCGTCTCGATAGCTTTTTTATCGTCAGCCGATACCTTGTCGCCGTGCTCCTTCAGGCTCTTGGCGACCGAATGCACCAAGGATTCCGCATGGTTGCGGGCTTCCACGGTCTCGCGGCGTTTTTTGTCGGACTCGGCATTGGCTTCGGCCTCTTTGACCATGCGGTCAACATCGGCGTCGGACAGACCGCCAGAGGCCTGGATCTGGATGCTCTGCTCTTTGCCGGTACCCTGATCTTTAGCCGACACGTGCACGATGCCGTTGGCGTCGATATCGAAGGTCACTTCGATTTTCGGCTCGCCGCGGCGGGCAGGTGGAATGTCGGTCAGGTCGAACTGGGCCAGCAGTTTGTTGTCGGCAGCCATATCACGCTCCCCCTGGAAGACACGGATGGTCACGGCCGACTGGTTATCCTCAGCGGTCGAGAAAATCTGCGACTTTTTGGTCGGGATAGTGGTATTGCGGCCGATCAGGCGGGTGAACACGCCGCCCAGCGTTTCGATACCCAGACTCAACGGGGTAACGTCCAGCAGCAGCACGTCTTTAACGTCGCCCTGCAACACACCGCCCTGAATTGCGGCGCCAATGGCCACAACCTCGTCCGGGTTCACGCCGCGGTGAGGCTCTTTACCAAAGAACTTCTCAACCACTTCCTGCACCTTAGGCATACGGGTCTGGCCACCGACGAGGATGACCTCGTCGATTTCCTTCGTGGTAATGCCAGCGTCTTTAAGCGCTTTTTTGCAGGGCTCAAGCGTGCGTTCAACCAGATCGTCTACCAGCGATTCCAGCTTGGCGCGGGTCAGCTTGACCTGCAAGTGCTTGGGACCGGAGGCGTCGGCCGTGATAAACGGCAGGTTGACCTCGGTCTGGGTGGCGGAGGACAGCTCTTTCTTGGCTTTCTCAGCCTCGTCTTTCAGACGTTGCAGGGCCAGCTTGTCCTTGCGCAGGTCAATACCGTTTTCCTTTTGGAACTCGGCAGCCAAAAACTCGATAATGCGCAGGTCAAAGTCTTCACCGCCCAGGAAAGTATCACCGTTGGTGGCTTTAACCTCGACCACGCCGTCGCCGATTTCCAGCACGGACACGTCGAACGTACCGCCGCCCAAGTCGTACACGATGACGGTTTGGGGCTCTTTTGCGTCTTCGGACAGGCCGTAGGCCAGCGCAGCGGCTGTTGGCTCGTTCACCAGGCGCAGTACGTTCAGGCCGGCGATTTTACCGGCGTCTTTGGTGGCCTGGCGCTGGGCATCGTTAAAGTAGGCAGGCACGGTGATTACCGCGTCCTTGACTTCCTCGCCGAGGTAGTCTTCGGCGGTTTTCTTCATTTTTTGCAGCACCACGGCAGAGATTTCGGACGGCGCGTGTTTTTTGCCGTCAACTTCTACCCACGCGTCGCCATTGTCGGCTTTAACGATTTTGTAAGGCACCATTTCCTTGTCTTTGCTGACCATCTTGTCGTCGTAACGACGGCCGATGAGGCGCTTGATGGCAAACAAGGTGCGCTCGGGGTTGGTCACAGCCTGACGTTTGGCCGGCATACCGACCAGACGCTCGCCACCTTCGGCAAAAGCGACGATGGACGGGGTTGTGCGCATACCCTCGCTGTTTTCGATAACTTTGGGTTGGCCACCCTCCATGAGGGCAACACAGGAGTTGGTGGTCCCGAGGTCGATACCAATGATTTTAGCCATTTTCTACTCTCCTTAACTCTATAACTCTAAAAACTTAGTGTGTTAACCGTTTGTACCGTCTTGCGGCGGGGGGTTGCTCTTGTCCGACGACGTACGTTTTGCCGTACCCACCAGCGCGGGGCGCAACAAACGGTCGCCAATCATGTAGCCGGCCTGCATTTCCTGCACGATGGTGCCGTGGTCATGGTCGTCGGTCGGCACCTCGAACATGGCCTGATGGCGCTCGGGGTCTACCTTCTGGCCGACCGGGCTTTCCATCTTTTTAATCTGCGCCTTGTCAAAAGCGCTGGTGAGCTGCTGGGCAACCATGCTCACCCCTTCTATCACCGCTTTCAGGGTGGTTGCAGGGTCCGCGGCTTCCGCTTTCATGGTGCTCAGTGCGCGTTCCATATTGTCCTGCACATTCAGCAGTTCGCGGGCAAAGCTGGCAACGGCGTACTTGCGGGCATCCTCCACCTCGCGGGTAGTGCGTTTGCGCAGGTTTTCCATATCGGCCATCAGGCGGAGGTACTTGTCTTTCCAGACGGCGGCCTCGTCCTGTACGGCAGGTGCGTCGGCGGCAGTAGAGGCTTCCGCCTCGTCCACCTGGGCCTGATGCGGGTGTTCCTGCTCGCCTGCTGTGTTTTTGGTGTCTTCGGTCATGCGGGTCCTTCTCCTATGACAGTCGCTCATCCAGCACACGGCCCAACAGCCGCGCGGTGTAATCCACCAGTGCAATCGACTGGCGGTAGTTCATGCGCATGGGGCCAATCACCCCAAGCGTGCCCACCACCTTTTTATCGGCCGTGCCGTAGGTGGCAGTAATCATGGCGCAGTCGCGTGCAGCTTCCAACGGGCATTCCGCACCGATGAAAACCTGTATGCCGTCGCTTTGACGGACACGGTCCAGCAGGCCAATCAGCAGGCGTTTTTCCTCAAACACCTCGAACAGGCTTTGCAGGCGCTCGCGCACCAGCTCGGGGTAGCCGAACAGGTTCTGGCTGCCGCCGACCATCAAAGCTGTGTCTGTTGCGTCCGGCGCCATCAGGAACTTGTCCATCAGACTGTCCAGTGCCAGCTTTTGCTGACGGAGCGCCGCCACAACATGTTCGCGCGCCTCGGCAAGGGTTTTACCCCGCACCACGCGGTTTAAATCATCTGCCGCAGCACGCAATTCGCTATCGCTTAAGGAAGGCGGCACGGCAATCATGCGGTTTTCCAGCTTGCCGTTATCGGCAACCAATACCGCCAGCGCTTTATCGGGCCCGAGGCGGATAAACTCCATTTGTTGCAGGCGGGCATCGTCGTAGCGGGGCGCCAGCACCAGACCGGCACAGGACGACAGGTGCGCCAGCGTGCGGCTGACTTCCTGCATCGCAGCGTCGAACGTGGGCGCACGGGCAATGCGCTGCTCCAGCTCGGCCTTGAGGCGGCCATTCAGCTCGCCAACTTCTACCAGACCGCGGGCATAGAAACGGAAGCCCTGTTCGGTCGGGATGCGGCCAGCGCTGGTGTGCGGGCTCATCAGCAGACCCTGGGCTTCCAGTTCGGCCATCACGTTACGGATGCTCGCCGGAGAAAGGGACATGGGCAGGGTTTCCGCAAGGCTTTTCGACCCCACGGGCTGGCCCGTGCGGGTGTACATGTCGACGATTTCTCGCAACACCTGTGCGGAACGTTCGGTCAGCTCCACGCCTTGCTCCTTTCTTTATGCTGTGGATATTAGCACTCTCTTTCATCCAGTGCCAACACTTTTTAGCACTCTGATAAACTGAGTGCTAAAGTTGGTTTTTGCAAGGGGGAGGTGGTTATTCGGCCTTATCTTTCAGCCACAGGCTATTGCCCATTTTGGCGACAAACGCCTCGTGCGCGGCTAGCTCTTCGGCAGGCAGAGCAAAGCTGCGGGCAGGTTGGGCGACGGTCTTACGGTACTTGGCAGCAGAGGTACCATCGGCACCGGGAGCAGCATCGAACGACAGGCCCGGTTGACGGCCACCCGTGAGCTCCAGATAGACCTCGGCCAGCAACTGGGCGTCAAGCAGCGCCCCGTGGTAGATACGGGCAGAGAGATCAACCTCGAACCGGCGGCACAGCGCATCGAGGTTAACCTGTGCACCCGGGAAGCGTTTGCGCGCCATGGGAATGGTATCAACAACCTCGTTCTCCAGCGGCGGCTTACCAATTCTGTCCAGTTCGTAGTTGAGGAACCCCATATCGAACGGTGCATTGTGAATGACCAGTCCGGCGCCGTCGGCAAAAGCCAGAAAGTCGTCGGCTATCTGGGCAAAGGTGGGCATACCGCGCACTTTTTCGTTGGTGATGCCGTGGATGCGGGTGGACTCGGCATCGATATCGCGCTCGGGGTTGATGTAGTGGTGGAACGTGCGCCCAGTCGGGACGCGGTTGATAACCTCCACGGCGCCGATTTCCACAATACGGTGCCCCTCCTTGGGGTCAAGGCCGGTGGTTTCGGTATCCAGTACAAGCTCGCGCATGGGTTATCTGTCCGTTGGCGGTTCCTGATAAACTGGCGCTATGGTAGGGCCATCCTCCTCCCGGCGCAAGAAGACTGTCAGCGCCGAGCCGGCAACAATCACCATACCGGCCAGAACATCATCCAGCGCAAGCGTAGAGGTATCCAGCAGGCCAAAGCTGCCCGCCACAGTCTCCACTGTCATGGTCGCAAACGGCAGCAGAGTCATAATCATCAGGTAGGCTTCGGTCTTGATGAGGCGGATAGAGCTGAACGTCAGGTACATCACCGGTGCACGCAGGAGCAGACCCACAACGATAGCCGTTATCATGGTGGCACTATGGAGCAGGGCTGACGGGGGCAACACCTCGCGCACAATCGCATTGAAAATATGGTCCCCCTGCGTGAGGGACGGCCAGATAAGGGTAAGGCCATCGACAACAAACATCATCGCCACGAACAGCAGGCCCGTAACAAGGCTGACTACCCCCGTTACGCGGCAGCGGGCCCGCAGACTCACGGCCTTGTGGTTTTCGTCGTGAATCTCTGTCAGCAGGGTCATCAGCGCCAAGCATACCGCCGCGGCTGACATCAGCCAGATGGCGGGGTTCATGAACCCGCCGTCGGTCTGTAAAATCAGGTAGGTAAGCGCCGCACAGACCAGCGCCGTGCCCGGCAGGTCACGGATGTTCAGTTTGCGGCCAAGGAACACCCATACCAGCAGCAACGCGAAGATGAGGTCCAGGCTTTCAAGGAACGTCGCCTCGGTCGCCGTAATCATGGTCAGGGACAGGATGAACAACACGTCTTTTGTTACCCGCAGCACACCAATGGCCCACGTCAGCGGGTGACGTAGCGTCCGCCAGCTACTGGTACTGCCACGGCCCCCCATGAGCAGCAGGCCGATACCAGCCACAACCATTTGCAGGCTGGCAAAGCTCCACGGGTGGAGGCGTAGCTCCAGAACACCATAGCGGCTGAAAACGTCGAGAAACGCCCACAGCACCAACGTGCCCAGCGCCATCACGCCCCCACGTTCCAGAACAAAGTTGGAAAGTGCCATTACAGGGTCGAGCTTTCGTCACGCCTTTTGGCGGCAGCACGCAGCACCACCATGGACAGGGCACCCGTTGTCATGCATATGCCAGAGAAAACATCCCACATGTCCAGCGTGGCGGCTTCCAGCCAGCCCATGGCGACAAAGAAGCTCTCCGCCGAAAGAGTAGCAAATGGTGCCAGCGTTGCAGCCATCATCAGGTTTTCCGATTTGAGCAGCCGTGCGGCATACAGGTACAGGTACATGGACGGTGCCCGCAGCACCACGCCAATAACAAAGGCCGATATCAATGTACCGTGGTGGGTAAAGTGGCCCAGCGTCGGGGCGCGCATCAGTACTTCCTGTACGGCCATTGGCAGGTGCCCGATATCGTCCCCCAGCCATATTTTGGCCATAGCAATCAGGAAGGCGACCAGCATAAAAAACAGGCTGGTCACAAACAGCACAAACCCTGTATAGCGGCAACGGGCTTTAAGACCTGTGGCTTTTTTGGACACCGGGTGACGCTCGGCAATAACGGTCAGAATCGTGTCACACACGGCGGCCAGAACAACCAGACCCACGGCCCAGTTGAGGAACCCGTCATCCTGACGGGCGACAAGCGTGATAAAGCCCCCGGTCAGCAGGGCAATACCCGGAATGTCTGTTACCGCAGGTTTGCGGTCAAACAGCAGCCAGGCCGCCACCAGACCCAGCAATACGTTGACGCGGAGCATAAAGTTCACTTCCGACGCGGACAGGGCGGTAAAAGCAAAGACCAGAAACAACGTCATCAAAACACGGAAGAAGCCGAACATCCACGTGTGGCCGCGGCGCATGGTCTCCAGCCCGCCAACGCCGGGTCCGGCAATGGCCAGCAGAACAATGGCACCGAACATCAGGTTCAGGCATGAAAACACCATCGGGTCGGCATTCATGGCCACTACGGCGTAACGGCTGCTGGCATCCAGCAAGCCCCAGAACATCACGGCGGTAAAGGCCATCAGCAGGCCACGTTCCATCTATCAGGCTCCTTCTTGTGCGGTTACGCCGGCAGCAGGTTGCTGCAAACGTTGCACATAATATTGCCGTGCGGCTACCAAAAAGCCCAGCACGAAAAATGCTCCCGGCGGTAGTACAAACACCACCATGCCCCCTGCGGTCAGCGGGTGGCCAAAAACCATCCCCTGCCCCAGAAACTCCCGCAGTGTTCCAATAACCCCGAGGACGACAGCAAAGCCGGCACCACAGAAAAGCCCGTCCAGCGCTGCCTCGCGCACGGGGTTCTTGCTGGCAAAGACCTCGGTCCGGCCCAGAATGGCGCAATTCACGACGATAAGCGGTACATACAAACCCAGTACCCGATGCATCCCGGGCATATAGGCCGCCATCAGCATATCTACGAGGGTGACAAAACCGGCGATGACGAGAATAAAGACAGGCAGACGCACCTCTTTGGGCACAATCCCCCGCACTAGCGACACGCACACATTGCTGGCAACCAGCACGGCAAGGGTGGCAACGCCCATCAGTAGCCCGTTGGCGGCGTTCACGGTGACCGCAAGCAGCGGGCACAAACCCAGCAGCTGCACCAGTGCAACATTGTTATGCCACAGACCTTCTTTCCACATGGGCAGGCCTAGTCGAAGAGCTTTTTGGCCATCCGGCGGGCAGCCATTGCCGCGCAGATGAACATGAACGCCATGATGTAGGCCATATGCAGGGCTACCATGGTCCAGTCCACGCTCAGGCCGGCACACAGGGGGCGGATGACCTCTATCAGGTGCTTGACAGGGAAGAACCACGTCGCCCATTGCAACCACTGCGGATAGGCAGCCGGATCAACAAAAACACCGCAGAACAACAGGGACGGCGTAATCCAGAACACAAAGAAGAAGCTGAAATACTCGTAAGTGCGGGCATAGGCCGTACAAACAAGCCCCAGCGAGGCGAAGGAAGCGCAGCTCAGCGCCACAAGCGGGAAGCTGATGAGCGCGCCGGACAATGAGCCCAGCCCGTCCACCGCCCATGCCACGAGGTACAGGCAAAGGGCCGACAGGACGCCCTTGCTGGCCGCCCACAGGATTTCGCCATACACAACCTCGCGGAAGAAAAGCGGCGCGGCGAGCATCGCCTCGTACGTGCGCTGGATGCGGAAGCGCGTGTAAGACGGAATAGATGCCTCGAACGAGCTTTGGAACAGCGCCGCGTTGGCAATCATCCCCGGGACGACAAAGTGCAGATAGCTGATGTCCCCGACCTGTTTGACCACGGCACCGAGGCCGAAACCGAACGCAAACAAGAACAAAATAGGGTTGAGGATACCGCTGACGACAGATGGCCAGAAAATCCGCAGCCAAACGCGGTAATGGCGCATCCAGATGGCGGCAATGCCGCCCAGCATGGTCTGGCGGCCGCGTTCCGGCGTCGTGCTCATTTAAAAATCCGCCCGTTCAGACGTGCCAGCGCCAGCGCGCCAAACACGATGATAATGGCCACAAGGTAAGCGATATGTGCCCAGACAGTCTCCAACACCAGATTATGGCCGGAGGTCAGCATGCGCATCACTTCCACCCCGTGGTAGAGAGGTAAGCATTTACCAACCATCTGCACCCAGACCGGAAAACGGGCCAGTTCGATAAACGTGCCGCTGAACATCAGCATCGGCGTGACCAGCAGCGGCCACGCGTAGTTAAAGTCGTCAATCCGGCGGCTGACAGAGGTCAAGAGCAGCGCCATGGCCCCAACAGCCATAGCCGTAAGGGTTGCCACGGGGATGGCCAGCAGACTGTGCCAACCGGTCAGGACACCACCAAAACAGGCGCCGACCAGCAGGATAAAAGAAGAGCTCAGGGTCGCTTTAGTACCCGCCCAGAGGATTTCCCCTGCAACGATGTGCCCCAGCGCCATCGGCGTTGCCAGAATGGCATGGTACGTGCGCTGTGCTTCCATACGGAAGAAGGCGGCGTAACTGCACTCGATAAAGCTGGTGTACAGCAGGCCCAGCCCCATCATGCCCGGCACGACGAACGCAAAGTAGGGCATCCCGCTCATGGTGGTAAAGGCAGCGCCAAGGCCGTAGCCAAAGGCAAACAGGAACACAGCGGGGTCCAACACAAAAGCAAAGCAGGCTGCAATCCAGTTGCTGCGCCAGACCAGTGCGTTCCGGCGCCAGAAGGCGTAAATGCCCCGGACCATACCCAATGTCGGCAAGGCCGCCTGCGGGCGGGCCGACGGGGATACGGTGACGGTAGGCTTGAGTTCGGCGGACATGTTAAACCTCCCGCAGTTTACGGCCTGTGAGCTTGAGGAACACATCCTCTAGGTTGGCGGGGCGGTGCAGGTACACCATGTCCGCCTTCAGGAAGTTACGTAGGCGGGCGGCATCGTCCGTGTAGAACAGTGCCGTATCGCCAATATCCTCGCTGCGGATATCCAGCTTTTCTATGCCTTTGGGCAGGGGTTTCTGCAGTTCGAACACGTGTTCTTCCACGTGGCGGGCAATAAGTTCCTTCGGGGAACCCTCGTCGAGCACGCGGCCGCCGTCAATGACGATAATCCGGTCGCAAAGACGTTGGGCCTCATCCATGTAGTGGGTCGTCAACAGAATGGTTTTCCCTTGGCTCTTGAGAGCAAGAAGACGTTGCCAGATAAGTACACGTGCTTGCGGGTCAAGGCCGGTGGTCGGCTCGTCCAGAATCACCAGATCAGGGTCGGCAATCAGCGCGCGGGCGATAATCAGGCGGCGTTTCATTCCGCCGGAAAGGGCGCGGACGTCATTCTCTTTCTTCTCGCTCAGCTCCATGAAGCGCAGCAGAGTATCCACACGCTCCTGAATCACGTCATGGGGCAAGCCGAAGTAGGTGCCATAAACCTCAAGGTTCTGGCGGACGGACAGGTCCGGGTCCAGATTATCCTCCTGCGGAACCAGCCCGATGCGGGCTTTTTCGCCGCGGCCGATGGTATGGCTGGGCACACCGAATACATCCAGCGTACCACCGGAGGGTTTGGTCATCCCCATAATCATACGCATGGTTGTGGTTTTGCCGGCACCGTTAGGCCCCAGCAGGCCGATGAACTGCCCTTCCGACACCTGAAACGACACGCCCTTGACCGCTTCGAACGCGCCAAAGGAACGGCGCAGGCCGTCCGCGTGGATGACAGTTTGCTGCATGGCTCTTCTCCCACCAGAAATAAATACAGGAATGCCCAAAGGTACCCTGTTTGGGGGACGGGGTAAAGCCTAGTGATAGGCTGGTTAGACAGCGTAGGTGCGCAGCATCATATCCACAGCAGCAGCAAGGGTGTCCTCGACTTCCTTTGCTCCCGGCAGGTCATCGCGCAGACGCATGACATTACGCCAGAACAGGGGCAGTTCCAGCATGCCGACAAACTGCCAGGTGGCAAGCTCGGGGTCCGGTACGCGCATGGTACCTTCCGCCGTCTGGTGCGCCAGATATTTTTCCAGCAGGTGGCGTACCGGGCCACAGCCACAATTGTGAAACTGGTTGGCCAGCTCCGAAGAACGACCGCCTTCGGAGATAATCAACCGGTACAAAGATACACAGTCCGGTGACACCAGCACATTAAGGATACCGCGGCCGTAGGTGGTGAGTGCTTCCTTCGGCTCAAGCTTTTTCAGGCACAACCTTTCCAGCTCTGCCTCTATTCCCTCGCTCAGGGATTTGATGATGGCGGAAAAAAGCTCTTCTTTGCTGGAAAAGTATTTATAAATCGTTGGCTTGGAGATATTTGCGGCGGCAGCAACCATATCGATGCTGGCAGCGTTATAGCCGGTATCCAGAAAGACCCGTGTCCCCGCGTCTAGTATGTCGCGACGGCGATTGGCCATAGAAGTAGCGAGTGTTTGACCCATGTACCCACTCCAATTTACATAACGAGCGCCCGAAACCTTGTAACGCAAAAAACCCCCTATGGCAAGGGGGTTTATGTCATATGATTAATGTATTAAATGTAATGGATGGCTCAGTTACACAAAGCGATGTATTTTTCTACCTCTTTTTGGAGGGTATTGAGTCCCTTTTCATCTTCAGCATCCATATAAACACGCACCAGCGGCTCTGTGCCCGATGCGCGGAAGGCAACCCAGTTATCTCCCGTCAGGTCAAGACGCACGCCATCGCTCTGGTCAACGCGGGCAACATCCAGACCTGCAAAGGCTTTAGGCGGAGTGTTCCGCAGCTTGGCGAGCAGGTTCTGCTTCTGGGTTTCGACAATCCGCAGATCAAGACGGCGGGAGCTGCGATGACCCAGACGGTCGTACAGCGCACGTTTAAGGGTACCGATTGTTGTACCCGCATCAGCAACCTGATTGGCAATCATGGCGCAAGCCAAAATGCCGTCCTTGTCCGGCAGGTGGGGCGTCCACGCAAAGCCGGAGCTTTCCTCGCACGCCAGAATGACCTTGCCTTCGGCCATCATCTTACCCGGGTATTTGAAGCCGACGGGTGTTTTGAACACTTCCAAACCGCGGGAGCGGCCGGCACGCTCGACAATGGTCCCTGCCACAAGCGACATGGCCATGGCGCGAGGGCCCTTTGTTTTCTCAGCCCAGTAGTCAATCAGCAGGGCCAGCACATCGTTGGGCGCAAGATAGGTACCATCCACATCCACAACGCCAAAACGGTCCCCGTCAGCGTCGGTGCACAGACCCAGATCATAGCTGCCGGCAGCCATACGGGCCGCCATGTCTTTGAGGTTGGCTTCCGCCGGGTCAGGCTGGATGCCGCCGAAATACGGGTCGTGGGCCGCATTCATGACTTCGACCTTATGGCCCATTTTCGTCAAAAGCTCGGGCAGGTAATCTGCCGAAGTGCCGTACATGGGGTTGACCAGAATTTTCAGGCTACGGGAGGAAGGTCCGACCAAACGGAGCAACTGCGCCAGGTACGGCGTGCGGAAGTCGTACCGGTCAACCGGTGTGCCGACCGAGAATACTTTATTTGCACTCAGGGCAGCCACCCGTTTTGTCAGGTCATCGGTTTCGTCATTGCGGGCAATACCGCCCCACGAAGCAATGTATTTAAAGCCGTTATAGCTGGGCGGGTTATGACTTGCTGTAAAATTGATGCCTGCCACAGCCTTGTGGTGGAGCACGGCAGCATCGACTGCCGGCGTCGGCACCGGTGCATCCGCCGCAAAAACGTCAAACCCATTAGCCGTCAAAACTGCAGCGGCCGCATCGGCAAATTCACGGCCCAGAAAACGGGTGTCGTACCCGATGAAAACCTTGCCGTTGGTCTTACCAATGGCTTTGAGGCGGTCGGCCAGTGCCTGCGCGCACAGGCGTACATTGGCAAAGGTAAAATCGTCGGCAATAATGCCACGCCAACCGGACGTGCCGAAGGTAATCGCCATGTTTCTTCTCCTGCTTTAGGGTCTAGCGCAGGCTATGCGCCGGATAAATATCGTCGTCGGTCTTGCTCAGCACACGCACGCGGATGTTTTGCTTGCGTGAGCTGGCAAAAACCAGCGTCAGGGGGATTTCCATCCCCAGATTGATCGGCTGTCTGACGCCGGAAAGGAAAATGTGCATGCCGCCCGGTTTAAAGGTGACCGTCTGGCCTGCAGCAAGCGGAATCTCTTCTACCTCAGCCATCAGCAAAACACCCAAATCGTTCTTAAAAGTATTGTGCAGGGTGGCCTTTTCAGCAAACGGCGTGCTAACACCCACCAGGGCATCATCCTGCCCGGTATCGTTGGTCAGAGTCATAAAAACAGCGGTACTGCGGTCGGCTTCCGTCGCTTCGCGCGCCCATGCGTCCGCCACATGGACCAGTTTGCCGCCAAGTTCCTCAAGGGGTTTATAGTCCCGCCCCTGTGCAACGGGGAAAGCCGCAAAAAAGCCTGCCATCAGCCCCAGACCTATCAAAGCCGCCTTAAACAGTATCCGCAGGTCGTTATGCATGGGGTTCCCTCGTCAATCCGTTATCAATCAGCGCTGCAAGGTAGGTGCCCCAAATGGCATCCTTACCCGCGCCCAGTTCGGCCAGATAGGCCCATGTGTAAATACCTGTCCGGTGGCCGTCGCTGAACGTCAGCTGTACGGCATAGTGACCGACCGGCTCAACTGCTTTGATGGTAATGCCCTTTTTTCCGGCAATCAGCTTTTTAGGGCCGCCATGGCCTTTGACTTCGGCAGAAGGGGACTCCACACGCAGCAGCTCCGCACTCAGGTCGTAGCTTGCGGTCGGGAAGACCACCGTCAGGGTGGTTTTGTCTTTGTTCAGTCTGAGTTCTTGCGGAACGATGGCAGGGTCAGGGTGCATGTAGGATGCTGTTACTTGTTGCTGTCGTCCAGGGGACGGGCTTCTTCCGGCAGCATAACGGGGATACCGTCCCGGATGGGATAGGCGAGCTTGGCAGCACGGCTGATAAGCTCGCCTTTTTCCGCATCATATTCCAGCGTGGTTTTGGTCAGGGGACAAACCAGAAGCTCAAGCAGCTTCGGGTCTACGCCTGTTTTAGCCGGCATACTGGTTTTCTTTCTTCTCTTGAATGCGCTTGGCTTCGATGCACAGGGTGGCAATCGGACGCGCCATCAGACGTGGAATACCAATCGGGTCGCCGGTTTCTTCGCAATAACCGAACTCGCCCGTGTCGATACGCTCCAGTGCTTCGTCGATTTTCTGGATGAGCTTGCGTTCACGGTCACGGGTGCGCAGTTCCACGGTTTGTTCGTACTCAATGGAAGCCTGATCGTTCAGGTCAGACATGATGGCGCTGTTCTCTTGCAGCTCCTTCACGGTTTCCATGCTTTCCTGCTCCAGCTGGGAGCGCCAAGCCAGCAGAACATCGCGGAAATAGGCCAGCTGTTGCTTGCCCATGTACTCTTCTTTTTCGTTAGGCACATAGCCAACCGGGTAGTCCACCCCTTCACCGGGGAGTTTTGTATTCTCAAGATTCAGTGCTTCTTCAGCCATTTTTCTACTACCTTTGCTTAACCATCAATAGAGGCCTAGGTTTGGCCAATATACGCCATTTATCTGGCCCCAGCAACGGCCTTCACATAACCGCCGCCCGCGAACGCATCCGTTGCCTGAATCAGCGCATCCAGAATCCCCGGCTGCGTGGAGGCATGGCCGGCGTCCGGAATGATTTTCAGGACCGATTCGGGCCACGCCTTATGCAGCTCCCAAGCACTTTTGACCGGACAGACCACATCGTACCGCCCATGCACGATAACACACGGGATATGGCGGATTTTTGCAATGTTCTCCGGTTTCAGGAGCGCGCCGTCTTCCATAAAAATCTTGTTCGTAAAGTAGTGATTTTCAATCCGGGCAAAGGCCAACGCGAACTTGGGATCCTCTTCTTTCTGGATTTCCTCTTCGGGGGTAATCAGCTTGGAGGTTGTCATTTCCCAGTGCGTCCAATGGGCTGCGGCGGCAAGGCGTGTCGCCTCGTCCTTGCTGGTCAGGCGTTTGTGGTAGGCGGCCATCAGGTCGCCCTGCTCTGCTGCCGGAATGTGGTCCCGATACGGCTCGAACCGGTCGGGGTAAATATGGCTGGCACCGTCTTGATAGTACCAGTTCAGCTCGGACTGACGGCACAGGAAGATGCCGCGCAGGACCAGCTCGGTCACCGCTTCGGGGTGTGTCTGGGCATAGGCCAGTGCCAGCGTGCTCCCCCAGCTGCCGCCAAAAACCTGCCACTGGTCAATATCCAGATGCACGCGCAAACGCTCGATATCGGCCACAAGGTGCCACGTAGTGTTTTCTTCCAGCTCCGCATGGGGCGTGCTTTTGCCGCAGCCACGCTGGTCAAAAAGGATAATCCGGTATTTGTCCGGGTTAAAAAACCGGCGGTAATCAGGACTGACGCCGCCACCCGGCCCCCCGTGCAGAAAAACAACCGGTTTGCCGTTCGGGTTGCCTGCTTGTTCGTAATACAAGGTATGCAGAGGACTAACGGACAGCGTACCGCTATCGTAGGCCTCTATCTGGGGGTAAAAAGTCCGCATGGCAGGCTCCTTGTTTTTAACATGCATGGTCGGCAGTTTACCAAGGCCGCGGCGGGTATGGCCACGAAAAAAGGGACAGCCATGCGGCTGTCCCTTTCGTTCGCTTAGGTGTTGGGCGTACCGCCACCGCTGGTATCCGGTGCCGGGGCCGGCGCGTCGACCACCGTCTTCGGCGCCGCCTTGGGCGCGTCGAACGGGTCGGCCACTTCGGCGCTGACCAGGCTTTCGCCGGAGACGACGTACATCGGCTGCGGCAGTTCCATCGAGAGGTTGATGCCCATCCGCACCTTGAGGGTGTCGGCGAAGGACGAAAACTCCTCGACCAGGATGTTGTACAGCCGCACGCATTCGTTCTCGAGCACGTTGAACTGCGAGATACGCTTGGTGATACGGCGGTCGCCGCCGAGGGTGGTGAAGCGCGGCAGCATCCACAGCTTGAAGCCGTGGAAGCGGATCCGCTTGAAGCCCATCACCCGCTTGCGCCAGAAGCCGTGGAAGAAGCCCTGGCTATCGGCGTAGTGCCGCATCAGTTCCATGTTCGCATCGATGATGCCCAGCCGCGCCTTGCGGGCGTGAATCAGCTGGCTGATCTCGTTACGGACATGGTCACGCAGGCCGACCAGCTCGTCCAGATCCTTGCGGACCTGCTGGAAGCGCGGCGAGGTTTCGTACAGGCCGTGGACCGTGGCCCACTTGCCTTCCTGTTGCTGCAGCTTCTCCTTGAGGTGGCCCAGACGGCGCTTGATGTCCGTCAGCAGGTCACGGTAGGCGTTGCCGCGCTCGGCACGTTCCAGTGCGTAGGTGTCGAAATTCTTCACCGTCGGCGCGAGGTTCATGCCTGCCAGCGGCAGTGTGCGGCGGTTCTGCGTTGCATGGCGCTGGGCCAGCATGCTGATCATGAAGTAGATCGCCACACGCACGAGCTGGAAGAGCACGAAGCCGAGGATGGAGATGACGATACCGCCGACCGAAACCAGCAGCACCAGCAGCGTCTTGACCGAGGTCTTGAGCGCCGTCATGACCTGATCGTAGGTGACCTGCGTGAGGTCGATCTGGTCGATGAGCTCGGCGATGTACTCGCCGTCGAACTTGAGCAGGCGCTCAAGGTCGAGCTTGGTCAGGTCGATGCCGGCGATGATGATCGGGCCGGACTTGTCTTTTTCGGGCTCGGCATTCGCCGGCGGCGTACCCGTACCGTTTTCGACGGGGGCGCTGACGGTGGGGCCGTTATCGACGGTCTGCGCGTAGGCGCTGTGCGCCACCGCACCCGCCGAAGCGAGCATGCAGACCACCAGCAGGATGCCGGCCGTCCGCTTGCAGAGGGTCGCAGCAGAGGAAAACCCCTGCATCAGGGACTGAAGACCACGCATGTTTGGGCCTCATTCGGTTGGAGGTTCCAGGAAGAAACGTTGAGAAAAGGAACAAAAGTCGACGTTTAAAGTCAGAACGGAATATGCGCACGGAGGGAAAAGACTTCAAGCTTCTTTTTCGCTCTTTCCGGCATAAAAAAACCCCCCGCTAACGCGGGGGGTTTCATCGCTTGTCGGATGCTCAGTCCGGTGTGCGTTCCGTGACCGGTGCCGCAGGCGCTGCTGGCACAGCTTCCGCCGGAGCGGGCTTGGGCATCTTGTCCAGGAAGCACTTGGCTGCCGACGCCGTCCGCAGGGACTGCACACGGGCATGGAGCTTGTCGTGCAGCACCACCAGCTGGGCCTCGAGCTCGTGGTAGCGCTCGATGTCCGGCTTCTGAGCCTTGGAGAACAGCTTCTCGCGCTTCTTCTGCTGCCGCTTGAAGCGGTAGGTCAGCACGAAGCGGCCCACGAAGCCCTTGCGGTCACGCAGACCGTTGTAGGCTTCCTCGGCATTCAGCTGCTCCGTCTCGTAGCTGTCGAACGCCCCGTTGATGGAGGCAAGCAGACTGCTGCGATCGGCCAGCACGGTGGCGAACTTGGCAAACAACTGTGCCAGCTCGGGCTGTTTTTCCGGGTTGAGGTCGGCCAGCAACGCCACGAAGGCGGTGCTGCGCTCGCTCTCTTCCAGTCGCATCGTGCCGAAGTTCTTGACCGTCGGCGGGAACTTGAGGTCCCGCTGGGGCAGTTCCCGGCTGTGGCGGTCGGAACGCTTGGACGCCCAGGCTTCGAACCAGCCGCGCAGCGCGCCGTAGATGGAGCTGTTGGCCACCACTTTGACGAGGTAGGCCACGCCCAGATACGAGAACATGACGCTGATCAGGGTCCACAGGGGCACCCAGAGCAGCATCAGCACCGGCCAGATGCCGATGGCGACCAGCAGACCCTTGGTCAGCTTGCCGAGCTTGTTCCACGATTCGGACGCCCAGGTCACCAGTTCGCCCCACTTCGTCTTGAAGTTGGACAGGTGGTCCTCGGCCGGAGTCATGGCCTGGTCCTGGTCAGCCGGAGGGGTCACGGCATGGCTGCCGGTGTCCGCATCGCCGGGCACGGTTTCGGTTACCGCAGGCGGGTTGACGTCCTGTGCGTGGATGACACCCAAGGGTGCCATCGCCAGCATCAGTGCCACCAGCCCCGTACGCAGGAGTTGGGAAAGTTTGATCACGATAGCCTCGCTAGGTCGTGGGTGAAGAAAACAATGCAAAACGGGAACGAAGAAATTCGTCCCTGCGGTTATGGGATGCGCGCGCGGCAATTTCAACAAAAAAAGCGGCCCCCACGAGGGGGGCCGCCATACGCTTGGTGAGTTACGCCGCCATGCGGGTCACGGGACGAACCACGAGCTCATCGCCCTTGGCCGACACGTTGACTTCGCGCACGCCGTCAGCCGCCATGGAGTAGCGGATGTCGAGCAGTGCACGTTCGATGATGGTCCGCAGGCCGCGGGACCCCGTACCTTCCGCCAGCGCCAGACGGGCGATGACGTGGTAGGCGTCCTCCGTGAAGGTCAGCTTCACGTTCTGGACCAGGAACAGCCGCTCCACCTGCTTGACGATGGCGTCCTTCGGCTCGGTGAGAATGCGGACCAGCAGGTCCTCATCCACCTCGTCGAGGGTAACCAGCACCGGCAGACGGCCCAGCAGCTCGGGGATCATCCCGAACTTGGTCAGGTCGGCACGGGTGACACTGTGAAGAATGTTCTTCTCCACAACATCGCGCTCTTCGACGGGCTTGATGATCGCACCGAAGCCCGCTTTCGGGCCGCTGGTGCTCGCATCGGCCTTGGCCTTGCGATCCGCGATCAGCGCCTCGATGCCGGCGAAGGAGCCACCACAGACGAACAGGACATTCGTGGTATCGAGTTCCACGAAGTCCGCGCTCGGGTGACGACGGCCGCCCTGGGGCTGCACGCGCACCTTGGTGCCTTCGAGCATCTTCAGCAACGCCTGCTGGACCCCCTCACCGCCCACATCGCGGGTGGTGGAGAGGTTCTCGCCGGACTTGCGGATCTTGTCCACCTCGTCGATGAACACGATGCCCTTCTGCGCCTTCTCGATGTCGCCATCCGCAGCGGCCAGCAGGCCGGAGAGGATGCTTTCGACATCGTCGCCGACGTAACCGGCCTCGGTGAGGCTGGTCGCATCGGCCTTGTGGAACGGCACGCCGAGGATCTTGGCGAGCTGGCGGGCGAAGTGCGTCTTGCCGGTGCCCGTGGGGCCGACCAGCAGAATGTTGCTCTTCTCGAGCGCCAGACCGTCACCGAAGCCACGCATGTCGACGTGGGTCCGGATGTAGTGTTCGTAGACGGCAACCGCCAGAGTCTTCTTGGCCGCGTCCTGACCGACAATGTAGTCGCTCATACGGGCCGAGATTTCCGGCGGGGTCGGCAGTTTGCCCGACGTGGTGCTAGCACGCAACACCACATCGCGCAAACGGGCTTCCTGAATGTCGTCCACGCAGAGCGTGCAGAGGAAAACCCCTGCGATGCCCTGATAGAGCTTGTGGCCTCCGGCCTCAAGCACTTCGGGGGTACGGCGGCAGAAGATGCAGCTGTTGGAGTGAGAAAGCGTCATGATAGACCTCTTGGGTTTGAGCAAAGAAGGATTCCATGCCCTATGCACGACGGAAAAGACGTATATGACGGACCTTGCGGTCCATGCATGCAAAGGGAACGGAAGATGTGTCGGTTTTAATAACCTACATCATTACATGTGTTTCCGATGGTTACGTGTTTCAAGAGGATGTTGCATTCAGACGTTGTTTACGTCATATAATGGCGGGAACGGTGCTTGATATGCACCCGTAGCTCAGTGGATAGAGCGTTGGCCTCCGGAGCCAAAGGTCACAGGTTCGAATCCTGTCGGGTGCGCCAGCACGGCAAGAACAACGCAACAGGCGCGAGAAAACACCTATGCTGAAGCTGTTCCAGAAAAACAAAAAAGCCCCGCTGCAAGCCGTACCCCAGGCCCCGTTTGCCACGCCCGCAGGACAGGAAGAAGTCCGCACAGCCAAACACCGTGTTGCCTGCGATGGCCCGTCCTTCAGCGGCCACCCGCGTATTTACCTTGAAATGGGTAATGCCGGCAGCGTGGTCTGCCCCTATTGCAGCCGAACCTTTATTTACGACGCACAGGCCTAGGCGCCCAATAAAAAAAGCCCCGCGATTGCGGGGCTTTTTGTTTGTTGCGGTCAACGGGGGGCTACGGCCGCATCCATCTGGTTCGCCAGATAGGTCACTGTAACGGTGCTGTTCTTGCCCGGATCCTCATCCGTTTGCAAGCGACCTTCCGTCCAGCTCACGCTGCCGTCCTCGCGACGGTCAGCATCTTCATACGTATTGACCGGTACATCAGTCATGATAATCAGCATGTAGGCACGGCCCTGTTCTTCTACCGGCATCTGCATAATGGTGCCACCTTTGCCAAAGGGGTGCCGCACAACACCGTCTACCACCTCGGCTTCGGTCAGGTAATTTTTGCTTTTGTCCTGGTATTTGCTTTGCAGGTAGCTGGGGTCAACCAGCGCCATCAGGTTATCGACCGGTGTTTGTTGGGCAACGGCCACATGGGGCCATACACCCACGCTGGCACGGAACTCCTGATTGGCCCCTTCAATCTGGCGCATAAACGCCATCATCTTGGTGCCTTCGGTCGTTACAATAAACTCGAAACCCAGAGAGTACAGGATCAACAGTACCAGCGTTGCCATGACCAGCATCACGGCAACCGTGCCCCGTCCGACCTGACCTGACTGGTTTTTAATGGTTGAAAGGAAAGCGCGCACTGGCTTAACCCTCTTTTGGTTGCACGATTGGCTGCCCGTCCAGCAGGCGCTGAACATACGTCATAAAGCCTTCCACCGGCAGCTTATCCTGTCCGAGGCGATAGGCGTTAACAAAAATAACCGGCGGTTTCTCCAGCCCCAATTTTTTGGCTTCGGCCACATTGCGGTCGACATTTCGGACCAGAAATTCGCTTTGCTTTTTCAGGATATCGCGCTGCTGGTCCAGACTGATACCCAGTTTCTCAAGCAGTTTGGCATAGGCTTCGGTATCAGCCTTACCAGCTTCGACCAAACGGTCGTGAAAAATCCAGAACAGCCCCTTACTGTTGGCAATTTGACTAAAAATGGCTGCTTCCATACTGTTGTTGCCCTTATCAGCCGGCAGAAACTTGTATACAATGCGCACGTCATCGCCATGGAGCTTGCGCAACTCCAGCAGTTTACGGCCCACACTCATGCAAGCCGGGCACCCGGGATCGCTGAAGACCACAACCTGCACGGCAGCGTCCACGTCGCCAATCATTGCATCACCCTTATGGACAGGGATGTCCGAGCGGACGAGTGGCGGCTCCTGCGGCGGGATGAGATTCGGGAACTTTTCGTGCAGCGTGCGGAAGACTTCCGGCGCATCTACAACCTTCTGGAGGGCTTTCCAGTCAATGTAACTGTAGTAGTTCCGCACCCCCATAAGGACAAAAGCTGCGGCTATAAACACAAAACCAAGCCAGAACAGCCCCATCGGCTGGCGGCGGGATGCGCCTTCCGTCGGGGCTGCTTTTTTGGTTTTGGTGGCCAAGGGTTACTTGCCCTTCTTATCCAAGTTAGCCAGATGACGCTCAATCACAGCTTCAAAGGCCTCAATCGGCTGGGCACCGTTAACAGCAACACCGTTGATCAGGAAGTATGGCGTGCCACGCGCCCCAATGGCCGCACCGCTCTTGCTGTCGGTCTGGATCAGGTCGTCCAGCGCCGGGTCATTGCGGTCTTTATCGAATTTGGCCATGTCCAGTCCCAGCTCTTTGGCGGTCTGGATGAACAGCTTTTCACCCAACTTGTCCTGATTGGCAAACAGGGCGTCGTGGTACTCCCAGAACTTGCCCTGACGCTGAGCGGCAATGGCTGCCTTGGCTGCCGGAATCGCATGTTTGTGGAAGGACAACGGCATGTGCACAAAGGCCAGACGCACTTTGGATTTGTAGCGGCGCATCACCTCGGTCAGGGTTTCATGCGCTGTGGCACAGAACGGGCACTCGAACTCGGCGAACTGGATAATGGTTACCGGTGCGTCTTTGTCACCCAGAACCGGCGTGTGGTCCGACAGTGTAAACGGCACCGGGTTGTTAAAGGCATCCTCGACCGCCTTGGCTGCGGATTTTTGCTCTTCTTTCACCAGATAGTCGGAAACGGCGTTAAAAATCACATGCGGGTGGGCTTTGATATAGGCTTCAATCAGCTCGTTTACATGATCGTCTGTCATGTCGGCTGCTTTGGCAGACGTTGCCCCCAAAGCCAGAGCGGAACCCAGAATAAAAGAAGTGACAAAAGCGCGCACAGTTTTGTTTTTCCTATTTTATATCGTTAAATCAGTGCCGGACTTTATGTTGGCACAGGCGCTGCGCCCGCGCAACATCCTCAGCCGACGATTGCATCGGCGCTGTTTTCGGCCACGCCGGCAATCTTGACCATCAACCGGTTGGGGACGCACAGACTGGCATCACCCGTACGGGACAGCCACCCCACGTGTATACACCGCTTGCCGCTGCACGGCGCCTGCGTTACCCGGGCTTTGCCCGCGTCCACAACAACTGTAGCAGCACCGATATACCCCTTAATGGTGTAGGTATGGGGGCGACTTAAATCCAGCAGGGCAACACGCTCGTTACCGACAAATACTTCGGCATGTGTCCCTTCGCTGCCGCGAGCCAGCCGGCCGAACCCTGCTGTGAGCCCCCCCAGCAGACCAAGCAGCAAAAAGTCACTTCTTGTCATTGGTGCCGTTCATTTTCGCGTCCCGTTCTTCGGCGTATTTGGCGTAGTCGTCACGCGATACACAAGGGTCATTGGGCGGGCAATTACTGATAAAACGTTTCTGGAATGCGGGCGTCATCGTCTGGTGGTAGTCCTGCGTGGTCACCATAAAGGCGGGGTCACGCTTGTCCGTAAGGTCAATAACGCCGTTGCTGACGAAAATCGCCGTAGCCATGGCATCGGCCTCCATCACACTGTCTGCAATAACCGTTACAGCCTGGTATTTGCGGGCCGGCTTGCCGGTACGGCCGTCAAGCAGGTGGTGGTACCACTCGTTTTCGTATACAAAATAGTTCTGGTAGTCGCCGCTGGTCGCCACTGCCAGTTTCCCGTCAACTTTCAGCTGCCCTACAGTACGATGGACAAAGCGCGGATGGCGCACATCCACGCGCCAGGGCTGATTGCCCTTTTTACCTTTGGCGATAAGGTCACCGCCCGCGTTGACGATGTAGTTTTTATAGCCCATACGCTCAAGTTTGCGGGCCAGCGTGTCTACCGTGTATCCTTTGGCAAGGGCGTACAGGTTCAGCTTCTGTTGCGTCAACGCCTGACGGATTTGGTCATCTGACGGCGGTTTTCGGGACACGGCAGCATCCTCGCTGTCAAAGCCCCACAGGTCGATGAGTGCACCAAGGTATGGCGAAAACGCACCCTTTGTAGCCTTTTGGTACCGGAGTGCATCCCGCAGCAGGTAGTTGATGGTGCTGTCTGCCGGATCGTTTTTCTTGAAAACGGCCTCCTGATAGCGGAGTTCCTTGATGAGCGCATCCTTATCGGCGGCAGGGAAATCGTCGGCATAAACCTTGATAATGACCGATGTGCCCATGCCGTAGGTTAGCAGTTCATGCTCTTCAGGGCCGCCGCAGGCACTCAAAACTGTAGCAGCCAGCGTGGTCAAGGTCAGGGTAAGGGCGCGGTATATCTTCATAAAAGGTGTATTTGCCGTTAAAGTTTTGGTCTATTGTTATGCAACACCCCCGTCGGAGCAAGACGAAAGGTTACCTCATGACACAGATTCCGGGCTGCGCGACGGTCGAAGGCACTAAGGCCTATGCCGACCGTATGTGGGCGGAGAACCCGCACCTCTCCCCCGACGGGTGGCGGATTTTTGACGGCCTGACTGTTGCCAAGGTCGGTACAGGAACCTACCGCATGGCCGGTCAGGATGATCAGACTGCCGCGCTGGTTTACGCTCTCACACACGGACTGAACCTGATTGATACCGCTGCCAACTATATGGGCGGCAATGCCGAACGCTGGCTGGGGCTCATTCTGAAAGAGCTGTTTTTTGCCAAACGACTGAGCCGTGAAGAGGTCGTTCTGGTTACCAAAGCGGGTTATGTACAGGGTGAAACCCTTCACGAGCTGCGCACCAGCCCGCCACCGGAGACGGCCATGTTCAACGACCACCTCTGGCATTGTATACATACTGAGTTTTTGGAACGACAGCTGACAGCATCACAAAAGCGCCTTGGGGTCGATACGCTGGATGTTTTCCTGCTGCACAATCCTGAATACCAACTGCAGTACCTTGTGCAGAACGGTACACCGCTTGAGGCGGCGCGGGAGCGGTTCTACGACCAGATAACCGAAGCCTTCACCTTTTTGGAGCAAGCCTGTAAAGACGGGCGCATCAGCCGTTACGGTGTATCCTCCAATACCCTGGGTATGCCCGCGGACTTTGATGATTTTGTCGACCTTGCCCGGCTGTCTGCCTGCGCAGACACCGCTGCCCAAGCCGCTTGGGGCCGCCGGAAACGCAGCATGTTCCGTGTGTTGCAGCTCCCCTTCAACCTGTTGGAGCTCGGCGCCCTGCGGGAGGAAAACACCAGCCAGAAAACTTTTGAGGGGGACAAGCCCTGTACCACGCTGGAACTGGCCAGCATCCGTCATATGGCTGTTATGGCCAACCGGCCGCTCAATGCATTGATGCCGAACGGGCAGATGGTTCGTCTGGCAAGTCCACACAGCGAAGCCGGTATACGCCTGCCTGCTGCCGCAGAAGAACTGACCGAAGTGGAACACGCCCTGATTCAGGCTGCTGATGGTGATTGGCCGCAGGAATTGGCTACAATCGGGTATCACTGGCAGGATATTACCAACCAGCTTAACGGTGCTGTGCACACTGAGCAGGTGTGCCAGAACTATCTGGAACCACAAGCCGTTCAAGTTGCCGACTGGATTACAGAAAAGCTTGATAATCCAAAGCTCTACTCAATGTATGCGAGCGCTTACAAACACTTTGAAAGTGCTCTGAAAGCCTGGGCACTGGAGATGGAGGCCGAAAAAACCACCCCCCTCACGCGCGCCTTAACTGAACGGCTGCCCGAAGACTGGCAGGACGCACCGCTCCAACATCTGGCCCTGAACACGGTTGCCAGCACTCCCGGGGTGACCTGTGTTGTCAGCGGCCTGCGCACACCCGCCTATGTGGCGGACGCCTTACATCTGCTGGAAAAAGGCGATTTTAAAGACGTTGCGCAGATTCTGGGCGCCTCCGCCTAGGGTTGTATACAATACTCCGGTCGCGGGTTTACGAACCGGTAAACCACTACATGTTGTAGCCCTGTGGATAAACCTCATTTAACCCACATTTTTGGCCTTGACGGTGAGTTATCCACAGGCTATTTTGCTCATCCTGAGGTTTGGACACTGACGTCTGAATATCATTCTAAACCCTCTACTTGGAGTATATGACTATGGCTAACACCAAACAGGCCGCCAAACGCGCCCGCCAAAACACCGCCCAGCGCGAAGAAAACCGCGCTCGTCGCAGCCGCCTTCGCACGGCTGTTAAAGCTTTCGAAACTGCCGTAACCGGTGGTGACAAAGCCGTCATCGGTACTGCGTTCACCGCTGCCATGTCCGAACTGCACCGCGGTGTCAGCAAGGGCGTGATGAAACAAGGCACCGCCAACCGCACCATTTCGCGGATGGCTGCCCGTATCCGCAGCCTGCAAGCCTAAGGGCTTTCCCTTCTGCCCACGCACCGGCAGAAGTTACAAGACGCCTGAGAGTAAGCATAAGGCCGCTGTTCGCCAGCGAGCGGCGGCCTTTGTTTATGCCCGAAACACACGTTTGACCGACATTTGGGGACCACCATGCGCCTGACCACGGAACACTGGAATGCAATTCACGAACACCTCAAGGCCGAGGTGGGTGATTCCTGTTTCGAGAGCTGGTTGCTGCCCCTGAAACTGGCGGACGAACAACCCGAAGGCAATACCACCGTCGCCGTTAAGGTGCCAACCCGCTTCATGCGGGACTGGGTCATCCGCCATTATACAGACGTCCTGCGCAAAGCAATTGTCGACGTAACTGGGCTGGATATGACTGTCGACTATATCGTGACGCCGCCAGCTGCCGCATCGGCACAAGCGGCAACTCCCGCTGCCAAAGCAGCCGCAAAAGCCGAAACCGCCCCCAAAGTCACCACCAAAAAAGCAGAGAAGGCGCCGGTCAGCTCCCCTGTTCTTGAAGGCGGTAATATTCTGGACCCCCGCTATACATTCGATAACTTCGTCACCGGTAAATCCAACGAGTTTGCCTACCACGCCGCCAAACGGATTGCCGAGTCGGACGATATTGCCTACAACCCCTTTTTCCTCCACGGCGGTGTTGGCCTTGGCAAAACCCACCTGATGCACGCCATTGCGTGGCAGATCCACGCCCAGACGCCCAAGCGCCGCGTCATGTATACATCTTCCGAGAAGTTCGTTTACCAGTTTGTCCGCGCCCTGAAAGACAAGAAAACCATCGACTTCAAGGACGCTTTCCGCTCCGTTGACGTGCTGATGATTGACGACATCCAGTTCATTGCCGGTAAAGACGCCTCGCAGGAGGAGTTTTTCAACACCCTGAACGCCCTGTTCGACCAACGCAAACAGGTGATTGTGACGGCGGATAAATCTCCGCTGGAACTGGACGGCTTTGAAGACCGGCTGCGCTCGCGCCTCGGCTGGGGTCTGACGACAGAAGTTCACCGCCCTGATCTGGAAACACGCGTCGCCATTCTGGAAAGCAAGGCCCAGAATATGAAAATCGACCTGCCGCGTGATGTGGCCCTGTTCCTCGCGGATAAAATTGCCAGCAACGTACGCGAGCTTGAAGGTGCCCTGAACCGCCTGGTCGCCCACACCACCCTTGTGCACCAGCCTATTACGCTGGCGACGACACAGGAGCTGCTCAAAGACCTGTTCCGCGTTTATAACCGCGCCGTTACCATTGACGAGATTCAGATGAAAGTGGCCGAGTTCTACCGCATCAAGCTGCACGAGATGCACTCCAGCCGCCGCAGCCGCGATGTGGCACGCCCCCGTCAGATCGCTATGTATCTGGCCAAAACCCTGACCAGCAAGTCCTATCCGGAAATCGGCAAGGCCTTTGGCGGCCGCGACCATACGACCGTGATGCATGCGGTCAAACACATCGAAGGACTGCGTGACAGCGACCCGTCGCTGAAAGAGGACGTCAAAATCCTCGAAAACATGCTCACCACCAACGCTTAGAGTGCGTTTTCCGCGCTTGGGTTGCACTTTTTTTTATGCTAAATTGCTCCGTACCCGTAAAATAGGCGCCAAACGCCCGTAACACTGTACTTAGAGCATTAGGTGGTCAGATGAAGTTTTCCATTACCCGTGACGTGTTGCTGAAGAACCTGTCGCACACCCAGTCTGTGGTTGAAAAGCGCAGCAGCATTGCCATTTTGTCGAACGTTCGCCTGGAAGCGAAGGACAACAAACTGGTCACAACCGCAACCGACAACGACATTGCCGTACAAGGTACCGCAGATGCCTTTGTGGAAGGCGCAGGCGTAACCACTGTGAATGCCCACAAACTTTACGAAATCGTGCGCAAGCTGCCGGACGGCGTGATGATCAGCGCCGAGTTGTCGGCTGACGGCAGCCGCCTGAGTGTTTCCGGCGGTAAAGCCAAGTTCTCGCTGGCCTGCCTCGATGCAAATGCCTTCCCCGACATGACCACGGTCGAAGACGGCGTCACGTTCGAACTTTCCGGCGACCTGCTGCGCCGCCTGCTGACCAAGGCCCAGTTTGCAGCATCGGTTGACGATACCCGCCAATACCTCAACGGTGTGTACATGCACGTGCAAGGCGACAAGCTGCGCTTTGTTGCGACCGACGGTCACCGTCTGGCCCGTGCCGAATACCCGCTGCCGGAAGGCGCTGCCGATATGCCGAGCGTGATTATTCCGCGCAAAACTGTTGGCGAGCTGCGTAAACTGGCTGAGGAAGCCAAAAACGTCACCCTGCATGTGACCGACAAGAAAATCCAGTTCGAGACATCCGAAGTTGTGCTGACCTCCAAAGTCATCGACGGTACCTTCCCGGACTACGAGCGTGTTATCCCCTACGATAACAAGCTGGAGATGGATGTTTCCCGCCAGTCCCTGCTGCAAGCCGTGGACCGCGTATCCATCCTCTCGCACGAGAAGTCCAAATCGGTTAAGTTCAGCATTGCGCCGAACCACCTGACCATCAGCGCCAACAACCCTGATCAGGAAAACGCCATCGAAGATCTGGCCATCAGCTACGATGCCCAGAACATGGATGTTGGCTTTAACGCCAAATATGTTTCCGAAATCGGCCAACTGATGGACGGTGAAGATGTGAAGTTCTACCTGAAGGACGGTAATTCGCCCGTTCTGCTGAAGGACCCGAACGACATGGACACCCTGTTCGTCCTGATGCCAATGCGCATTTGACCTAGTGTTCATACAAAACAAAGCCCGCAGCAATGCGGGCTTTTTTACGGCGTGGGCAGGGTGCACGGTGCAACAGAGCACACAAGCACAGGCAAGGCAATCATTGCGCCGAGCAAAACCACACATGCAACCAATAACCATAGTTGAGCTGATGGCTTTTTCACCCGCTTACCCTCCCGCCTTTGTTAAACAAAGCGGCACCCAATGGGTGCCGGGGAGTTCAGAACCGTCCTACGAACGGCGCGGCTTATTCCAGCTTACACCGTATTGTATTCACCGCCTCCCCGACATAGCGGGTTGGCGGCATGTTGTTTAACGACCAATGCCTGAGGTCGCGTAGGAATATGAGGTTCTGACGCCCCAGAGCGGAACACCCGCTCTACCATTGAAAGTAGGGGGAAAGCATTGAGCGGGCAAGGGAAAAAGAAACGTTGGACATAGGTGTGCGGTAGCTTGTTTCGCCTGTCTACGCCCTGTATCGGTAGCAGCGGCCCTTTCCCACAGCAGAGTGGTAGCAGCACAACGATAGTGGTATAAAAGTGTATGTGGATAAAGACGCTCAAAATCCAGCAATTCCGTAACATAGAGGCAGCCACCGTTGAGGTGCCGGCCGGCGGTGCCTATGCGGTTGTGGGACCAAACGGTGCCGGTAAAACATCGCTGCTGGAAGCCCTGTCCATGCTGACACCAGGACGCGGACTCCACCGTGCTAAACTTGAGGAAATCACCCGCCACAACCAACCCAGCTGGGGCGTGTTTGCCCGCATCCGCTCCGGAGGCGAGGACCATACGCTCGGCATGCAGTTTGATCGCAAAAAACGCCAAATCAAACTGGATGGCCAGCCGCTGACCAGTGCGGCACCTTTGGCTGCCCTTGGCTCGGTTGTCTGGTTTACGCCGGAGATGGATCGCCTGTTCTTTGACGGCCCAGCCCCGCGCAGACGCTTTTTTGACCGGCTGGTCTTCGGGCTTTTGCCAGACCACGCAGAACACCTGACCCGCTACACCCATCACATCCAGAACCGTGCGCGTCTGCTCAAGGACAGTGGGGATGCTGATTGGATAGCCATAGAGGAAAAACAGGCTGCCCGTTGGGGTGTACAGGTACTGGCCGCCCGCCAGACGTATCTTGCAGCCCTGTCTCCCTTGCTGGCTGACGTCAGCCTTTCCCTGCATGGTAGCGCTGAAAAGGGCGAATCCTTGCCCGATGAGGCAACCTTTACCACCGCTTTATTGGACAACCGCAGCCGTGACAAACGCTTCAACAGCACCCATTACGGCCCCCACCGGACGGAAGTAACAGGTGCGCTGACCGACACGGACGCTGCCATCTCCCTGACCGAGGCCTCTATGGGACAGCATAAACGCGCACTCATGCATATCATCATTGCCCACTGCCGCCTGATCAAGGACCGTACCGGACAGGCTCCTTGCCTGCTGTTGGACGAGGCGACAGCCCATCTGGACCAGACAAACCGTGCCAGATTATTCAACCAAATCCAGTCTCTGGGCAGCCAGCTTTGGCTGACCGGGACAGAAGAAAACATGTTTGAAGGCCTTGAAAAGGTTAGTTTTTTGCGTACAGAAAAAGGCCACTTTACTTGGGCGTAAGAACGCTGTATACACTTATCCAACATCTCCACCGTTCGCAGTCGCACCCCCGGATTTCAGATAAACGTTTGTTTCAGGCGCGGCGGCTGCTAGACTTTCTGTTTGTTACGGTGATCTTTTTTCCCTTTTGGCGTTCCCTCTAGCGGGTTTTCCTCTTTCTTTCCAGCCCTCAGGTATGAGGGGAGATATCACATGTCCCACGACATTTCCAAAGCCGTTGACAAGGCCATGCCCTCCTGCGTGGCGATCAACATCTTCAGCACTTTCGGTGGCGTCAAGCAGATGGCGGGGCACGGCTCCGGCGTCATCATCGACACCGACGGTCACATCCTGACCAACGCCCACGTTGCGGGCGGCGGCGGCACCATCGAGGTGGAAACCTTCGACGGTCAGACCTTCCCGGCCAAGCTGGTGGGTCTGGACAAGAAGGCCGACGTTGCCGTGATCAAAATCACTCCGTTCCCGGGCATCAAGCCGGTGACCAAGGGTGACTGCCGCGCCATCAAGGCCGGTAAGGGCGTTTTCGCCATCGGCGGCCCCATGGGCGAGACCTTCTCGGTCAGCCAAGGCATCATCAGCCACAGCGCGCGCAAGAAGCCGGACGTGAACCGTCTGGACCTGTTCCAGACCGACACCGCCATCAACCCGGGTAACTCCGGTGGCGGCCTGTTCAACATGGACGGCGAGCTGATCGGCATCAACACGTTCATCAAGAGCCCGACCGGCGCCTCCCACGGCATCGGTTTCGCCATCAAGGCGAATCAGGCGCTCTGCGAAGCTCGCAAGATCATCGGCTCCTGTCAGAAGCCGAACGACTGCTGCGACGACATCTAACGAAAGGCCACCTTTGGGTGGCCTTTTTCTTTTGTTGCCTGTTGCACCGGTATCGTCTAATCTGCTGTGTATACAAGGTTACCTCTTTCTTTTCTCTCATATGCCCTTTTGCATGCTTCCCCCAACCGCGGAGGTGCCCTATGCATCCCATTCAACAGGGGACCGTTGTCATCTACAACCGCTCGGCCGAAGGCGCCAGCCTTGGCTCCGGCGTGATTGTGGAGATCAACGACGCCATCTACATCCTGACCAACGCCCACTGCGTCGAGCACGTGCGCGACCTGACCATCGAGACGTGGACCAACGACTTCCGCAAGGCACGGATTGTCGGCGCCGACGAGGCGTCGGACGTTGCTGTGCTGGTGCTGGACGACACGACCGGCCTCAAGCCCCTGAGGATCGGCAACTCCGATCTGGTGCGCGCCCGCGATACCGTGGACGCCGTCGGCTCGCCGCTCGACTCCAGCCTGAAGTTCACCATCACCCGGGGCATCATCAGCCTCGAGGAAAATTTCTCGCTGTCGATTATCCCCTGCTTCCAGGTGGACGCGGCCATCAACTCCGGTAACTCCGGCGGTGGCCTGTTCAACGAGGCGGGCGAGCTCATCGGCATCAACTCCTCGGGCATCGAGAACTCGGGCATCGCCTTTGCCCTGAAAATCAACGATGTGCTGCGCATTGCCGGCCAGATCCTCGCCTTTGGCGGTGCGGTTGTGCCGGGTGTGTACTTCGGCGGTAAGGGGCTCGATCCCATTCTGTCCGAGGCACTGGGCCTGCGCCACACCCGTGGCGTGGTGGTCGACGTCATCGAAAAGCGCTGCGTTTCGAGCACGGTGCTGAAGTTCGGCGACGTCATCCTCCATGTGGGCGATGTGCGCATCCGCACGAGCGACAGCCTGACCTATGCCCTGCAGAAGTTCGCCGGGTACGAGGTTGCCGTCACGCTGCTGCGTGATGGCCGCGAGATGCAGGTGCAACTGCCGATTCCGGCCGTGCAGATGGGGTCCAGCCACAAGCTGAACTACAATGCCTACGGCCTCGCGCTCAAGAACGAGCGCCAGATGGGTCTGGTGGTTGTCGGTGTGGAAGCGGGTTCGCCCGCCGAGCGTGCCGACTTCGAACCGGGTGACATCATTCTGGCCCTGCCCACGGCAGACGGCTGGGAAGAGGTCAAGACCATCGGCGCCTTCAACAAGCGTACGCGCAGCTTTGGCAAGAAGGCCTTCCTCGTCAAGGTCGAGGAAAAGGGGCAGGAAACGCTCCGCGGCCTCAAGCGCAAAAGCGCGTAAATCCGCCATCAAACGAAACGCCCTCCCTCGCGGGGGGCGTTTTTTTTATGCTAAGCCCTTGAAATACCCCCCACGAGGGAAGAAATGCTATCGGTAGTCCGCTACACATCTTGCTTTCTTTTTCCTCTCTTTTTGCCGTTTCCGGCTGGAGAAAAAACATCATGAAAACCGACAACATCCAGGCAACTTCTGTCTTCCTGTTCCGTCGTTCGCACGAAAGCGCCAGCCTCGGCTCCGGCGTGCTCGTCACGCGCGGCGACCGCACGCTGGTCATCACCAATGCCCACTGCGTGGGGACCTTCAAGTCCCTGACCGTGGAGACTTTCGAGGACGAGCACTACGATGCCAAGCTCATCGGCATGTGCCCGGCTTCGGATGTGGCTGTGCTGGAGTTGAAGGACGCCCCGGCCAACATGCCGACCGCCATCATCGGCGACTCGGACAAGGTCGACGTTCGTGACCAGGTCTTCGCCGTGGGTTCGCCCCTCGACGCCGGCCTCAAGTTCACGATCACGGGCGGCATCATCAGCCAGCGTGACCAGTTCAGCCTGCCCAGCCTGCCGTGCTTCCAGACGGACGCAGCCATCAGCCCCGGTAACTCCGGCGGCGGCCTGTTCAACAACAGCGGCGAGCTCATCGGCATCAACTCGGCGGCGGTCATCGTCGGCGGTGGCCAAGTGAATCTGGGGTTCTCGATCAAGATCAACGACTTCATGCGCGTTGTCGACCAGATCCTGACCCACGGCGGCAGCGTCATGCCGACGGACATCTCGCTCATGGCCCGCGCCGTCGATCCGGTTCTGGCCGAGGCCTACGGCCGCCGCAACACCCGCGGCATCGTGGTCAACACGGTGGACGAGCGCAGTGCGCTCGGTGGCAAGCTGCTGTTCGGTGACCTGATCCTCCAGATCGGCGATATCCGGATGAAGCAGGCCGAAGCGTTCAACTACGCGCTTCAGCGCTACGCCGGTGAAGCAGTCATCTTCCGCCTGCTGCGTGCGGGCAAGGAAGAGCTGGTCAGCATCACCATCCCGTCGCGGGTGGTCCGTGTCGGCAAGAGCGTCGTCTACGACAACTTCGGCCTGGTCCTGCTGGACAACCCGCAGATGGGCCTGATGGTCCAGAGCGTGGAAGCCGGCTCGCCCGCCGAAAAGGCTCACGTCGAACGCGGCGATTTCATCCGCGCGGTGATGAACCTGCACGACGGCGCCATGTGCCCGGTCGATAGCGTGGATAGCTTCTACGCAGCGGCCGAGACCTTCGGCGAAGGTGCCTTCGGCATCGTCGTCGAGCATATGAGCGACATGCCGTTCATCAAGGCGCTCAAGCGCAAGGAAGCCAAGTAACAACCGACCTGCCCGCCCCCTCGTGGGGCGGGCTTTTTTTGTGCCTAAAAAGCGCGAAAAATGGTACAGTTAAGGGCTTTTTAAGAGGATAGAACAACCATGACACAGGCAGCCGAAATCATGACCACACAACAACCGGAATACGGCGCGGATTCTATTAAGGTTCTCAAAGGGTTAGACGCCGTCCGCAAACGCCCGGGCATGTACATCGGCGATACTGATGACGGTACCGGCCTGCACCACATGGTCTACGAGGTCGTGGATAACGCCATTGACGAGTCTCTGGCCGGCCATTGCGACCGCATTGAGGTCATCCTGAATGAAGACGGTTCCTGCACCGTGACCGACAATGGTCGTGGTATCCCTGTGGACATGCACCCGACCGAGGGCGTCTCCGCTGCCGAGGTTATTATGACCCAGCTGCACGCCGGTGGTAAGTTCGACCAGAACTCCTACAAGGTTTCCGGCGGTCTGCACGGTGTAGGTGTGTCCGTTGTGAACGCCCTGTCCGAAACCCTGCAGCTGCGCATCAAGCGCCAGGGCAAAGTCTGGACGCAAGAATACCGTGACGGTGTACCGGTTGCCCCGCTCAAACCTGTCGGTGAAACTACCGAAAAGGGCACGGCCGTTACCTTCCTGCCCTCGCGCGAAACCTTCAGCTTTGTGGAGTTTTCATTCGACACACTGGCAAACCGCCTGCGCGAGTTGTCGTTCCTGAACTCCGGCGTGAATATCGACCTGATTGACCGCCGCGGCGAAGAGGAGAAAAAACTGAACTTCCACTACGAAGGCGGCGTTAAAGCCTTTGTGGAACACCTCGACCGTATGCGTGTGCGCATCCACGACGAAATCCTGTTCTTCAACGGCGAAAAGGACGGCATCGGCGTCGAATGCGCCCTGCAATGGAACGACGGTTACGCCGAGAACGTCTACCCGTTCACCAACAACATCCCCCAACGTGACGGCGGTACCCACATTCAGGGTTTCCGCGCGGCACTCACCCGTATCGTCAACAACTACGCTCAGGACAACGGCCTGCTGAAAAAAGGCAAGGATGCTACCTTCAGCGGCGAGGATTGCCGCGAGGGCCTGACCTGCGTGCTGTCCGTCAAAGTACCGGACCCCAAGTTCAGCTCCCAGACCAAAGACAAGCTGGTTTCCAGCGAGGTACGCGGCGCGGTGGAGAACCTTGTGGCCGAAGGACTGGCCGAGTTTTTCGAAGAAAACCCTAACACCGCCAGAGCGGTGGTGATGAAGGTCGTGGAATCGGCTGCTGCACGTGAGGCTGCGCGTAAAGCGCGCGAGCTGACCCGCCGCAAAACAGCGCTGGACGTGGCAAACCTGCCCGGTAAACTGGCGGACTGCTCCTCCAAAGACCCCACAATTTGCGAACTGTACATCGTGGAGGGTGACTCCGCGGGTGGTTCGGCCAAGCAGGGCCGTGACCGTTCGTTCCAGGCCATTCTGCCACTGCGCGGTAAAATCCTGAACGTGGAAAAAGTCCGCTTTGACCGTATGCTGCAAAATCAGGAAATCGGTACCCTTGTGACCGCGCTGGGCACCAGCATCGGCAAGGACGAGTTCAATATCGAAAAACTGCGCTACCACAAAATCGTCATCATGACCGACGCCGACGTGGACGGTGCGCACATCCGTACCCTGCTGTTGACATTCTTCTACCGCAACCTGCCAGATCTGGTAGCTGCCGGCCACCTGTACATTGCCCAGCCGCCGCTCTACCGCGTTGCCAAAGGCAAGAGCGAGATTTACCTGAAGGACGACGCTGCACTGGAGGAATATCTGGCCAACTCCGGTCTGAAGGACGCCGTACTGGTTTTGCAGAACGGCGAACAGCGTACCGGTGCTGACCTGTCGGCCACATTCCAGTTGGCGCGCAAAGTACAGTCCAACATCATGTCGTTGCGTAACCGCATGCCTGCGTTCCTGACACTGGGTCTGATTGCCAGTGGTGCCGAACCTGAGGCGCTGAGCGCCCGTGGCACAACCGATGCCGCCGCGGCAGCTCTTAAAGCCAGCCTCAATGCCCACCTGCCGGAAGAAGAAGAGTGGAACGTTGATGTGATGGCAGACGGAGAGGCCTTCCAGATGGAAGTGCACCGCACATTTGGCGGCGTTCGCGAGTGGTTCAAAGTGAACGATGCCATTCTCACCATGCCGGCATTGCGCAGTATTATGGCCCGCCGGAGCGAAGTCGCACCGATGATTGGTAAGGGCACTTTCCGCACGAACCGCGGCGAAATGACCGTTATGAGCCCGCAAGCGCTGTTGGATGCCATCTACGCCGAAGGCAAGAACGGTATTTCAGTCCAACGCTACAAAGGTCTGGGTGAAATGAACCCGAGCCAGCTGTGGGAGACAACCCTGAATCCTGAAAACCGCACCATGCTGCAGGTAACTGTGGATGATGCGAAGGACGCGGACGAGATCTTCACCCGCCTGATGGGTGATGTGGTTGACCCCCGCCGCGAGTTCATCGAGGAAAACGCCCTCAACGTGAAGAACCTTGATATCTGACCGTACAACCGCATAAAAACGCCCCTGAAAAGGGGCGTTTTTTGTTCAACGAACACGGATTATTCGTCCTCTTTCCGAGCCTTCCCGACCGTTAGGATAATGTAGCTACCCACCGCAAAAATGACCGGCAAAACAGACTTACGGGTATCCGTCAGCTGTACAAGTGCCAGAGCTTCCGCAATCGTCAAACCGAGAGTCCATAGTAAGGCCGCTTTTTTGCTCAACGGATTACGGTAAACCACCCAGCGCAACAAAATAGCCGGGCCGAAACCAAACACGCCCAACACCAAGAACCCAACAATCAGCGCCTTGATATTGACGCCTAACGAGGCAGCACTTTCGTGAAAATCGGGGGAAATTTTGACCGTGTGTGCAACCTGTTCGATGATTGGTTTGTGTTTGTCAATATAGTCAGCACCAACTGAGCAGGTCAGCATATAAAGCTGTGTGTGCACAATTGCTGCCCTTTGGAACAGTCCAAAAACAAGTGGTGCACTATCGTTAGCGGGTTTCATGGTTAGTTTACCGATATGAAAGAATGTCGGGTGACCATCCAAATCGCTGTTGTCCGTTTTTTCTATGGGCTCATAGCCAGCAGGTTTTCTGTTTTTTGCGGTTTCCAATGCCGCCTGCCGCTCGGTATCTGTATCACCAATTGGCAAAGGAGAAGAGGAAAGGCTGCAGTTGACGAGTCCAGCAATATCGTTTGGGTCTGACGGAGCCACAAGTGTCACCTCACCTGCATTCACTTGTAACGACCACCCTTCCGGGTAAGAAAACTAGAATCCGTGGGCACTATTGTCGTAGTGGCGCCAACCTGTGGTGTCCTGCGCTTGCGTACCTTGCGCATGGGACAAAAAAAACAGCGTCACAAGTACGCTGAACAGCTTGAATGGTTTACTCAAAGCGTCACCTTTTGTATTTGTTCTCTTTGTTTTATGTATCTTATGGTAAACATTTAAAATTAACAAACAAAATCATATATTTGACCATTCTTTAGGCCAAGTCTGACCTGTCATTCCGGAAAGTCTTGTATACAGACTTTTTACAAAACTTTCTGTGGTAGCAATATCGCTGCTGGTGGGGATGAGGATGTCGGCGCGGGCGAACATCTCGGCCTCGGGCAGGCGCCGGGCTTTGATGGTCTGCCATTTTTCTTCGGTCATATGACCCCGCTCGAAGGCGCGGACCTTGCGGATGTGCTCGGGCGCATCGCACACGGCTACCGCATCGCACAGCAGGTGGCTTTCGGCCTCGTACATCAGGGGAACGTCGAGAATAACGAGGGTTTTACCAGCTTTTGCAGCGGCGGCGACCTGACGCTTCTCTTCCTGCCGGACGGCGGGGTGGAGGATATGCTCCAAAAACGTCAGCACACCCTTATCCGCGGCGATGGCGGCCGACAGGGCACGGCGGTCGAGATTGCCCTCGGCATCCAGCACATTTTGCCCCAGCTTGGCGGCAATTGCGGCTGTTTGCGGCGTGCCGGCTTTTTGGAGCTGGTGGGTAATGGCGTCAGCATCCACAATGGCCGCACCGTGGGCGGCAAACAGCTTGGCGACGGTGCTCTTACCGCCTGCAATTCCGCCTGTCAGCCCCAGAATGTACATGCGCCTCACCCTATCTTGATGAGTTTATGGCTGTGGAGAGCGTTGAGGATGCCCACCAGCGGCAGCCCCATAATGGCGTTAGTATCACCATCAATCCGCTCCATCAGGTGCAGGCCAAGCCCCTCGATTTTGTAGCTGGCGCTTGAAAAACGTACATCTTCGAGCAGGACATAGCGGTCAATTTCCTGCTGGTAAAGCTCGCGCATGTGGAGGGAGGTGATGGTGACATCCTCCCAGATCACCTTTCCGCCGCGGAAAAGGCACCCACCAGTATACAACTGGTGCGTCTTGCCCGACATGTGCGCCAACTGCTGGGCAGCGCGGTCGTTGGTCAGGGGTTTGTGGAGGATCTCATCCCCCAGCGCACAAATCTGGTCGCCGGAAATGACTACCTTGTCCGGGTGGGCGGCGCTCAAGGCCTCGCCTTTGACCCGTGCCAGCGCCAGCGCCTGCTGGTCGAGCGGCAGGTGGGCAATGGTGGGTTTGACGTCTTCTTCATCCGTCAGCGGTTGCATACAATCAAACGTCAGGCCCGCACGCGTCAGTTGGGCGCGTCGGCCCTCTGACGTACTGGCAAGAATGAGCGGAACAAGGTGGGTAATACGGTGCTTGAGCATGGTTTGCCTTATTTTTTGCGCAACTGATTGCACGTTACGGCATTTACCCCCGTGCTGACAACAGGCAAAAAAGCCTTTGAGGCCGCGCGCTCTTACGGCAAACTTGTTGATATCCACACCGTGGATGCCCACATGTTAAGTATATTTTAGCGGACGAGAGGGATACGCGCCGATGATGAATAAATCCGTGATTGCAACCGCCTTTGCGGCGGCCTGTTTTGTTCTGACGGCAACGGCAGCGTATGCATCCTCCAGCGGCGATGAACAGCTGGTAAGACAGAAGGTAATGAAACTGTGGAACCAGCCCCACGTCCAACAGTTGTGGAAAGACACCAAAAAGAACCTCGGTGTTATCCACTCCAAGGCAGATAACCTGAGCGAGGGTGCCGTGAGCGCTTTCGAGCGTCAGTGGTTGTTCCATACCCGGGCATTTATGGACAAATACTATGCGTCGGATATTCCCGCCAAATTGCAAAGCGGTGACTGGAGTGTACGTGACGAGTTGCTGTATTTGCTGACCGGTAAGTATCAGGCCGAATACAAGCAGGATATGCACGACCTAGAAGAAGAAATGCTCAACGCTGTAAAGAACGGCGACATCACCACAGACCAGTTCCTGGCACTGTTGAAGACGCTTTACGAGAACCTTGATCAGGAAGCCCCTCAGGGCGGCGTGAATACAGGCCAATAGCCCTTTATTTACCTACCATTGCCAAACGGGTTTTATCCGCCCAGCCCTTCATGCCGCTGACAACCAGCAGGCACTGACCGACCTCGCACTTGTCCACCCGGGCAATCACACCATTTTCCAAGCGGGCAATGATTTTCCTGCCCTCGCGGTCCTTGGTCAGGGCAATCGGGCTGTCGCTTTGAACAATCGCACTCTGGCGGCGGCTGACAAAGTTACGGTAGACCCAGCCTTCCTCTCCTTCCACATCGCGAACTTTCAGCCAGTTCTGATACTTGGCAATGACGCGTACAGGGTAGCCATCCATTTTATAGACCCAAAGAATGGGGTACTGGGTACCGGGGCCGGCACGCACGTTCACCTTGTCATCCCGCAGGCTACCGAAAAAAGCAGCGAACTCCTGCGCATCCTCGGCCCGCAGCACAGCTGGTGCAACGGCCAAACAAAGTGTGATGAGAAGGGTTATTTTTGTTTTCATGCGCTTTACTGTACCCCTTTGACTGCGGTTTTGGAACCCCCGCAAAGGGCAAAAAATCAGGCCGTTTGTTCAAGACCTGACTGAGGACGGTAGGACAGCGCCTCCGCCACATGGGTACGCTGGATATCGGCCGTGCCCGAAAGGTCTGCAATTGTGCGCGCCAACCGGAGCGCACGGTGGTAAGCACGCGCCGACAAATTGTATACCGTTGCGGCCCTTGTGAGAAGTTCCTGACTTTCAGAATCCAGTTTTGTGTATTCTGTCAGTAAATCACCGCTCAGCTCCGCATTGCAGGTCACAGCTGTACCCTGATAACGCTTCTGTTGGATGGCGCGGGCTTTTGCCACGCGGGCTGCCATTTCTGCCGTTCCCTCCTTAGGGGCTGGCAGGGCGAGGTCGGTGGCCAGCACGGCGGGGACCTCGATATGCAGGTCAATCCTGTCCAATAGCGGGCCAGACAGGCGGTTACGGTACGCCTGTACCTGACGGGGTGTATCCGTACACTTGGTATGCGGGTGGCCCAGATACCCGCACGGGCAGGGGTTCATGGCTGCAACAAGCTGGAAGCGCGCCGGGTAGCGCACGTGGGCACGGGCACGGCTGATGGTAATAGTGCCTGCTTCCAGCGGCTGGCGGAGGGTTTCCAGCACGTTACGGGGGAACTCGGGCAGTTCGTCCAAAAACAGCACGCCGCGGTGGGCGAGGGACATCTCCCCCGGCTGGGCATTGTGGCCGCCACCCGTCAGCGACACGGCAGAAGCACTATGGTGCGGGTCGCGGAAAGGCCGCGCCAGCAACAGGCCAGCCTCCGGCAGGTGGCCGCCGACAGAGTGAATCATGCTCACTTCCAGCGCTTCGGTTGCACTCATGGGCGGCAGCAGGGCCGGCAGACGCTGGGCAATCATGCTTTTACCGCTGCCCGGAGGCCCCACCATCAGCAGGTTATGCCCGCCTGCGGCGGCGATTTCAGCAGCGCGCTTGGCGGCTTCTTGCCCGCGGACGTCCCTAAAGTCCGGAATACCGGCCAGTGCACCTTGTTTTTCGGGCATTGCCACGGTGTCAGTAAGCGTTTGCTCACCTTTGAGGTGCTTGAGGATATCCACCAGGGAGTCCGCCCCGTAGACGGTGATTTCCCCCGCCCAAGCCGCTTCTTTAGCGTTGGCTGTGGGTACAAAAATACGTTCCAGCCGCTGGGCGACGGCACTCATGGCCGCAGGCAGCACACCACCGACACGGCGGAGCTTACCGTCCAGGCTCAGTTCACCCATAAACAGGGCGCCTTCGGCAGCGTCGGCAGGCAAAATACCCAGCCCTATCAGCAGGCCAACAGCGATGGGCAGGTCGTAATGGCTGCCTTCCTTGCTCAAATCAGCGGGGGAAAGATTCACGGTAATGCGCTTGGCAGGCAAAGAAAGACCCAGACTGTGCAGCGCCGCCTGCACGCGCTCGCGGCTTTCGCGCACGGCGCCGTCGGGCAGGCCAACCACCTGAAAAGCCGTCAGGCCGCTACGGAGCTGCACCTGCACGTCCACAGGCGTGGCGGTAATCCCCTCCAGCGCAACGGTGGCAACGTGGGCGACCATGAGCCTCTCCTCAAAGTTTGTCTAACGTCAGGCAGTATACCCGACCCGTTTGGCATCGGCCACCAAGCCGTAGCCCACGCTGGTAAACACATCGGTCCAGACCAGCTTATCGGCGCCAAAACGCGCGGCGAACAGGGCGCGGACGGCGGGATTGAGAGTGGTTCCGCCGGTAAGGAACACCTTGTCTATCCGGTTTTGCGGCAGGTTGGCTTGGGCCAGCGTTTCCTCCAGTGCCACATCCAGACGGGCGCGCAGGTGCGCCGTCCAGTCATCGAAGGCGCTGCGGCTGACGTTTTGCGACAGCGGGCTTTTGAAAAATGGCATGGAGAGCGTCACATCCGGCGCCTTGGAGAGATCTTTTTTGGTGTTCTCAACGGCGGTTGAGAACTCGAAGTACAAATATTCATCCAAAAGCTGCTTCAGACGTGCGGTGCGGATAGGCTGTGAGGACGCCTCGTGCATATCCGTAATGTCCTTGCGGGTTGTACCGTCGTAAAGGCGGTTGAAAAACGCCCAGCTTGCGATGCTCTGGAAGATGTACTTCGGCCACGGCAGGTCCTTGCCCATTAGATGATAGGTCGCATCACGCCCCAGCTCCGGCGTGACAGCGTGGGTGATGATGTCGGCATCGAACAGGTCCCCGCCCACGTACACGCCGTGGTAGCCCAGCATGTCCTGACTGCGGTCGGCAGCGTGGGCGCGGTCGGGCCCAAGGCGCACAAGGGAGTAGTCGGTCGTTCCACCGCCCACGTCAACCACCAGAACGGTGGTTTCCTTATCCAGCTTTGTTTCGTAGCCCAGAGCGGCCGCAATCGGCTCGAACTGGAAGCGCACATGCTTGAAGCCCGCCAGTTTGGCGGCATTTTCCAGCCGTTGCTGGCCCTGTTTGTCCAGCTTGGGGTCGTCGTCGTTAAAACGTACAGGACGGCCGAGGTTGACGGCATCCACTGGCTTACCTGTTTCGGCCTCCAGCGCGTCTTTTACCCCACGCAGGAAGTGGGCAATCAGATCCTCCAGCGTATAGGTATAGCGGGTAATACGGGTGGTGAGCAGGTCGGGCTCGCCCAGATACTTTTTCAGCGAGCGCATATAACGCCCTTCTGCGCCGTTAATCAGGCGGCTTTTGGCCACATCACCCATATAAATACGACCGTCCTGCGTGTCGGCGAACAAAACCGTCGGCGTGGGCAGCTCGCCGCCGTGGCCGAGGGAAATCATCACGGGTTTACCGTCTGTGCCCAGATATCCGGCGGTGGAATTGGTGGTACCAAAGTCGATGCCAGCAACAGTCATGGGTAGCCCCTTACTTACCAATGCAGAATGTGGAAAAAACCACATCCAACACAGCTTCTGTATCTGTACGGCCTGTCACGGTGCCGAGCGCCGCTGCCGCGTCGCGCAGGTCCTGCGCCAACAGGTCGGACAGGCTGTAGGCCGGGTTTGGCGCGGCGTACAGGGTCAGCGCGCGCTGCATATGCTCGACGGCCTTTTGCACGGCGCTGCGGTGGCGGTCGCGGGTCAGACGGGCGGCGGACTGGGTGCTGCCGTAGGTGCCTTCAATCACGCGGGTCAGGGCAGGCAGCAGCGCATCCAGACTTGTAGGGTCGGTCAGGTTAAGACCCAGAACAGGATAGGCGTGTCCTTTATCTTCAAAAGCCATTGGCAGGTCATGGTGGAAGCAGTCACTCTTGCTCACAACAACAACCGTCGCATCGGGTTTGAGGGAGGCGCGCACGTCCGCGTCAACACTCGGCCAGTCGGGCGCAGGCGTGACAGCAATCACCAGATCGGCGGCATCCACCCGTTTGCGGGCGCGGATAACACCTTCGGCTTCAATACTGTCGGACGTCTCGCGCAGACCTGCCGTATCGGCCAGAATGACCGGATAACCGCCAAGAGTCAGATGTGCCTCCACCACGTCGCGGGTTGTCCCGGCAATGGGGCTAACAATGGCGGTTTCTTTGCCAGTCAGCAAGTTAGTAAGCGTTGACTTTCCGGCATTGGGCACGCCGACAATCACAACCTGAAAGCCATCCCGCACACGTTGGCCCATCTGGTTGGAGAGTGCGCTTTGCATGTCGGCCACAAGGGCGTCCAGTCCGTTTTTGAGGCCTGCGGCCTCCAGCACGTCCAGTTCCTCATCCGGGAAGTCAATGGCAGCTTCCACATGGGCAACCAGATGCAACAGGCGGGTGCGCCATGCCTCGAAAACAGTCCCAAGCTCGCCGTCTAGCTGGCGGAGCGCCTGCTTACGCTGGGCATCGGTCTCGGCAGCAATCAGGTCGGCGAGGCCCTCGGCAGCGGTCAGATCCATTTTGCCGTTCAGGAAGGCGCGGCGGCTGAACTCCCCCGCTTCGGCAGCGCGGACGCCGTGTTGCGCCAGCAATGCCTCCAGCGTGGCCTGCACGACTGCGCGGCCACCGTGGCCGTGGAGCTCCACCACGTCTTCGCCCGTAAAACTGTTCGGCGCTTTAAAGTACACGGCAAGCCCGTGGTCGATGGCCTCACCATCGGACGCAACAAACGGCCCGTAAACCATCTGGCGGGGCTTGGCATCGCGCCCCAGCGCTGGACATACAGCCCCAGCGGCGGCAAGGGCCTGCGGGCCACTCAGGCGCACCACAGCAACCCCCGCAGCCAAAGGCGCGGTGGCAAGGGCAACAATGGTATCGGCACTGACAAAGCGGTTCATGGGGGCTTTTCTAGCAGGTTCAGGCGGTTAACACAAAAATCTTTTACTGGGGATTGAAGCCGCGGGTCAACACACCAATAACTTTCCTCACGTGTCTAAAAACGGAAGGTAGACTGGATATGGCAAACATCTATCAGCTGGACGCCGCCTTTGATGGGCTGGCCCCCGCCCCCGCATGCCCGTGCTGCAACGGCAAAACAAGCCTGTTCGGCACGAAAGAATTCAATATTACCGGCAATGACTATTTCTGCGGAGAGCGGCAGTTTACCGACTCGGGCATTCAGGTGCCCTATTACACATGCAATACATGCAGCTACCTGTTTACCAACGCCATGGACAGCTGGTCGGATGAGGACTTTAAAAACCTCATTTACAACAACGAGTATATTAAAACCGACCCGCCCTTCACCTACGACCGCCCCAAAGGCAACGCGGAGATGCTGGCGCATCTTTTCGGTGCCACCCGCAACGTGCTGACGGTTCTGGATTACGGCGGCGGTAACGGTCTGCTGGCCAAAATGCTCAAAGGAAAGGGTTTCTGCGCCAAAAGCTATGACCCGTTCCATGACAATCCGAACATCCAGAAAGGCAAGCGCTACCATCTGGTGACGGCGTTCGAGGTTGTGGAGCACGTACCCGACCAGAAAAAGCTGTTCAAAGATATGCTGGGTTATATCGGCGATACGGGCGTACTGTTTTTCAGTACCCTGCTGCAGAATGATGATTTTGCGCAGGACGGTATGAACTGGTGGTATATTTGCCCCCGAAACGGCCATGTAGGCTTTCATACCGAGGCAAGCCTGAAGACGCTGGCTGCGTCCCTTGGCTATAAGTACCATAACCTGACTGGCGAACTGCACATGATTTGCAAACAGGTGCCCGGTTATGCCCGGCATCTGCTGGAAGAAAAGGAGCAACTCCCGTGCCCGAACTCCCCGAAGTCGAGACGGTTCGACGCGGCCTAGAAAAAAAGATTCTCCACGCAACCCTGCGGGGCGTCACCCTACGACGCCCCGATTTGCGTTTTCCCATTCCGCCCGCTCTGGGCAATCTTCAAAATACCCGCCTGAACGCCCTACGTCGCCGCGCCAAATACCTGCTGATGGATTTTGATAACGGCCAAACGGTTCTGGTCCACTTGGGCATGAGTGGGCGGCTGGTTTTTGCCGACGCCGCCACACCGCCCGCCAAACACGACCATGTACTGTTCCATTTTGACGGCGAGGATGTGCGCTTTAACGATGCCCGCCGCTTTGGCGTAGCGGATATGTACCCGACAGTACAGGAACACACCGTCCCCGCACTGGCTGCGCTGGGGCCGGAACCGTTGACAGACGCTTTTGATGGTAAATATTTACTTACATCATTAAAAGGCAAGAAGTCAGCCATAAAAACCGCAATTATGGACAACACCGTTGTGGTGGGTGTGGGGAATATTTACGCCAGCGAGAGCCTGTTCAGGGCAGGCATCTTACCTGCCAGGGCTGCGGGTAAGCTCACCCGCGCGCAAACCGATAAGTTGGCTGGCTGCATCAAGGACGTCCTGACCGAAGCCATTGCTGCCGGCGGCAGCAGCCTGAAGGACTACGTGCAGACTGACGGTTCGCTGGGCTACTTCGCCCACAGGTTCAGAGTCTACGGCCGCGATGGTCAACTGTGCACTGTTTGCGGCACATCCATCCGGAAAGTTATTATTGGACAGCGCAGCACCTTCTTCTGCCCCGTATGCCAGAAATAGCCTAGAACACCATATCCGTATTGATATGCAGACTTTCCAACAGGTGAATATACGCCAGTACGACCACGGTAAACCCTGCCAGCATAGCCACCACCCGATATTTGAAACCGTGCCGTTGCCAGATTTTGGCGTCCCGGTGGTGGAAAATATCCAGCATTTCGTCACCAAAGATGATGGACATGAACGTCCCCGCGCAGCAAAGCGCGATAATGCCCCAGTAGGGATACGGTGTAAGCACGATTTTTTTCAGCAGCGAGGTCAGGAGTGTCTTTTCGTACACGTCCGGTGCGTAGCTGAGGGTGAAGAAGTTCAGGCCCCCGGCCAGAATCCAGACAAACATCTCAACAACCCACATCCGTACGTTAAAAAGCAGCCGGACCGGAAAATCTATCAAAAATCCGCCGTCTGCAATGGGCGTACACAACACGAAGAAAGACCAGGTAAGTGCCGCAATCAGGCCGCCCGTAGCTGCTTCATACTTCCACGATACATATCCTGTATAGGCGGCCAGGATGCCCAGCAGCATAATAAACCTGAGTAGCTGCTCCCGTTTGGGCGGGTGCTGGATCAGGGTATGGAGCTTCAAAGGTGATCTGCGCATGCCGGTGTCGTCCTTTGTTTTCCTGTCAGTTTACAGCAATAGGCGCCAAAAGCAAAAACCCCGCTTGACGGCGGGGTTACGCTTAAAGTTTTCCGTGGGCACGTAAAGCGCGTAGTGCCGCTGCGATCGAGCGCACATCGAACAGGGCGTTGTGGACATGACCGTCCATGTTAGCCCCGACCGCGCGGTGCACGGTACCGCTGGAATAGTCGGATGTTTTCACGCCGGCAGCCTCGAGCGGCGTACGCACGTCATGAAAGCCTCCGGCAGGTACGCTCAGCGTCAGGGTGTTCAGGGTGCAGTTCTCTGCCAGCACATCGGCGTCATTCCCATAGGAATAGACCGGACGGTCGCCGCAGAACGCGGCAAACTGTGCCAGTGCATCGGCAACGCTGAAGCCCTGGGTATCCACCATATCCTGCGTAATGCCCGTCAAATCGGTGATGTACGCCGACAGGTGCGGATTGATGGTCGGCTTGACGAAGACGTCGAAATGGGCCAGTTCGGCAAAGCCGTGGTCGGCATCGACCAGTACGGCGCCAATCTGGATGAGTTCCCGATGTTCTCCGGGTCCGCTCCAGTTACGTTGCCACGAGCCTTCCCATGCGGTGAACTCGGTATCGAAGAGGATGATTTTACCCGTGAGCGGGGTCATGGGTGGGGTTCCTTGTTCAAACGGTCAAAAACAGGTCAGTTGCCTTAGGTTATACACAAAAAAACCCCCGCAGCCAATGCTGCGGGGGTTTATCGGTTGATCAGGCCTTGCCGAACAGGTCGAGCACGATGGCGTACTCGAACGCATCCTCCCAGAGGGCGTCGAAACGCCCGGAGGCGCCGCCGTGGCCGGTGGCCATTTCCATCTTCATGATGGTCAGCGTGTCGGCCGTGTTGACCGAACGCATCTTGGCCGCGTACTTGGCGGGCTCCCAGTAGGTGACCCGGTAGTCCGTCAGGCTGGAGGTGATCAGCGTATGCGGGTACGCCTTCGGCGCCAGATTGGTGTACGGGCAATAGCCCGCAATCCGGTCGTAGGCGGCCGTATCGGTGATGGGGTTACCCCACTCCGGCCATTCGGGCGGCGTCAGCGGCAGCGTGTCGTCGCACATGGTGTTAAGCACGTCGACGAACGGCACACCGAGGTGAACCAGCTTCCACAGCTCGGGGCGCAGGTTGGTGACCGCACCCATCAGCATACCGCCGGCACTGCGCCCTTCGGCGTAGATGTTGCCCGCCGAGGTGAACTTCTCGGCAATCAGGCAGTCGGCAGCGGCGATGTAGTCGTGGAAGGTGTTGGTCTTGTTCTCCATCTTGCCGTCCAGGTACCAGCGGTAGCCCTTGTCGGTACCACCACGGACGTGGGCGATGGCGAACACAAACCCGCGGTTAACCAGCACCAGACGACGCGGCGAGAACGACGACGGGATGGAAATCCCGTAGGCACCGTAGCCATACAGCCACAGCGGCGCCGTACCGTCGATCGGCGTGTCCTTGTGATAGAAAACCGTCACCGGCACCTTGGTGCCATCCTCGCTGGTGGCGTAGATACGGCGCACCACATAGTCGGTCGGATTATGACCGCTCGGAATGCGCTGTTCCTTGACCAGCTTACGGCGGCGGGTGGACAGGTCGTAGTCGAACACCTGCGTCGGCGTAGACGGCGACGTGTAGCTGAACCGCACGACCGTGGTGTCGAACATCAGGCTGTGCGCAGCACCGATGGAGTAGGCTTCCTCGCTGAAGGAAACCACCTCTTCGGTACCCGACGACAGGTCATGGATGACCAACCGGGGCAACGCGTCCTCCACCTCGGTACGGAGCAGGTAGCCCTTTACCAGATGCAGGTTGTCGATCATCACACCGGGCTTGTAGGCCACCAGATCCTGCCAGTTGGCACGGTCCGTCGCATGGGTCGGGCACACGCAGACCTTGAAGTCCACGGCACCGTCGACATTGGTGCGGATGAAGAACTGGCTGCCGGCATGGTCGATGGCGTATTCCACACCTTCCTCGCGCGGGGCAAAGCATACCGGAGCGGCATGCGGGTTGTCCGCCGGGATGGTATGCATCTCGGAAGTGGCGTGGTCATGCACGTTCAGAACGATGAACGCTTCGTCGGCGGTCTTGTCGACGCCGAGGAACATGCCGCTGTCCACCTCGCGATAGACTTCCACGTCGGCCTTGGGGTCGGTGCCCACGGTGTGGCGCATGACCGCGTAGGGACGGTGGTTGTCGTCCACCACGGTGTAGAAAACGGTGGCGTTGTCGTTGGCCCATACCAGGTCGCCGCCGCAGCCGGTAACCGGCCCGGAGATCTGCTTGCCGTCAGAGATTCTGAGGATACGCATGGTGAAGATCTCTCCACCATTGGTATCCTCGGCGATAGCAAGCAACGTATGGTCGGGGCTGACGATGACACTCGCCGCCTTGTAGAAGGACTTGCCCTCCGCCGCCTTGTTGACGTCGAAGAACACCTCCTCGGTGGCGGTCAGGCTTTTGTAGCGCCGGCAGAACAGCGGGTACTGTTTACCCTGCTCGAAGCGCTTGTAATAGAGCCAGTCGCCGTCCTGCATAGGGGGCGACGCCTCGTCCTCGTCCAGACGGCCCTTCATCTCGTCGAAGAGCTTCTGCTGGAGCGCCTTGGTGGGCGCGGCAACAGCGTCGGTATAGGCGTTTTCGGCATCCAGATGGGCCTTGATGGCCGCGTCCAGCTTGGACGGGTCCTTGAGGACCTCCTGCCAGTTGGGGTCTCTGAGCCACGCGAAGGCATCCGTACGGGTGCGTCCGTGGCGGGTCAGCTGTCGTGTCCCCGTCGTGGCAACAGGTGCCTTGGCGCGGGTGTTAAGCAGCTTCGTCATGGGAATCTCCTTTTCGGATAAAAAGAGGGCAGAGTAAAAGGTGGAGAAAAAGCAAGCGGCACACTGCCGCGAGATAAATTGAAACTTGGTCTTATCTTCCCAGAATCCGCCATTTCGGGCTTACCTGTCAAGTTCTTCCCGCCTGCACTGGACTTTGCCCGCCCAAACCGTGTAAAACGAAAGACATGGACATCAGAAAAGTTTCCGTCATCATCCCCTGCTACAACGAACGCGCAACCTTGGGCCGCGTCCTTGAGCAGGTACGTGCCGTAAACTTGCCCTACCCGCGCGAGATTATTGTGGTGGACGACGGCTCGACCGACGGCACACCCTTTGGTAAATACGCTGAAATGGAAGGTGTTACCGTCCTCCAGCACGAAACCAACCTCGGTCGCGGCGCGGCCGTACATACGGGGCTCGAAGCCGCCACCGGCGATGTGGTCATTCTGCAGGATGCCGACCTTGAGTACGACCCGTCTGTTTACCCACGGCTTATTCAGCCGATTGCAGACGGCATTGCCGATGTTGTATACGGTTCGCGCTTCATCGAGCTGGAGCCTGTTCGCCACGTGGGCGATTTTTGGCATACGGCAGAAGAAAAGTTCCTCAGTCTGGTCGCCAGCATGGTCACAAACTACCGCCTGAGCGACGTGGGGACGAGCAGCAAGGCTTTCCGGCGCGACCTCGTCAGTAAATACGTTTTCCGCGAAGAGGGTTTTGGCTCTGCCTACGAGCTTGCCGTCAAGCTCGCTAACAACAATCCGCGCCCGACACTGGTGGAGATACCGGTTAAATACTCACCCCGCAGTTGGGATGAAGGCAAAAAAGTCAGCTGGAAAGATACCTTCCGCGGCATATATGCCCTGTTGTACTACGGTCTGTGGGATACAACCCAACAGTTCGAGATGAGCCTGACCTTTGCCCGCAGCGCCGCCCACCCCAAAGCCAGAGCCCGCCGCCAGAAAGCGCCGAAGGCTGATGGAGGTGCTGCATGATTGTTCTGGGTCTCGAGTCCTCCTGTGACGAAACGGCTGCCGCGCTGGTTGAGTTAGATGCTGACGGCAGTGGCCGCATCCTCGCCAGTAAGGTGTATACACAGAAAGAGCATCTGGACTATGGTGGTGTCGTCCCCGAGATTGCCGCACGTGCCCATCTGGAAAAAATGCCTGCCATGGTGCGCGGGTGCCTAAAAGAGGCCAACCTTGGCTGGCCGCGTATCGATGCCGTTGCCGCAACCACAGGCCCCGGCCTGCTGGGTGGCGTGCTGGTCGGCACCATGTACGGTAAATCGCTGGCACTGGCGTTGGATAAGCCCTTCATGCCAGTCAACCATCTGGAAGGTCATGCCCTGACCGCCTGCCTGACCAACGGGGTGGACTTTCCTTTTCTGCTTTTGCTGGTATCGGGCGGACATTGCCAGTTCCTCCTCGTTGAGGGCCTTGGAGTGTATACAACACTTGGCGGCACCATCGACGATGCTGTAGGCGAGGCGTTTGACAAGGTGGCCAAACTGATGGGCTTTAACTATCCGGGTGGTCCCAAAATCCAGCGGCTCGCAGAAAACGGCAACCCCAAAGCCTTTAACCTGCCGCTCCCTTTGCGGCACGAGGGCCTGGATTTTTCGTTCTCGGGCCTTAAAACCGCCGTACGCACACAGCTGGAAAAGGCCGGTCCCTTAACTGACCAGCTCATGGCTGATATGGCGGCCAGCTTTCAGGAAACCGTCGCCCGCTTGCTGGAAATCAAAACCGAGCGTGCCCTTGCGCAGACACATGTAAAAACATTTGTCCTTGCCGGGGGCGTTGCCGCCAACACCTTGCTACGGGGGCGGTTGGAAGGTTTGTGTCATAAAAAGGGCGTGACTTTCTGCGCACCGCCCGTAAACTTGTGTACAGACAATGCGGTTATGATTGCCTACGCTGGTGCCCGCCGCCTGCTGGCCGGAGAAAAACCCGATCTAGCAAGTAATGCGCGTGCCCGTTGGCCGCTGGAAGAATTGAAGAAAAAATAGACACATGGCTCGGAATGTCAGCATCATCGGCGGCGGCGCATGGGGAACGGCTATTGCCAAATCCCTGGCTGACTGCGGCCAAAATGTGCTGATTTGGGCGCACGAGAAGGACGTTGTGTCCGCCATCAACCGCAACCATGAGAACAAGACCTTCCTGCCCGGCGTCAAACTACCGGAAAACCTTAAAGCCACACACGCTCTGGACGACCTGCCCGCCCATGCGGACGTTATTTTTTCGGTCTGTCCGGCTACTTTTACCACCCAGATTGCCGCCAGCCTCAACCCTTTGATGAGCGCCGATCATACGGTGGTCGTCTGCTCCAAGGGCTTCCGCGAAAGCGATGGCGCCCTGTTGACCGATGTCTGGACCGAAACTGTTGCAAGCCTCAAAAATATTGCAGTATTTACCGGGCCCTCCTTTGCGGCGGAAGTTGCTGCGAACAAGCCTACCTGCCTTTTGCTGGCAAGCCGCCGGCAGGAGGCCATCGACAAAGTTAACTCTCTCTTCTGCAAACCCACCATGCGCCTGTATTTCAGTGACGACATGATTGGTGCCCAAATTGGCGGTGCCGTCAAAAACGTGGTTGCTATTGCCGCCGGAATTGCCGACGGACTGGGGCTGGGCCACAATGTACGTGCAGCCCTTATCAGCCGCGGGATTGCCGAAATGGCCCGTTACGGCGTTGCCTTGGGCGGCAAGGCGGAGACCCTCTCCGGCATGGCCGGACTGGGCGACGTGGTCCTGACAGCGACATCCGAACAGTCCCGCAACTTCCGCTTTGGCCAGCGTGTTGGCCGCGGTGTACCCGTTGCCGATGCCCTGAATATGGACGGCAAGGTGGTCGAGGGCGTTAAAGCTGCCCGTATCGTCACCGTACAAGCTGCCGGCCGTGGCATTGACCTGCCGATTATCATGGGCACCGACGGTGTGCTCAGCGGTGACATTGCCCCGCAGGAAGCCATCAACCTGCTGCTGAACCGTCCCCGCGTAAAGGAGTTTGAAGAATAATGAAGAACCTCCCCCTTATCGCCCTGCTGGCCGCAACTGCCCTTGTTCCTGCGGCGTATGCCCAGCAGCCGCGCCCTTACGTGCATACATTTGTGGGCGACCCGGGTAACTTGCCGGCCGAACCTGTGCTGGACGGTAACGCGAAAGCAGACCCGGAAAAGCCCCTGACCCGACTGAGCGACGACGCGTTGAAGGAACTGGCCAAGAACGCCCCGTCCGAAGAAGAGCTGAACAACCGTGCCGCCTTTCTTGAAAAAGCGCCTAAGGCCGTCAACGTAGACGAGCTCGTCGCCGACAACAGTAAAGTAGCGCAAGTAACCGTGGACGTGGATATTGAGGACAAGACTCAGGATCCGATGAGCTGGACCCTTTCGCCGCTGGACATCCCGGTTCTGCTGCGTAAACTGGCCGAGAAGAAAGAGGTTTACGGCAAGGTTTCTACCGTCCCGTCGGAGAGTGGATATGCAGGTGTGACCCTGCACATGCTTTCCCCCAAGGGGCGCAGCTACGGGCCGATTCACATCTACCAGAATGCCGTGGAAATTGACGGAAAGCCGCGCTTTTTGCAGGACCACGACCGGGACCTGGAGTTCTGGATTTTCGGCACCGCCCGCAACTACGATGCCCGTGTGCGCACCATCAACCTGCTGGAAATCTATACTTTTGGCGATTGCCTGAAACTGGGCAACACACTGGTGGAAACAGCCCCGCGTCAGTGCATCATTCCGGATGGGACAACTTTTCTAGAATCGAACGAAATCCTGACCGAGAAGGACAAGAAGATTAATACCTTCGACAGATGCCTCGAGGCCGGAAACCCGCTCATTAACAGCTTCCCCCGCAAGTGCATCGCCCCCGGTGGCCGTTTATACGTAGAGCCGCCACGCTTGAAAGGCGACAAGGACAAAGGTTAACAAAAAGCCCCGCAAATGCGGGGCTTTTTCATGTCAGTAAGCAGTTGCTTACAGGGCGATTTTCAGCTCGCCGCCTTGTACGTTCACGCCTTTCATCAGCGCGTCGTCCCACTCGCCTTTGGCCAGCTTGTGGACATACGGCAGAATGGCGTTGGACAGCGCAATGGAGGATGTGCGCGGCACAGCACCCGGCAGGTTGGTAATGGCGGAGTGAATCACACCGTGCTGTGTGTATACAGGCATCTCGTGCGTGCAAGGACGGGACGTGGCCACGCAACCGCCTTGGTCGATGGAGATATCTACAATCACGCTGCCTTCCGGCATCATTTTGACCTGTTCTTCGCTCACAACATGCGGCGCACGTTTGCCAACAACGTAAACGGAGCCAACCAGCAGGTCGGTTTTTTTCAGGGCGTCGCTGATAGCCGCAGGTGTGGACTTAACCAGCTCCATGCGCGGGTATTCGGCTTTGAGTTCGGCAAGGCGCTTCTCGTTAATATCCAGCAGGGTTACATGGGCGCCCATTTGATAGGCCAGATGTGCAGCTTCGGTACCGGAAACGCCACCACCGATAACGGTTACGCGGCCATCTTGCAGACCGGCAATGCCACCCATCAGCAGGCCACGGCCGCCGCGGGGTGCATGCAGGAACCAGGTACCCAGTTGAATGGCCAAACGGCCTGCAACCGCGGACATGGGGGCCAGCAACGGTGTTTTGCCATCTTTCTCAACAGTTTCGAAAGCAACAGCTGTCAGGCCGATTTTCTTCAGCTCGGCGGTCAGGTTTGGCTCGGCGGCAAGGTGCAGGTAACAGAACAGCAGGTGATCCTTGGTCAGGTTCTGCAGGTCGCCTTTCTGGGGCTCTTTCACCTTGACGATCATCTGTGCGGATTTATACAGCGCAGCAGCATCAGCTTCGATTTTGACGCCGATTTTGGTGTATTCGCTATCCGGGAAGCCGGCAGCGATACCGGCGGTCGCTTCCATGTGAACAGTGTGACCGGCCTTGACCAGCTCGGCACAGGCGGACGGGGTCAGCGCAACGCGCTTCTCGGCAATTTTGGTTTCCTTGGGGATACCGATATGCATAACTCAAGCCTCCAGATAAGCGTGAAAAACTGACGCATTCTACACCTATCCCCCTACACCACGTAGAAAATAAAAAAAGCCGTTTCGCAGCCGCACACGCTGACATGAAAAAGGTTTATTTTCTGTACGGAAATCGGTCAAACGCTTGTCCGGTTTTGCTTGATTTAGACCCCCCAGCGTATAACATGAAACTCAAGAGCGGGTGGTAACCCGCACAACCATTGTAAATGGAGCTTGTAACAATGATTCAACATTCCCTGTCTGCCCGCACCGACGCACCGTCCGCAGTTGCCGTGCATATGCGTCAGGTGTTCAACTACATGACCGGCGGCGTGGCCCTAACGGGAGCCGTGGCCTGGTATCTGTATGCTTTTATGCCCCAACTGCTCATGAAAATTGCGACCAGCCCTGTGATGTGGCTGCTGATTGCCGCCGAATTGGGTGTTGTGTTCTTCCTCAGCTTTCGCATCCAGTCGCTCCAGCCCGCAACGGCTCTTGCCTTGTTTGCAGGTTATAGCGCTCTGAACGGGATAACGCTTGCGCCTCTGGCTTTTGTATACACAGGTGCGAGCATCGCACAGGCGTTCATCGTCGCAGCCTGTATGTTTGCTGCCATGAGCCTGTACGGCTACACCACCAAGCGCAGTCTGTCTGCCATGGGGTCGTTCCTGTACATGTGCCTGTGGGGGCTGGTTGCCGCCATGCTGGTGCAGGCCCTCGGCAGCGCATTCTTTGGCATGGGCACTGAAACTGCGAATACCATGAGCTTTGTCATCAGCCTGCTGGCTGTACCTGTGTTTGCAGGCCTGACTGCATGGGATACCCAGAAAATCAAGCTCATCCACGCCGAAGTAGCCGGTGATGAAGCCAATACAGCCCGCGCGGCCGTTATGGGTGCACTGACCCTGTACCTGGATTTTATCAACCTGTTCATCCATCTGCTACGCCTGATGGGTGAGCGCCGCTAAGGCCGAATAACCTGCTGCACAGCCCCCGCCCCGCGGGGGCTTGCTTTTTGCAGCGAATCCCTTATATTGAGCGCTGTTTTCGACCTTCCTTGCTTTTTTTCACCATCCAACCTGTTTCGGAGGTTCCTCCTATGCGTGGTTCCCCTGCTCCGTTTGGCGGCCGCTCTGCCGCCGATGGCGGCCTTGCCGCCTACATGCGTACCGTTTACGGCTACATGACCGCCGGTCTGGGCCTGACGGGCGTCATCGCCGCCTGGTTGATGGGCAATCCGGAAACCCTTGCCGCCTTCACCGGCAGCATCTGGTTCTGGGTCGCGCTCATCGGCGAACTGGGCCTGGTCGTCGTCCTAAGCCTGACCATCACCCGCATGTCCGGCATGGCTGCTTTCGCCATGTTCATGGTCTACAGCGCCCTGAACGGCCTGACCATCGCACCGTTGACGTACATGTACACAACGGAAAGCGTGGCCGGCGTGTTCTTCGTCACGGCGGGCATGTTCGCATCGCTCAGCTTCTACGGCTTCGTCACCAAGCGTGACCTGTCGGCCATGGGCAAGTTCCTGTTCATGGCGCTGATCGGCCTCATCATCGTGATGGTGGTCAACATCTTCGTGGCCAGCTCCATGTTGGGGCTGCTCATCTCGGCCGCGGCGGTGCTCATCTTCGCGGGCCTGACGGTCTACGACACCCAGAAGATCAAGGAACTCTACAGCGATGTCGCTGGCGACAGCGAGAACACCCACCGCGCGGCGGTTCTGGGTGCGCTGACGCTGTACCTCGACTTCATCAACATGTTCCTGCACCTGCTGCGCCTGTTCGGCCAGCGGAAGTAACAGGACAAGCGCCTGCCGCCCCTTCGGGGGCGGCTTTTTTTGTTGCCTCACCCACAAACATTGTATACAAGTTAGGGGGAGAGCTTTTCTATCTCCCTTTTTTCACCCGTTTTCGCGGGGTACCTAACAATGAACCTCTCTCCCGATCGTCAGGCCGAGCTTGACGGCAAAATCACCAACCGGACCCTGACCGAGGTGGACATCCTCGATCTGGCCGTCCACCTGCACCATGCGCGGCCGCGCACGGCCGTTCTGGTACCGGATCCCTTCTCGGCGGATATTCCCGTCGGGGCGGTGGCCATCCTGCGCAGCAAGCTGGCGTTTTCCTTCGCCTGCGCGGCGGTGAACGACAGTCTGGTCCACGGCGAGCTGCCCCTGTGCAAGGGCGTCAAGTACCTCCCCGAGGTGCTGCAGCCTAACGTGGTGCACCAGAACGTGCTCGCCAAAGCGGCGTTCTTTGCCGAGATGTTGCAGGCCCGCAAGGCCGTTGTCTACGCCGACCTCGGCATCGACAACCACATCCGCGAGGCGCTGGCACTGGCCAAAACCCTGAAATTGCCCGTCGAGGTGCGCGTCCTGCGCCTGCCCGACTTTTGGGGTGGCAAGGACTATCTGGACCGGATGGACGAGGCCAAGCAGGCCATTCTGAGCATCAAGGCCCTGCCCAAGAGCATCCTGAGCCGCAGCACGGCCCGGATTGCGGCCAAGCTGGCCAAGCAGAGCCTGACCGCCGCGGACCTCTGGGCCATGGTGGCCTATTTCCGCGATGGTACGCATGTGGTGGTGGAAAGCCCGTTTGCGCCGTCGAATACGGATCGCAACAAGTCCATCACCAACATGGAGGCCAAGATCAACCACTACTACGGTTGCTTTGCCCTCAACTACCATCTGATGCGCGGCGAGCTGGCCTATGCCTCTCACACCAAGTACACGCACACGGGGATTCTGGACGATACCATTCCCCACGAGCGTACACTTGGCATTGCTGCCGGCCTTGCGGAAACCTTCATGGGCCACAAAACTGTGGTGCACGAGGACCGTCAGGTCTCCGGCGGCATGAAGAAGGGCATCGCCTTCGCCGAAAAACTGGGACGCCCCGTCGAGCGCAAACGCCATGCCGAATGGCCATACGAGTTCTTCGTGGCGGATGCCGACTTCTGGATCGGCCTCCACTGCCCATAACGAAAAACCCCCGCAGAAATGCGGGGGTTTTATACGTATGTAAGGGGTTACTTACAGCAACCCGAGTAGCCACGCCTCGAGGGACGGCGCCGTATCGTGGGCGTTGGCCGCGGCATCCGCCACCGGGCTGATGTGAACGGTCTGCATACCCACATGCCGCGCAGCGGCGATGTTGTGGGGCGCGTCGTCGACCATCACAGCCTCGTGGGGTTGTACACCCAGCTGTGCCAGAACCATCAGGTACCCCTGCGGCAACGGCTTGGGGTGGAACACACCGTTGGCATCGGCCGTGGCGCCCACATCGAACACCACCGTGTCCTGCAGAACAGCACCGAAACCGCGGCGGTCGATGACCTCGGCCACATGCAGGAAGTGGTTGTTGGTGTAGATGACCAGATGGTCAACCCGGTCGGCCAGCGCCGCCAGCAGCTGGGCCGTACGCAGGCACGGCGTGAGCTGGTTGTAGAACGGCTGCAGGCAGGCCACAATCTTGGCGCAGAAGCGCGCGTAGGAGAGGTTGTGTTCCGCGCACAGGACACGGACGAGGTTGTACAGCCCCTTGATGTTCTGGCTGCGCAGGCGACGGCCTGTGGCCTCGTACACGGATTCGGGAATACCCATGTCGAGCGCGGTCGACTTGACGGCAGGCACGATTTGCTTGAGGAGCGTCAATGCGCCGTCGTAGAGAACGCCGTCGCAATCGAGCAGGACGGCACGAAAAGGAAGCTTTGTCATGAGGGGAGCCCCTTATGCAGAAAAGGTAAAGCGGGAGAATGATCTCCCGCTTTATACCACAAAAACACGAGCTCGAAAGCCGTTAAATCATTTTGGGACGTGCCGTAAACACCACATCACCGGCCACTATGCCGGCGATACCCAACAGTGTATAGGCGTGCATATCGGCTGTGGAGCCGGCGCAGGCATAGACGGAAAGGCCAAAACTGCGGGCCGTCGCAATCAGGGCTGCGGCTTCGACAGGGCTTGTCAGCAATTGCGTACCTTCCAGCTCCAGAACAAAGGGGGCTTCTGACTCGGACAGGCGGGTGAACAGATTGGTCCATTGGCCATCTTCACCAATTTGGGGCAAGCGAACAGCAACAGGCAGGCTGTCGCCCGTGTGGTCGGCCAGCAGCTGCTCGACATACAGGTCGGTCAGGCGGGGAGCCAGGTGGGGCTGTGCGCACAGAATCTCGTCAACCGAGGTGGTGGTATCGGCGTTTTGCTGTACCGGCGTGGCTCGCATAAAAGCGCACAGGCCTTTGCTGGTGAACACGGGTGACAGCGTAACCGACACGTGGTCGGGGTTGATAAAACTCATCAGGAATACAGCTTCCGTTATTTATCCGAAGGGACTTGTATACACCGTTTTGTTCGCAGGTGCAAACAAAGTTGTTTTTTGGTTCGACGGCCTTAAGGGCGCAGGGCGGCGGGAGCAGGTTTTAGTTTGTTCCCCCCCCCCCCGAGGCGCGCAGCGTACATGAACGTACGTAAGCGCCCGAGCCCCCAGGGAAGTGAATTAATCACCCAAAGCTGGCTTTGCCAGCCTAACCGTTCATGGACTGGAAAAACTCTGCATTGTTTTTCGTCAGACGCATTTTGTCCAACAGGAACATCATCGCGTCGTTGGTGCCCATGGGCTGAAGGATACGGCGCAGAACCCAGATTTTGGCCAGGTCGTCCTTGGGTACCAGCAGCTCTTCCTTACGGGTACCGGACTTGGCAACGTCTACCGCCGGGTAGATGCGTTTTTCAATCAGGCCGCGCTCCAGCCACAGCTCCATGTTACCGGTCCCCTTGAACTCTTCAAAAATAACTTCGTCCATACGGGAACCTGTATCAATCAGGCCAGTGGCGATGATGGTGAGCGAGCCCCCCTCCTCAACGTTACGGGCGGCACCAAAGAAGCGTTTTGGACGCTGGAGGGCGTTGGCATCCACACCACCGGTCAAAACCTTACCAGAGCTCGGTACAACGGTGTTGTAGGCACGGGCCAAGCGGGTAATGGAGTCGAGCAGAATCACAACATCGCGCTTGTGCTCAACCAGACGTTTAGCCTTTTCGATAATCATCTCGGCAACCTGCACGTGGCGGCTGGCAGGCTCGTCAAATGTAGAGGAGACAACCTCACCCTTTACCGAACGCTGCATGTCGGTCACCTCTTCAGGGCGCTCGTCAATCAGCAGAACAATGAGGTAGCACTCGGGGTGATTTTCTTCAATCGCGTGAGCAATACTTTGCAGCAGCATGGTTTTACCCGTACGGGGCGGGGCCACAATCAGGGCGCGCTGGCCTTTACCGATGGGCGCAACCAGGTCAATCACGCGGCCGGTCATGTCCTTTTTGTTCTTTGTCGGATCTTTGGCTTCCATGTTGAAGCGCTGGTCCGGATACAGCGGTGTCAGGTTATCGAACGACACGCGGGACTTGGCTTTTTCGGTGTCTTCAAAGTTAACCTTGTCGACCTTGAGCAGGGCAAAGTAGCGCTCGCCGGGGTTCGGGGCGCGGATCTGGCCTTCGATGCTGTCACCTGTTTTCAGGCCAAAACGGCGGATCTGGCTGGGGGAGACGTAAATATCGTCCGGGCCGGGCATGTAGCTGCTCTCCGGCGAGCGCAGGAACCCGAAGCCGTCTTGCAGAACTTCGAGCACGCCGTCGGCGACTACAACCTTGTCTTCCGGCAATTTGGACAGGATGCCGAACATGATTTCCTGTTTGCGCAGACTGGAAGGGTTTTCCACTTCCAGTTCTTCGGCCATTTTGACCAGTTCTTCGGCTTTTTTCTGCTTGAGTTCGCGTAAGTGCATCGGTTTGACCATGACTTTGTGTGATTGCTGTTTAAGGTACGGGGAATTGCTTACCTAATGAGAGATAATTGGACCTTGCTGTAAGGGAAAATAGCCGCCGTGTGGACGGCTATATTCAATCATATAGCGAACAGGAGGGGTTTCGTCAACTGTATACAGACTAAAACGGTTTAAGCACAACAAGCAGAACAACCAAAACCAGCAGGATTGTTGGGATTTCGTTGTAATAGCGGTAAAAGGTGTGATTGCGGGTATTGCCTCCTTTGGCGAAGGTTTTCACCATCCGGCCGAGAGAAACGTGATACCCCGTCAGAATCAAAACCAGCAACAACTTGGCGTGCAGCCACCCCTGACCGGTCAACCAGCCAGGTTCCATGACCACCAGAATCAGGCCAAAGGTCCACGTTGCCATCATGGCAGGGTTCATGATGTAGCGGTAAAGCTTGCGCTCCATCGTACAAAGCATGGCGTGGTTGGCAGCCTCACCCTGATGGGCGGCGTGGTAAACAAACAGCCGCGGCAAGTAGAACAGGCCGGCAAACCACGAAACAAGGGCAATCAGATGAAAGGCTTTTACGGTCAGGTACATCATCAGTAGGCTCCGGCTTTGAAGGAACGGACAGTCTCGGCCAGCCGCTCCACGTTGGCAATTGGCGTCTGCGGAGTAATACCGTGGCCGAGGTTGAAGATATAGCCGGGTTCGTGGCCGCAGGTGTCCAACAAGTGGCGGACCTTTTTCTCCACCTTATCAATCGGGGCGTAGAGAGCGATAGGATCGAGGTTGCCCTGAATCGCGATCTGCGGTTGCAGAATACGGTTGGCCCAGGCCATGTCCTGCGTGGTATCCAGCCCCAGGCCATCAAAAAGTCCTGTGCCCTTTTCAACCAGATGCTCCAGCTGGTGCGGGTGCACCCCCCGCGGGAACAGGATGATGGGCGCGTCGGGGTGTTTGGCTTTAATTTTGCGACACAGCGCCAGCAAGGGTTCGAGCACGGCGCGCTCGAACCCGAAAGGGGACAGGGCACCCGCCCAGCTGTCGAAAATCTGCACCACTTCGGCGCCGGCTCTGATCTGTGCATCCAGATAGTCGGCGGACTTCTGCACCAAAAGGTCTAGGAGTGCATCAAACCCTTTAGGGTCAGCATAGAGCCAGGTTTTGGCGGTTTTAAAATCCTTGCTGCCACCACCTTCGAGCATATAGGTGGCCACCGTCCACGGTGCACCACAGAAACCGATGAGCGTTGTTTCTGCCGGAAGGGCTGTTTTCAGGCGGTCCAGTGTTTCGTACACGGGGGCTAAGTGGCTGTGAATGTCGGCTTTCTCGAGCATAGTGACGGCTGCGGGCTTATCCAGTGCGCCCAGTTTCGGGCCTTCTCCGGCCTCAAACCATACTTTCATGCCCAATGCGTGGGGCAGAACCAGAATGTCGGAAAAGAGAATCGCCGCGTCGAACCCAAAGCGCCGGATGGGCTGGAGAGTGACCTCGGTCGCCAAGGCTGGTGTGTAACACAGGTTGAGAAAATCCCCCGCCTGCTTGCGGGTTTCCAGATACTCGGGCAGGTAACGGCCAGCCTGACGCATCAGCCACATGGGCGGTCTTGCCACTGCTTCCCGTTTCAGGGCACGGAGTAAAAGTTTCCCCATCTCTTCCCCTTCTTTTCTCTTTTTAAATATTTATAAAGATAGTTTTAGTTTATTGGGCCTGTGTGCTGTGTGGATAATTACACAGAGGCCTTGATTCACAAAGCGTTATTGCAGGTATGACGACTGGGTAACCGTGGGGAAAGGAGTCGCATGGATGTGAACGGAAAAAGACGGGCGCTCCGCACAGGTAACTTATCCCCAACGCGTGCGGCGACTTTGTGGTACGTTAAAGGCCGTTCTTGAAGCATATGCGGGCGATAGCCCTGCAAAATTGAACAATGTGGATAACGGGGAAAGTATGGATAACACCCGCAAACTGGCTGTACACCTCATTTCTGACTCGACGGGCGAAACAGTGGCCGCCGTTGCACGGGCCACACTTGTGCAGTTTGCCGACGTAGAGACTGAAGAACACACATACCCGTTCACCACCCACTCCGATCAGGTAGCGCCGATTCTGGAGCGCATTACAGCCAGCCCGGGCGTGGTATTTTTTACCATCGTGGAAAAAGACCTTCGTCAAAGCCTGGTTTTTGCCCTTCAGGAACACAGCTTGCCCTATGTGGATGTGCTGGGTCCGGGAATGCAGGTGCTCTCCGGCACGTTAAACTTGGCTGCTACAGGACGACCGGGTTTGCAGCACAGTCTGGATGCCAATTACTTCAGCCGTATTGACGCCATGCAGTACACGCTGGCCCATGATGACGGGCAATCCCTGCGCAATCTGGCGCAGGCGGACATTATTCTGGTCGGGGTTTCCCGCACCTCCAAAACACCGACCAGTATGTACCTGGCCAACCGCGGGTATCGGGTGGCGAACGTGCCGCTGGTGCCGAACATTCCCCCACCTGATCTGGACAGCCTTGAGCGCCCTGTTGTCGTGGCGTTGACCGTAGATCCCGAAAGGTTGGCAGAAATTCGCCGCCACCGTTTGAGAGAGTTCTCCACCGGTGCGCAGAACGAATACATCGACTACGAGGCCGTTCATGAAGAGGTTCGCCAGATCGAGCGCTACATCCGCGAGCGGGGCTGGCCCATGCTGGACGTGACCCGCCGCTCCATTGAGGAAACGGCAGCCGCCGTACTGGATATCGCCCGCAAACGCGGGCTTAAACGCCATGTAAGTTAGGAGTTACTTACCATGTTTGTTTGTTACGCTCAAAAACCGCTTCCACAACAAATGGGCGGGATTTTCCTTGCCGGACCAACCCCCCGCAGTGCGGAGGTCCCGTCGTGGCGGCCTCAGGCGTTGGCACTGCTGCGGGAAAAGGGCTACACAGGACCTGTTTACGTGCCAGAGGAAGAAAGTGGCCAGATAAAAGGCGATTATATGGACCAAATCCAATGGGAGTGGGCTTGCCTTGAAGCCGCCGACGTTGTGCTGTTCTGGGTGCCACGGGAACTGGTCACCATGCCTGCTTTTACCACCAACGTGGAGTTTGGTATGTATGCAGACTCGGGCAAGGTTGTTCTGGGGTATCCGGAAGGGGCACCCAAAATGCGCTACCTTCATGCGCTGGCAGACCGCTTTGGCGTGCCTGTACACCATGATTTGGAAGAAACACTCACCCGTGCGGTTGCCTATCAGCAAGGGCAGGCTGGCAAAAAAATCCGCGCTGCGGTAAGGTAAACATCTGCCGCGTTTTGATAAAAAAGACCAAAAATAAGGGTAAAGTTTTATGGAAGGCAATGGCGCCCCGCTTTTTGACCTGATTGTTCTGTTGTTGTTGATCGCGTTTGTGTTCACGCGCTTTTTTGGCAAAAAACTGCCGAAAGACAAGGACCGCAACAAGCCGAACGTGGTCAGTTTCCCCGACAAGACAACCGTGCAGACTGCACCTGCTGCGCGACGCACCAAGCAGCATCACCGCCGCATGGAAGAGATTGAAAAGCTCGAAGGCGTGGAAAAAATCAAGGCGTTCGACGCATCCTTCAACGACAAGGCGTTTGTTGCAGGCGCCGTGCGTGCCTATGAATGGCTCCATAAAGCCGTGGCCGACAAGGACTACGAAACCATCGAAAATGTTACCAGTCCGCGCCTGACCGAAGAACTGATTGACGCGCTGGAAGACGGGCATATGCCGCTGAAGGCCTTTGAAAGTGTCGACGACGCCCAGATTATCGATTGCCGCATTCTGGGCCGCACGGCGATTCTGGATGTGCGCTACGATGCAAACCACACCGATGCTGACGGTAAAAAGGTCAAACAGGCTGTTATCTGGACCTGGGCCCGTAACGTCGACGAAACCGACCCCAACTGGGAACTGGAAGCCATCAACGACCTGACCTGAGGAGGTCTTTGTGATGCGCCGCCTTGCCGCGATTTCTCTGCTGAGTGCCGTTTTTCTCGCCGGTTGTGGCGAGCGTGCGGCGGTATCGTATGTACCGGTGAGCTGGAAAGCGCTGGACGGTTGGTCAGCCAGTGAAGCTGAGGGCCTGACCCAGGCCATGCTCAAAAGCTGTGACGTTTACCTTAAGCGTCCGGCGGACAAACCCCTCCACGCGGACAACCAACGTTTCGGCACCTACGGCGACTGGCAGCCGTTCTGCAAAGAGCTGCCCAACAAAACACTGGCCGAGCTTAAAACCTTTTATGAGGCGCAGCTGACGCCCGTCGAAGTGTTGGAAAAAGACAGCAAGGGCCTGTTTACGGGGTATTACGAGCCGGAGCTCAAAGGCGCGTTTGATAAATCCGCCGCAACGCCCGTCCCGCTCCACCGCCGCCCGCCCGACCTGCTGGAGGCTGACCTTGGCGCCTTTAATCCGGACCTGAAGGGCAAACGTATTATGGCACGCGTAGAGGGGAACAAAATTATCCCCTACCATGACCGTGCGCAGATCGACAGCGGCGTACTGGGTGACGAGCAGGTGCTCTTGTGGGTCAGCGACCCGGTTGAAAAGTTTTTCCTGCAGGTGCAGGGCTCCGGCCGTGTGGTTCTGCCGGGCGGGCAGGTTGTGCACGTGGGCTATGCCGGAGCAAACGGCCACCGGTACGTGTCCATCGGCAAATACATGGTCGAACAAGGATTGATGCCGCTGGAAAAGGTTTCCCTCCAGTCCATCCGCCAGTGGCTGGATGAAAACCCCGCCAGACGGCAGGAGATTCTGGAAACAAATCCGTCCTATGTTTTCTTCCGTCTGAACGACGGCGGTCCGTTCGGCACACTGGGTGTGGAGCTGACGCCTGAGCATGCGCTGGCCGTTGACCCCAAATTCATTCCGCTGGGCGTGCCCGTGTTTGTGAACACCACGCTCACGGCCGAGAATAACCGTCCCTACGCTCGCGCACTGGCGGCACAGGATACGGGGGGCGCGATTAAGGGAGCTGTGCGGGGGGACATTTTTTTCGGCCACGGCAAAGAGGCCGAACAGCATGCTGGTCACCAGCGTGGTGAGGGGCGGCTGTTTTTGTTGGTGCCTAAAAATGTAAAAAGTCAAAACCAGCCCAAAACATGAGCCCGTTTGCAATTTGCAGGTAAATGGGGTACCAATGTTTTTTAGCCGATAACCGCACGAAAGCGACAGACTGTGACAACAGAACCCATCCGTATTGCAACACGTGGCAGCCGTTTGGCGCTGGTTCAGGCGCGTCTGGCAGGGGATGCCCTGCAAAAGCAGACGGGCCGCCCCTACGCGCTGGTAACCGTTAAAACCACGGGCGACAAGTTCATGGGCGACCTGTCCAAGGTCGGCGGTAAAGGCGTGTTTGTGAAAGAAATTGAAGAGGCCCTGCAGGCGGGCGAGGCTGATATTGCCGTCCACTCCATGAAAGACGTTCCGGGTGCCGAGGAGCAGCCCGAAGGCCTGGTGATTGCCGCCATTCTGCCGCGGGAAGATATTCGCGATGTGTGCGTGTGCCGTGAAGGGGAGAGCTTTGTTGCGCTTAAACCCGGTGCCAAGGTGGGTACATCGTCCCTGCGCCGTGCCACCCAGCTTAAGGCGACTTTCCCCTATCTGGATATTGTTCCCATGCGCGGTAACGTGGACACACGCCTTGAAAAGCTGAAGAACAAAGAGGTTGATGTGCTGATTCTGGCTAAGGCAGGCCTTGAGCGCCTGAACCTGACAAACCGGATCAGCGAGGTATTTGAGCCGGATATGATGTGCCCGGCCGTAGGTCAGGGCGCCATTGGTATACAATGCCGTAAGGACGATACGGACATGCTCAAAGCGTTGGCGGCTATCAACGACCGCGACACCTTTATCTGCGTCAGTGCCGAGCGCGCCATGCTGGAGGTGCTGAACGGTAACTGCCACACCCCGATTGCCGGTTACTGTCAGGTCACAAAGGGGGGCAACCTGCGTCTGATTGCCATGGTAGCCTCTATGGACGGTAAGGAAATCATCCGCACGCGCCAGAAAATGCCCTACAACGACCCTGCCGCACTGGGCGTTGCCGCCGGTAAAGACCTGCAGGCACAAGGCGCAGACCGCATTATTGCGGCCATCACGCAGGAAGCCGTGGCATGATTCTGGTGGCCCGCCACGGGTCACGCCTGCAAAGCACACTGGCGGCCCTGGAGGCCGCCGGTTTTACAGCAACGGGGTGCCCGCTGATGGCAACAACCCCCTGCCCGCCCCAAAAGCTGGATAAAACCGTCAAAGGCGTCATCCTAACCAGTCCGTCGGCCCTGCCCGCCTTGCCGCCGACGGCGGCCCCTGTCCATTGTGTCGGTTTACGGACGGCGCACGCTGTTCAAAACGCGGGATTTACCGTCGGTCTGACAGGCCGCGGGGGCGCGCGCGAGCTGGCGGAAGAACTGGTAAATGTATACACTCCGTGCCCGCTGGTCCATCTGGCTGGTGATACCGCCAAAAACGACTGGTATAATATATTGGAAGAAAAGGGATTTTCCGTTAAACGCCAACCTGCGTACACAACCGCGTATGTACAGGTATTGCCACGGGATGTCGTTTGGCAGCTCGGGCAAAATGGGGTATCCTCAGTGATGGTTTTCAGCGCCGCCAGTGCGCGCCACCTTGCCCGCCTGATGCGAACGGAAAACCTGAACCCCGAAGGGTTGACCGCCGTATGCCTCAGCACAGCCGTTGCTGCTGCGTGGCCCGGCCCAAGCCGGATTGCGGCCCACCCTGCCGTGGAAGAGATGATAAACGTCCTTTAAAACAAAACGGTCCAGTCCCATGCCGAGTGAATTTGATTTGCCTTTCCGCTTTCGCCGTAACCGCCGTAGCCCCGCTTTGCGGTCGCTGGTGCGCGAAACAACCGTCACTGCGGACGATTTGATCCTGCCGCTGTTCTTTGAGGAAAAAATCAAGGAACGGACAGAGGTTGCCAGCCTGCCCGGCGTCTTCCGTTATCCCGAAGCACAGGTCGCCGATGTTGTCACCGCCGCGTGGGAAAAAGGCATTAAAGCCGTGCTGCTGTTCGGCGTATCCCATAGTAAAGACGAAGAAGGCAGCGATACCTGGGACGAAGACGGTCTGATTGCCCGCATGACCCGCGCCGCGCGCGAGGCCGTGCCCGAGATGGTCATCATTACCGACAACTGTTTTTGCAGCTACACCACTCACGGTCACTGCGGCGTTGTGGTGAATGACCATGTGGATAACGACCTGACCTTGCACAATCTGCAAAAGCAATGCGTCGCCGCTGCCGAAGCCGGTGCCGATATGGTCGCCCCGTCCGGTATGATGGACGGGATGGTCCTGGCCATCCGTGAGGCGTTGGATGATGCTGGCTTTGAGGATGCGGGCATTCTGTCCTACTCCAGCAAGTTTGCCTCGTCGTTCTACGGCCCTTTCCGTGAAGCAGGAGGCTGCGGTCTTAAAGGTGACCGCAAAACCTACCAGATTGACCCTGCAAATGGCCGCGAAGCCGTGATGGAATCCGTCATGGACGAAGATGAAGGCGCAGACATGCTGATGGTCAAACCGGGCTTGGCTTATCTGGACATCGTTAAAGGCGTGCGCGAAGCCTGCGGCCTGCCGCTGGCGGTTTATCAGGTCAGTGGCGAGTACGCCATGATCAAGGCCGCCGCCGCTGCGGGTTCGTTGGACGAAAAGGCCGCCGTTATGGAAACAATGACCGCCTTCAAACGTGCGGGCGCGGATATGATTATCACCTATTTTGCGGCCAAAGTGGCCGACTGGCTCAAGGAGGGCAGGTAACATGGCGGATAAACAGTCTAAAAAAACCGGGCAGAAGCCGTGGTACGCCCTGTCCACGCGTGAGTGGGTAATGGGCGGCGTGGGTATTGCGCTGGGAACAGTCGCATTTATGCCGATGCTGGCACACCGGGACGGCCATAAGGGGCTGATGATACGGGAGCTTTCTGACGATGGTAGCTCGGGCGTTGTTTCCCGTACCGAGATTGGCCGCAAGGAACCGGCAACGATTATTGAAGTGCTGGATGGTATGGAAGCAGCAACGTCGGAAACAGCTGTGGAACCTGCCACACCCGTGACCATGCCTAAATTGGCTGACGCTGACCTGCGCAACCTGAAAACGGTGCTGGAAAACCTGGACGCCGAGCGGGCGGAGCTGATTGGCAGCCTGAAAGAGCTGTCGCAGGCAACGCTGGGCGAAAGCGCCCGCATGCAGCAGGTTGTGACGTTGGTCAACACACTGCAAAGCAAGGTCGTCGAGCAGGAACAGCAGATCGAGGCCCTTAAAAGCCAGAACACCAACGCTTTTGGCGACAAGGTGAAGGATTTGGGGCTCATTTTCCTCGGCCAGCAACTGGTCGTGCTGGATAATGCCTATACCCGCGGTGACGCAACACAGCCCGCCGTTAAAAATGTGGCCGATTTTGCCCGTAACGTCGCGAACCAGCCGATGATCGCCGAGAAGATGGACGCATTGGCCAAACTGGCCGAGGTAGGTGTGATTACCCGCCTGTCCCTGCTGGAGCAAATGGACGCTGTGCTGGCCGATGGTGCGCCTGTTGCTAAGGTACCCACGCCGCAAAACGCCCACGGCAGCCTGTGGGACCGCCTGAAAGAGCGCGCGAACCAGTGGGTGAAGGTGCGCAAGATTGACACCGATGCGCCTACCGTTGGCGATTGGGCCGCCCTCCTGACGGACGCACGCCGTGCGTTGGCTAACGGGCAAGACGGCAAGGCCAAGGAGCTGCTGGCTGAGGAATTGCTGGCGCAGGATGAGCGTCTGGACGCCCTTCGTGCCCATGTGGACGGTTATCTGGAGCAAAAAGGCCTGCTGCAAGAGGCTCAGAACGCTTACTATGCCGCTTACCGCCCATGAAGATACTGCTGCGCGCCACCCTGTTTTTTGCGCTGCTGCTGGCCGTTGGGCTGGGGGTAGATGCAGCCTCCCGCGAGCCGGGAGCCGTGGTGATGCGTTGGCATGGATACGAACTGCAAATGACGGCCGCCTTTCTGTCGACTGCGGCCGCTATCACCCTTATTGCTACCTACCTGTTCGCCCGTCTGATGGCGTGGCTGGACCGGGTGCCCGCCATGTTGTGGCAGGGGCGTGTGCGTAAACGCCAGCAACAGGGGTTTCATTACCTTCTGGAAGGCATGGACGCATTAGCTGCGGGTGATAACCGTCAGGCGCTCAAACTGGTTGATAAAGCTGCCCGCCTGATGCCTGAACAGCCGGTCGTGCATGTGCTACAGGCAGAGGCTGCCCGCCGCGGCGGTGACCACGCCACGGCCATCAGCCACTTCCAGACCCTGTCAAAGTCGGGTGGTAGCAGCTTTTTGGGCCTGAAAGGGCTGGCTGAGGAGGCCTTCCGGCAAAACGACCTCACCCTTGCGCGCCAATTGGTGGATAAGGCCATCGGGCTGCGTCCGCGCAGTGCATGGGCTGTAGAGCGTACTCTGCAACTGGCGCTGGCCGGGGGGGATATCAACACCGCGCTGGATACCTTGCCTACCCTCAAAAGGGCAGAAATGGATGATAACCGTCAGGCCTTTCTGACCGCGTGTGTCCGCCATGCCCAGGCTAGTCAGCTTGCCGACAATCACCAGCCTGAACAGGCGTTGGCTGCTCTGAACAAGGGCCTTAAAGCCTGTCCCGATTTTGTACCTCTCTATTTGCTTGGGGCGGATATCCTGACTGCGCAGGGCGAGGAAAGCCGTACCCTGAGGATGTTGGCCGACGGGTGGCAGCACTGCCCCCGCCACGAGCTGTTGGCGCGATGGGTAAGTCATTATGGACCTGACTACGGTAAAGAGTTTATCCAAAGGGCGCAAAAGCTCGTCCGCCCATTGAAAGATGAAATGAGCGGGCAACTGGCACTGGCAGAGATGTACATCCGCGCACGGGACTGGCAAAAGGCGCGTGCCCTATTGGCGCCGCTGGTGGAAGACACCCCCAACCGCCGTGTCTTTACCCTGCTGGCCGAGGTTGAAGATGGGTTGGAGCCAACCAGCCGCGCTGCCCACCAATGGCTGAAAATGGCTTTGGACGCGCCGGAATGGATTGAACCTGCGGGTCATGTGGAAGCCTTCCGGACATGGGCTGGCCGCCTTCAGGCCGCACGTCCGGCTGCTGAGGCGCTGCCTGCAGCCCCCCATGAGGACATGAAGTTCCTCCCCCATGCGTAAACCACCCAAAGAAGATATGGACGCCTGGCTGGAAGAGCTTGAAGGGGTCGAGCCCCTCGATAAGGCTAAAAGCACGCGCCCCAGTACAGCTGTAGATGGCTTGTATGATAGTGATCTGACGCCGCCTAAGAAGGGCATCACAATGGCGGATATTCTGGCAGAGCCTAAGGCCGCGCCCACCCCCCCACCGGCCAGCGTGCAAAGTGCCCCCAACCCTACTTTTCAAACCGAGCGGCAGGATACAAACTGCCTGAGTGGGGCACTGTCCTCGTTGGACGGGCGTACCCGTAAGCGCCTTGCCCACGGGGAGATTGCCCCCACCCGTAGTATCGATCTGCACGGCTTTTACGTGGAAGATGCGTGGCAGGCATTGATGAACTTTCTGCACCAGAGCCAGCAACAGGGGCACCGCTGTGTACTCGTGGTGCATGGCAAGGGTGCTGGATACGGCGCCGATGGCCAGATGGGCGCCATCAAGGCGCAGGTAAGCGGGTGGCTGGCCGCCTGCCCGGTGGTCATGGCCTTCCACACAGCAATCCCCCGTCACGGCGGTAGCGGTGCCGTGTACGTGATGCTGCGGCGGATCCGTGAAACCGAGGAAATCCGGTAGTTAATAAGCGCTAACAAACATAGGGTAAATGCATGTACATCGTGTTGGTAACATATACTCAAGGCATTGATAAAATTGACGAAGTTCTGGTGCCTCACCGTAACTTCCTGCAAACCCTGTATGATGCGGGCATTTTGCTGGCTTCCGGCCCGCAGGACCCGCGGACAGGGGGGGTATTAATTGCCAAGGGCGGCATCGGCAAAGCCGAGCTGGCTAAAAAGCTCGAAGCTGACCCCTTCCACACCCACGGATTGGCTACGTACGAGATTATCGCCTTCGACCCGGTCAAGCATGCGCCGGTACTGGCAGGGCATCTGAGCTTGTAAAGACAGGCACAAAAAGGAATGGGGGCTATAGGGCCCCCATCTTCGTTTGGTCAGAATTGCTTCATCGCCTCTTCGGTCTGGTGCTTGTGGTGCTGGAGGCTCTGGGCCCCGGAAACCAACGCACGGATACCGGCAAAAGCAATGGCAGCAATGAAGAGAACAATCAAAAATGTACGCATAGTACGGTCCTCGAAGAAGAAAGATGTAAAAAGGAATGAACGAAAGATCAGCATAAGCTGTATCTGTTTATGCGATGGCGGGCAAAAGCGGCCTTCAAAACGACTGACATTAAGGGCGTGATTGCCTATGATGGGGCACACAAAAAAAGGGGGTACCCATGGCACGGCATTTGGTCATTATCGACGGATTGAGCTTTTTCTTCCGCGCCTATCACGGCGTACGGCCGCTTACCCGCAGTGACGGGCTGCACACCAATGCCCTGTTCGGTTTTTCCCAGATGCTGATTAAGGTGGTCAAAGACCTCCAGCCCGATGCCTGCTGCGTGGCGCTGGATACCAAACACACCTTCCGTAACGACCTGTATCCGGCCTATAAGGCCAACCGCAAAGACCCTGACCCTGAAATGCTGGAGCAGTTCCCGTATTTTGAGCCGTTGATTCAGTCCTTCGGCATCCCCGCGCTGCGGGTGGAGGGGTTTGAAGCCGACGACATCATTGCCACGCTGGTGGCAAAAAAGACCGAGGACGAGGTGATCACCATCGTCTCTTCCGACAAGGACCTGATGCAGCTCATCCGTCCCGGTGTGGTGATGCTCGATACCATGAAGGACAAAACCTTCGGCCCTGACGAGGTGGCGGAAAAGTTTGGCGTTGGCCCCGACAAGGTGACCGAGGTGCAGGCGCTTATCGGCGATAGTTCCGACAACGTGCCGGGCGTAATGGGTATTGGCCCCGTGGGTGCCTCCAAGCTGATTAACGAATACGGCACGCTGGAGCGCATCTACGAAAATCTGGGCGAGATTAAGGGCAAGGTGCAGGAGCATCTGGCCAATAACAGGGAAAACGCCTTCCTGTCGCGTAAACTGGTGACGCTGGCAACGGACGTACCCGTAGACGAGCACGACTTTACCTACCGCCCCACCCCCGAGAAAGCACGGGATTTTCTGCTAGAGCTGGAGTTCCGCACGCTGGCGGGGCGCCTTAATGCGCAGGCGGTTGAAGCTGCTATTGCCCAGGCCAAAGCAGACGGTGCCCCCGCGCCTGCCGCCGCCAAGCCTGTCTACGAAACCATTTACACCAAAGAACAGTTGCAGAACTGGGTGGAAAAAATCAAGGCCGCAGGGCGTGTGGCCGTGGATACCGAAACCACCTCGTTGGATGCCCTGCAGGCGCATCTGGTGGGTATTTCGCTGGCTGTTAAGGCGGGTGAAGCCTGTTACATCCCCCTCACCCACCAGCAGGACATGCTCAGCGGCGGCCAGCCGCAGCTTGAAAAAGCGTTTGTGCTGGAAACGCTCCAGCCCGTACTGGCGGACGCTAAAATCCAGAAAATCGGACAGAACATCAAATACGACCTGCTGGTACTGGGTGAGGAAAAGGTCACCGTGACCCCGGTGGACGACACGATGGTGATGAGCTTCTGCCTGCACGGTGGCGAGCACAACCACGGCATGGACACGCTGGCGCTGATGTACCTCGGCCACCAGTGTATTGCCTATAAGGATGTTTGTGGCACCGGCACCAAGCAGATTACCTTCGACCATGTGCCGATTGACCGCGCCACCGCCTACGCGGCTGAAGATGCAGACATTACCCTGCGCCTGTACGACCTGTTCAAGGCGGAGCTGGACGCCGCCCAGAAAGTGAAAGAGGTCTACGAGCGCATAGAACGCCCCGTGATTGCCGTTTTGACGGCAATGGAGCGCAGGGGTGTTCTGGTGAACAAAAATGAACTGCAAAGCCTCTCAGAGGCCTTTGAGGCACGCCTGCGGGTGCATGAGCAGAAGGTGTTCGAGCTGGCGGGCACGCAGTTCAACCTCAACTCCCCCAAGCAACTGGGCGAGGTGCTGTTTGACCAGATGGGCCTGCAAGGCGGTAAAAAGACCCAAACCGGCTGGTCGACGAACGAGGAGACCCTTTCTGTTCTGGCGGAAGAAGGTCATGCCATTGCGGCGGAGGTGCTGTCCTACCGCAGCCTGGCCAAGCTCAAGAGCACCTATACCGACGCCCTGCAGCACCAGGTTAACCCCCGTACGGGTCGCGTCCACACCAGCTATAACCAGACCGGCGCGGCGACGGGGCGCCTTTCCTCCTCCGACCCCAACCTGCAGAACATCCCCATCCGTACCGAGGACGGCCGCAAGATTCGCCACGCCTTTATCGCCGCCCCCGGCCATACGTTAGTAAGCGCTGACTATTCTCAGGTTGAGCTGCGGATTATGGCGCATATGGCCAATGTCGGTGGCCTCAAACACGCTTTTGCCAATGACGTGGATATCCACGCCCACACCGCCCACCAGATATTCGACGTGCCCGTGGAACAGGTCGACAGCGACCAGCGCCGGGCAGCGAAAATCATCAACTTCGGCATCGTTTACGGTATGGGGGCGTTCTCGCTGGCCAAGCAGCTCGGCGTACCCAACAGCACCGCCAAGGCCTACATCGACAACTACTTTGCCCGCTACGACGGTATCCGCCAGTTTATGGACTACAATATCCAGTTTGCCCGCGAGCATGGCTACGTGGAAACCTTGTACGGCCGGCGCATTCACACCCCTAACATCAATGCCAAGAACGGCGGCCTCAAGGCCGGGGCGGAGCGCGCGGCCATCAATGCGCCGCTACAAGGTACCAACGCCGACATCATGAAAAAGGTCATGCCGGTGTTCGAGGCCGATTACCAAACCGGCAAAACAACCGCCAGACTACTGATGCAAGTGCACGACGAGTTGATTTTCGAGGTGCCGGACGCCGCGCTGGAGAAAGAAAGTGCCTACATCCGCCATGTGATGGAGGGCATCGTCAAGCTCGACGTACCGCTCAAAGTCGGCCTCGGCCACGGCCAAACGTGGGAAGATGCGCATTGATTGAAGAGCAACTATAAGGTGTTTTTACTTGACTTTTTCCCCAGTTTATGTTAGCTTTTTCCCATGCTGAGAGAACCTGAAAGGGGTGTTTGTAAAACACCCATCTATGGTGCGAATCATGCCTCTTCAGAGAGTCAAATAACACTTGAAGTATAGAATACCTTCATGGCGATCGAAGTTAAGAAAGCTTTCAGATATGGTTTGTATGCCTGTGGCGCCGTAATTTTTTCGGCGTTCGTTGTTTTGTGTGTATGGGCATTGTCCGTTGATTGGAAGTCGTTAGAAGGGGGCTATTGACCCCCCAATTTATTAAAGCAAAGTCTTGATTTATGCCCCCCATGCAATGGGGGGCATTTTGATTGAAAGGAGTAAGTTTATGAAGATTAAGTTTCAAGTATCCGCTGACGTAGCAAAGATGCGGGAACAGGCAAACGCAATTGCGAGAGAATATGGAATTAAGGACCCCCAGCAAGTAGATGCGTATAGGCATGCTTACGTGAGCGCCAAAGTAGCAGAAACGACACTGCCGATTATTGCTAAAGGGGCTGGACATGCAGTTGAGATAGCAAGAGAAGTGAGAGATTCTCTAGGAGCAGGAAACCCACTGGAAGAGTGGAACATGGACATTCATAACAATGCAGTGGGTAGGGCAATTGAGCAAAAGCTAAGTGAGCAAGGTTTAGTTGGGGAGGAAAAAGAGAGGCAGTTGAGAGACGCGGTTTATCAAGCTATCCAACAGGGGCAAACGATTAACAGTACAGAAGATCCACGCGCTAAACCTGATGGCGACTTGGATGAATCACGTGGTGGAATTGAATCTTTTGTTGGCGTACCTCTTTATGGTGCTCAAGATTTGTCGTCGAATAAAGCGACATCTTTCCAGAAGGCTTTTCCAAACGGCCGGCATGGCGAGGGACTAACCGAACCTGTTGCAGATAGCGCTTCGGAAATGTTTCAACGTCTTTTCGGAGAGCAAAAAGATGCAGCTGTGCGTGTCAGAGGGTATGACAGAGAGGGTGTGAAGGTAAAAAGCTATACGCGTGCATGGCCACAACGCTAGAGTTAAAGTAAGAAACCGCCCCCATTCGGGGGCGGTTTCGCGTTCGCTTGTCGGGTCAGTCGGTCTCGTAGATGAACTCGTGGACGAGCACCCACTGGCCGCCCTGCACTTCGTAGTACTGGACGGTGCCGTTGATGTCGCCTTCCATCTCGACGCCCCAGAACTGTTCGCACCAGGCCTCGAAGGTGTACTCCTCGATGGTCTCGGTGACCTCGTCCGGGCCGAACAGGCGGTAGCGGACGTCCACGTCGATGTTCAGGAAGGTCAGCAGCGCCACGGTGCGGCGGGTGCCTTCGGGCAGGTCGGTGGTGGCTTCGTAGAAGGGCACGTAGGCCTGCGAGCGGTCGGCGTACTCGACCAGGGCGTAGAAGTCCGGATCGGCCTGGCCGCCTTCCGCGGGGATGGCCCACCATGTGGCATTGGCCTTCACCGGCAGGTTGTCGAAATTGATCATGGGCGTGATGTCCCTTTGCGCGCGGGAAAGAAAAAGAAAGAGGAAGATGGGGAACTATCCGCGCATATGTAGGTCATCATTGGGGCATTGGCAAGGGCAAAAGGATAAGGCACAATCGCAAGGCAGTAAAAAGGAGGCTAAAACCCATGACCATTTTCGCCAAGATCATTCAAGGGGCCATCCCCTGCAACAAGGTTTATGAGGATGAGCATATTCTGGCCTTTCATGACATTGCGCCGCGGGCCAAGGTCCATGTGCTGGTTATCCCCAAGCAGATGCATCTGGCGGGCCTTCAGGACGTTTCTGATGCCGACCGTGAGCTGATGGGCTACATGATGGCTAAGATCCCTCACATCGCTGCCCTGCTCGGCGTGGACAAAACCGGCTACCGTGTGGTGACCAACAACGGCCCCCATTCAGGGCAGGAAGTACCGCACCTGCATTTTCATATTCTGGGCGGCGAACAGCTTAAACACCTGTAACGGCCCCGGCCATAACGGCGCGCACGGCGGCGGCGTCCAGATGCGGCAGGTCGTAGGCTGGTGCGGGGCGTGTGTCCTGAAAATACACGTCGGCACTCTCGGCCACATGGGGTAACTCTTCCAGCAGCAGCGTCATCACATCCATATCCCCCGGGGCATTGACCGTGTGCAGCAGGGTGTGCTCCAGCCGGTACGCGTCCCCAACGGTCAGTCCCAAGTGGTTTGGCGCCTCCTTCAGCCGACGCGGACCCTGATAGGTCAGCGTCGATTTTCTCGCATCAGCTTCGGACATATAGCGGTAAAGGTGGTAAGGCGTGCCCGACGGGTCTTCATGCCACAGGCTATGGTTCAGGTGCCCTTTCAGAACAACGGAGCTGAAATCAAACCGGTGGCTGTGTATCTTCTCGACAATTGTGCGGCCTTTAGGCCAGCAGTGCAGGCGCAGCCGGAAGGTAGGTGCTGTATGGAGAATGATTTTGATAAAGCCGTTCTCGTGAGCGTAAGAGCTCCGGCAGCAGGCGGCGAATGCCTCGGTATCCGCGCTCAGGTCGTCAAAAAATGCCGTCAGACGGTCTGGTTGGGCGATTGCCCGCAGACAGGAGAGTGTGGCGGACGGGTCCGCGTTCTCACGTGCCGTCCCTAGCTGTTTTATGGCTGTCGTGTAGGCAGACATTTCTCCCGCTCCCTCTGCAAACCGTTCCCGAATGTGTGGGGGACGCGGGCGGTTTTTTCAAGCCTCATCACTGCTACGTAAACATCCTAGTTGCATGCACCCGTGTTTTTACCTATATAAAGCTCCGTCTTTTAGTAAGGGAGTCCTGTTATGGGCAGCATGCAGTTTGATGTCATTATTGTCGGCGCCGGCCACGCTGGGTGCGAGGCTGCGGCCGCCGCTGCCCGTCTGGGTGCCAAGACCCTGCTGCTGACCGCCAACTATGACACCATCGGTCAAATGTCCTGTAACCCCGCCGTGGGCGGTCTGGCCAAAGGGCATCTGGTGAAGGAGATTGATGCCCTCGACGGCGTGATGGGGCGGATGACCGATAAAGCCGGTGTGCAGTTCCGCATGCTTAATGCCTCCAAAGGGCCTGCTGTGCGGGGCCCGCGTGCCCAGGCTGACCGCGTGCTCTACCGCAACGCCATGCGCGAGGAGATGGAAAACACCCCCAACCTCACCATCAAGCAAGCGCTGGTGGAAGACCTGCTACTGGATGCAAACGGCGCCGTAAATGCCGTTGTTACAAGTGCTGGCTGGGTGTTTGATGCCAAAACGGTGGTTTTGACTACGGGTACCTTCCTGCGCGGGCTTATTCATATTGGTGAGGCCAAACATAATGGTGGCCGCGCGGGTGAACCTGCGGCCATGAAACTGTCCGAGACGCTGCTGCGGCTTAACTTCAAGCTTGGCCGCCTCAAGACAGGTACCCCGCCCCGGCTGGATAGCCGCACCATCGACTACAGCAAGCTGGAAGTGCAGCCGGGGGATGAGAACCCTGCCCCCTTCTCTTTCCTGACCGAGCGTATTACGCAGGTGCAGTTGCCCTGCCATGTGACCTACACCAATGCTAAAACCCACGAAGTCATCAAGGCCAACCTGCACCGCGCCCCTATGTACAGCGGGCAGATTGAAGGCGTCGGGCCCCGCTACTGCCCGTCTATCGAGGATAAGGTCGTACGCTTTGCCGAGAAGGAAGGTCACCAGATTTTCCTGGAGCCGGAAGGCTATGACAACGTCGAGGTTTACCCCAACGGTATCTCCACCAGCCTGCCGATAGATGTGCAAATGGCCATGCTGCGGACCATTGAAGGGTTGGAAAATGCCGAGATTATCCGTCCCGGATATGCCATTGAGTACGATTACATCGACCCGACGGAGCTGCGCCATACCCTTGAAACCAAAAAGATTTCCGGCCTTTATCTGGCTGGGCAGATTAATGGAACGACCGGGTATGAAGAGGCCGCCGCACAAGGCTTGGTCGCAGGCCTGAACGCCGCGCTGGCCGCCGCCGGCAGGCCAGCCTTTGTACTGGACAGAGCCGATGCCTACATTGGCGTGCTGGTGGACGACCTCGTTTCACGTGGAACCCGCGAGCCCTATCGCATGTTCACCAGCCGTGCCGAGTACCGCCTGCTGCTGCGGGCGGACAATGCGGACTTCCGCCTCACCCAGAAAGGCATCGATACCGGCTGCGTGGGCCAAGCCCGGCAGGCGCACTTCAAGGGCCGCCTAGAGGCTCTGGCCGCCGCACGGGAGCTGTTTCACAGCATCAAGGTCAAGCCCACCTCCCCCGAGGGGCAGCGCATTGAGGCGCTCTCCGGCGGGTACAGGGAGACCAAGAGCCTGTTCGAGGTGCTCAAACGCCCCCAGGTAGGCATGGATACGATCATGGACATGTTCCCCGAGGTGGCTACTTTGCGCCCCGACGCCCGTGAGCAGGTGGAGATTGAGGCCCACTATGACGGCTACCTGACCCGCCAGATGACCGATATAGACGCCTACCGTGCAGAGGCCGAGATGGCCATCCCCACCAACCTGGATTACGGCCGTATTGCAGGCCTTTCCAACGAGGTACGGGAGAAGCTCCGTACCCACACCCCCGCCACCTTGGCGGCTGCCGGACGCATCAGCGGGGTGACGCCGTCTGCCCTGACTACCTTGTGGGTCTACATCAAAAAGAACCACACCGAAGGCCCGGCAGGCCGTGCCTAAAGCCGAGACATTCCAGGACTTTCTGGACGGCTGCGCCCGTATCGGCGTGGCCGTTTCCCCTGCTCAGGCCGTCCAACTGGAACGCTATGCCCAGCTTCTTATCCAGTGGCAGGCCAAGTTCAACCTTGTTGGGCCGGAAACGCTCCCTTTCCTCTATACACGTCACCTGCTGGACAGTGCACAACTTGTCCCTTATGTGGGATCAGGCAAAAAGATTCTTGATATCGGAAGCGGTGCAGGGTTCCCCGCACTCGTTCTTGCTATCCTTACCGACAATCACGTCACGGCGTGCGAACGTGTTGGCAAGAAGGTGCAGTTCATGATGCATGTTTCACGTGAAACAGGACTCAAGGAAAAGTTTTCCGTCCTCCAGGAAGATGTGCGAAAGGTCAATGGACATTTCGATGTCATTTCTGCACGTGCATTGGCCGACCTCCAAGATTTATTTTCCTGGACTGAGCATCTGAAAGAAGCAGACACAGTTTTTGTTTTTCCAAAAGGCGAAACTGTCAACTCAGAAATTGCACACGCAAGTAAATTTTGGGACATGACAACACAGCTAGAAGAGAGTATAACTTTTCTAGATGCAAAAGTTTTGATTGCGACAGATGTCCGAAGGAAGAGATAAGTCTTAAATGACCTGTTCCACGTGAAACATCCCGAGTCGCTAAAAATCAAAAGCAAAAATAAAGGGTGTTTGCACGATGTCCCGTATTATCGCAGTATCAAACCAAAAAGGCGGTGTGGGTAAAACCACAACCACAATTAATTTGGCAACCGCAATGGCGGCTTGTGGTAGCAAGGTGTTGATTGTTGATTTTGATCCACAAGGAAACGCCACAACAGGCTTCGGTATCGATAAAACAAAGTGCGAAAAAAACGTTTACGCTGTTATTACCGAACAGTGCACGGTTAAAGAAGCGATCTACCATACAGATGTGCCGGGATTGGATATTGTTCCGTCTACTGTTCACCTGTCCGGTGGCGAAATTGAATTGGTTTCTGCAATCGCACGCGAGTACCGCCTGAAGAATGCGCTGGCAGAAGTAGCCGATGTTTATGATTACGTGTTTGTTGACTGCCCCCCTTCACTGGGCTTGCTTACCATTAATGCCCTGACCGCCGCCCAGCAGGTGATGGTGCCCCTGCAAACCGAGTTTTTTGCCATGGAAGGTATCTCCCAGCTGTTCCGTACCATCGAGTTGGTCAAGCGCAGCCTGAACCCGAATCTGGAGCTGATGGGCGTGCTGTTGACCATGTATGACCGCCGCAACAACCTGTCCGGTCTGGTTGAGGCCGATGTGCGCGGGCATTTGGGCCGTAAGGTATTCAATACTGTTATTCCGCGTAACGTACGGGTGTCCGAGGCGCCGAGCCATGGCAAACCCGTGCTGTTGTACGATGTGCATTGCCCTGGCAGCCGCGCCTACATGAGTCTGGCTGCTGAAATTCTGAAAACTAAAGCTGAAGTGAGGACTGCTGCATGAGCACGCGTTTGGGTAAAGGGCTTGGTGCCCTGTTGGATGAAGGTGATGCCGACCTGAAGGCATCCACAAAAGAAGGTGCTGTGGCCGAAAAAACGCTGCCTGTAACCTCTCTGGAGCCGTCGGATGCCCAGCCTCGCCGCTTTTTTGATGAAGATGCCCTGAAGTCCCTTGCCGCCTCTATCAAAGAGCAAGGTGTGCTCCAGCCGCTGCTGGTGCGCCCGAAAAAAGGCACCGTGGGTCGTTACGAGATTATTGCCGGTGAACGTCGCTGGCGCGCCTCGCAAGAGGCTGGCCTGACAGAAGTCCCTGTTATCATTCGTGAAATGGACGATAGCAAGGCTCTGGAAGTGGCTCTTGTTGAAAACGTCCAGCGTAGTGATCTGAACCCGATTGATGAAGCTGCCGGTTACCTGCGTCTGGTCAACGAGTTTAATTACACGCACGAGGATATGGCCCGCGTGACCGGCAAAAGCCGTAGCCACATCACCAATCTGATGCGGTTGCTGTCGTTGCCCGAAAAGGTACGCCAGCTGGTTTCCAGCGGTGGTATCTCTATGGGTCATGCCCGCGCGCTGCTTGCCCTGAACGAGAAAGAAGGCCAGATCCGCGCCGCCATGAAGGTGATGAAAGACAGCCTTTCGGTCCGTGAAACCGAAGAAATGGTGCGTAAATTACTGGAAGAAGAGCAGGGCGTTATCCGTCGTCGCCGCAGTAAGGACGATGCGACCAAAGAACTGGAGGATCGCGTTTCTTCTCGTCTGGGCGGCCTTAAAGTGGCAATCAGCCAGAAAAACGGTAGCGGTGCGATGAAGATCGCCTTTGCTTCCGAGCAGGAGTTGACCAGTTTGCTGTCACGTTTGGGTATGTAACCCTTTCGTTTCGGCATTGGATAGGGGGTGCAGGATGCACCCCCTCCTCGTGCTTTCCCGGGATATCTTGCTGAAAGGGTGTGCGTGCGGTATATACATACCGCTGTAATATTACCCTTTCCGTTTTCTCTCCTGACCTGCGGAGTGTCCTATGCCTGGACTGCTCATCCGTTTACTGCCCCTGTGGGGGTTGCTGTTCTTCAGCGCGTTCAACGTGCTGTTGTTCAACCTGCCCCGCGATCTGTTCCTCAATCCCCTGATGACTTACGGTCTGCCGGTTCTGGCCGGCGTAGCGGCCGGCCTCCTGTTCGGCCACTCGGTCAATGCCCACGTGCTGGGCAAGCCCAGCGCCGACGCCCGTCCTGCCCCTTGGGGCCTGGTTGTCATGCTCTATGGCGCCATGCCCGCGCTGATGTTCAGCATCTTCGTACCGATGGCGCACGATACAGGTGTCGCGCCGGACCTGCTGGGGCTGTTCGGGCCCATGATCCCCTTCGCGCTTGCCTTCGGAGGCGTTGGGATGGGCTTTTCCCGCTATCTGGAACGCCGTTACGGCCAACCCTACTGGGCAGCCCGCAAACAGGCTGCATTGGGGGCGCTGAACAAACTGTTGCTCGACATGCCCTACCCGTCGCAGCGCTACGCGGTCATCCTGCAACAGGCCGACAAGCTCGATGCCACTGGCATCGAACGGCTGATTGCCGCGCTGGAGCTCATCAAACGTCAAGCTCCCGCTATCGTAGGTGCCTAACGAAGAAAGCCGTCCCTCCGGGGGCGGCTTTTGTTATTTGGTCCGGCTTCCAAAAAGGACTGTACCAAGACGGATATGGGTGGCACCCGCCAGCAATGCGTCCTGCCAGTCACCACTCATCCCCATTGAAAACTGGCGTAGCCCCAGTGTTTCCCCCAGTTGCCTCACGCTGCGGAACGACTCCTGCGGGCATGGGTCGTCAGTGGCTGGCATACACATAAGCCCGACCAGATTAAGGTGCCTGAGTTTGCGGATGTGCTGCACCAGTTCGCCAAGTTCCTCCGGCGTTGTGCCACTCCTCCCTTCCCGGGCGGTTCCCAGATATACCTGTATAAACACGTCCATGGTTTTCGATTCCTGAGCACAGGCCTTATCCAGTTTGTCGGCTGAGCTTGCCTTATCCAGGCTGTGAACCACATCAAAAAGGCGTGCGACCTCCCGTGCCTTATTGGATTGGAAACGCCCGATAAAATGAAGACGTAAACCTGCATAGGCACCCTGGGCAGCTTTTTCTTGAGCCTCCTGAACGTAGTTTTCCCCTACATCGGTTACGCCGGCCTCGTGAGCTAAAAGAATGGTTTTTGTGGGCTGTGATTTGGTTGCCGCAACCAAAACAGGGTTAGCCAGCCCATTGTCCGCACAGAAAGACCGGATACGGGTCATACAGGTATATATCGCTTGTTTATCTAATGTCTGAGCCATTTTTTTCTGTTTTTGTCCGTGTTGGAAAGAATGGGGGGCCATTAAATGCGTTGCGCAAAAAACACACACCGTTGCCCCAAGAACACCCTGAAACATGATAAGAGGTTGACCCCCAACCTCCCAGCTCTTTATTGTAGGCCAGTAAAGAGATTCGTCTCGCCCGGCCTATGGTCGGTATAAAGACTGGCTAAACAGCAAAAATCCTTGGAGGATACAATGAAGAAGTCCCTGCTGCTGGCAACTTCGGCTTTCGTAGCGTTCGGCGCTGCGGCTGCCAACGCCGTAGACGTTGACCTGTACGGTCAAGCTAACAAGTCCATCCTCGTATATGATGATGGTAAAGACACCCAAACCAACTTCGTAGACAACGACAAGTCCTCGACTCGTTTCGGTCTGCGCGGCTCCCAAGCTCTGGACAACGGTCTGACCGCTTCCGTGCTGATCGAAGCCGAAGTACAATCCGGTGGTAACGGCGATTCCAACACTATCGCTCAAAACAACTCCACCACTCTGGGTACCACTCCTCAGCCTGCTAACGCTGCTGGTCTGACCGAGCGTCACACCCGTGTTGGCCTGGCTGGTAACTGGGGTGCTGTATTCCTGGGTCGCACCAGCACAGCTACCGACGGTATCACCGAGATCGATATCGCTGGCGTTGACGACGTTCTGGGTTCTGGCGTTGACCGTTTCGGCGGCGGCCTGAGCTTCCGTCAGAACAACACTGCCGGTACTGCTGTTGCTACCGTTTCCCAGGCTTTTGACAACCTGGACGGTATCGCTTCCCGCAGCCACAACGACCGCGTTCAAACCGTTCGTTATGACTCCCCGATCTTCAATGGCTTCCAAGGCCGTATCGCTGCTGCTCAAGGCGGCGACATCGACGCAGCTGTTCTGTACAGCGGCAAAATCGATGCCTTCGAAGTTAAAGGTGGCGTAGGCTACGTAGCATTCAACAACACTGCTACCGCTGCTAACAACATCCTGGAAGATCAGTGGGCTGGTTCGCTGTCCGTTAAGCATGACATGGGCATTGGTGCCACCATCGCTTACGGCGAGCAAAACCTGGACAAGAAAGCCACTGGCGTTGACGATCCTAACTTCATCTACGTAAAACTGGGCTACACCTGGGATGCGTTCGAAGTTGGCGCCGACTACACCAAAGCAAGCGACATGCAAATTGGTACTCTGAACCAAGAAGCTACCGCTTGGGGTCTGGCAGGTCAGTACAACATGGGCAACGGCGTAAGCCTGGCCGGTCTGTACCGCAACATGGACCTGGACCGCACTGGTACCAACACCGACTCCATCAACCTGTACGCTCTGAACCTCCGCGTGAAGTTCTAAGCAACAGTGTTGCTAAGTCAAAGAGGAGCGCTGCGAAAGCAGCGCTCTTTCTTTTTTGGGTTAACAGCGACACGCCAAAGCGCTAATATGAGCAACATTTGTATTGGGAATATCCCGAATATTTAACAACCGAGTCGCTTAAAATGATTAAAAACCGTCTTTCCGCCCTTCTTCTGCCTGTTCTGCTGGCCGCCTGTGCCGGCGATATTCAAGCACCGGAGAAGAACCCGCTCCCGCAGGACTCCAAAGCTGGTCCCGGTCTGTTTTCTGGTGAGAGCGGTAACATTCTGGACGCTTTCCGTCCGGGCGGTGGCGGTGAATTTGGCACTTCTGCAGGCCTGAATGTGAACGGTTACCTGTGGCGGGCAAGTCTGGAAGCTGTGTCTTTCCTGCCTGTTGTTCAGGCAGACAGTGCCGGCGGCGTTATTGTGACGGACTGGTATGCCAGCCCGGAAAAGCCGGACGAGCGCGTCAAGCTGAACGTGTACATTCTGGGTAAGAGCCTGCGCCCGCAGTCCTTGCGTGTGACCGTATTCAAGCAGCAGAAAGCTAAAGATGGCTGGACTGATACGACCGCAAGCGATAGTACTGCGCGCCAGTTGGAGGACACAATTTTGACCCGTGCTCGCGTATTGCGCGTAAAAGACAAGGCAAGCAACTAAGATGACCGTTAAATACAACCCGTTCGCCATCGAGGAAAAATGGCAGGCCACCTGGAACGCGGAAGATACCTTCCGCGTTTCAAACACATCGGGCAAGCCCAAATACTACGTACTGGAAATGTTCCCGTACCCATCAGGCAAGCTGCACATGGGGCACGTGCGTAATTACACCATTGGTGATGTACTGGCCCGCGCCAAGCATGCTCAGGGTTTTGATGTGCTGCACCCCATGGGATGGGATGCTTTTGGCATGCCTGCGGAAAACGCTGCTATTAAAAACAAGGTGCATCCCAAAAAGTGGACCTACGCCAATATCGATAATATGCGCGCTGATATGCAGCGTTTTGGCCTGTCATACGACTGGTCGCGCGAGCTGGCCACCTGCCATCCGAAGTACTATGGGCAGGAACAGGCGTTGTTTATCGACATGTACAACAAAGGCCTGATTTACGAAAAAGAATCTTATGTGAACTGGGACCCCGTTGACCAAACAGTACTGGCCAACGAGCAGGTGATTGACGGCAAGGGCTGGCGCTCCGGCGCTGCTGTTGAACGCCGCAGCATGAAACAGTGGTTCCTGAAGATTACAGACTATGCGGACGAACTGCTGGACGACCTGCAACAGTTGACCGATTGGCCAGAACGCGTGCGCCTGATGCAGGAGAACTGGATCGGCAAGTCCGAAGGCCTGACCTTCAAGTTCGAGGTGGACGGCTACGCAGGCGGCTTTGAGGTGTATACCACCCGCCCGGACACCATCATGGGCGTGACCTTTTGTTCCGTTGCCGCAGAACACCCGCTGGCGACGTTTGTGGCGCAAAAGGATGCCAAGGCTGCGGCTTTTGTTAAGGAATGTCTGAGCCTCGGTACCGCGCTTGAAGCAATTGAGACGGCCGAGAAGAAAGGTTACGACACAGGCTTGAAGGCCATTCACCCCGTAACGGGCGAAAAAGTCCCTGTCTACATTGCCAACTACGTGCTGATGGGCTACGGCACAGGTGCCGTCATGGCTGTGCCTGCGCATGACGAGCGAGATTTCCTTTTTGCTGAAAAGTACGACCTTGGTATCAAGACAGTCATAAAAAGCAACGATGCGCCGTCTGAAGGGCCTTGGACGGGTTCCGGCACGCTGGTAAACAGTGGTCCCTTTGACGGGCTGGACAATGCTGCAGCCAAAACCAGGGTTATCGACTGGTTCGAGAACAAGGAGCTGGGTAAGCGCACACTCAATTACCGCCTGCGCGACTGGGGTGTTTCCCGCCAGCGCTACTGGGGTACGCCGATCCCGTTCATTACCTGTCCGTCCTGTGGCACAGTGCCTGTACCCAAGGACCAACTGCCTGTTGAGTTGCCGGAAGATGTGGAGATTACCGGTAGCGGTAACCCGCTGGACAAGCACCCGACGTGGAAGCATACCGACTGCCCGTCCTGCGGCAAGGCTGCAGAGCGCGTGACAGACACAATGGATACGTTTGTCGACTCCAGCTGGTACTTTGCCCGCTATACCGACGTAAACGCAACAGAACCGCTGAACAGGCAGGCCGCTAACCGCTGGCTGCCTGTTGACCAGTACATTGGCGGTATCGAACACGCCATTCTGCACCTGTTGTACGCCCGTTTCTTCACCAAAGTCCTGCGTGACCTTGGGTATGTAAGCGTTGACGAACCTTTTAAGGCCCTTCTGACGCAAGGGATGGTTATCAACAACTCCTACCAGAATGCAGCCGGGGACTATATCAACCCTGTTGATGTGGACCTGAAAGCAGACGGGACGGCAACCCATATCAAAACCGGCGAGGCCCTCAAGGTCAACCGGATGGAGAAGATGTCAAAGTCCAAGAACAACGGCGTGGACCCGTCCATTCTGGTTGGGCGTTACGGCGCGGATACCCTGCGCCTGTTCATGATGTTCATGGCACCACCCGAGCGCGATCTGGAATGGTCGGATGCAGCGGTTGACGGCGCCTGGCGCTTTATCGGCCGTCTGTGGAATCTTGTCCACCGTGCACCTTTTGATATCACCGCTGTGAGCGCCCAAAGCATACCGATGGCAGCACTGAGCGGCGAGGCGAAAACGCTCAAACGCACCGTGCACAAAACCATCCGCAAAGTGACCGACGACGTCAGCCGGTTCCAGTTCAACACCATGATCGCCGCGGTCATGGAGCTGTCCAATGCGCTGGGCAGCGTTAGTGAGGATGCAGACGACGCTACCAAAGCAGTCTACCGCGAAGGGGTGGAGGCGGCCATTCGCCTGCTCAACCCAGTTATCCCCCACGTGACTGAAGAGCTGTGGGAAAGTCTGGGCCACAAAGACCGCCTGTGGGCAACATCGTGGCCGACATTTGATGCGGATTCAATTGTGGATGATGAAATCACTCTTGTTGTGCAGATGAACGGCAAACTGAAAACACGCCTGACTGTTGCTGCCGATATCAGCCAGAAAGACGCAGAAAAGCTGGCAGTTGACGCGCTGGCCGAACAACTGGCGGGCCTGACCGTGCGTAAATGCATTGTGGTTCCTGGCCGCCTGGTCAACGTGGTGGCCAACTAAGATGCGCAAGGCGCTGCTAGCTCTTTGTGCAACGCTGTTGCTGACAGCATGCGCCGGATATTCACCGCTCTATAAATCACTGGAGGGCGATGGGCTGGCAGACGTTTATGTCCGCCATATCGCCATGCAACAAGTGAAACGGGCTGCTGGCGAGCGTCGTGTTGCCCAGCTTATGACCCAGCGTCTGATGCGTCGTTTCAGTGGCGGGCCCGAGGCTCCGTATGCGCTGGAAATATCGGTTGAAGAAGTGCTCAGCACCATTGCTGTCCGCCGCGACGCAACGGACCAGCGCTACAACCTGCAGCTCAACGGGCGGGTTTACCTGTTCAAGGATGGGGAAAAAGTACTCGACGAGATCCTGAGCACCTCGGCTGCCTATAACGTGGAAGACTCCCCTTACAGCACCGAGTCCGGACGTGACAGGGCGCGCCAGTCCGCCTCCAACACGCTGAGCGACGAAGTCCTCCTGCGGGTGTCACGCTATCTGGCCGACCCCCGCTAAGGGTGGTATGCTTGTCCCATGGATTGGAAAGCTCGCGACCTCACGACAGCCTTGAAAACAGCGCCGGATAAGCTGCCGCCGCTGATTTTGGTCTATGGCGAAGACAGCGGCATGGTCCGCAAGCATGTGGCAGACCTTGCCAAACATATCCTGCCTGATATCAACGACCCATTTGCCAGCGACAGGATTTCTGCCTCTGACCTTGTCGAAAGCCCGTCATTGATTGCCGATGCGGCGGCCACAATTTCCTTCGGTGGCGGCATGCGCCTTGTCCGGCTGGAAGATTTTGCAGCGGATACCAAAGGTACCGGACAGGGAAAAATCACCGAAGCTGTTACGGAAGCCCTGCTGGCCTATGCAGACACCCCGAGCGCGAATGCCGTTGTTCTGGTCGCGGCTCCTCTGTTGGATGCCAAAACTGCTCTGGCCACCAAACTTGCCCGCCACAAAAACGCTGCGGCTTTGCGGGTATATGCGGACAAAGCGCAAGATATCGGCACCGTAGTCAATCAGGCAGTTCAGGCTGCGGGTAAACGCATTGCCGCGGATGCGCGGACATTCCTTGTGGAAAACCTTGGCAACGACCGTGGTGTGACCACGGCGGAACTGGAAAAGCTTGTATTGTACACGCAGGACAAGGACGAAATCACACTGGCCGACTGCCTGAATGTGATTGCCGCTGCGCCGTCGGTGAACATTTTCAAGCTATGTGATGCCATTGGCCACCGGGATAGCAAGCAGGTGGATAATCTGCTGCGTTTCTTGGCAGAAGAGGGCGAGGATATGGTCTATGTCCACACAATGGCCCTCAGGCACATCAGACGGCTCTTACAGTGCAAGGAGCGCATTGCGCAGGGGACCAGCCCCATGGAAGCTGTAAAGACACTCAGACCGCCTGTGGCGCCGTTCATGCAAGGTGACTTCCTGAATCAGGTGAACGGCATGCCGTTGCCACGGTTGCGGACGGCACTTTCTCGTTTGGAGCAAATGGTGGAAGCCAGTCGCAGCAAGGCCGTTCCAGCCGACCTTATCCTGCGGCGCGGATTGCTGGGCCTTAGTTTGTAAGCGCTCGCTTACAGTTCGTAAGATTTTGATTTATCAGAAGAACGGGTCGAACAGGCTGCGCCACACAGGGGCACCGCTCTGACGCTCCGGTACGCGGGGCGGCCAGACAACAGGGGCCTGTTCCAATGTCTTAAACCCGCGTGTGCGGATATCCACAATATCAAACTGACGCTGGGTAATGCCGCCATCGGTAAAGCGGTAGGCACCGGCCGCACCGTGGAAACCGCTCTCCTGCTCCAGGCGCTGCCCCAATGTCGCCGACTGAATACGGCCATCCATCATCAGCTCCGCCAACAGGTGGATGGTATCGTAGCCGAGCACGGCCAGAGGGTGAGGCTTCTGATTAAAAGTGTCCTTGAAAGCCTGCTCGTAAGTTGAGAGCGAAGTTTTATCCGGAGCAGGGAAATGCCCCCCTCGCAGGTACTCCCCATGGTTTTTCAATATTTTAGGGCTATCCCACAGGGTGCTTCCCAAGAGCAGAACATTGGCACTGTCAACATCGTAAAAAGCGAGCTGCGGTGCAATTAACGGCATGGATTCTGCTGGGGCGGGGACAAAAAGGGCCTCGAAATCGATAATCGGCTTGGCATCTGTTTTGCGCAGGTGTTTAAGGCGGCTCAGCGCCATATCATCCATCGCGCGCCCAAGTTCACGGTATTGACGCTCCAAAGCCGCCAGCTCTTTTTGATGGAACATCTCTGCCTTGTCCAATTGTACAAGGGAACGGAGTGGGGAGGACAAATCAACTTCTTTGGGGTCGTAAAAGGCATGACGCACCAGCTTGCCGCCCAGTTTGCTGACTTCTGCTGCGAAGGCTTGCAGCATTTCGTTGCCGTAAGCGTTGTCCGGCAAGAGGGCTGCAAAGCTGGTTTTACCCTGCTCGATGCCGTGGCGGGCCATACGGCGGGCCTGTTCCGCAGGCACGAAGCTCATCAGGTATACATCGCCCCCAGCCACAGTCGCGTCGGAAGAAAAGGCGATGACAGGCTTACCTGCCGCACGGGCATAGGGCTTGATTTCGGCTACCGAACTGGACAAAAGGGGGCCAACAATCACATCTACACCGTAGCTCAGGGCGTGGTTCAGGGCGATTTGGGCGCCTTCGGGTGTGCTACCCGTATCCAGTGGCATAACCGTCAGGTTGTTGGCCTTGTTCTCGAACACAGCCAATAGGATGCTGTGGAGCATATCTTCACCCACAGCCTTGTAAGGGCCGCTTAGAGGAAGCAGAACACCGACGCGGAGCGGCGGCTCTGTAAAAATAGGGGGGCGGTTTTCCGCCAAATTGCGCAGGCGGGTCTGCTTGCGCATCAAGGCCTCGAAACGGTCCATGTCGCGACTGTCGCGGTGGGCCTGATGAAACTCTTTCAGGCGGGCTTCCGCGTCGTCCAGTTTGCCGGTTTGTTGGGCAGCGTCTGCCAGCGTCAGCAACAGACGGCCGCGCAGGGCGGCCGCATCGGCATTATAGGGGCTTTGACGACGCAGGTGCATATCGCCCAATGTGGTCAGTGCCGTGACAAAGTCTCCGCGCAGGGTCTGGATGCTTGCCATGCCGTACGTGGCATGGTCGGGGTCGGTCCCGGAAAGTTGTTTGTACAGGTCGGCAGCGCGCGTCAGGTTGCGGATGGAAAGGGCGCGGTCGGCTTCAACAGCCAGTTGTTCTGGGGTCAGAACGACCTCCGTAGCCGAGACAGGGTCGGCAACAAGGCGCTGGATTTCCTCAGCCTGGACAGAAAGAGTCGGTAAAAACAGCAAAAACCCGACCAGAGCCTTGAGGCTCGGGGTATGGATTGGTACAGTCAGAGGTGTCCGTGTGTTCATGGCCTTGAAAGTACCCTAAATGCCGCGTTTCGCCAACCAAAACCATCGTTTCAAAGGCCGCTTTTGGGAGCTGGCCGCAGCATTGATGTTGCTTGCCAAAGGGTACCGTATTTTGTCGATGAACACCCGCATCAGTGGCGTCGAGGTAGACATAACTGCCGAAAAAGAAGACGTTTTCTGCCTGATTGAAGTGAAATACCGCCGTGGCGGCGAGGCACGCCTTGAGGGTGTCGTCCACCCAACCCAGCAGGCGCGTCTGATACGTGCAGCCCGTTCCATGGCTGCCCGCCATGGGCAGACAATTCGGATAGACTGCGTCCTGTGTACACCGTATCCGCCGTTTCTACGGCATATACAGGCTGTCTTTACCTGACGGGCGTGGTATAAAATAAAGAAAAAGAGAAAGTACCCATGTCCAGACAAAACGCCCTTCTTTTGCCTTTCGTCGCCGTCGCCCTAAGTGGCTGCATGCCCCTTTGGCTCGGCGCAGGGGTAGGTGCCGGCTATTTGGCTGTGCAGGAGCGCGGCGCGGTAGCTGCCGTTACGGACATGAAGGTGAAAACCCATGTGCTGGATAGACTGACGCAGGCGAACTACAAATTTTTGGCCAAAATCGGCGTTAATGTACTGGAAGGTGACGTTCTGCTGACCGGCGTGGTGCCCAGCGACGAAGACGCCCACAGGGTTGTATCGATTGTGTACGGCGTGCCAGACGTACGGCAGGTCTATAACGAGATTCAAGTGGTCGAGAACTACGGCGTTGACGTCTTTACCAATGACACGTGGATAGGGACGCAAATCCGCAGCCGGATGGTCACCACCAGCGATGTGTATACAATAAATTATACGGTTGAGGTTGTCCGCGGGCATGTTTACGTGCTGGGTCTGGCGCGTACCCCTGCCGAGATGGAGCGCGTTTTGTATCTGGTACGTACGACAAAAGGCGTGCGGATGGTGCACAATTACATCCGGGTTGCACACCCGGCACTGCAACAACCTGTAAACGTGGTACGTAAACAACCCGTACCGGAGGCTGACTGATGAAAAAAATTGGCTCGGCTGGTGCTGTGACGCTGGAGGCACTGCTTAAGGAAGTGGCTGCCGCCAAAACGGCCGGTAAGAAAATCGTGTTCACCAATGGCTGTTTTGACATTATTCACCGAGGGCACGTCAGCTACATGAACCGCGCCCGGGCCCTGGGCGACATGCTGATTGTCGGCATTAACAGCGATACCAGTGTTCGTACCCTCAAAGGGCCAACGCGTCCCGTTAATGCCGAGGCTGACCGGGCCTATGTGCTTGCCAATCTAAAGGCCGTGGATGCTGTTGTTATTTTCGGTGACGAAACGCCCATCAAGCTGATTGAAGCCATTACCCCCCACGTGCTGGTTAAGGGCGGAGACTGGCCTGTAGAGAAGATTGTCGGGGCCGACCACGTACGTGCAAACGGAGGCGAGGTTTTATCCCTCGCACTAGAAGACGGTTACTCCACGACGGGCATTATTGCCCGTGCGGTGAGCTAAAAAAAGGGAGCCTTGTCAGGCTCCCTTTAACGTTCGAACTAGATGGCAGCGGCGCCGAAAGGCGACAGCAACCAGCGCTTCAGGCCGTAGTGTCGGCGATAGCCGTCCAGAAAGATGTGCGTGTTGATCAGCGCACCGCCGGCAACAGCGATCAGGCACAGCACGGCCTGTTCGCCAACCGTTAGTGGGGCGCGGTGGTACAGGTCGATAAGCAGGACGCTCAGCGGGTAGGCCAGTGTGAAACCCAGCAAACCAGCCAGCTTGCTCTTCAGGAAAGTCATGAAAGCGTTCCTTTGATCTGGGAAACAGAAAAGAAAGTCACGAAGTCCAAGGTTATATGGGGTTTGTATACGCCCCGTTTCAAGCGCCTTGAGTTAATGCGGGCGAAAGGGCACGACGTTGCAGTACGAACCGCCTCCAGATGAGATAGAGCAGGAAGCCCCAATCTCCGGCCATCAGGAAAACTGGGTAAATCAGGCTCTGGAAAGCAGGCTCGGGGACTGCAAAAATGGCTAAAAAATAACGCATACCAGACCAGAAAGCCGAAAATGGCGGTTCACTCCATGGGTTCATCCAGCATTTGCGCAGTGTGGGGTAATAAGTGAGGATGTCGATAGACATCAACACCACAACAGCCCAGAACGGGCTTTCTGTTGCAAGCCATACGGGAATGGCAGCCAATGCACCGACAAAGGCAATCCAGTCGCCGCGGGTGATGTTCTTTTCACCAACAAACAAAGCAAAGCCGGAAATCAGGAAACACGTACTGGCAACCACGACCAGAACCCAGGTGGACGGTCCGCCGCCAAGCTTGAACTGAGCCACGGCGCCAATGGCAACGACAAGACCCCAGTTAAACCAACTGAAAACGTGCGGCTTGGCTGTCCGCTTGTGAAGCGCCCAGAAGTACGTGGCGTACCGCAGCAAAGAAACCCCGATTGCCAGAGCGGCAAAAAGGGTCGCGCGGTCCATATGCAAGTCGGTCAGGGGTAGTGTCATGGGGTCCTCCTGTCCGGCAATATATGGCGCAATACGCCGTCCAGCAAGGGCCATCCTGCGGGGGTGAGGGCGAGAGTATTGCCGTCACTCTGTAAAAAGCCAAGTGTATACATTTGCTGAAGGCCTTTGGTGTCCGCAACTTCTGCCAAGGGGAGGGGCAGTGTTGAAAGCGAGAGCCCTTCCTTGAGCCGCAAGCCCATCAGGAGGGCTTCCTCGGCCTGCTGGTGCAGGTCAATAGGTATTTGTTCGTACCACCCGTGGCCGACCTCGGCCACTGCAGCAAGGTACTTATCCGGCATTTTGTACCCGCGGGTTGCGTACTTTCGGCCGTCTGCTGCGGTAATCCGGCCGTGGGCACCGGCACCTACGCCGCCATAGTCTCCATACTGCCAAACAGCCACGTTGTGACGGCAGGCTTTACCCGGTTTGGCGTAGTTGGATACCTCGTAGTTCTGGTAACCGTTTACCGAAAGCAGGGCGCGGGTGGCTTCTTCAAAATCGGCCTGAGTGTCACTATCAGGCATAGTAAAAGCCCCCTTACGAGCCTGTCCGTAAAAGGCGGTGCCCGGTTCGATGGTGAGTTGATAGCAGCTTAAGTGGGGGGTACCGAGCCCTAACGCTGTCTCCAGTTGCGCTGTCCAGTTCTCAAGTTTTTGGCCGGGGAGGCCGAAAATCAGGTCGAGGTTGACGTTTCCGACGATACGCAGTGCATCTTCTACCGTTTTCAGGGCTTCTGTCGCCGAGTGTTCCCGGCCGAGAAAGGTCAGGTCTGCCTGTGTAAGGGATTGAACACCGACGGACAGGCGGTTCACGCCTGCGGCTTTAAAGGCAGCAAATTTTTCTGCCTCGCTGGAGGTGGGGTTGGCCTCTAGAGTGATCTCTGTTTCGGGCCGAATGCCGAAAGAGGCGTCAATTGCCGACAAAATGGCGGAAACATGACGTTGTTCCATAAGAGAGGGGGTGCCACCACCAAAAAAAACAGATGTAAGCGAGCGCTTACCAACGTTATCCTTAAGTGTTGATATTTCACGAATAACCGCCCCAACATAAGCATCTGCGGGGCGGTTTGCGTTTACATGGGAGTTAAAGTCGCAATACGGGCATTTGTTCCGGCACCAAGGCCAGTGCACATAGAGCGAAAGGGGGGTGCTCATGCGGTTTTGGCAGCTTTCCCCATATCCGCAACAAAGGCCTGGAGCGCGAGGCCGCGGTGGCTGATTTTGTTTTTCAGGATAGGGTCCATCTCACCGAATGTTTCTTTATAACCCTTAGGCTGGAATACAGGATCATAGCCAAAGCCGCTGGTGCCACGAGGTGCAGCAACTACATGGCCGTCAATCCGGCCCTCATACAGGCGGGTTTGCTGACCGGGTACTGCCAGTGCCAGCACGCACATAAAATGTGCGGGATGCACGTCCGACGTATGGGCTTTCAGCTCTTCCAAAAGGCGCTCATAACCGCCGTAGCGGGCGGAAAATACACCTGGGCGGCCATCCAGCGTGTCCACACAGATGCCGGAGTCGTCAGCCAGTGCCGGCAGGCCGGTAGCTGCGGCAATTTCTTCTGCCTTTTTGGCGGCGTTGCCGTCAAATGTATCTCGGTCTTCGACCACATCCGGCAAATCCATTTCCAGGGCGCTGCGCACTCGGACACCCATAGGGGCCAGAAGTGCGCTCAGTTCCTTAATTTTACCCGGGTTTTTACTCGCGAGAATCAGTTCGTTAAACATGGGTCTTATCCTTGTCCTGTCGCTTTTTTCTGGTGGCGGACGAGCTGTTGAATGCCCAGCTCCGCAAGTGTATACATTCTGTCGAAGTCAGCCCGGGTAGTTGGGCGTTCTTCCGCGGTACTCTGGATTTCGATAATCAGGCCGCTTTCGGTCATCACAAAGTTACCATCAACAATAGCTTTGGAGTCCTCTGCATAGTCCAGGTCGAGTACAGGGCCGTTTTCGGTTACGCCGCAGCTGATGGCCGCAACGTACTCGCCCAGCGGGAACTCCTCAATATCACCTTTTTGCATCAACCCTTGCAGGGCCAGATGCAACGCCACGAAGGCGCCGGTGATGGACGCCGTGCGGGTACCGCCATCTGCCTGCAGGACGTCACAGTCAATCCAGACGGTACGCTCGCCCAGTTTTTTCAAATCGGTGACCGTGCGCAGGGAACGGCCGATAAGGCGCTGGATTTCCAGTGTGCGGCCGCCTTGTTTGCCACGGGTAGCCTCACGGTCGATGCGGTCATGCGTGGAGCGGGGCAGCATGCCGTACTCCGCAGTGACCCATCCTTTGCCAGTACCTTTAAGGAAGCGGGGCACGCCGTCTTGAATCGAAGCCGTACACAGAACCTTCGTGTTACCGAACTGCGCGAGACAAGAGCCTTCCGCGTGTATATTGACGCCAGTCTCCAGCACAATCTGGCGCAGCTGGTCGGGTTGACGGTTGGAAGGGCGCATGGTCATCCTTTCTTGGTGTATACAATGTCAGGCGGCAACGGCGCCGTTCTCTTTTAGCCAGTTGGTCACAAGGGCGGTATGTTCGCCCGGCTTCACTTTCGGGAAGATAGCTGCAATTTTACCAGCCGGATCTACGATAAAGGTTGTCCGCTCCGCACCCATATATGTGCGTCCGTACATGCTTTTTTCAACCCATACGCCGTAGGTTTCGACAACGGTTTTGTCCTCATCCGCCAGCAGGGTGAAATTCAGGTTCTGGGCGCTGACAAACTTTGCGACATTCTTTACCGGATCCGGGCTGATGCCCAAAACGACGGCGTTCAGTTTGTCAAAAGCGGATTTTTCGTCACGGATGCTGCACGCCTGTGTGGTGCAGCCCGGCGTGTTGGCTTTGGGGTAAAAATAAATAACCACGTACTTACCGCGCAGGGCACTCAGGGTAACGGGGGTACCTTTTGGGTCTGGCAAGGTAAAGTCAGGGGCGTGTTGGCCGACGGTCAACGTCATGGTAGGAGCCTCCTCATGTAGGTAAATGGGGCTGTTTTGTCACGCTTGGTGACGCTACGGCCAACAACCTAGCCTAATTTGAAGGCAGAGGCAACGCCGCCTTTACGCCATTGTTACAAACTCTTCCGCCGAGGTTGGGTGAATTGCCAGTGCAGCATCCAGTTGGACTTTTGTCATCCCATGGGTAACAGCCAGCGCAAAGCCCTGAATAATTTCCGCAGCGTCACGACCAATCATGTGCATACCCAACACTTTTTGAGTGCTTTTGCGGGTAATCAGCTTCATGAACACTTTCTCCTCCCGTCCGGTGAAGGTATGCACCATCGGCCGGAAGCGGGCCTTATATATCTGAACGTCATCATGATAGGCATGGCGGGCCTGTTCTTCACTCATCCCGACGGTGCCTATGGGCGGTGTGCTGAAGATGGCCGTAGCAATGGTGTCATATGTGGGGATGCGGGGTTTATTACCGAAGTGGGTATCCGCAAAGATACGGCCGTCACGGATAGCGACAGGGGTTAGATTGGCGGCGTTTGCCATATCACCAACTGCAAAGATGTCCGGCACGTTGGTTTCCAGCCGGTCATTCACAATGATGGTGCCGTTTGGATGAGTTTTTATACCAACCTTGTTCAGGCCGATATTGGCGGTGTTCGGGGCGCGACCCGTTGCAAAAACCACTGTATCGGCCTCAATTTCCATCCCGTTGGTCAGTGTCAGCAGAATGCCGCCATTGGTGCGGACAAGGCTGGCAGGGGACTGGCTGGCATGGCAGGTAACGCCGCGGGCAGCCATTTCAGTGACAAGCTGCCCCGCTACTTCGCGGTCAAAGTCGCGTAGAGGAAGGTCGTGGCGGTAAATCAGATCTACTTTGCTGCCAAGAGCAGCAAAAATACCGGCAAACTCAACACCAATATAACCGGCACCCACCACAGCCATCCGCGCAGGGAGGGTATCAATAGACCAGAGTTCGTCCGAAGTGATGCCTAGTTCAGTACCTGGTACGTCCGGTTTTGTGGGGTGACCGCCCGTGGCAATCAGGATTTTATTGGCTGTATACATGTTTTGGCCAACACGGACTGTGTGTGCGTCCACCAGCTCCGCATGGCCAGTGACCAGACGCACGCCTGCCTTTTCCAGCAGGCTGATGTGCAGGGTGTTCAGCCGGTCAACCTCGGCATTGCGTCGTTGAACAAAACCGGAGAAGTTGAAGCCGTTATTCATCACATCAAAGCCGTATCCGGCAGCGTCGGCTAGGGCATCACTGAAGGTGGCGGCATTCACCATCATTTTTTTCGGCACACACCCGCGGATAACGCACGTGCCGCCTACACGGTCCTTCTCGGCAATGATAACGCTGGCGCCGTAGCTGGCCGTCCGTTTGGCAGCCGCCAGACCGCCGGAGCCAGCCCCTATAACGAAAAGATCTGCGTGCTGCATGGATTTTGCCCTCCGCCGGAGAATGTGTTAGAACTTACTTTCTGCGAAAAAACCATAGCATGGAGACCGTCATGGCGGAAAGCAAACAGGCCGAAAAAAACCCACAGTTCCGTGTGGTCAGCCAATATATTCAGGATTTGTCGTTCGAGTGCCCGCTGGCACCCGCTTTTGTAACCAGCAGCAAACAGGATCTGGGGCTGCAAGTTATGGTACAGGCCCGTGAACTGGGAGATGATAACCACGAGGTGCTTATCAAGCTGCGTGGCGAATCGAAAGGCGATAAAGAACCGACCATCTTCATGATCGAAGTTGCCTACGCCGGTGTTTTCATGCTGAAAGATATTCCGGATGCGCAAAAAGGCCCGCTGTTGGGTATTGAGGCGCCTGCCCTGCTGTTCCCGTTTGCCCGTCAGATTATGATGAGCAACATCGCCGCCGCGGGTTTCCGTGCACCGACTATCGAGCCGATCAATTTCCACGGTCTGTACATGCAGCAACAGCAACAAGCCGCTGCCGCTGCAAAGCCCGAGGCCGGTAAAAAGGCTGCTGCTAAGTAAGTCTTTACTTACATTTAAAAACCGCCCGGAAGGGCGGTTTTTTTAGTCCTTAAGCATGAGGTGGATGCGAACTTGCTGGAACGGCCCCTGTGGCTTCTCCAGCGCTTTGCGCAGGAAGGGAAGAGCTTTCTTCAGGGGCTTGCTGTCCGCTTCGGGCAGGATGATGTCGGTCTCGATATGATGGTCGAAATAGTGCAGCACAATGTAGGGCTCCGTCTTAATGGCGGGTGCCTCGGCCTGTAGTGTGTCCAGAATATGCTTTTTCAGGGTGCTGCGCCGGGCGGCGTGGGGAGATACGGCACCGCCGCCCTTGGGGTCGATGTGGACAATAACGTCCGTCACACCGTCAACCTTTTCCTTGAGCATGTGTTCGACCCGTTCGGCCACCAGGTGCCCTTCGGAGACGGAAATGTGCGAATCCACATCCACGTGGACATCAACCAGAATATGTCCGCCCAGCTTGCGGGCGCGCATCATGTGGCAATCACGCACACCCGCGGCTTCCGTAATCAGGACGTTAATCTGGTTTTGGGTGTCGGTATCAACGGCAGCATCAACCAACTCGTCAAAAGACTCGAGGCCGATTTTGACAGACATTTTCATCACCACAAGTGCCACAGCGGCGGCGGCTATGGGGTCAAACAGCGGGAAGCCGGCTACACTCAGGCCAATCCCGAACAGTGCCGCAAGGGAGGACAGGCCATCGGCACGGTGATGCCACGCATTGGCGATAATGACGTTGGAGTTGACCCGTTTGCCCTCGCGCAGGCAGTAGCGGAACAGTGCCTCGTTGGCAAAAACGGAGATGAGCGCGGCATACAGGGCGTAGGCGGGCAGGGGTTTTAGCGGGGCGTGGGTGTAAAGCTGTACAGCAGCCTCATAAAATAGGAACACACCGGTCAGAAAGAGGACAATCGCAAGGGCGAGGGCGCCGAAGGTTTCGAACTTGCCGTGGCCGTAAGGGTGGCTATCGTCGGCTTCTGTCCTGCCGATCTGTACGGTAACGAGTGTCAGCACATCGGTCAGCAGGTCCGCCAGCGAGTGGATACCGTCTGCAATCAGGGCAGCGGAGCCCGACAGAGTGCCCAGTACCAGCTTGATGGCGACCAGACTCATGTTGACAGCCGCGCTGACGAGGGATGTAACGCGCCCGACGCGGCGGGCTTCTTTCAGCAGGGCGGTTGTTGTCATGTTTCAGAACCCCAGTTTTGCTTTAACATCTTCAGCGGATAACCCCTGAATGCTGATAATTTTTATTCTGTTCGTCTGGCCTGAGCTCACAGCCACAGCACTTTTGGGGATACCGAGCTTTTTGGCCAACATCAAACACAGAGCGGCATTGGCTTTGCCATCTTCCGGTACGGCGCGGACACTTGCTTTGAGGGCCGGACCGTCTGGTGTTTGTAAACAGTTACTCACATCCTCAATTCTGGCAGAAGGCGTCAGTTTTACCCGTAAGGTTACACCGTCTTTGGCAGAGGTAAGGGGCATGCTAGCCCTGCAACATGTTTTCGCTGATAAAGCGGCTGATAATCGGCAGAATCCCGCGCTGGACGAAAAGAATTAGCAGGAGTGCGAAAAAAGGCGAAAAGTCGAACTGCCCGGTACGGGGCAGCCTGCGGCGGATGGCTGCAAAAAGTGGGTCTGTCATAGCACGCAGGGTGCGCACAATCGGGTTGTAAGGGTCCGGATTGACCCAGGAGATGACCGAGGCGGCAATAATGACGATGGTGTAGAAAAACAAAACACTGTCGATGATTTCTACGAGCGCATTCAGCGGGTAGCCAATTGCATACATCTGAGAACCCTCATTTTTTTGAGCCAGACAGTCATAGCACAAAAACCCTACCTGCGGCACTGTTAATTGAAGTGGCCGCCAAACTGTGACAAAATACCCAAAGTCTTTTTCTAACAAGGAGCTATCTCCCCGTGAAAGCGCTTTATCCCGCCGTTTTTCTACTGTTGGCGGCCGGTGCTGCCCAGGCAGGCACCCTCAAGTCGGGGGCGGTTGTCTGCATCAGCAGCCAGACGCTGGCCGAATACAGGCGTCATGCCGCGGCAAGCGAGCAACTGTTTATGGATGATATGCTTGAACGGGCACAGTGCATCATTAAGAAGCGGGACGAAGAGGTGTCGGAGATATCGGTCGACAACACCAAGGCTAACATCCAGATGCGCGACGGATTCAAGGTTTGGGTGGGTCTGAGCCACTATGTGCCAAACGGCCATAAGGAAACACCTGAGAATTTGCCGGAAGGCGACCTGTAGCCGCAGGGTGATTGAAAAAAACAGCGCCGCACCTTATGTAAATAAGAATGTGGATGACGGGCCAAAACGCCGCCCAAAGGGGGAGAGGGGACATGAAACATCTGTATACAGGCATTGCTGTAGCTGCCGCCGTTGTGTTGGGCGGGCTGTCCGCCAATGCGCAGCAAAAGCAGGATTTTTCCAAAACCGACCCGGTGGAAATTGCCAACTTCCTGTGTATGGCTGAAATCAAGTTGCAAGATGCGCAGCAAAAAGCCTCAACCCTGAACAATGACTTTAAAGACGGCACTCCCCTGTCGCAGGTTGCCCGCCACGAGGCCTCATACTTGCCCGCCGGATTCCCGCAGACAAACCCCGGTTATGACACCTGCCTGCTCACGGGTGTCGGTTATTATTTCGACATGGACAACAGACGCCAGTTCAACAATTGCGACCCGGAAGCCCCTCGTTACTTTGAGGTGGACTGCAAAAACATTACCGCCCGTATTGTCGACATTAATGAAATGAACGGCAATGGCGGCGGCGAGGGTGGTGGCCGCAGTGCAATGAACTACAAGATTCTGCCTTTTGACCCGCGCACCACAAATGTGTGCCCGAACGGGTTGGGGCGGTCGGCACGCAATAGCCGTGACGACGAAAACGAGAAATACGTCTACGAAACGCCGAAATGTGAAGATATCCTGAGTACCTTCAAGATTGACGATTACTATCTGGCTTGTGACAAGGAGAGCTTCACCTACAACCAGTGCCACGCCAGTTTGTCCGGTACCTACCGTCACCGCCGCGACTATACGACCACAGGGACATTCTGTGCGATTCCCGACGGCAAAAAGTTCGTCAACCATGTAGACATTTTCAACAAGCGCAAACTGGGTGAGCTGCAAACAACAGCCTCCACCCTGGCGAATGACATCCCGGGCAAGCTCAAGGGCGTGCAGGACCTTATCCGTAAGAACAAGGTTGTCTGCGACAGTAAGGGGCAGGCCACGAGCATCGGGGGAGTAAAGGTTCGGTGATCATGCTGAAACGCTGGTACATATGGGTCTTGTTGGCGGGTTTGTTGCCCGCCCTGCCCGCAGCTGCTGAAGAGGGTGGTACAGGCAACCCGCTGGTTGATAAATCTGTGAACGAAGCCGATTTTGAGAGTGCCGCCGCAGGAGAAGCCGCAAAAGTCAGCGCGGAGGAGTTGGCCAAGCCGCTCTCCGACGAGTTTGGTATGAAGAGTGAAGCCAAACTGAAAGACACTATGAACTACGACGACTGTTTTGACTGGTCGTACAAGGTTAAAATCTATCCGGCCTGCCCCGGTAGCTGTCCGGGTAAGGGCTGCTTCCCGCTGGCAGACGTGACCTTCACCTACACCGAACCCACAGTGATGGTGCAAACAGTACGCGAGCCGGGAGCGGGCTCTCTGGAAAGCGTACCGGGACAAAAATCCCAGCTGAAACAGGTGTTGAGCATGGGCACACCCTCGGGCCGTTCGGCCCCCGGTGTATCGCCCTTACGGTCGAACATGCCAACGGCCGGCTATATGCCGCAACTTTACTTCGAGTCCCACGTGTGGGGTATTTCGCCGGCAGCGCGCTTTGAATCCAGTGCCGGGCAAATGGACGTAAAGAAATCACTGTCTTGTGATATTGCGGACGAGGTGAGTACATGGCCTGCTGCCGTTGTTCCGACTTTGTATCTGGCTGCTCTGCCGCCGATCGTCATCAGCAAGGCTATTCTCGGTAACTGGGGCTGGAAGTGGTTCCGTAACGCGGGTTCCAGCCAGATTGCCGCATTGATTGGTAACCAAACCATTTCGGACATCGCCAGTACGGCAAGTTTTGTATCGGATGCGGCAGGGAGCATTTCTGATGTTGGCGGTACGGCAACGGGAGAAGCTGGTAACGGTGCGGGTCTGAGCGTGCCGACCGGAGATACAGGTACGGCGGCCGCTGCGGGTGCTGGTGCCGGCTTGGGTGGCCTGAACCTTGGCTCGGTTACAGGGGCTATCGGCGACGGTCTCGGTCAGGTTGGTGGTGGCATCAAGGATGCGGCCACAGCAGTTGTTGGCAGTGATGTGGTGGACAGTGCTGGTAACGTAGTTGGTACCATCAGTGATACAGCTGGCACCGTTGTTAACGGTGCAGGTGAGGCTATTGGCCAATTCAACTCTGCCACCGGGCAGATTATGAACGGCGCAGGTGACGCCATTGGCCAGATTACAAGCCAGCTTGGTGCCGGCATCAGCCAGATTACCGGCGGTATAGGTCAGGCTATCGCACCTGTAACGGGTGCTATTGGCCAGGTAACCGGGCAAATATCCGGTGCTGTTGGTCAGGTCACTCAAGGTATCGGTCAGGCCATTGCGCCCGTGACCGGCGCTATCAGTGGTGCAGTCGGTCAAGTGACCGGTGCTATCGGCGAGGCGTTTGGAGGTGTAACGAAGTCCCTGCAGGAGGGGATCGGCCAGCTTTTCAGCGGGGATAGTATGCTGGGCTCGTTAGGTAACCTGACAGAAGGTCTTTCCGCGCTGGGGACGTTGGGCGATATCGCAGGAATGGCTGGCAGCTTTATGAACAGCTTGTCCGCACTGACGAACTTGTTCTCCGACGTAAAGTTGGCGCCGAACTACATTTCCGAAATGCAGGAAACCTCGTGGCGGCATGGCCCTCCAGGGGTTCTGGCGAGCTTGAAGAGCATGATTGGCAGCACGCCATTCCTATGTACGCCGGGTTCGGTGCTGTCCGAAATCGGTATCGACGCCGTTTCCAATGCGCTGAGCAGCATCTGTGTCGGTTCGTGGGGCCCTCTGGAGCCGCGCATGGGTTGGGTGCCCACATCGGGTGACCCGTTCCCGGCGTCGGGTCTGGCAGGCTACCGTGCCTATAAGAACATCGAATACTCCATCTGGAACTACAAGCGCCATACGCGCGGTCCGCAGCGGTTTAACCTGGACTACCCGCACAAAACCAAGTGCGAGAATATCGGTACACCGGACCTGCGTTGGGAGTCCCGTGCGGCTAACGCAACGGCAACACCTATGCTTGACCTTGCCAGCAACGTGTTCGGCGTGACGGAAACAACAGGTGCCGACGGTGCAACATCAAGCGTTCAGAACTATGTTGCCGCCAAGGCGGGCCTGAGTGACAGCCGTCTTGAGGCAAGTGAGTATGTATATACTTACTGGAAAGACTCCAACTGTACGATGACCGTCTGTACCGCGGATTGGGAGGTCCTGAGGAACAAGTGGAAATACTAATAAAAAGAATAATAACCGTTTCCGTTTGTCTGTACCTGGCCGCACCTTTGGCAGCACAGGCCCAGATTCGGCGTTATAACCCTGAAACGGGGGCCATGACACCCATCGAGTCCTACGGGGGTGATACGGGCGTGTCCGAGGAAGAGATGCAGGAACGTAACGACTTTTACCGTACCTCCCGCCAGAACATTAACATTGCCCCAGGTGTGACGCTGGACGCCGCCCGTGACTCGACGTTCAACCAACCGACCGGTACATTTACCCCGACCCAGCCTTTGGGCAGGGCTTCCATGTCGGACGCTGCCGCATTGCTCCAGTCCGGTGTCAAAACCCCGACTCCCGAAGGGCAGACGGAAGGGCCTAATCCGGCCTCGCGTTACGGTTATGCGATTGCCCTTGTCGATACCAACAGCTACGGGGAGAAGCGGGTTTTCGAGAACCTCCTGCGTTTAGAGGCGACAGAAGGAGTTTTGTTCCGGACGTATATTAAAGAGGAAACCCATAAGGATCCAGAGAAGGCAGCACGGGATATGCCGCTGCCCAAGTGGATGATGCAGTATACCGGCGAGTCGCCGACTTTCCGGTTTGACAAGGACAATAAACTTGCCAAGCTGTATCAGGTAAAGGACAAGGACTACCCGGTGATGATTTATCAGGATCCGGGTGGCGAGCGCCGGTACTTCAGCATCGCGAGCTCTATCGAGAGCTTCCGTAAAAAGTACGATCAGGTGCGTAAAGAGGTAGATGCCAAGCGATGAACCTGCAACTGACACGAGGTGTATACATGGCCCTTTTGGGTCTGTTGGCATTTGTGCCGTTGCATGGCGCACAGGCAAGCTGTCTGAGCTACTGGCAGGTCGGCATGTCCGGCTGTGACGGCAAGAAGAAGGAAGAGCCCGCAGGCGTGGATGTTGTGGCCAAGGTGCCGGAAAACCCGTCCCAGACCCAGCCGCAGGAACAGAAGAAACAAGACACCCAGCAAAAGGCCGAGCAAGAGCCGACCCTCGATGAGCGGATTGACGAGTTCCTCGAGAACCACGGTAAACCACCGCGCGAGTTTGTGGCCTTCAACTTGGAGCCTACGCTGGAAAACGCTGTAAAATGGATTCATAAATACAACGAAACCATTACCCGTTCGCGCCAGTTGGCGGCTATGTGGACACAGGCCCAGCAGCTTTATGATGATGCCATGAAAACGGGCAAGCCGCTTCCCGGCATGGAAGGTATGCAGGATGACCTGCCCCCTGTGCAGGACCTTGGGGTGCCATTGCCCGCAAGCCTTCAGGCGTTGCTTAATCCCAATGCCAATAAGCCGCAGGCGCATAACGACCCGAACAACCCTTATATGCAAGCTTCGGCCAACCCCTACATCACACTGCCGGGGCAGGCAACACCGGGCTTGGGTGGTGTGAACACGGATATGGGGGGCTCGTTGACGCCTTCTGTGGCCCTTGGCGGTCCGGAGCCGGTGCGTATCAGCTACTATTTCAGTGCGCAGTGCCCGTTCTGTAAAAAGTTTGAGCCCGGGTTCCAGAGCCTGATTAAGCAGTTTGGTAACAAGATACAGGTCACCTGTGTGGATATGACGCCCGCCGGTCAGGATGTGCAAAATATTCACGGTAAGGTAGACTGCCAGTGGCGGCCTTTGATGAAAGGCGAAAAGGATGCCTATAAAATCGAGGCAACTCCGACGCTTATCATTAACCGTGGCAACGGCAAACCCATGGAGCGGATTGCCGGCTACGTGGACGAGCTGACGTTGAAGGACTACTTCACCAAAATTACGCAGGGCGGTTGATTGCGATGGCAGCCAACGTACAGAAAAAGCTCGATACCAATTACGAATACCAGAAGATCGCGACGGAGCGGTTGCTCTGGCTTGCCAAACCGCTGACGATTTTTGGTTTGTTCGTCTGGTGCCTGCACCCGTCGACCTCCGAGCCCGAGTTTGTTGACCGCAATGCGATGCTGGGCTTTTTGCTCGGCGCCTTTGCGGGCCTGCTGGTGAATGCGCAGGTGTTGAAGTACTACCTGTTTACCCGCCGCACGAACACCAGCAAAAACACGCGTAACCGCGTGCCGGACGAGTATTACTTCGGCAAGATCAAAGAAGTTCTGTACCAGAAGAAGGACTAAGCCCAGTGGCCCAGTGGAAACCCAACGAGGAACTTAAACTCGAGTCGCGGATGATGACGCGGCACTGCCTTGGCATTGCGGCGACGGGTGGCGGTAAGTCCAACTTTTTGAACCTTATCCTCAAGCAGCAGATGATGCGCGGTGGCGGTGCCATCCACATTGACGGTAAAAACTCCAAGGAAGCGATTATCGAGTTCCTGTCCCTCGCCAAGCAGCACAACCGCTGGCAGGACGTCAGGATTATCAACATCGGTGATGCCGCCTTTTCCAATACGTATAACCCCCTGCTGCGCGGCGATAACGACGAAGTGACCTCCCGTATCATGATGCTTCTGCCCGATCAGGGCGGTAGCGGCGCGTTTTTCCGCTCGCAGGCAGGTCGCGGCATGCGGGCGATTGCGGGTATCCTGAAGAGCATCGACAAGCCTTATAACTTCGGCGACCTCAACGTACTGATGTCGAACGAAACCGCGATGCGTGCCTTGCTCAAGGAAGCACCGCCAACCAAAGAAGCGCGGGACTTCAAAATTTTTATGGACCAGATGATGGCGGTCAACCCGCGCACCGGTGCCAAGGAAATGAACACCCAGAAGCTCCAGCACACCTTTGGTGACCTTGCCGGCCGTTTGCACAGTTACTACGTCGGGAACGCAGGTAAAGTGCTGAACCCGTACAACCCGGAGATTGACCTCTACCAGGCTATCCGTGAGAATCTGCTGGTCTATGTGGCCCTGCCGATGCTCTCCAAAAGCGAGATTGCGGTCGACTTTGCCAAGTTCCTGATTTCCGACCTGCGGACCGCCATTGGCCAGATTCAGAACGACGACTACAAGCCGTCGCCCACGTTCCTGTGTCTGATGGACGAGTTTTCCTCCTACGCCATGCCGTCCCTCGCGCCGGTGTTCGAGCAGGCCCGTTCGTCAAACATCTGCCTGTTCCCGTTTATTCAGACCTATTCGTCCCTGACGGATAAGGGCAATGGCCTGAGCGATGACTTTGCCGCCAAAATCTTCGGTAATACGTGGAACAAGATATCTTTCCTGTTACAGGAGCCGGAATCCTGCGAGGTTATGAGTAAAGTAGCGGGTGAAATGCTTAAAGAGGTTGTGAGCGAAAGTTTTGGCGAAAACCTGTCCTTTCAGGCCGGTGACGACGACGCCTCGGCCCTGCGGACGGGCGGCCGTGGCCGTAGCTTTGGTAAGTCTATCAGCCACAAGCATGACTTTATTGTCCGCCCCGAAGACTTTAAGAACCTGAACGACGGTGAGGCCATTTTTATGGGCCGCGGTGTGGTGATGAAACTGCAGGTCCCACTGGTGCATCTGAACGTTGAGGACAAGGAAATCGACATGCCACGCTTCCGCATGCCCTTCAAGCAGGGGTTGGGGATTGCCGAACGTTATCATACTTTCTCGGGATAAGAGCCTATGGCCGGACAACACGAACCACTGCTGAGTATCGATACAATCGCCACCGTGCTGGTGAATTTGGAGACACCGCTCAAGGTGTTGGCGATGTTCGTTCTGCTGATGTACATCCTGTGGTTCTGGAAGGTCGGTACTTACGACGCCATCATGCAAACAGTCCAGGCAATTCAGAACGGCGTCAAAATGGTCGCCATCTGGAGTTATCTGGGGGTTACGTGGGTTCTCGTGTCAGTTATCCGCATGTTCCGTGTGGTGCTGGCAACCGTGCGCGACTTCTTTATCTCCCGTATCTGACAAAACATCCCGCATACAATATCTGGTGGCACTGCGCACATTTTACTTGTGACATCACTTTAACTTGTGCCATATTAATCGTGTGTATTCATGTGCTTACGCTCATCGTTTGAAGCGCAAAAACAACAAAAATACCGGGCAAAAACCGCAGAAATGGTGAGAATTATGAAAAAAATACTGCTCCTCGTTCCCGTTTGTGCCGCCCTTGCCGGCTGCCAGACAACCCAACAGGCCTACGCGCCGTATCCTCCCGCTTTTATGGCGCAGGAATCCAATGCGCAGATGATGGCTGGCCGTGCAATCTCCGAAGTTAACAGTCTGGATGAGCGTGTTCGCCGCGTTGAACGTGCGATGATCCGTCTGGACCGCCGCATGCAGGTAATCGAGCGCAACGAGCTTGCGCGCATCTCCTCGCTGGGTGAGTCCACCGAAGGCGGCATTCAGCCAACAGGCTACGGGGTTGTAAGCGAACAAGGCACCAACTTTACTCAAGTGACGTCGCCGTTTGCCCGCGGTGCCGCTGCCAGCACCCGTGGTGTACAACAATTGCCAGTCGCCAGCTTCCAGCAGGTTGCCCACAACATGCCGGCGCAAGAAGTGATTACCTCGACCTTGCAGCCCGCACCTGCCATGGCTAAGCCGCTGACCCAACAAGCTGCGCCGCAGTCGTTTGGTCTGCCCAGCCTGGCTGACAAAGAACCCAAGGTGAAAGAAGAGGCCGAAGCTTCGGTCGCTATCTGGACCGTCAAATACGAAGACCGCAAGGTATGGCCAAGCCGTGACCAGCTGAGCTCCTCCCGCACCGTTGTAGAAGCGCTGCGTGATGACAAGCCGGTTGCCCTGTTTGCCCGCGGCGCCCGCCCGGCCTCTAAAGAGTTCCGTGAGCGTGTACGCGCCATCAGCCGCTACCTGGGTCGTGTATCCAATGTGGCGAGCGTGCCGATTGCCTCCATGCCGGCCGACCATCTGGATGAAAACACCATCGAGATCGTTGTTGCCCGCTAAGGTAACGTATGTATACAAAACGGCGCCCTGAAAGGGCGCCGTTGCCTTTTTGGGAAGGGGATTGTTTGTGTATGCCAAAGCGGGTAAACTTTAAATCTTGGCCTTGACGGCACATGCCCTGCCACACATATGGTTTGGGTGTTGACGCCTCTGGCGCACTGAACTTGTACACTGGGAGTATGCACCGCATGCTCCGTTTATTGAAAGCAACCCCGATTGGAGGGAATGACTGATGACTAAAGGTAAAAACCAATTTGCCGCACGTCTGGAAAACCAGAAAGCTCAGCTGGAGCGTAACGGCTACAGCGCTGAGGTGGTTGTACGTACCACCCCCGAGGCAACCGACATGATTAACTTTGCCCGCCTGTGGGAGCACATTATTGTGCAGGCCGACCGCCGTACCCGTGGCTACATGGCTAAATCCAGCCGTCAGGACTTTGAAAAAACACAGCAAGCCTTCAGCGAGAGCGTGGACTACATGATGAAGCGCATGAAGGAAGAGATTGACCGTCACGACATCGACATGGGTGGCGCCAACTTCGTGTCCCGTATCGCCCAGCGCTACAACCTGACCGACAAAAAAGCCCAGGCTAAAGAGCCAAAAGCACCTAAACCGGCCGCTGAAGCCAAAGCACCCAAGGCAGAGAAGGCTGAAAAGGCCGAGCCGTCAGCTAAAGCTGCTGCCGCTGCTGCCGAGGTTGAAGGTCTGTAAGATTCCGCCAATAAGAAAAGAGGTCGCCTATGGATCTGGCGCGTACCATCATCCTGCTGTTTTCTGTGCTGGGCTTTGCCTGGTGGGCCGGTACGGTCATGAAAGCAGAAGGGGATGACAAACTGGCGGAGGCATGCAAGCCTGCCGACTTTGCTACAACCCAGCTCATTCGTGTTGCGACAGGCCTGAGTGGTTTTACGCCACAATGGACTGTGAACACACGCCGTGTGCTGGTAAGCGGTTGCTACTACTTCTTCTCGACGTTCCTGTTCTCCCACGAGGTGGACAGCGAGGCGAGTGGCGTACGTAAGTAATTGCTGACAAACAAAAGGAAAGAGCCCCAAATGGGGCTCTTTCCTTTTGTGCAGGGGGCTAGACCTCCTGCCGGAGCCGTTCGAGCATGGCCTCAACTTCTGTGGCCTTGCGTTTGACTTCCGATACCAGAAACTCCTTGGATTGCTCCACCTCGATGATGCCGTTCCATTTGGGCAGGGTATCCAGTGAGGCGCGCAGGTCTGTATACAATGAGGCGTCAACCTGAATCATAATACAGTTCTGGTATACAAGGTCGTTGATACGCAGGGAGAACAGACCGTCTTTTGCGTCCACTTCCTCAAAGCGCTCCAACAGGTAGCCGCTGTCACGCAGGGCGCTGATAAAGAACTTCCAGCTCGGGTGCTGTCGCCCGTCAAAGCTCCACAGGTTAAAACGTGTCCGTGTTTTTGGGGTCAGTACAGCTGCAAAAGCCCTCACGAAACGGTTCATGCGCAGAATGCAGATACCATTCCCGACGTAAATACCGTCGCTCTTCTCGCTCTGCCCGACGGGGTTTAGCTCCATGCTACGCAGAATGGACTGGAAGTAGGCTGTGATTTCCTCTTTCAGGGCACCAATTTCTACCTCAGATGGATTGAGATCGCTCTGGCTGGAGCCTTCCTCTTCCAGAGCCATCTGATGGGCCTTGTGCAGGCTTTCGTAAATATCCACAGCCAGCGGGTCGCAATTGGCTGGAATCTGAGACGGGTTGTCGCGGTAACGGACAGCAATCAGTACAGCGCGGCGGGTACGTTCATCCATGCGCATAAAGCTGGGGATTGTGGAAAGGATGAAAGCAGACAGTCCGCCGTGTTCCAGGCAACGTCGGTTGTATGTGACCTTGTCGCGCTTCCAGAACTCCGAAAACGGGAACTGCTTACGTTTTTCGGCGTAGGCATACACTTTCCCCAAATCCTGCGCCAGTGCTGCAATACCGTGCAAGGGGGTGGTGTTGGGCAGCTTTTGAATAGCCTGCCACTGTTGCATGGCGTTGTGGTAGAGGGATTTGTTGGTCTCGCCGGTAATGTCGTAGGGCCAGTCGCGGTAGCCGTTCAGGAAACCCATCAGCTCAGCCTCAACCTCACTGATGTTGCGCCATGTTGGCGCCGCGATAATGTCGGGCAGGAACTTGCTCAGGGAAACGGGGAAGTTGAAACCTGTCCCAGTCTCGTCACGGAAGGTGGCCTCGAAGCCGGTCCGTTTGAATTTTTCGAAAGTAATAAATTTTGTCGATATGGCGACAAAGACGAACCCGCCGATGATTGCAGAGGCAACTTCGGTGACACCCGCTATATATTGAGCCATAGTCAAACCCGAGTCACCGAGGATGTACTCGGTCACAATATTGAAGGCAACATACACAAAAACAATGATGCTAATGAGCAGTGCCATTCGGAACTTAGGATCATACATAGACTTTTAGCTGCTCCGATTGTGGGATGTTACGTAAGAGTTATGATACGATATCTGTGAATCTCTGTTATTTTTTTTATACAATACGATACGTTTCTTGTGTAAAGTAAAATCTACGGAAACTATATATAGTGCCGTCGCAAACGCTAAGAGGATACATAATAATGATAAGAAGAGCGACGATAGGCGCCTTTTCTGTGGCTCTCTTCCATTCGGCTGCGGCCGTGGCTCAGGTAACTCCGGGTTACGTCCCGCCGGTAACGGTAACCACAACGCCATACTACGCGGATGACACCCGTGGCATTTACGTGCCGCCCCACCAACAGCACCGTCTGATGACCGAGCAGGAGCAGAAAGTCTACCTGGCTCAGGTCCAGTATGGTATGGGCGAGCCTGCCAAGGATGAATATGAAAACGAATTGAACCGCATTGCCGGTGATCAGGGTCAGCCCCCCATGGATGGTGGTATGCCCATGCAGATGATGCCGCCCCCCGGTGGTCAGACCGTAGCGCCGATGGCGCCAATGGCCCCGATGGGTGTTCCGCCTGCAATGACACCGTACCCATACCCGCAAGCCATTGCGCCGGCGCCGCGCAATGTCGATGGCGGTGTAGAAATTGCGATTGGCTCGACCACGGCAACCCGTTCGCTGGATATGACCAACAGCATTGTGCGTTTGCGTGAGGATCGTATCTCTGTCCGGAATGCCATTCAGCGCATGATGGACCAGATTGGCGGCGGTCACTGGTCGGTTGTTTGGGATTTGAGCGAAACCAACGCAGCGCTGCCGGACATGGAAATATCCGTCTATGCTGAAGAGCCGTTCATGAATGTCTTGAACGCGCTGCTGATGCGCTTGCAGAGCCGTTCGGCCCAGCCGCTGCGCGTTATGCGTTACGATAACGTGACCAAGCTTATCATCACTGACCGTCAGGGTATGCACAACATGGGTGGCGGCTCTGTGTCGTCCTATGGTTCCGTGCCGAATGGCAGTGACCCGGCTGTAACGGAGAGCACGTTGAAAGAAGCGATGGTTTCCCTCCACTATGATGAAATTCCGTTGGTGGATGCGCTGGAGAACGTTGTGAACCAGGCTGGTAAAGGCCAATGGCGTCTGCGTGTGTATGCGGGCCAGGATCAGGTGTTGAAGCCTGCCCACATTGAGGAGCCGTTCAGCATTGCTATGGACCGTGTTCTGCGCCTGTTTAACCTGAAGTACGAAATCTTCCCCGGCGGTAAGCTGGTGGTTGTAACCCAAAGCAACCGCTTTGGATTTGGTGGGATAAAAACACAATGAAGAAACTCGTCCTTGCCCTCGTAGCCATTGCACTCACCGCCTGCGGTGACATTAGCTACATTCAGAAAGAAAGCCCTAACAATGCGTTCAAAGACTACGAAGAAAAGGGCGCGTCTGTTCTGGGGGTGGGGGATCCCATCAGCAAGCGCCAAATGCAAGCTAACGCCCTGTTGGGCGCCAAGGGTGCTTACACGCTGGAAGATATGATGAAGAAGGTGGCCTCCACTTACAACGTCGCCGTACGTTGGGGGTCGGGTGTCCGCAAGTTGACAAACCGCAAGGTCATTATCTCCGACCTGACATTCGATGAGGCCCGTGCCTACATTGAGGATGTATACAGCGTGCAGATTGTGCGTGAAGGCGAGCGTCGTCTGCTGGTGCTGACCTCTGCTGATGAAGAGCGTCTGGAAGAATTCTCTCCCGGTGTTAACGTGTCGTTGGCACAGGCTGTCCGCGGCCTGGCTGACCAGTGCGGTATTAACCTTGTGATTACCGAAAACAAGGACCGGCTGGCAGAAACAACAATTACAACATCGCTTAAGAACATTACCTGTATGGACGCGTTTGAAGCGATTTTGGCGCCGCACGGGCTGAGCCTGCAAGATGCTGGCGACTACTACACCATTTCCGGTCTGCCAATGCGTCAATGGACTATTAACCTGATGGAGCCTCAACGCGAGGAAACGCAGGAAGTGGCCTATACAGCCTCGCTGTCCCAATCTGGCGGCTCTGAACAGGCCTCTGCCGGTAATGCTGTTTCCGGCGGTAACTCGTTTATGAAGATTACTGAAAATCGCGACCTGTGGTCCGAACTGGAACTGGACCTGAACACGCTGATCGAGCGTTCATGCTCCGAGTACGAAGAAAGTGCCGGTGGTGGTATTGCACCGAACGCATCCTTGTTGCCTCCTCCGACCCTGCTTGGCGGCGCCGGTGGTGGTGCACCAACAGCTGCCTCTAGCTCGGCTGGTCGTTCAGCGGCTCCCGGCGGTTCGTTCGAGTGCGGTTACGTCCGTATCAACCGTGCCGTTGGCCTGGTTCAGATGCGTGCACCTGCAAGCGTCTTGCGTACAGCTGACGAGATTGTAAACCACGTGCAGGATGTCGCTGGCCGCCGTCTGCTTGTAGAAGCCCGTGTTATTGCTGTAACGCGTACGCGCGGCTACGATCAGGCTGGCGATGTTGGTGCCAACCTCGAGCCGGACCGTGATTCCATTATTCCGCTGGGCTATACACCGATTATTCAGGCGCTCCGTGGTAACCAGGCTGGTGCGGTTAACGTATCTCTGACAAGTGCCATTGCCCGACTGGTAACCGGTAACGTGGCGACAGGTGGTGGTTTCTTTGGGTATAGTGACCCGAACATTGATGCTGTATTGAACTTTATTGAGAAGTACACTACGACATACAGCGTGATGAACCCGACTGTAGAGGTTATGGACCGCCAAAAAGTAACGCTTATTGATGGTTTTAACGACATCTACTTCATTTCGCAGTCGGAAACGATTCCGAACAGTGGTGGTGACCCGATTGTGAACATCACAAAAGAGCAGCATGAGGTGTTCTTTGGCGTGCAATTCTCTGTTACGGCCCAGATTTCCGATGGTGATGAGCCCCACACGGTTCACATCCAGGTGCCGATCACAGAACAGCAAACCACGCGTGACCTGCAGCAAAACTTTGGTGGCTCGTCGCAAACCGACCATATTCCTATCGCTAACACACGTCTGATTGACCAGAAGGTGCGTGTACGTGATGGTGAAATTAAGGTTGTTGGTGGTTTGAACCGTCGTCTGGCAGTGGATGCTGAGTCCGGTGTGCCATTCCTGCGTGGTATTCCCGCGCTGGGCAATGCCTTCCAGGAGAAGCAGATCCGTTACACAGATGTGGAGTTCATTGTGCTGATGCAGGTAAAACGCCTGAGCTAGTAAAAGCATGGAACAGGCTTGTGAGAGCCCCCATATATAACTGGTACTTTAAAATTCTGCTAACCTAGGGGAAATACAAAATGGTTAACAAATCCTTCGGTAAAACCTTTAAGGGTGTAGCCGGTTACACCATCGACCAGACCATTCTGATCGTTGCTGTTATCGCCATCCTGATCACTATGATTATCGCCTCCGTAGGTTGGGATCTGCTCTCGCGCGCCGGCGGTACTAAACTGGCTTCGCACTTGCGCCAGTTTGAGACAGCTGTCGGTCAGTTCTTCGCCAAGCACGCCGTGTGGCCGCACCAGGCCGGTGGCGCAACAGGTGTTGGTAACGGTAGCGCCAACTTCCGTGCACTGATTACCAGCACAGTAGTTGATGCCCAGTACAGCGACGAACCAGGCGAGTTCGAAAACTATCTGCCTTCCTATGACGGTACACAGGACCCGGTACAGCACTTCTTTGGTGGTGGCGGCGATGTGACGCTGGACGAGGAAGTGGAACCGGTTACCGGCCAAACCTACCTGACCTTCACCCTGATTGGTGTGCCCAAGCAGGAATACGAGGAAGCCGACAAGAAAATTGACGGTGAGGTGGATTACGCAAAAGGCCGCGTACAAGGCACCGATAACGGTACAACTGTTGATGTGAAATACTACTCCAACCTCATCAACTAAGTACCGCTCAACACCTAAACAATAAAAACAAACAGGTTGTTGAATGACAAAAGACAATGATAACGGATGGGTATTTGACCTTGAGGAAGACGCCGACCTGCCTGAATTAGATGGCAAGCCGGAGGAGAAAAAGGCCAAAAAACCAGCCGAATCAGATGCCCGTAAGGACGTTAAGGCAGGGGATGCAGAAGCATCTCCTGCTGACGACGTACAGGTAGAGGTTGCCCCGGAACTTCCTGAAGAGGCTGCGCCTGCACAGAAGGCGTCTGCTGACGCCCCGGCCGCGAAAGAATCCGCAGCTCCAGAAGCAAAATCTCCGGTAGAACCCAAAGCTGTAGACCTTGATGATTTGGTTTTGGGTGAAAAAGAACCGGAAACCAAATCTGTCGAAGAGCCGTCTCTTGCAGACAAGACACTAAGTGGTTTGGATGACTTTGGTGTTACCGAAGATGCGTATGCCGAGCCGCTGGCCGAAGCGGACCGTCCGTTTGGCAGTTCAGACCTGGATGCTCAGCCGCTGGGAATGGATGGTAGCAACGACGACGACATGCTTGTTCTGGATGTGGACAAGGTCACCTCGAACGAGCAAAAGCTTAGACAGGCCTCAGAAGTTGCCTTTGAAGATGATGAGAAATATCTGGACCGCCCGGAACACGAGCGCGAGTACTACCGCGTTCTGAAGGTGCTCTCTACAGCGGAAGACCTGAACATCGATGCGCTGGCTGTTGCACGTATCCGTGACCTGCTGAATGGCGACCGTCTGCCGCAGCTCATTGTGAAGGACCTTGTTACCGAAAAACTGATTGAGCGTGACCAGCTTGCCCGGGCCATCGCGCGCAGCAAAGGCCGCCTTGAGCTTCTGACCATTCAGGATTTGCCTGAAGGTGCGCGTAACTTGCGTAAGGACATGGACTCCCGTGCGCAGGTACTGCTCCGTGACAAACGCGTGATTCCTGTGCGTATGCGCCACACAGAACGTGGCGAGAACGAACTACACCTCGCCCATGCCACCGGTACGCGTGATATGCTGATAGAAGCACAGCTGAACGATATCATTCCCGGCTATACGTACTTCTGGCACTATGCAAACCGAGATGTGTGCGGCCAGTACTGGCTGTCCGGTGATGAAGGTACAGACGTGGATGAGGGTATGGAGGCCGAGGCGCTTCTGGACCGGATTATTTCCACAGCTGTGGATGCCCGCGCATCCGATATTCACATCGACCCGTCGATTAAAGGCGACCCCAAGGCGACCATCAAATACCGTATTGACGGTTTTGCACAGCCCCGGGAGATTATTACGCAAGACCAGCTTGAGCGCTTGCGCGTCCGTATCGAAAACGTGGCCCGTATGCCAAAGGTCAACCTGAACCACCCCAACAAAGGTGCGTTTACCCGTGGCGGCTTCGACTGGCGTGTTCAGATACAGCCACACGCAGGCCGTCAGGGACCTGTGCCGCGTATTGTTGTCCGCCGTTTGAATCCGGATACGATGTCGCTGGAGCGTTTGGGCTACCCGAAATACTTCATCAACAAGCTGCTTGCCGCAGCCAAAGCGCCAAACGGGGTGATCTTCTGGACCGGCCCTACGGGTTCCGGTAAAACCGAATCCATTCACTCGGCTGTTATCAGTGCCAACCCCATGGCCCGTGGTAAAAGTGTCCATACGATTGAGGATCCACCGGAGAAACGTGTGGAAGGCTACGCTGTACAGATGGAAATTGCAGAAGGTGATCCTGCCCGTAGTGCACTTGAGCTGCTCAAGTCGTCGCTACGTGCCGACCCCGATGTGGTCATTTTTGGTGAGGTCCGGGACCAGTTGATGGCCAAACTCGTATTCGAGGCGGCCAACACGGGTCACTTGGTATTCTCTACCTTGCACACCAACACCTCCATTGATGCGCTGGTCCGCTTGGAAGAACTGGGCGTAGAAGGCTTCATGCTGTCGTACGTCCGGGGTATTGCCGCCCAGCGTCTGGCACGTCGTTTGTGCACGCAGTGCCGCGTCAAAATGGATGTGCCGGATGATATGACCCGGTATGTGTTCGATCTGTACAGCATTCCTATTGAAGGGGCGTCGCTGTATACGCATCACCGTGGCGGCTGTCCTAACTGCAACTTTACCGGTTACAAAGGCCGCATCGCAGTTGCAGAGTGGCTGGAGCCAAATGTGGAGATGATCGAAGCTGCTGCAAAAGGCCAGTACGCCCGTATTGAAGAAATTGCCCGCCGCGCAGGCTGGAAACCCATGGGCCACATGGGCACCCTGCATATTAAAGAGGGCATTACGGATGTGCATGAGCTGCAGGACGTGATTGTCGAACTGGCGATGGCAGGCTAGGGAACAGCAGTTATGGCTATTGAATTCGGCATATCTACCCTACCGCCAACAGACAGGATTGAGTTTTTCCGTACGCTCGGTTCCTGGTTGACGTCCGGTGGCGGTACCATGCCCGTGAACGAGGCAATCCGCAATACATGCGAAGCTTTTTCGCGTGACGAATATAAATCCCTTGCGGGCCGTATGAGCCGCATGACGGCAGAGTATGAGTCGGGCCAGATTCCGTTTTACGAGTCACTGCGCCGTTCCCAGCTGGGGTTTACCAAACAGGAACTCGCTGTTCTAGAAGCGGCCGAACGCTCCAACCAGTTGCGCGTAGCTGTGCCGTCTATGGTCGAGGCAATGGTTATGCGTCAGGATGCAACCCGTGTATTGAGCCGTCGTCTGGCCATGCCACTGATTGGCGGCTTTATGCTTATCCTGATGTCCCTTGGTGTGGCCATTTTCATGCTGCCGATGGTGCTGGGGCCAGTATTGCAGCGTAAACCCGAGGCGCTGGACAAGTTTCCGCAGATTATTCAGGGGTACTGGCACTTCTCTGTATGGTTGCGGGCAAACTGGCTTGTTCCGCTTGTTTTCTCAATGTTCCCGTTGTTTGTGTTCTTGACCCGCAAGACCAACTTTATGCGGAATATTATCGAGAAGTTCATCTGGGGCTTTACGCCAACCAAACGGATTTCCATCGCATTTAACGGCGTAATGGTGGTGTATTTTATGCCTGCGCTTGTCCGCGCAGGGATGCCGTTGCACGACGTTCTGCGTGCTATTGCCAGTGCCTTGGACAACCAGATTGTCGCCGGTACCTTCCGTATCGCGGCAAACGAACACGAGCAGGGTTTGCGGTTGGGTGATGCGCTGGCGCGTGTACCCCTGCGGGCATCTTTCCGTAACGCTGTAGAAGCAGGCGAAAAGACCGGTAAAATTGCCGAACGTGTAGAAGACCTGAAGATACCGTATACAACTGAGTACGAGCGTGTAACGCGTAAGGCGATTGCTGCTTTGAACATGATTGTGATGGCGTTGCTGATGCCAATGTTCATCATGAGTATGTATACAAGTCTTGTGGCGCCGATTTTTGCGCTGATGGAATTCTAAAAAACGCGTACAATTAAAAAGAACAATAATAAGAACAGCCGAAAACGGAGCGTATAACAGGTGAACGTGATTCTGTTTTCCCGTAACGGGATACATCACAACGACTCCTACCGTCAGGATGCGGTGGCCGTTTTTGTGCCGTCGCGCGACCAGATTCGCCGATTCAGTGATATCCCGAGTGTTAACGACAAGTCCGTCCGCGACCGTTACGGTGACGTGGGGCAGATGCCTCTGTGGCGGATGGAAGGGAACACGGTTGTTGTCTACGGTCTGCTGCCCGAAGATCTGGCCGAACGCCGCCATGCGATTGAGGTGTTCCTGCCAGAGGATTTTGTCCCTGCCGGTAGCAGCGTGTTCTATTACCTGTTTGGCGACCGCTGGATTGTTCACGGTCTGCGCAGCATTACAGACGATGGTGCCGAGACTTGGGGCATCTCGCGTTTTGACATCAAGGGGCAGGACCCTGTGCAGGCGATGGTGGGTGCCATTTCCGAGCGCCAGGTTATGGGTAACCGCGAGAATATTTGTATCGCCGTCCACAGTAACGAGGACGCACTCCAGAAGTTGACGGACGAAATGCGTCCTTTCGATCTGGAAGTGGTCAAGTTCGAAACCCTTAACGTTGATAAAGACAAAAAGCCACTGTATCTGCACCGTGACTTTGGCATGGCGTTGCTGGTCGCCGCGATCTTTGCGTTGCTGGTGTGTGTGGCAAGTATCGGCTTTGCGTTGATGACCTACAACGACACAAAAACGCTCGACGAGCGGATTATGGAACTGGAGGCGCAAATACGGAAGAGCCAGACCAGTACGAAACTAGGTTCGATCAAAAACCCGACAGAAATCCTGAAGGCGCTCGCCAAACCGCTTCAGCAGCGCCCCTCGGCAATTATGCACGCTGCGGGTGACGTTTCTACTGTGTTTGGCCAGTTGCAAAAGCTGGAGCTGGACACCGAGGGTGACCGTGTGACCACCCGTGCCGGCCGCCGGAACACGACAAACAGTAAGAGCGCCAAGAAAGAAGCAACAATCGACGTTGTGGCCACGATTACAAGTGACGGCACCAGTTACCTGCTGGTCGATCAGGAACGTGTTGCCAAATCGGCACTGGAGTCGCGCCCGTGGATTCGCAAACTTGAAAGAATGCCCTCTTCCGGTGCCAACAACATCAGCCTGCGTATAGGAGTACAGGTAGAATGATGACGCGTACCAGCTCTAAACGCATGTGGTTGGTCATTATTGGTGCCCTGCTGATTGGCGCGTTCTTCGCCTTTAAAAAGGCGCAAGATTTCCAGACGCAGGTTGCCCAGAAAGAGGGGCAGCGTCAGCGTTTGCGTCAGGAACTGACCAAAGGCAACCAGTTCAACGCCGACATTGGTGAACTGGACAACTTTACCATTAACGAACAAACGGCAACGGTACTGGAGATTCTCCGCCACCTGGAGTTGGAAGATTCCACAATGAAGTACCAAACCCGCGCCAAAACGAACCGCAAGGTGGGTTCGACAACCGTTTATACGCGCCGGTTCTCTCTGGAAGGGACCATGTCCTACCAGGATGCGCTGAACCAGGTCGACTGGCTGCACAACACCAATAAGGTGGTTTTGAACAAGATTACGCTGGAACCCGGCGAGGGTTACGGCAACATCGTTAACCTGTACGTTGAAGGAACGCTCTATGGTCTCGACAAGGGTTAATATCCGCACGTGGACTATCCTCCTTGCCGGCGCGGCTTTGCTGCTGGCACATGGCGTATGGGCGCAGGAGCTGTTGTGGCGTGTGACCAACCCGTTGGAAGCTGAACCGCCTCCGGCATACGCAGGTAACCTGTCGCCGTTCCCGATCAAGGAAAAGCCGGTCGAGAAGATTGTGCAGGAAGTACAGGAAGAGGAAGAGCAGGTTGCAACACCTGAGCTGACAGCCCAACAGCAAAAAGCCATGATGGCAGCATCGCTGCTGGCTGAGATTCGCAACATCCTGAAGGATGATAACGCGTTTGTTCCGGACGTGTCGGGTGTTGTGGTCGAGGGTGTGATGATTGGCCCGCGCGGCGGTTCGATTCTGGTAGACGACGAATGGCGTAAAATCGGCGATACGGTTACAGTTCCGGTTGTAAGCGCCGACAAGGTTGTTCAACTGGTGGAGTCGCTGGAAGGGATTGATGCTAACCTCGCGAGCATTGTATCTGACGAAGTAAAAGCGCGTATTGCAGCTGCTGGTCCGTCGCAGTTGAAAATTACTTCCGTCGGGGAAGATTTTGTCGAACTCTCTGACGATAAGGGCAACCCTACTGTCATTTCTTTTGTCAGCTCGGGTTGGTGAGCCTTTTCATAAGGTTCCAGTAACCGGTTAACAGCTAGGGGCGGTACTGCAGCTATGCAGGCTATTTTCTTTTTTGGTTTGATGGGGGTTTTCTTCTACCTTGTGACCTCGATTACCGTAGGTCTTTTCCAAAACTCGACTCAAATCAAGCAGCAGCGGATTGAGCGAACTGCGGAGGTTTTCCGCCAGATTGAGTTCGCCATCAACGATGTGTACCTGCAACAAAGCCCGACCCTGCAAGGCGTGGACCTGTCGAAC
>WGLU01000002.1 GCA_016125375.1 Pseudomonadota bacterium | reverse complement strand
AGTAATTGCTCCCAAGAATGGCCTAGAAAGCGCAACAAACCTCAACAGCTGAAACATACTAAGTCATTGAAAAATATTATGATGATTGTTGAGGTTTGTGGTGGTTGGTGACTGTACGTAAAGCTCATAACCTGAAGGTCGTAGGTTCAAATCCTGCCCCCGCAACCAAATAAAACAACGGCTTAAGCTATACCTGCTTGAGCCGTTTCTTTTTTGTGTCCGCTATATGTCCGCCTGGCAATGGGGCTGCTTTGATGAACAGTGGGAACTTTCCTGACAAGACGCCTCAAACTATGCTATAAAATAGTCACAATCGGAGTTGGTGTAACCAACTCCATTTTTGTTTGATCGGGAGACTATCTCATGCATCTTATTATTGCTTGTTGTTTATGCATTCTGCTTTTGCAACCTGTTATGTGCCAGGCAGAGCCCCTAACGATGCACTATGGTGTGAATGATGTGGATATGAATGGCGATGGGGTGGATGATATTATTGTGAAATCTCGCTGGGAGAATGGAAATGCACATTCTTTTGATAGATACCTTGCCCTGATTAACTGCAAAGATGAATTGTGCCGAGAAGGGGTGTACGAGGTACCTCTGGGACTTATGGAAAAAGGGTCTTTTGTAACCTCAGAAGGAGCAGGCTGTGCGTCTGAGAGTCCTAATGGGTTGTCTCAGTTGACAGACTACACCTTTGAGAAAGATGAGAATGGCCTATTGGTGATTACAAAATACGCACGTGATTTTGGCGAAAATTACAGCTCCAAAATGCCTGTGACCATAACGTCTTATAAGTTTTCTGACGCCCTAAAAGAAGGTGAGATGAGCATTGGTCTCCCCCGTTTTTACTTCAAAGAAGTCAGCAAAAGAACCACCGAAGATAAATACTGTAATGTGCGCGATCTAATCAGATAGACGTTTGTTTATAGTTAGAAGAAAGAGGCTTTAAAGCCTCTTTTTTATGTGTAATCAAATGATCTGGAGAAATGGATATGGATGCTCCTATTAAGGGACGAGATATAGGGAACTTAACACGAGAATATGAATATGCGGACGGCCGTAAAGAGCATTGGGTGGGTGGAAGTAAGTCGTGGCGTAATAATAATCCGGGAAACATTAGGGATTTTAACATTCCTTGGGATGGCCTGATTGGCATAGATGCAGAGAAGTTTTGTATTTTTAATAGCTATGAACAGGGGAAGAGAGCTATTCGGGTAGATATAACAACTAAGGCAAAGAGAGGGCTAACTCTTGAACAGGCAATTTATGCTTATGCGCCACCACAAGATGGAAATAACACTGAGAAATACATAGAGCATATTGTATATGAGACAAAAATTAGCAGGGACACCCCTCTTTCAGCTGTTATAGGGCGCATACCGGATATAGTGGAGGTCATTCAAGAACACGAGGGGTACACCGAAGGAACCATACGGGAGGTTGTTCAGGAAAGGATAGGGAAGTATATCTGGCGCACGCAAGCCGATAAAAATGTTAGGCTTGAGCACCGCATGCGTGAGGGCAAGGTATTTGATTGGGAAAGCCCGCCTGAAGGTGGGCACCCAGGAGATGCATATGGATGTCGTTGTTGGGCCGAGGATATTAACGCTGAGGATGCATCGCCTGTGGACAAAATGTTTAACTCTAAGTATCGCCAATTAACCAAAGATTAAACCCACAAAAAACAAAGCCTCCAGTCTGTTGGCTGATGTCGTGGCTGTTTGCTTCGTAGGCAGCTTGGCGTAACTGATTTCTGCCAGCATTTTACGCCAAAGCTGTTTATAGTCCTGTGGCCAGGTGACTGTAATCTAATCGCTAGTTTTTGGTGACGGTTTTTGTTCGCAGGAGACTGGGGGCCGTTTGGTTGATACGCATGCAAAAGAGTGGCTTGAAAGTTTGTGAAGAAAGACGTGTGGAAAGTTGCGTGCGCCACCCCCCAGCCGTTTTTTTGCACCATGTGGGCGTTCATCTGCTGCTCGTAGAGGTCGAGCGGCATGGCGTAGATGGGGATGCCGAGGCTCACCGCTTCGCTGAGGAGCGAATGCCCCGCCGTACAGATAAGGCCTTCACAGGTAAGCAGGTGTGCGTCGAACGTGCCGTCGTTATGGGGGTGGAGCATGACGTTGCCCTGCTGACCTGCCTGCACGCCTTTGGCGTACAGGTGGAAGGTTTTATCCCCAAACTGCTGGCAGACGGCGATAACATCCGCCACCGACTGGCAGAACCCATCCTGCGCGGAGAGGTAAATGACGTATTTATCCGCGTCTGGCGCCCATGTTGCCTGTGCAAGCGATGGCCGCAGGAGCGGCGGCAGGACGAGGGTGCTCTCCCGATATTCTTCTCTAACCGGTACATCAAAGAACGAAAAGACAATGCGCTTGGCCGCTACCGGGAAGAACATCCGCAGGCGGGCGATTTCATCTGCGTTGGAAAAGCCGTTCAACCGGCCCGGAAAATCCCCGACCAGATACTTGCTCTGCTGGTCGATGGTGTACAGCGGCGCGTCGTGCGCGTAGGCATACTGCGCGCTGGTGGGCTCATAATCGGTAATGACCATGTCCGGCGTGCCGATAAAGGCTTCTGCCGTTGCAAACGCCTGCGCGTTGATGGTGAAGAAGTCCTGCCTGTTGGCGAGGTGGGCTGCGCTGGCGGTAAAATCCAATCCGTCATCGTTGCCAACCAGATAGGGTACCGCAACGGGGATGACCTGAATATTGTCATCACCTGCAAAGTGGGCGCGGCAGTAGGTCAGGCTTTCGCCGTAGGCAAAAATGGCGATTTTATGGCTGGGGCGCAGGGCTTCCAAAATCGGGAGCTGGCGGTACATATGCCCAAGGCCAATGCCGCAAATGCCGTATAACAGGCGCTTCATGGTGTGATGCTCCGAATATGCGCGGCAACGGCTTGCCGTGTGCCGCTGATGATGTACGCAGGCACGTGCCGCAGTGCCTGCGGTAACAGGGTGGCAAGGCGTGCTGCTGCTGCCGTGTCATCCGTATGGTAGAGGTGGGCGCCGCCTGCAAGCAGCACGTCGGCATTAACCCTATCCATCACAAACGGGTACAGACGGTGCGCGCTGGAAAGCGGACTCAACGGTTGTACCGTCACCGGTGCGTCCGTCAGGCGGATAAACCAGACGGCACGCACGGCCTGCGGTGCCGTGGCGCGGGCACCGGCGGGCAGGGCAAAGGCAACGCGGTTGCCGTAGTGCTCGGCACCTTGTAGCTGTGGCGTGTGCAGGTCGGCAGCCTCAAGCGTGATGGTGCTGGTGCCTCCACAGGCCGTGAGTCCATCCGCCGTGACGGCAAGGAGCGTTTTGTTTGTCGCAACAATCTGTTGGGCGCCTGCGTTGAGCATTTCCACCAGCGTCGAGGTCTTGCCGGCGCCCGAGTGACCGACCAGCAGATGGCCATCCACACAGGCCGCATGGGTGCTGTACAACCCGCGTATCAGGTAGTGGGTACGCAGCATGGCACCCAGCAGGTGGTAGGCATCCTGCGGGAAGGTGGTTTCCCCCTCCGTATGGGTGAACTGCCAGCCGTCCACCGTTTGGTTTAGGGCCGGAGCAGAACCTGCTGCGACGCTTAGGCGCAAAGGAGCCTCATCCACGGGTTGGCACAGGCTGGGGGCGTAGGCATCCAGCAGTAGTTGGCTTGTGGCCTGTGCGGTCGTTACCTGATAGCTCATGCCGCGGCTTTGCTTTCCAGTATGTTGAGGATGTGACCGGCAACTTCCTCCGCCCCGCCAGTACCAAAGCGTTGGATAAGGCCGCGGGTTTTGCTGTGCCCTAATGCGTTGACCTGCGCATACGCGTGGGCGACAGCCGTCCGCGCGGCAGGGGCTGCCAACCCATGTACCCGCCGCACGATATGCGCCATCACCTCTGCCTGCGGGGCGTGGTAATCCACCGCAAGTGAGCCGTCGATGTGCTGCCAGTCAATATGCTGGTCGGTCAGCCCCGCATTTACCAGCAATGCCAACTGCTGGCCTTGACTATCGTTGGTGGGGGGCAGCCAAACAGTGGGCAGGTCGTATTGGGCAGCGTCGTAAATGTTGCCCAGACCGCTGGTCATAAAAGCCAGCTTGCTCTGCGCCATAAGGGTGAGCATATCGGCACGGGCGTAGCTTTTGGCATTCATCTCCGGCAGGGCTTTGGCAATAGCCGTGCTGGCGCAGACCACGGGTGTTACGTCTACCGGCAATGTTGCCTTGATGGCGCGGTACATGCTGCGGGCATAGCTCACGGCATCCGCCAGCGACCAGAAGGGGTTCAGCAGGCCGCCAAAGTTAATCAGCACCGTATCACCTTTGTGCAAAGGCACAGCCTTTTGCAGGATGGGGGCAACGGTGTGCGCTTGAGCGCGCATATGCGGCAGGTAGCCTGCCAGCGCATCCGCAACGCCAATAAAATTCTGCGCCAGATACATATCGCAGGCCTTTACAGCGTCCGGCATCTCCCGCCAGAACCACGTGAGCGGGTCATAGATCACGGTGAACAGTCCTGCCTGTTTGGCGAGCGCCGCCATGCGGAAGTCCGTCGCCGTTACAAACACATCGTACTGGCGCATCACACGCAGAATGGCGCTGTCCGACCAGTTGGTGCAGTCATGCAAGTCGTTGTAGGGCAGGGGGGTTTGCAGGTCCAGGCTATGCCCTTCGCCAATGTACCCGAGTGTAGGCACGTGCGGGCGCAGGTACGGGAAGAAGCTGGCGATAGCCGCAGTTGGGCCAAAGCCAAAGGATTCTGCATTCATCAGGACTTTAGGACGCATAGGGACGGAAACCATAGAGGTGCTCTCCTAACAGGTTCAGGTTTTCAGGGGTGCGGTGGTGGTTCATGCGCGCGCTGTCGGTAAAGCGCGGTTTTTGGCTGGCGTGCATCAGGGCGTCACGCACGTTGCTGCCCAGCGCGCTGGCAAAGGCCTCCTTGCGGATGGCTTGCTGGGCGGCAAAGTCGGCAGGTGCCGGCCCTGCGGCAACCATGGCCACAAAGCGTGGACTGTCGGACAGGTTACTGGTGTTGGCGTGGGTGGTGCGGCTGTCCCACGTCACAATGTCCCCAGCGTGGAGCGGAAAGGCCTGTGCATGGGGGCGCAGGCGCTCTGCAAGTTCAGAGCCGTCCGAGAGGGCAATATACTCCCCTTTGTTGGTGGCAAGCGGCGCATAGTCTACAAACAGCGCGCGGGAGCCGCAAACGGCGCGGAAGGTGCCTTGCTCGGCCGGGTTATCGGCCAGCGCCAGAATGCCCTGCAGGGTTTTAAAGCCGCTGTGGACGGTGGGGTTCTGGTCCACATGCAGTCCGAGCGCCTTCCCGTCCGGACTCTGCGGCAATTTGATGCCAAAGCGGTCGAAACTCGTCCACAAATCGGCACGGTGCCACAGCACCACGTGGTGCAGGTACAGGCGCAGGCTCTGGCGGATGTCCGCCCACAAGGCGTCGTGATAGACCTCGTAAAACCCGCGGCTGAGGAGCGGCGCGCCTTGAGCGTCCTGCGGCATATGGTGCCATGTGTCGGGATTGCGCAGGTCACAGGTGCCATCGCTTAAAGCGGCGGTCAGTTCCTCCAAACGCGCAACAGCGCGTGTGCAGAGCGCGGGCGTAATCACCTGTTTGCCCACTACCAGCCCGTAGGTGTGGAAGGTATCCTTAAATGCAGCTTCGTCTTGGAGGGGGTCCTGGGCTATGGCGTAGCCTTCGGCGTCGGTCGGGTAGGCGGGTAGGGGGATATGCGGGTATGCGGGAGGGTGGTGGTGTGGGGTGTGCGGGTGGCGTTGGCAGTTATGGGTGAGGGTTTGGATGAGCTTTGCCAGAAGGGGCCCGGGGTCCCGGTGTGGGGGTGCCTGCTCCAACTCATAAAGCAGGTCTTTTATCTGGCTGTCTATGATCACAGCAAAAATCTCCACGCTAAGTGGGGTTGGTCTGCTGTAACAGGGGAAAGTAGTGAAGACACCTTGTTAAAACCGATGCTATCAAAGCTGTAAAAAAGTGCAAGGGGATTTTTTGGGGGGGTAGAAAGTGGTATCGGCTTAACTAATTAGATATTTTCCCTCTTTTCAGCTTCTTTGGGACTGTTTTCTCAATAATTTCCAGCGTCTCTGGGGTGCTTACGAGCTCATTCCGTATGTCCTTCCACAAGGCGTAGAGTGCGAGCACAAGAAGCGCTAGAATAATGATGCTCCAGATCCCCATGAGTTTTGAGGCAGCAGCCATTACAAGAAATACTATGCCCAGACATAAGGCCGTACCTGAAATAATGCTGAAAAACATTGATAGGAGTACAAAAACCTCCACTCTTCTAGGTGATGGCGTGAAAGTGGCATGTATTATTGGGTTGCTCCTGTGTTTGATAATAAACCTCAGGACTACCGACTCATTCGGGTCATTTTCTTCCAGAATGTGCGTTGCTTTTTCAGCTAAGCGTGGCTGATGTTCCGCACAAGTGTCCCATAACAAACTTAGATATTCCGTTAAAAATCCGAATAGAAAAATGAATACTGAACAAAAGACCCAAGCTGAGGGTGTGTCAGAGTCTAGGATATTCCAAATGCATGCCAATATGAGCACGCCATGTACTGTTAGTAGAGGGCTCTTAAAGATGTATGGGGGGTGTTCAGAAGGCTCTTGGTTTGACACTTTGAAAGACATCTCCCTCGGGAGGTTGTTAAACTCCTAAATGGTGGGGCGGCGTCAGTTTAACTAAATGTCTATAATTTTGTTTTATATAGATTTATGTGTCGGATTTTTTGGTGTTACCCCTAAAGTTACCCGTATGATTAGGGCGCTAAGTCACTTAAAAGTTCTCTGAGAGCGGTTGCTTCCTCAGATATATCTTTCAATTTAGGGGCATTTGAGGGAAGTTTGGATCTTTTAGTGTTTTCAAAGTCGAGAGTAACAGACTTTCTAAAAGCGGTCATTCGATTTAACAGAGCTTCTTTCTGTTTGGGGCAAAGGTTCTTTACTTTATTGATCATGCTAGCCAGATCCCTGAGCATCACTTGAAGCTCGCGACTGTACTGAGAAGCTGATGGGCAATGACCAGCCTCCCAATAAGCGCATGCTTTAAGATCTATTATATCAACTTGGCTTTCTGCTCGTTGAATTAAGTCCCAAAGCCGGGCATCATTTATACGTTTGTTGGCGACGTAGTGCGCCACAAGCCATGAAATAATACCCGAGCATAATGGCCATAATATAGTTTCGACAACAGCGCTAAGCGTCATTTATGTATCCCCAAGTCTCAGCAATAAGGGACTCATCATCATTTGAGGTTAACTTAAGACGTTGATGGAGTTCGTCGGCTGTATAACCTTCATATCTTACAAGTCCTCCAAAGGCTTGATCCAAGAATGAAGAGCCATACCCAGCAGTTCCATCTAAATTGACGTGTACTGTTTGTGCATTTTTAAATGCAGGAACTAAGTGTCGTTCACGGAAGACATCACCGCAATACGCACTCTCCTCTCTGGTGCGGCCAATGGGATATCTAGAAAAGTCCTCAGCGACGCTTATCTCTTTTGTGCTCATGTTCCATGCCTTCAAAATTATCTAGGTACCATATAATTAGAGTACCTTCAATGTGCCCAGGTAAGGAACTAGTCTCTTCAAACTCACCTTCGGCACTTTTAGAATATTGGTAACACCCTTTACCACTTAGTATTTGCAGTACGCCACCTTTACAGTGTTCTTGTACAACATTTTTCATGTCATTTAAACCATATCCGCCTATGTCTGTGCGTGATCTTCTTACCTCCATTGCGAGCTTGATTACTTCCGCATCATTTGGCGTTATGTTCAATAGATCTTTCCAAAAGTTCTCCCATCTAATAGGAAGTGTTTGAGGAATTCCTAAGCCTAAGTCGTAGAAAACCATGACAACCCGTTTGTTTACGGTGTCCCTAAAGCCAGTCATCCACCATTTCCCATCTATCCAAGGCATAGAATGATCATGACCTTCTAGGTAAGCGTGGCGCACTGAATTGGTGGCTGCTTCGGTTAGTACTCGGTAAACATATCTGCTGAATAGGTTCTGCTGTTGTTCATTACCTAGGATAAGTTTTTGACCTGCTTTAGCCAGTGCCTCACCATCTCCATGAGTGCTGGATACTATTCTCAATACCTCTACTGCGGGTATGACTTCTTTCTTCCATTCCGGAATTTTTTTTGTGCCTAAATAGGAGAAATATCCCAAGTCTCTTAGTGTTAGAAAAGCATCTCCCGCATCTGGATGCGGGCAGTTACCTTGAATTCTTACAGGTGCCTTTGCTAAGCACCGTTCAATTTCTGCCGTCAAGGTGAGGGCGGCTGCGATATCAATTTCTTTGCAGGCAGACAGGTCAAGCCTAATATGTTTTGCCCTATCTATAAACACCAGCTTCCTAAGTTCTGTCAAAAAGGTGAGAGTATTCGATATGCCATTTGTATCTAGGCTTAACAGCTCGGGGGCTTTTAAGACATCAATGTGAGGATGATCTGGAATATATCGACTTTGCCCAGCTTTAAAGCGCTTTAATCTTTCTGGGCGGGTAGCTTCCCGTTTTTGAATGGATCGTTGATGTATGACGTGCCAGTATTTTTGTGCTGCTGTGCGGGTTTCTTTAAATTGCATTATTAATGACAACTTTATAATGGTTACTGGAACGGTTTCATATAGAGTACACAATCTTAGGGTGTGTAGTGCTCTTGTAACCTTATTTATCAGACCTTTTCAAGTTCAAATCAAGCAAAGCAGCCAAAACTTCATCATCGGTCATGTCTACGTTCCAGCCATAGGCTTCTGCAACTGCCTCATCAAGTGCGCGGTGTGCGTTGGCCAGCCATGTAGGTCGTTCATTGTACAGGTTTGTTAGCGTACGTTTTTTCAAGATGGTGGCCGCCCTGTCATCAATTGGCAAGAGACGGTCAGGATAGCCCTCAACAACCTCCGGCTCACGCTTTATCAGGTCGGGTGGGTTGAGCCAGTTTTCACGCAGTTCATTAAGTCTTTGGGCAGTCTGTGCAATCTTTTGAGCGCGAGGGTTATTGGCATATTTACTTGCAGGCCTATTGGGTTCTAGCCCTTCTGGGAACGGGAAAGTTTCAAAGGTAGTGCTGGGTGTGTAGCGTGGGTCATTGCCAACGCCAAGATAAGTACACATACGCAGTGACCATAGTTCGTGAAAACGGCTATGTAAAATGCCAAAGGTAGTGTCGTCGTCTCGGGCAATCGCTATTAAGGCGCTATCAGGTAGCACAGCGCGGTCTTTCCAGACAAAAATTCTATGTTTTGCAACGCGAGGTGTTGCAAGATAACGTGATAGAGGTGCAAGCATATTACGCATACCGGGTCGAGCCTCGCCATGTCGCCACCAATACTTGGCATGTCCCTCCCTACGAACCTTACTGCGAATAGGCTCTACATGTTCAAGGACATAAGCATAGGGAGCCTCGTAAAGAGAAGCATCTTCCTTCGTCATATCTGTGCCAAAGTCAATAATCCGTTTTCCTTCTGGTCTGCGGGTTACGTCCATACCGTTGGCCCACGGTCTTACTACGCCAGAATTTGGTTGACCGTTAGGGTTTAAGGGTAATTGAAGCCATTCTTTTGCCTGTCCATAGCTAATATCAAACGCCCCTCCTTTAATCGTGCCCTGATAGGCTAGGTTGAGGTTGCTTTCCAGTTGTCTGGCCGTGGACAAGTCGGCTTTACCAGAATTATTGCCTGTTAAGTCAGAAAAAATCTCTTCTACAGCTTCGCCATCAAGGCTTGTGGTGTCTTCCAGCTTGCATTGGGCAAACATCACAAGAGCCACTCGTACTGCCGCACCTTCAACTGTCCACGGCTCATCACGCCAGACATTAAACATGTGGTGTTCTTTGCAAATTACCTTGAGTACATCACGGTTCTTACCGCCGCTTATGCTGTTGGTGGCCACAAGCCCAACCCTGTGTGCTTTACTTTCACGCATGAGCTGGTCAGCCTTATCAAACCAATAGCAAACGAGGTCGATGCTATTTGAAAGCCTGCCTTTATAGGTGGTTCGCAGGGCATTGGTATATTCTTCACCCAATTCGGCAATCATCTTTTTGTTGCCCAGAAAAGGGGGGTTACCAATGATTACATCCACTGCAGGCCAAATGGCCTCTTTTCCGTCGGCACTGATGAGAGCATCTCGGTTCTCAATTGTTTTTAGCGGCTTGAGGATAGGTTGTTTATTGATTTGCCAGCCGTGCTTTAGGCACCATTGAATTTCGCCAATCCATACCGTCATGCGGGCTAGTTCAGCAGCGTAGCTATTCAGCTCTATTCCGCGCATATTATGGGGGCCTGTGCGCATCAAGGCGGGTTTTGGTAGCCCATAAACTTCGCTTTCAAGGTACACTCGGTGTTCAATATCTTTTAGTGCCTTGAGCGCTATATATAGAAAGTTGCCGGAACCACAAGCAGGATCTAAAACTTGGAAATTTTCCAGTTTTACTAAAAATTGTGAGCGTAGTTTTTCCATCCTGGCAAAAGATCTTTTGGCTGCGTCAGCCCTATCTTTGGCTCTTTTGGCAGTACTCTCTTTTTCAAACTCTTTTTCAATAGCCTGGAGGGTGTCTTCCCACTCACGTAAAAGCGGTTGGATGATGACAGGTTCGACAATCATCATAATTTTCTCAGCGTCGGTATAATGTGCCCCTAACTGGCTGCGCTTTTCAGGGTCGAGACCACGCTCAAATAAGGTGCCAAAAATAGAGGGATCAATATCCTGCCAGTCCATTTTGGCAGCTTCATAAAGCAGAGCGATATCTTCCCGTTCGAGCGGTAATACGGCGTTATCATCAAACAGGCCGCCATTAAACCACTCGATGGGTTCATCGCCATACATGCCGCCTTTCGCCATCGCACTGAAAAGGGCTTTAAGGGCTGGCTCAATACGCTCTGGATGACTGACTAGTTTATACAGGCGTTCGGTAAAAAAATGACGAGGTAGCAGGTTGACGTCTTCCGCGAACATACAAAATGCTAGCCTATTGATAAAGTGGGCAACTTGTTCAGGTTCGTGGCCACGGTTACGGATACGCAAAGCTAATTCTGCAAATTTTTGAGCTGCTGCATCGGTGAGAGCCTGAATGGTTTTATCTGGCTTGAGGCGGTCAGGGTCAGTGAAAACCCATAGCAGCACATCACGTTTGTGGGCATCGCGCAGATCCTCTAACCCAATTTCATGCACCTGTGAAACTGTATTGGTGAAGTTAGTATGTATGATGATGCGTTCCATATCGGAAACGACAAGTAAAGGTGGGTTCTCAAGTGCAACAGCATATTGTTGAAGCTGTGCAAATGCCTTGTCGAGATTGCTGCCATTACCCTTATATTCCCAGCCGAAATGACCGCGCTTCCAAACATCTGCCCAACCACTCTTACCTGTGGTTTTTCGTGCTCCGCGCTCAAAGCAGTACCATTCAGCTTTATTATCAGCATCGGAGGGCTTTTCTACGCCTAGCAGGTCACACAGGTCAAGGAAGTGCTGCACCGCCCCGGAACCAGAACGGTGTTCGCCTAAACTGGCGTTGCGCCATTTACTAATAAATTGTTCTACCTGCATAGGTGTGGAGTTTAGCGATTTACTAGTTTTGTGTACAGTTATTAGGTGGTTACCAAAATGTTTTATTAACTGAGCTGCCGTATATCGCGAATAATACCAATAGCAAGCTCTCCATTGATACGATTAACCACGCTCGGTAAGCGTAAAAAGTCGAATACCCACCAGATACCAAAACCTCCAAATGTTATCCAGAAAATGATTTGGGTGAGTAAAGATTTTGTGCCGCCTAAATACAAATAATGGAAAGTGAAAATCCAGCATAGGTAAGCAACAACCCAATTTTTTCGATTGTCTTTGTATGTTGCCATGAAAAGGTTTTGGTCTTCCTCGTCCAGTCGCTCTAGCTTGCCGACGACCAAAGGAGGGAGTGACTGGTAAGTAGACTTCCCGAGAATATCTTGTAATGCCATATGTGCAGGTCTCCCATAAGTTAAAAACATAAGGCTACCTTTGAAAGGTAGCCGGGAGTTGATAACCGTACACTAGGAACGGCGCAGTGCTTTTAGGTGCACGCACCTTGGACATGACACCGCCTCCCGGCCATAAAACCGAGAAACTGTTTGTGCCAAAAGACACAGGGCACCTTTAATGGCGGTGCCTGCCACCTAGTGTTTGGGGTTATCAAGCCCCGCGGAAGTGTTTAGCTATTCCGCCAGAAAAGATTAGGGTATTTAGTAGTTTTCTGCAAAAGAAACTTGTGCCCTTTGTGCTGTCTGGGTCACCTCGAAAGGCTTGATATCAGCTCACATTGCCTGTGTGTATGCACCTGCCCATAGCTGGTAAAAGTAGTTAATGGTGAGCTATGGCCGAGGTTTTGGCTCCACGCCTTAAACTCTTCCGGCGTGTTACATAGTTTTTCTCCCAGGCTTGTCAGCATATGACGCATGGTATGAGGGTTGTAGTATTTTAGTCCGGCATTTTTATAGGCCTCGGAAAATACCCGCCTAATAGTTGTTTGGCTGCTGATGTGTTGGGTGGATAGGTGCTCTTGTGTAAATTCGCCAGTTTCTGCTTTGTATTCACTTAACATGGCAGGGAAAAGCGGGCTGTTTTGGTCAGCCAGTTTGTTTGCTTTCATGTATCGCACCCAGTCCACCACGATTTGTTGGATATCCTCTCCAACAGGAAAGAGTTGGGTCACAATGTATTTGCCAAATTTTGTGTCTACTTCGGCGGGGTTTTGTCGTACTAGTTTTTGGTGCTCATCTATGTGGCTGATTTTCAGGCTCATTAAAGCTGTCACTCGCACACCTGTGCAAGCGACGAAAGCAATCATTGCTTTGTCGCGCATTTGTTGTTCAGTATCTGTCGGCATAGAGGAAAGAACATGCCTTACTTGCTCCAAAGTAGGGGCGTCTTTGTATGCTTTTCTTTGGGCAATGTTCTCCTCTTTTCGGGTAAGGCTAAAAACCCGCACAGCTTCGATTTTGCTTTTGCTCCGGTATTTGGGTTGCTGTGTCAGCCACCCAAAAAATTCCCGTAGGTTGCGAATGGTGTGCGAAAGGGTTGAGTATTCGACGCTATGCTTTTTATAGCTGTCTTTAAACCCCATAGCCTGTTGCTTAGAAAAGGTTTTGAAGTCCTTAAAATTAGTGTAGGTCTCAAACTTTCGTATGTCTCTTAACTTACTAAGCCGGGTTGTCTCACTTAACCTTTCATCCAGCTCCAGATGGTTTTCGTACTGCTTTTTAAGGACTTCATTTTTTCTGTTATACTGCGCCATGATGTACTCCTTAAAATAGGCTTGCTTGTTGTAAAAGGTGAGTGTCTGTTGAGGGCTCATTTGGGTGTGAGGTCACAATCCCTCCCAAGTGAGCTTTTTCGCTGCGGGTGGCACGGCTAAGTATATGCAGCTCTGCCAGCGTGTTGATGCGCTTAAAGAATGGCGTCACGCTATCTAGTTTTGATATGGATTGTGCCTTGTTCATAAATGCCCCACAGGACGGACACACAGCTTTGAGGCGTGTTGTTAGCTTGATAGTTTCTACGTACACCTGATTGCCTTCTGCTTGTTTGGCGGCTTTACAGCCCATGCAGTAAAACTCGGTGGCTTGAAGTGAAGTTTTACGAGCCTGTTCTTTTGTCCTTAAATATGCTCGTAAATCCTCACTAAATACCATGAGTGGTCTTGGCTGTATCGGTGGGTTGGGAAAATTACTATCTTTTACCCAGCGGCGCACAGTATGGGGGTGTATGCCAAACTGTTGCTGTAGCTGGCTTGTGGTATAGGTGTAGTTATGGCGGAGGCCTGAAATCATCTTTTTATGCTTACTCATGTCCGGCCATCTCCTGCATGAGTTTTTGAATGTCTTCAACACGCCATGCTGTGGTGCGTTCCGTTAGTTTATAGCTCTTGGGGAATTTGCCGTCCCTTACGCCTTGCCACCACGTGCTTTTACTTACGGGAATGAGTTTTAGCACGTCTGGTAGGCGCAAAAAGCCAGAATGATTGGATGTAGTCATAGTTCGCTCCTTGTTTGATGTAAACTAAGGAGGAACGATAGTGGTTGAAGAAATAGGGGGCGTGGTTTTTAAAAGTTAGGATTAACTATTCACGCGCTTTAGATCTGTGTTTTTGGTAGGCGTTACGCACGCTGTTTTCAGTGATTTCTGGGTGCTTCATCCTTTGAGCAGCTTCCGCAACGATGGAGAAGGCAAAAAGGTTGTGTTTTGCGGTAGGGTTTTTGTCGAGGCTTAATCCGTGCTCCTTCTTCATCATGTATGCACACATTGCCAGGTGGAGGTTTCTTGTATAGTCAGTTGCTTTCCCTTGCTTTTTGGGTGCTGTATTTGTTCCGTTTAGGATGCCAATAAGCCATTTTCTGACTGCCTCTGGTGGGTTTTGAGGGGCTTCTAGCCAAGCAATAGCTACCTCATTTGCAGCGTTAAAAGTGGCTTTGTCTTGTAGGGCTTTTTTGAAGAGACTTTCTAAAATATGGTCTTGCCGCGTATTGTCCATGGAAATTGAAAAATTAGGGTGGGAACCAAAAAATGGAACCTCTGCCAATATGGTAGCTTGTTCACTTGCAGGTATATCGAATGACTTACGGGTCTCGAAATATTCCATGGCGTATTGAACTAACTCTTCACGTGTTTCACTATTCATGGCTACCCACCAAACTTAGCTGTAATAACTTTGCCACCCGCCCGCAGCTCATCCAGATAATCTGCCCAGGCTTGCATCATTTCGCGGCGTTCGTCCATGTACTGGGCATAGTTGTAGGCGGCACGGACGGTGTTGCGTTCGCCGTGGGCAAGTTGGCGTTCAATAGCGTCGGCGTTCCAACCTTGTTCGTTAAGGAGGGTAGAGGCCATAGAGCGGAAGCCGTGGCCTGTCATTTCTTCTTTGGCGTACCCCATGCGGCGCAGGGCGGAGAGTACCCCATTGTCAGATAGCGGGCGGCTAAGGGTGCGGGGGCTTGGGAACACATATTTAGCCGCTTTGCCGTGGCCTGTGAGTGGATAAAGCTCTTGCAGCACCTCTATCGCCTGGCGGGAGAGTGGCACAATGTGTTGCACACGGGCTTTCATCTTTTCGGCCGGGATGCGCCATTCGGCTTTATCAAAATCAAACTCGCTCCATTCGGCGCAGCGCAGCTCTTTGGGGCGCACAAACACAAGCGGTGCAAGGCGCAGGGCACTTTTAACCACAAAGCTACCCTCGTACCCGTCAATAGAACGGAGAAGTTCGCCAATTTTTACGGGGTCGGTAATGGAGGCAAGGTGCTTCTTCTTTACAGGAGGGATTGCGCCTTTAAGGTCTTGGCTTGCATCACGCTCTGCACGGCCTGTGGCAATAGCGTAGCGGAACACCTGCCCGCAGCAGGCTTTTACACGGTGGGCGGTTTCTACTGCGCCTCGGTCTTCCATACGGCGGAGGACGGCAAGCAGAGCGGGTGGCGTAATGTCGTTAATAGGCTTTTTACCTAACCACGGGAAGATGTTGAGCTCGAGGCGGCGCAAAATGTCCTGCCCGTGACGCTCTGTCCACATATGCAGGTTTTTGTTGTGCCACTCGCGGGCAATGGCCTCAAAGCTTTCTGCCCCTGCTTGAGAGGCCTTTTCAGCCTTGCGGGTGTCACTCGGGTTAATGTCATTCGCAAGCAGCCTGCGCATAGCGGCATGCCGCTCCCGCGCATCTTTAAGGGAAATATCAGGATAGATGCCCAGAGAGATAAGTTGCTCTTTGCCTTGGAAGTAATACCGATAACGCCAGCGCTTATTGCCTTTGGCCGTAACCTCAAGGTACAAACCACCGCCATCAGCCAGCTTTTGTAGCTTACCTGTGGCCTTGGCGTTTTTGATGGTTGTTGCGGTGAGCTTCATGAGCTTAAATCCGATACGTGGACGGTTTGCATCCAGTTGAGAAGGCCTGCTGATGTATGTACTGCAAAGGCTACTTTTATAGAAACCCAAGGCAAGTTATATCCAGAGGCTACCGCCATGCATATGTTTGTATTCTTTTTGTTGAGCACTTCCAAATTAGGGGTTTGCAGGCCGGGGGCTGGCGGCAGAAATTCGGCATAGAAAGAGCGAGGAAGTTTCTCTGTAAGTATTCCATTAGACATTTGATCAAGAATGTTCTTAACGTTAGATGTGTGACCCCGTAGCTTGTCGTGCTGTAATCTTTTAGTAATGCATCCTAGCTTAATTAGTAAAAATAGCCTTATTTGCTGCTGTGCTTTGGTTGGCAGCTTTCTCCAGAGGGATGCAGGAGTTTCTGTGGTGCGTTGGTCTAAACAATTTTTTGAGAAGGCATCCCAAGCTTTGTCGTATGGCTGTAGTCGCTTGTTATTGCAGTCAGGGCATATTTTTAGGGGTTTTAGCCAAACACTGTTAGAGCCTTGAATATAAATATTCTTTTTCTCAGCGGTATGAAAATAAAGCCGTTGTTTCTCGGGGAAGGCTAATTTGATATCTGATTTTTTAATGGCATGTTCCCCGCTAGTCGCTTTGTTCGCTTTACATATCCAGCATAATCCACCTTTGGTGCCCATTGCGGGTAACTCCATTTTTAGCTTTGCCTGTTACCCGCATGGTTACCCGCAACTTGGTGTAGGTGACTGCGGGTAACATCGGATAGCGCTGGACAACAAATAAACAAAAAGCCCCGCATATGCAAGGGTTTTTGGATGTTGTCGGATTTAGTTAAACTCCTAAATGGTGGAGACGGCGGGAGTCGAACCCGCGTCCGAAACGCTAGCACGTGAAGTCCTACATGCGTAGTTACAGAGTCATTTAACCTACAGCCGGCTCTGTAACAGACAAGCCATAGGCGATCCTCTTAAAAAATTCAGCGCGGTACCGAGGCGTACTTTGCCATATTCCGACTAAATAAAAGCCCTAAAGTCCCCGCCGGAAGGGAGAGCTCCGGAGCCCTAGCTGGTTATTAGGCAGCCAGTTTGTATTCGAAGTCGTTATTTGCGACTATGATTTGACAGTTTTTTAACGCGGGGCCATCGCCAGCGGCATGCACTTCATCGCTTTCACATCCCGTCGAAACCGTGACGTCCCCACTTAGGTGTGCGTACGATGTGTACGTCTACAACATAGACGCTCATGCACGTATCTTCAAGGTTTTTGGTGGGTAAAGAGGGGGTCCGATTTTGCTTGTAAAGTGTATACAAATATTCTACAAATCCCATTGTAGCCTTTATGGAGCTTCATCTTCTTCTTTCGGGGCCGCAAGGTTCCTGTTTTGAGTCCCTTCTGTTTTTTATCACCACCGCCACCCTGTGTGGCGATCACCTCTAGGCCTTAGGAGGGCCATAACTATGTCGTCTCTCATTATGATCGGCGCTGCGGCGCCGGCTCCGAAGGCCGACGACAAGGTCGACACCGCTGCCGGCAAGACCGACGGCAAGAAGGCCTAACCTCTCCAAGCGAGAACCCCCGTCCGAAAGGACGGGGGTTTTTCTTTGCGCGCGGTCTTTATTTGGACTTGGACTGCTTTTTGAGCAAGTCGCGGATTTCCGTCAGGAGCTGGACATCTTCCGGCACTTTGGGGGCTGCTGGGGCTGCGGCCGCTGCCTCCTCGGCAGGCATATAGCCTTTGAGTTTGTTAATGGTCCGGACCACAACAAACACGGCAAATGCCACAATCAGGAAGTCCACCACGGTCTGGATGAACTTGCCATAGGTCAGCGTAACGGCGGCGCTGCCATCTGCTGCTTCTTTAAGCACCAGTTGCAGCTGTGTAAACTCCACCCCGCCAATGAGCAGCCCCAGTGGCGGCATGGCAATGTCCGCCACAAGGGAGGAAACCACTTTGCCGAAGGCGGCACCCAAAATGATACCGACTGCCATGTCGATCATGTTGCCGCGCATGGCAAAAGTGCGGAACTCTTTAAAGAACGTACCCATGTTTCTGCTGGTATCCTGTTACTTGCCCATAGTTTTTTTCAGTTCGGCCAGCCAGGCTTCGGGTGCCTGAACAGGTGCGGCTGGTACAGCGATGCTGCTGGTCGCGATGGACAGCAGGTTGGTGCCTTTCAGGTCCACTTTACCGCCCTGGGTGCTCAATGTTGCACAGCAGCCGTCGATGCTGGCGGAGGTGGTGCCATCAACGCGGACCTCGACCAGCAAGGTGCTGTCGGCAGTTGCGGATGGCGCCAGATGGACAAGGCCGACCGGCGTATGAATGGCGATACGGTCCTTGGTGCCCTTGGGGGCGAATACACGCAGCGCCCCACGGTCCAGTTTGACACCGTAGCCAGCGGGGTCCTTGGCGGTTGCAGGGCTCATGGCGCCCAGCATAACTTCGGTCTGGGCGGGTACGTCAATGCTCAGGCTGCCCATGGCCAGTTTGGCGTGGGTACCTGCAAGAGGTGCCAGTTTTTGGTCGGCGGTGAGGGGGTAGCCCTTCTTGAGCGGCAGGAAAGCCCCATTTTCCGGGCTACTGATAAAAACACGTCCTGTTACATCTGTTGTGGTGGCTACAACAGGTGCGCCTGCGTGGGCAACTGATGACATAAAAGTGGCAGTCAGCGTTAAAAGAAAGGGCAGAGACCGCATGGTTGTTATCCTCACTTCCGGTTAAGTTGTTGGTGTTGTTGGGTCAAGTATTTTAATTGCAGTGTGTGCTTAATTTGCATCACCCCCATACCACAATCGCTGGTATGATAAACCAACTGTAAGAAAAAACAATCACCACATGCAGGGGGCCTCATGACCGCGCAAAACACCGCTGCCACGCCGCAGACCCGTACCGATAACGAAACCCGCGTTTTTGTTATGCATGACCTCCACCCCGAAGACTGCGCCATGTTGCAGGCACTGTATTCCCGCAGCCCGGCCAGCGTATTGACCCACCTGGATAAGGTGAAAGAAGTCGGGGCAGGCAAGTTTATGAGCCGCTTTTATGTTGGCTACGGCCACGCCAGTATCGGCGATTGTGGCGTAACAACTGTATTTGTGGAAAACGTGTCCATGCTGGCCTGCAAGGCCATTCAGGATAATCCCATGTATTCGGGCCAGGAAGCCAGTACACGCTATCTGGATTTCTCCGCCCAACCGATGATTGACCCTTACGAGCATCCGTACACAACATCCATCCTGAACACATGGATGAGCATGTACCACCAGTGGCTGCCGGTCGTGACCGAGGCCCTGAAGAAAGCACACCCGTTTGAAGCCGGGGAATATAAGTCTGAAAAATCGTGGCTGAATACGGTCGAGGTGCGTGCGTTTGATATTATGCGCGCCTTCCTGCCTGTTGGCACAACCACGCTGTTTAGCTGGACAACAAACCTGCGTCAGGCCCGTGAACGGCTGATGCTGCTCAAGAGCCATCCGTTGCCCGAAGTTCAGGATATGGCGCGCAGCATTTATACCCAGATGCTCGAGATGTACCCCCACAGCTTCTCGGGTGAAGAGTTTGCTGACGACAGCGCACGTTATGCCGACCGCGACGCCTTTAACAAGGCGCAAGCGGTCAAGGATAACTTCCAGTCCATGGAGGAGATTGTCAGCCGCTTCGATATGACGGCGGACGAAATCCATACCATGGAGAATGGCGGCGTTGTGCTGCGGACCCAGTCTATGGATGTAGACGGCCTGAACCGGAACGAGAAAGCCACCATGGCTGCCCGCCCGCGCGGGGGTGTGCTGTCCCGCCGGTTTGCCGCTTACGGCAATTACAACATGGCCTTTATGATGGACTTCGGTTCCTACCGCGACTTGCAGCGTCACCGCAACGGTATTTGCCCTCTGCCGCTGATTGACGGCCAGTTGGGTATGTACAGCTGGTACATGGATGAACTCAAGCGCATCCTGACTCCGGCAGACTTTACGGCGCTGTTCAAACAAACGCAGGAACAGTTCGAAAAAATCCGCCATCTGGAGCAATCGGGCCTGAAGGCTGACCGCCTTAAAACCCAATACCTGTTCCCGATGGGTGTGGCCGTGCCTGTGTCTCTGAGCTACAGCCTGCCGCAACTGGTGTATGTGGGCGAACTGCGCAGCGGCAAGACTGTGCACCCAAGCCTGCGCCCGCTAGCTCAGGAAATGCTGAATGTTGTGGCGCATTTCCACCCGTCGTTGAAACTGTACGGCGATATGGATGCCGACAGCTGGAGCGAGAAACGCGCCGACCAGACGATTACGGAAAAGCCTGCCGAATAGCAGAAAATAAAAAAAAGGCCGCGAAAGCGGCCTTTTTTTAACGTGTCTTGTCGGTATCGTGTTCGGGTGGTGCTGGCTCATGCACGGTAATGCCTTGCGCTTCGTAATCTGCCCTGACGGCCGCGCGGGCCGCGTTGCGGTCCACTTCCTGAAATCCTTGTCGCAGGGCGGCATCTGCTTGAGCAAAACGGCTGTCCCGGTCAATGCCGGGGAAGGCGACACGCCCGCCTGCACGCTCCTGAAATCTTGCAGCACCTCTGGACAGAGGCAGGTCCGTGCGGACAACTTTCCCTCGTGGGGCACCATTTTTGTAAGATTCGCGTAGTGCATCCGCTTCCAACTGGGAGATGGGGCGTTTCAGGGTGAGTGTACTCATTCCTTCTTATCCTGTGGTTGATGTACCTCCTTTACATATGGTGCGGTTCAACACGGCTGCAAAGAGGGGCAAAAAGAAAAACCCCTGCCGCACATGCGGCAGGGGCTGTCGGTATCAGGCTTCGGCGTCGGTGCCGTCGTCTGTATGGTTGTGGAGGTCGGCCTCGGCTTCGCGGCTACCGCCTGCGGCGGCTTGGCGCAGCAGGTCGAGGGCCTTGTCGCGGTCGGTGTCGACCCCGTGGCCATACAGGTAGCAGTGCGCCAGATAGCGCTGGGCCCTGGCATCGCCGCCCTCGGCCAGCTTGCCGAAGAGCTCGGCCGCCAGCTTGTGGTCTGCATCCAGACGGTAGGGTCGGCCGCTGGTGGTGTGCACGAAGATACCGCCGTAAACGGCGATGGCGTAATGGCGCATGGCCGTTACGTCACCGGTGGCGGCAGCCTGCTTGAGCGTGCGGAAGGCCTTGTTGGCGGTGGGGCTGGACGTGACCTTGGGATAACTTTGGGTCATGCTTTGTCCTCCACCAGCACCAGTTCGACCGACGGGTCGGCACTGGCGAGGGTCTGGAGCTTGTCGCTGATTTCGGCCAGCTCCTGACTGGCATGCGGGTTGCCCGCTTCCGCTGACTTTTGCAGCAGGGCGATGCCCTTGGTGAAGTCCTGCACGCCGCAAGTCTTGCGGACCAGCGCGTAGCCGGCCGCCATTTGGGCACCGGCGTGACCGCCGTTGGCGGCTTTGAGCAGCAGCTCCAGCGCCTTCTTGCGGTTCACCGTGACCTTGAGGGCCTTGGTGCCGAAGGCGGCAAATTTGCCGCTGTAGTAGGCCATGCCGACTTCGTAGAGGGCGCTCGCGTCGCCCTTGCCCGCGAGGGCGAGCATGGCACGGAACTGCGCCCGGGCTTTGGGTGGGGTGGTCATGGAGTGAACTCCTGAACAGGGGAGAAAAAAAGGCAACGGAAAAGATACGTGAAAACACGTTGGCTTTAGGTTATGGCGTCTACGGCGCGTGGATGCAAGGGGTGTTTTCGGCACGGGGTTTGCATTGGGATAAGCGGTTAACCAAAAAGTAGGAGGACCGCGTCTGATGTATGCGTCCACATCCCCCTTGTTCAGGGGTACACAGGCCACCGCACGGGAACGGGCGATGGACAGGCTCATTTTTTCCAACCTTATCCACGTCGCGTTGCGCGGGCATGGCGATTACGTCTGGTCGGCAAGTTTGGCCGTAGACCCGTATTTCGAGAATCGCGCTCTGGCGCTGATGGAAAAGCTGAATACCCTTCTGGGCGGCAACGTGCGTGATATGGCACGGGAAATCCTTGAGAAAGCAAGTATTTATGCAGCGCATAGCCATCCCAAAGCCTTGCTGGCGAAACTGACAGCAGACGAAAAAGACCTGTTGGATTACGTTCACAAGCTGACGACAGAAATGGATGCCACGTACCTGCAGGAGGCGGCCAACGCCTTGCACGCCCTGCGTATCCGCAGCGCAAACTAGGTCTTTAGAAAAGCCGAAAGGGCGTGCACAAATGTGCACGCCCTCTGGCTTGTCGCTTGATGGGGCTTAGGACGCCCGGCGCTCGCGCGGCGAGAACGGGGCGAACTCGTTGTCCCCGTCGACGCCGTCGGTGTCCCGCTCGATGGCCTGGAACCAGGTCATCTGACGGAAGGTGCCGTCGCGGTCGCGACCGGTCACCAGTCCGGCATGGCCGCCGAAGACGGCCAGATGCATGCGGGTATCCTCGTCGTAGTTGCCGCTGGCGATGGTGCCGCGGATTTCCGCGGTGGTCATCGGTTCGCGCGACATCTGCGCCTTGAACGTGTCGGCATTGAAACCCGTGGGCTTCACCGACTTCTTGGCACCGCGGAGCCTGGTCGTGACGACCTCGAACTTGAAGGTGCGGCCGTGGGAGCGCGAGGCAACCCGGATGTCGGCCTTCTTCTTGCGCGAGGACGCGGCCTTGGCCTTGGCCGAGGAGACGACGGTCTGCACGGCGGGCGCGACGGTGGGCAGAGCGGCCAACGGGGCCATACCCTGCGCACGGCGAACGGCGTTCAGACGGGCGAGATTCTCGGTCGGGGTCAGGTTGGTCATGTGCGTAGTCCTTCCATGGAAAAAAGGAAAACACATGCGGCAAGGTTGAAACGGGACTGTGCCCGCAACTCATACTGCATGTGTTGCAGACACGGTGTGTCTGATAGAGCTTTATGGGGACGTTCGCAAATGCACAGCTGACAGAGGATTTTCCTTGGACAATACCCCCCTCACGGCGTTACAGTCGGGCACCCGATTATGAAAACTTGAACTCAAAAAGGAATAGGCGATGAGTGGGAAAATCAAATCCGTCCTGGTATTAGGTATGGGTAAAGTAGGTTCTTTGGCCGGCGTGTTGCTGAACCGCACAGGCTTTAGTGTAACCGGTATGGATATGCACATTCCCGACGGCCTGCCTTTCAAAACCGTCAAAGGCGACGTTTCCAGCAAAATGGAACTGGAAAAAGCGATGAGCAGCGTTGACGCTGTCGTCTCCTGCCTGCCGTACCACCTCAACACAATGGTGGCTACTGTTGCCCACAGCAAAGGCCTGCACTACTTCGACCTGACAGAAGACGTAGCCAGCACCCAGGCAATTCTGGAACTGAGCAAAAACTCCAAAGGCGTTATGGCCCCTCAGTGCGGTCTGGCTCCGGGCTTTATCGGTATTGTTGGCGCTGATCTGGCAAAAGGTTTCGATACCCTGCGCAGCATCAAGATGCGCGTTGGCGCACTGCCGCAGCACCCGACCGGCCTGCTGGGCTACGCTTTTAACTGGTCGACCGAAGGTCTGGTCAACGAATACCTGAACGACTGCGAAGTGATTGAAGACGGCGAACACAAACTGGTACCGCCGCTGGAAGATCTGGAAACCATCGTCATCAACGGCGTCCAGCTGGAAGCTTTTACCACCTCCGGCGGTCTGGGCACCATGTGCGAAACCTACGATGGCAAGGTAAAAACCCTGAACTACAAAACCATCCGTTACCCCGGTCACGCCCAGCTGATGCAGTTCTTCTTTAACGAACTGTACATGAAAGACGACCGTCAGATGGCTGGCAAAATCCTGCTGAACGCCAAGCCGCCGGTTAACGAAGACGTGGTTTACGTACATGCCAGCGCAGAGGGTGTGAAGAACGGCAAAATGTTCCGTGAGGAATTTGTCCGTGGTTACTACCCGCTGGAAATCGACGGTCAGGTATGGCGTGCCATTGCCTGGACGACCGCAGGTTCCCTGTGTGCTGTTATTGAAATGGTCAACAACGGTACCCTGCCGAGCAAAGGCTTCATCCATCAGGAAAACATTCCGCTGGATGCCTTCCTGGCAACCAAGAACGGCAGCCTGTATGCCAAGTCCGAGAGCGGTAACGGCTCTTCCGGCGGCGGCAAAATGCGCAAAGTCGCCTAAGGCCTGCATCAATAAAACCGCCCCGGAAGGGGCGGTTTTTTGTTGGCGGGTAAGGATTAGTACCAAATGAAAAAGCTCCCTCAGAAGGGAGCCTTTTCCGGATGATTCGGGGCGTTTAGCCATGTTACGTGTGTGTGTTTCTCTTCCAGAGCGATTTTGAAGTAGCCTTCAGCTGAAGTCTCTTGCGATTCAGGTCGTAAAGAGAATCTGTCGGGTTCTGTTGGCTGAGGTCGGCACATGCGAGGGAAAAGCATAGGCAATGATGAAGAGGGGGCAACATCTAGCAGCCGCGAGGAGGAACACGAATAAACAAACACAATGATTTGCAGGCAAAATGCGGGCAAATGTGTTTCAGGGGTGGACGGTATGTCCAGAGGTAAGCCACAATCGGCGGTTTATCAATAAACGGTAGTAGTTAAAGGTGTTTCTCAGTCGTTATGAACATAATGATATCAAGCAGACGCAGTGGTTCAACCAAAATCGGAAAAAATCGGATGCCCATCTTGGAAAACACAGTCTGTTGGCGTATGTTGGCAGGAGAAAACCATTGCGAGAGGGCCTGAAATGAGCCAATCCATCCCGGGCGTGCGCCACATCATTGCTGTTGCCAGCGGTAAAGGCGGCGTGGGCAAATCGACAACAGCCATGAACCTTGCTGTTGCCCTGAGCGTGCAGGGGCTCAAGGTCGGCCTGCTGGATGCAGATGTGTACGGTCCTTCGGTGCCCCGGATGATGGGGCTGGAGAATGCACCGCCATCCAGCGCTGACGGTCAGACCATCGACCCTGCCGTGGCGCATGGCGTGAAGGTGATGTCGATGGGCTTTCTGGTCGAGGAAGATACCCCCATGGTCTGGCGTGGCCCTATGGTCCAGTCCGCCTTGCGGCAGATGCTTTTTCAGGTGAAGTGGTCGCCGCTGGATGTATTGGTGCTGGATATGCCACCGGGAACCGGTGATACGCAACTGTCCATCGCACAGGCGGTGCCGCTTTCCGGTGCGGTGATTGTGTCAACCCCGCAGGATATTGCGCTGCTGGATGCCCGCAAGGGACTGAACATGTTCCGCAAGGTGAACGTGCCTATTCTGGGCATGGTGGAAAATATGTCCGTCTTTATCTGCCCCAACTGCGGGCATGAGGCGCATATCTTCAGCCACAAGGGTGCGGAGAAAGCCGCCGAAGAGTTGCAGGTGCCTTTCCTTGGCGCCGTGCCGCTTGATCTGCAAATCCGTGAGAAGACAGATAGTGGCAAACCGCTGGTCATCAGCGCACCGGAGAGCAAACCGGCCGCCATTTATCGCGAGATGGCCAAAAAGGTTACGGACATTCTGGCCGATAACGAGGCCAGGGCCGCCCAGCCTGTCAAAATCGTCATTGAATAAAAAAACCGCCCCTTTCGGGGCGGTCCTCCGTTTGTGATTAGCGGTTCTTGCGAACGCGGGCATAGGCACGCGCTTCGTGCAGCTTGACGGAACCACCGAAGGTGGCGGCCAAGGCGCAGACCAGAATCATGGCCAGAACAACGTAATGGCCATCTTCCAGCTTTCCGGTGTACGTGTGCATGTAGTAGCCCTGAGTGGCTGCCAACGCAAACGCGGCCAGAGCCAGAACAGCGAAAATGAAAACATGTTTCATGAGATATCTCCCGAAGGGTGGAAAAGGGAACGCCAAAGGCAATGTGTGTACCCTTTTATGTAGGACCGGGAGAGTGGATAAACTGACAAGTAACATAAAAAAGCCGCCCTTCCGGGCGGCTTTAACGCTTATGGATTGCGGGCGAGACTCTCGCACAGGGCAGCCATGACGATGGCAACCGCCACGCCGATGAGCAGGGCGATGAACGAACCGCCGATTGCCGCATGGATGAGGCCGCCGCACAGGATGGCCAGCGCCGTCGCGCCGTAGGCGTGGTAGTCGCCAAGGGTGCTGCCCTTGAAGCCCCACAGGCCGAGCGCGAAGATGCCGATGCCGCCAGCCAGTCCCCAAATCCATGCCGCAACTGCGGGCACGAACAGGTGGGCAACGGTGGCCGTGACGGTGATGAGGGCCGTGTAGACCCACATGGTGGCTTCTTTACGGTATTGCTTGGGTGTGGACATAGGAAATCCTCATGAAAGGTGAGGAGAAAAAGGAACAAACAAAGAATGAACGCAGCATAGGTTGTATACATAGGTGCTGTCACGCAAAAAAAACACCCCGACCTTGCGGTCGGGGTGTCCTCTCGGTTGGGTGGTCCCGCGGCTTAGCGGGCGCGCACCAGTACGGTGCGGCAGTTGGCACCTTCGCCGTTCATGAGGGCGACGGAACCGACGCAGGCGGTAGCCAGCGTGCCGCACAGGGTGAACGCAGTGAACCACGTGCTCGGGTTGGCATCGGCCGCCGACAGCGTCAGCGCCATACCCACGGAAGTAGCAGCCGTGCCGAGCCACTTCATGACGGTGTCGCTGACCGGGGTCAGCAGCATCGCACTCAGCACCAGCGCGGAACCGAACATCACCGGGAAGGTGATGCTGGCCGAAATGGTGCCGATGACCGTCATCTTGAGCACGAAGCCAGTGACAGCGGCCAGAATGATGTGGTTGAAGCCCTTGCGGGTGATGATGTCGTACATGCGACTCTCCAGAGAAAGATGTGAAACGGAAAACCCGATTGCGTGAAAGCGCACGGGGGTTGGTACATCCTCTTATGCGCGGGGAGCCGATTTGTTGCCTGACAGGGGGAATGGCCGTATGCTGGTGCGATACGAAAAGGATACGCACCCGCCATGAAAAAATACCTGCTGACCCTGTGCCTTCTTCTGGCCCATTCCCTGCCTGCCACAGCTGACGAGGCAATCGGGCTTGGCGATTTGTCCGAAGATAAATACGAGTTTGGGGATGTGGTCAGCTTTAACAAGGATGTGAAAGGCAACGTGCGCGCCCTGGCAAAAGATGTGCTGCTGGGCGATGCCACCTACGGCGGGGATGTGAGCCTTGCCGGTCGTAATATTCAGGTGCATGGGCGTGTGAAGTCCGACGCACAACTGCTGGGTGAGGCGGTAACCCTGAGCGCCCATGTGGGCGGCGAGGTGATGATTGCCGGCCGTGATGTGACGGTGACGCCCGCGACGGTGGTTGGCGGTGCGGCGCGTATTGCGGGCGAGCGGGTGAGCCTTGCGGGTACCTATAACAAGGGCGTGCAGGTAACGGGTAAAAAGGTTTATCTGTCCGGCACGTTCACAAAGAACCTTCAAGTGGATTCAGAAGAACTGGTGGTTGAGAAGGGGGCCCGTATCGATGGCAAACTCCTGTACCGGGGTAAATACAAGCCGGTGATTGACGACCGTGCGGTGATGGTCCAAGGCTACACACACGAAGTGCCGGAAGTTTTTGAGAAGGTAGAAAAGGCGGCCCGTGCCACCAAGCTGGGCGGGATTGTTCTGCTGGTTTTGTGGCCGACGATCGCCGGGTTGTTCCTGGTGCTGGTCATGCGCCGGATGGCAGATACGGGCTTGCGCCTGCTGCGCCGACGGTTCTGGCACAATGTGGGTTTTGGCGTGGCGGGCCTGTTCGGGATCCCGCTGGTGGCTGCCGTGCTGATGATCAGCGTTGTCGGCCTGCCGTTCGGGGTGTCGCTGTTTGCCTCTTATCCGGTTGCGCTGCTGCTGGGCTCTGCCATGGGGGCGCTGTATCTGGGTGATCGTGTGTGGCAGCGGTTTGGTAAAGTACATACGACCATTGGCGGTCACCTGCTGCTGCTGGTGACGGGCGTGGGCGTGCTGGCGCTGGTGGGGCAAATCCCCTATGTGGGGTGGATTTTTGTCCTGCTGGTGATGATTTCCGGCGTGGGCGGGGTGATGCAGTTCCGCATGAAACAAATGACACAAAAGATTGAAGTGAAATGATAAAGAATCTTCTTCTGGTCGCTGCCGGCGGCGGTCTTGGGGCAATGGGCCGCTATCTGCTGGGTACTTTGGTGCCTGTGACAACGGTACCGTTGGGGGTACTGTCCGCCAACCTGATTGGTGCCTTTGTGTTGGGCGTGCTAGTCGGCTTTGGCGCGCAGGGACAACAAATGCCGGAGGCAGTGCGTCTGCTGGTTGTTGTGGGTGTTCTGGGTGGCTTTACGACATTCTCCAGCTTTGCCATGGAGGCGATTCTGCTGAGCGAGCGGGGGATGAGCCTGCTGGGTCTGTTGTATGTATTGATATCCGTTATCGGCGCGCTGGCCTTGATGTGGCTGGGGATGAAACTGCCACGTCTCATCATGGGGCTGTAGTGCAATCAAAATAAAAAGCCGCCCGTATGGGCGGCTTTTTTTATGCGGCAAACTTACAGGGAGCTTTTCAGCATCCAGCTGTTTTTCTCCAGCATGGTCATGTGACCAATCGCCAGATCGGCGACGGTTTCGTTACCGGCATCCTGTGCCATTTTCAAGACCTTGGCAGAAGTGGTGTGGGTACCGTCGGTCTGTTTGATCAGGTGCTTGAGCATGGCGGCAGCATCCATGCCGGCCATATCGGCATCGTCAATGGTTTTGAGTTTGGCAAACTCGCCCAGCGAACCAGGGGCACGTTCGCCCAGCGCACGGATGTGCTCGGCAATTTCGTCAACCGAGCCGAACAGGGCGGTGTACTGCCCCTCGAACAGGGTGTGCAGGCTGCCAAAGTTGGGGCCTTTCACATTCCAGTGGGCATTTTGGGTTTGCAGCAGCAGGGTGTAGCTGTCGGCAAGCATGACCGACAGGGCGCCTGCCAGGTTTTTTGCTTCATTCGCGCTCATGGTAGCCATAGCGGTATCTCCTGTTTTTGACACCATTTATTTGGTTGGCAACACTATGCGCCTTTTCTGGCATGAATGCAAACCACGATACATTCAATTTTCTTTATATCGCTTTGAGTTGACCGCTGTGCTGGAGCCGTCATAATGGAGGCTGTTTTACACAAAAAAACAGGCGATAAGAAACAGATGAGCATGCTTTTCTCTTGGGATAACCGCAACGGCAAGGGCCCCTGGGGTTCGTCCGGCGGTAACCGCAATGGCGGTAACAAAAACCAGCCGGATATGGACGATGTTATCCGTCAGGCGCAAGACAAGCTCGGACGTATGATGGGCGGCGGTGGCGGTGGCTATGGACGCCCTGGCGACGGTGACGGCATGGGCGGCAAGTCCTGGGGATTGATTGGCCTGGTTATTGGCGCAGCATGGCTGGCCAGCGGCTTTTACATGGTTGCCCCGGCCGAAGTCGGCGTGGTCAAAACATTCGGCAAGTTCAGCAGGATGACGGGCCCGGGCCCCAACTATCATCTGCCGTGGCCTGTGGAGGCAGTACTTAAGCCCAATGTGTTACAGGAAAACATGATTCAGGTAGGGTTCCGCGGTATGGGCGCCACATCGCCCTTTGCCCGGTATGACAACAGCAGCCAGTCTGCAATTCGCGATATTCCGGAAGAGTCGCTCATGTTGACGGGTGACGAGAATATTGTGGATCTGGATTTTACCGTCCGCTGGCAAATTAAGGATCCCGAGCAGTTCCTGTTCCGCGTGGCCAACCCGCAGTCGGCACTGTTCAGTCTGGCCGAGTCCGCCATGCGTGAAGAGGTTGGCAAACGTGCCATCGACGAAGTCCTGACCGAAAAACGTGAAGACATTCAGGTCAGTGTGCGTAAGAACATCCAACGCCTTGCCGACCTGTATGAGCTGGGCATCCAGATTAATGGTGTGGAACTGCAACAGGTGAACCCGCCGACGCAGGTGATTGACGCCTTCCGGGATGTGCAGGCTGCGCGCGCAGATGCCGAAACCATGCGTAACGAGGCACAGGGCTATGCCAACGACCGCATCCCCCGCGCCCGTGGTGAGGTGGCCAAGATTATTCAGGCCGCAGAAGCCTATCGTGAAGCCAAAGTATCCGAAGCTCAGGGTAAGGCGGCGCGTTTTACCAGTCAGCTGAGCGAGTACCGTAACTCGAAGGACGTTACTGCAGAGCGGATGTACCTGGAAACCATGGAAGAAGTGCTGGGCAGCGCCCGCACCGTGGTTATGGGCAAGGACAGCGGTAAATCCATCCTGCCGTACCTGCCACTGGATACAGACAGAAAACAACCGGTTAAAGGCCGCTAAGGGAGGGAAGTACAATGAATCCTGTTAAAATTGTTGCCCTGCTGGTCGTTGCCTTGGGCGGTATTGCCGCCAGCCAGAGCCTGTTTGTGGTGGACGAAACTGAAAAGGCGCTGGTGCTGAGTCTGGGTAAGATTGACCGCCAGATTGCCGAACCGGGCCTGTATGTACGTGTGCCGTTTTATCAGCAGGTGCTCAAACTGGAACGCCGGATTCTGGAATCGGATTCCGAGGCGGAAGAAATTGTCGCCCGTGATAAAAAACGCCTTGTGGTAGATAGCTTTACCCGTTGGCGTATTGCTGACGCGGCCGAGTTCTACCAGAGCGTGGGCTCCTATGCCCGTGCGCTGACCCGCTTGGAAAGTATCGTCAACTCGGTGAACAAGGAAGTGCTGGCCCAGTCCAACCTGCAGGACATCATTTCCGGTGACCGCGAGGCGCTAATGGCCAACATCCTCAAACGTGTGCGCGAGCAGACGGCAAAGCTGGGGATTGATGTTGTGGACGTGCGCATCAAGCGGACGGATCTGCCCAAAGCAAACTCCGACGCCGTGTTCCGCCGTATGCGTGCCGAGCGTGACAAGGAAGCGCGCGAGATTCGCGCTCAGGGTACCGAGGAGTCGGATAAAATCCGCGCCGATGCCGATCGTCAGGTCACCATTCTGCTGGCAACGGCCCGCAAGAAAGGCGAACAGATGCGCGGTGAGGGGGATGCTTTGGCTATCAAGGCCTATGCGGATGCCTACCAGAAGGATCCTGCTTTCTATGGCTTTACCCGGAGCCTTGAGGCCTACCGGAACAGCCTGAAAAACCCGGACACCCTGCTGGTGCTGGATCCTAACGTGGACTTTTTGCAGCACTTTAACAAAGTCAAGGCAGAGTAGGTTGCTCCGGCAGTCTGCCAGAATCAGGACAGAGAAGGGCTGCAAGATATTGCAGCCCTTCGATGCCTCTGGCGACGGGTGCCCGATGGGACCGAACTGTTGCCGTAAACTGACGCCCGCCAGTGGCCGGGCGCCGCAAGTTCCCCCACAGGCCGATAACTTGCCGGACGGGCAGGCGGTGATGTGCAGCATGGAGCCATCTGGGCTGTTGCGTCTTGCGTTTTACGGGTTTATGCTGCCGATACTGGTATTTGTCAGTGTGGTTCTTGTGACACATGCGCTGGCGCTGCCCACCCCTGTATGTGCCCTGCTGGGTGCCGCGGGTGGCCTTGCCGCCATGAGAGCCGCTGGAAAAATAAAAACCGATATCACCATCGAGACTGTAAAAGAGGAGTGTGAGCGATGAAAAAGCTCGTACAAGCATTTGTAGTCGTTAGTTGGGTTTTCGGGGCCTTGAACGCCACCGCTATGCCGGAGTCGTTCGCCGACCTTATCGAAAAAAACCAGCCAGCAGTTGTTAACATTTCCAGCACCTCCAACGGTGACGAGGATCCGGGTGACGAGGGCGATGCCGCCCCGACACCGGACCCTGATCAGCCCAGCCCTTTCCAGGGCACACCGTTCGAGGATATGTTCCGTGATTTTCTGGAAAACGGTCCTCACGGCCATATGCCGACCAAATCTTTGGGTTCCGGCGTTATTATCTCGCCCGATGGTTACATCGTCACCAACAACCACGTGGTGATGCAGGCTGACGATATTACCGTCCGTCTTGCCGATGAACGCGAGCTGAAAGCCGAGTTGGTAGGCTCCGATCCAAAAACGGATATTGCCCTGATCAAGGTTGACGGGGCGGATCTGCCCCATGCACCGTTGGGCGATTCTGACAGCGTCCGGGTTGGCGACTGGGTAGTTGCCATCGGTAACCCGTTCGGTCTGGGCGGCAGTGTGAGTGCCGGTATCATCAGTGCTCTGGGCCGTAACATCGGTCAGGGTCCGTATGACCACTTCCTGCAAACGGACGCGGCTATTAACCCGGGTAACTCAGGCGGCCCGCTCTTTAACACTGACGGGCAGGTTGTGGGCATTAACACCGCTATTCTGAGCCGCAGTGGCGGCAGTCAGGGTATTGGCTTTGCCATTCCGTCCAACACGGTCAAACTGATTGTGGATCAGATTAAAGAACATGGCCGCCCGATCCGTGGCTGGCTGGGTGTACGCATCCAGACGGTAACGCCGGAGCTGGCAGACGCCATGAAGTTGTCCGATGCGCACGGGGCACTGGTTGCCGGTGTTGTGGATGGCAGCCCTGCCGATAAGGCCGGTCTGAAAGAGGGTGACGTGATTGTATCCTATGACGGCCACGGCATTACCAAAATGGTTGACCTGCCGCGTCTGGTCGCCCAGACGGAGATCAACAAGCGGGTAAAAATGGAAATCGTTCGTGCTGGTAAACGCCTTGCCATGAGCGCCCAGATTACCGAGCTGGTTGAAGACTCCGGTACCACGTCAGAGAAAACCGGTCCGGCCAAGAAGATGAACCGCACTGTCTTGGGCATGTACCTGATGAACCTGACGGATAACGTCCGTGCCCAATATGGTGTTGGCACAGACGTCAAGGGTGTCCTGGTACGCTACGTCAATGGTCGCAGTGCTGCCGCCAATGCGGGTATCCGCCGTGGCGACATCATCCTGCAGGTGAACCGTCAAGCGGTGGAAACCGTTACCGACGTGACCAATCTGGTTGATAAAGGCGATGACAAATCTGTCCTGCTGCTCATCCAGCGTGGTACCGACAGCCTGTTTGTTGCTGTGCGCCGCACTGGTGACAAGGATGACGATAAAGACAGCAAAGACAAAGGATAAGTCACTGTCTCAACTGCCTGTAGCAGTCCTGCTGTTTGGGCCGACGGCCTCCGGTAAAACGGGTTTGAGTCTACCGTTGGCCCAACAGTTCGGGGGCGAAATTATCAATGCCGATAGCCGTCAGGTCTATCGGCATATGCCCATTATTACAGCCATGCCGGAGCCGCACGAGTTTGCTGCGGCACCTCATCACCTCTTTGATTTTCTGGAGCCTGATCAGGCTTTGAGCGCTGTGGCATGGGGGGGGCTGGCCGTACGTGCGGCACGCGATATCTGGGCGCGGAATAAAGTGCCATTTTTTGTCGGTGGAACAGGGTTTTATCTGAAGTATCTGACAGATGGCCTGAGCCCCATACCTCCAACTGATTCTGCAACACTGGAAGGGTTGATGGCTGAGGTGAATGCCGTCGGTCTGGCAGCCCTGTACGGCGAGCTCGAGCAGGCAGACCCTGTGCTGGCGGCCCGCCTTGCACCGGGTGATACGCATCGGATTGTCCGTGGTCTGGCGGTGGTGCGCACAACAGGTGTGCCGTTATCTGTCTGGCAGGAAAAGCCGGTAGAGAAACCGGTTGCGGCACGGTTCATAAAACTTGCACTCTGTCCGCCGCGCGAGGTGCTGTACAAACGTATCCATGACCGCTTTGATACGATGTTGAGCAACGGGTTGGTGGCAGAGGTAGAAGCTGTTTTTGCCCGTGGCTATCTGCCGACGCTCCCGGCACTGACCAGTATCGGATTCCCAGTTTATTTTGAAGCTCTGGAAGGGCGTATGTCGCTGGATGCGGCGCATGAGAAAGTGTTGCAGCATATGCGCAATTACGCCAAACGGCAGACAACGTGGCTCAGAAGGTCATATCATCCGGACCATGTGTTCGATAGCGCCGATGCTGCCGAAGCTGCCGGATGGCTGGAAGAGAGACTGGCGTCAAGGGCTTAGCCCGCCTTTGCAGTTGCTTTTGCCGTGGGGCGCTGATACCCTTAATTTGCCCGTATAAGATGCGGTTAAAAACACTATAAAAAGTACCGCTAACGCTTGCCACAGGATTATAAAAAACATGCTGCAAAAACTCCTCCGCATTTTTTCGACCGATATGGCGATTGACCTTGGTACCGCAAACACGCTGGTTTATGTGCCGGGTAAAGGTGTTGTACTGAATGAGCCATCGGTGGTTGCCATCCACCGCGACGGGAACTCCAGCAAAGTGCTGGCAGTTGGCGTTGAGGCAAAACAGATGATTGGCCGTACACCTGCCAATATTGTTGCTATCCGCCCGCTGCGTGACGGTGTTATCGCCGACTTTGAAGTGGCCGAGGAGATGATTAAATACTTCATCAGCAAAGTGCATAATCGCCGTCTGCTGGTGAGCCCGCGTATTGTGATTTGCGTACCGTACGGCTCCACACCGGTAGAGCGCCGCGCGATTCGCGAATCAGCCCTTTCTGCTGGCGCAAGTCAGGTTTGGCTGGTTGAAGAACCCATGGCTGCTGCCATCGGCGCCGGCCTGCCGGTGACTGAGGCCACAGGCTCCATGATTGTGGACATTGGTGGCGGTACAACCGAAGTAGCCGTTATTTCCCTGGGCGGTATTGTGTTCTCCACCTCCGTGCGCGTTGGTGGTGACAAACTGGACGAAGCGATTGTTAACTACATCCGTCGCCATCACAACCTGATGATTGGTGAAGCATCTGCCGAGGAAATTAAAATCAAAATCGGCCGCGCAATGCCGCCTGCCGACGGCAAAGGCTCGGAGATGGAAATCAAGGGTCGCGATCTTGTCAATGGTGTGCCCCGCTTCATGAAGGTGAATCAGGCTGAAATTGCCGAGGCACTGTCCGAACCTATCAACCAGATTATTGAAGGCATCAAGGTTGCGCTGGAGCGCACACCCCCCGAGCTGGCTGCCGACATTGTGGACCGCGGTATTGTCATGTCTGGTGGTGGTGCGCAGCTGGTTGGCTTTGACGAATTGCTGCGTAAGGTGACAGGCCTGCCTGTTTCCATTGCCGAAGACCCGATGACCTGTGTTGCTGTGGGCTCCGGTAAGATTCTCGAAGAGATGAAAACCCTGAGCCAAGTTCTTCACGCGAACTAAGTGCGCGTGGGGTAAGCCATGCGTAGCCGAAGCCGCCGCCGCCGTACCATTGTTTACATGGTATTTGTGGTGGTGGCTTTGTCTTTAGTCGGCATCTCTACCCGGTTCCCTGCTTTTACAGAAGGTGTTCATACCTATACGGTTGACCGCCTTGCCGCTGTTTATAAGGTCCTCAACGCGCCTGTAACTTTTGCCAAAGGTATCGGTGACGGTATTGCCCAGCATTTTGCAACTGTCCGTAAAAACCGTGACCTTATGGAAGAAAACCAGATGTTGCGGGCATGGCGGGCAGAAGCGATGTTCCTGCGTGTTGAAAACGATACCCTTAAAGAACTCCTGAATATGGTCAGTGACCAGAGCGTAACGCCGATTACGGCCCGTGTGCTGGCCGATGCGAATACGCCTTACGCACGTACGGTGCTCATTAGTGCGGGCCGCAAGCACGGTGTTGCCAAAGGGCAGGCTGTGATGGGTGCGCGCGGACTGGTTGGCAGGGTACTTTTTACGGGACAGGAGGCCTCGCGTGTGCTCTTGCTCTCCGACCCGAACGCCCGTATTCCGGTTAAAATTCTTGAGAGTGGCCAACAGGCTATTATGCGCGGAAACAACAGCCGTTACCCTGAGCTGATTCTGACTGAAGGGGATGCAGCACTTGTGGCCGGGCACCATGTAGTCACTTCCGGTGCCGGCGGGATTTTTGCTCCCGGTCTGCCCGTTGGTGTAGTGCACGACGTTACGCGGGTCCCGCTGGTGCGAACCTATAACAGCCTGAGCAACCTCGACCTTGTAGTTGTCCAGAAACGCGATGTGAGCGGGATTCTGGGAACAGAGGCAACGGGCGAGGATAAACAGTGATTATCGCCAAACCCAAGGACCCACGCCGCCCCAGCCTAAGAGGGGCGTTACCTGTTGCCCTTCTGGTTGGGGTGGTGGTGCTAACCCAGATATCCTTTGATATGACAGCGGTGCAGCAGGGGATGCCTTTGCTGGCCGGAGCCTTTATATTTTACTGGGGCTTGTACCGACCGGACCTGGTGCCTCATGCCGTTTGTCTGTTGGTTGGCCTGCTACAGGATATTCTGAGTGGTACGCCGCTTGGTATCCATGCGCTGGGTTTTATTTTGTTGCGGCAGATGGCGGCAGGTCAACAACAGTTCCTGCATGGACGTGCGTTTCACCTTGTTTGGTTCTTCTTCGGCTTTGCCTTTGGCTTATGGGCGCTGATCGAGTGGTTTATGATGTCGATTCTGGGCTACCCGTTTGGCATGGCGCCGATGCTCCGCTACGTAAGTACTGTTTTGTCATTTCCGCTGGTATACGCCCTTGCAGGCCGTTTCCAATACCGCTTCCTGCGGCGCGGAGGGCACTAGGTCATGCACGTCGCACGCAAGCAACAGGTTTTCAGCCGCCGGTGCGTGGCACTGTTGGCAATTATGGGCTTGCCGTTTTCAATCCTGCTTGGCCGACTCTATGTATTGCAGATCATCGCCGGCCATAAATACCGCCGCCTGTCTGATGAAAACCGCTTCAGCCTGCGCTTGCTGACGCCTCGCCGGGGAGAGATTGTGGACCGGTATGGCCTGCCGGTTGCAGAAAACAAAAAAGCCTTCCGCCTGATTGTGTACCCGGAGCAAGCCCCGGATATTGAAGATGTGTTGCACCGTATCGGCCGTGTTGTCCCTTTGGAAGAAGACTGGCAGGACGTACTGCTGAAAAAAATCCGAAAGCAGCCAAAGTTTCTGCCTGCTGTCGTCAAAAAGCGCCTTGATTATCAGGAGGTTGCAAAGATACAGGTCAACCTGCCCGATTTGCCCGGCGTGGATATTGAGGAGAGTGTGGACCGCTACTATCCCTACGGTATGCAGGCTGGCCATATTGTCGGGTACATCGGTGCGCCGCCACCGGATCTGGATGATAAGGATCCACTGCTCAAGAACCCGGATTTTCGTATCGGCCGTCAGGGACTGGAACAGGTTTACGACGAAAAGCTGCGCGGTCGCGCCGGTACCACGCAGGTTGAGGTCAATGCCTTTGGCCGCGAGGTGCGCGAGATTGCCCGCCAGCCGGAAACATCGGGCGAGCAGATACGCCTGACGCTGGATATGGATTTGCAGAACTACATGTACGAACAGCTGGGCGAGGGGAATGGCGCCGTTGTTGCCATGGACCTGCGCACAGGTGGTGTGCTGTGCTGTGTGAACCGCCCCGCCTTTGATGCCAACCACTTTGTGGAAGGTATGAGCCAGAGCGAGTGGGACGAGCTGCGTACAAGCCTCAGCAAACCTTTGTTGAATCGCAGCCTACAGGGTCTTTATGCGCCGGGCAGTACTTTCAAGATGCTGGTGGCGTTGGCTGCCTTGCAGGAAGGCAAAGGGCACGAGAAGGAGCGTATCGTCTGTAACGGACACATCGACTTCGGCGACCGCCGTTTCCACTGCTGGAAGGAAAAACCGGGGCACGGCTCGCTGGATATGCATGATGCGCTTGTCCAGTCCTGTGACATCTACTTTTACGAGATGGCCCAACGGCTGGGCGTAGATACAATTGCCAAATACGCCAACATGTTCGGCCTTGGCCACTACACAGGTGTCGAGATGCCAGAAGACAAGGGACTGGTTCCCACCACGGCATGGAAACGCCAGCGCTTTAACCAGCCCTGGCATAGGGGCGAAGACCTGATTGTCGGCATCGGGCAGGGATACACGCTGACCACACCGTTGCAACTGGCTTTGATGACGGCCCGTTTGGCAACGGGGCAGGAGATAAACCCCCACTTCGACCTGCGTGAAACAATACCCGAGCAGCCTGCCATGAACATCGAACCGCGGTTCCTGCGGTCCATCCGCCGGGCGATGGAAGATGTGGTCAATACACCACGCGGTACTGCGCACGGTATTCGTAATAAAGCGTACCGTCTTGCCGGTAAAACGGGGACGAGTCAGGTTGTGTCCAAACGGGTGGAAAAACACGTGCCCTTAACACAGGTACCTATGCACGAGCGGACGAACGCCCTATTTGTCGGCTTCGCTCCGGCAGAGAATCCACGTGTTGCCGTATCGGTGATTTACGAACACGGCGGCGGTGGTGGCTCGGCAGCTGCGCCATTGGGGCGTGACTGTCTGGTACGGGCGCTGGATAATCTGGCAAAAGCGAAAGAGGAGGCCTGATATATGGAATCGGTCCAGATACGCAGGAGCCTGATGACCCGCATGATGCAGATTCACTGGCCGTTGCTGGCTGTGATGTGTCTGATTATCTTCTATGGATCCCTGCTGCTTTACGACGCTGCAGGCAGCAGCCTCGACCCGTATGCCGACCGTCAGATGGTGCGTTTTGTTTTTGGGCTGGGTGTGATTTTTGGTCTGGCAGCGCTGGACGTAAAGACCATCTTCCGGCTGGCGTATCCCCTCTATGGTATTTCACTGGTGCTCTTGATTCTGGTTGAGCTGAAAGGCCACACGGCCATGGGGGCAACGCGGTGGTTGAATATCGGGGGGTTCCGCCTGCAGCCATCGGAAATGATGAAGGTGGCGCTTATTTTGGCACTGGCCCGCTATTACCATATGCGCCCGCTGGGGGTGGTCAGTAAAATCCCGTACCTGATACCGCCGCTGTTGATGATGCTTGTCCCGTTTATTCTGACTGTTAAACAGCCGGATCTTGGTACAGCCTTGCTGCTGGGGATGATGGGCACGGGCATCATGTTTGCTGCGGGCGTATCGTGGAAGTTTTTTGCTCTGCTCATCGGGGGTGGTATGGCAGCGATTCCGGTGGGTTGGGAGTTTTTCCTAAGGTCCTATCAGAAACAGCGGATTTTGACATTCCTTGACCCGGAGGCCGACCCGCTGGGCGCCGGTTATCACATCATGCAGTCCAAAATTGCCATTGGCTCTGCCGGTGTGTGGGGGAAAGGTTTTGGCGGCGGCACGCAGGCGCACCTGAAGTTCCTGCCGGAGAAGCATACGGACTTCATCTTCACCCTGATGACCGAGGACTTTGGCATGATCGGGGCGCTGATTTTGATTAGCTTGTACCTGCTGTTGATGTTCCTGTGTCTGGACGTTGCCCTGCGCTGCCGGAACCAGTTCAGCGGGCTGATGGTGATTGGCGTGGTGCTGACAGTATTTCTTTATGCATTTATCAACATGTGCATGGTCATGGGGCTGATGCCCGTTGTCGGCGTGCCGTTACCCTTTGTCTCGTACGGCGGTACAGCGCTGCTGACCCTGATGCTGGGTATTGGGCTGGTTATGAATGCCTATGTGAACAAGGATGTAAACCTGCCGGGTGCTGCGGGCCTAAGCGGCGTACGTGGCGGCGGTTTTATCCGTTAGCGGCGGCGGCCGCTTGCGGCTGGCTGTAAACCTGTTTGCCGTCACGCCAGACCTGCAGGACCTGCATGCTGTCAAAATCTGCTGCGTTACGCGGCATCTTGTCAAAAATTGTAAAGTCGGCAGCCAAACCGGGTGAGATGGTGCCGTAAAGCTTGGCCTCGTTCGTCAACTTGGCTGCGTTACGGGTCATGTTGGGCAATATCTGGTTGAGATTGTCGCCCAACTTTTGGTGCGGTAAGGGTGGGTAGATAGCATATTTGGCCTCGCCCAGCATACCGCGCATTGCCATGCTGTCGCTGCCCAGTACCACCTTGTCGCCCAGCCGCGTGCTGGCGAGGGACAGTGGATTGATGTGCTCGGGTACGGGAATGATGTCCTTGTAGGTAAGCGCATCGTCGGAGAAGTGGGCATTCATGCTCAGGTGGATGCCGTATTTATGGCACTCGTGCATCATGCGTTCATTGGCCGTTTCAAAGTGTTGCGCCCGCAGTTTGATGTCGTTGGTAAAAATACTTTCACGTACGAGTTTGGCCGCTTCAATGTAGGTATGGCAGGCCATGAACCCGATGCAGTGGGCAGCCAGATGGCGGCAACCATGTTCATAGACCTGACGGGCAGCATTCAAAACCTCTTGCGGGGTCATGAGCAGCATGCCGGTGCTGCCATCAGGGTAGGCATGTTCGCGGTCCTGCGCCGCGGTGCGCATGCCGTAGGCACCGTCGATAAAGACCTTCATGCCCATAATCGGCACGCCCGCGGCTTCCATCGCCTTGGCATCCTTCATCAGGGCAACGTCCGTTACGTACAGGCGCCAGCGCAGGCGCAGTTTATCGTCCTGTGCTAAGCGGCGATAAGCCTCGAGCTGTTCGGGGTGTTGCACCAGCAGGTCGTGGGCGGTTGTTACGCCGTAGCTCAGGAGTTCATCCTCGTAGGCAAGAATGGCATCGGCATAAGTGGCCGGGGCAGGGCGGTACATATGCAACCACCACTCGAATGCCTTGGCCTTGACCATGCCTGTGGTCTGGTCGATGTGGTCCTTTACCTTGTCAGCCCCGTCGGCAAAAATCTTTTTCAGCCCCTCGGAGTTGAGCACTGCACCATGTAGGCTGGCGCTAAGTACGGCCATGGGGCGTGTAGCTTCCATCGCATCCAGATCGGCTTTGGTAAGCGGCTGTGTGCTTGCCGACCAGTTTTTGATTTGTATCCAGCCATTGTTTGATGGACCGGCCTCGACAGCTTTTTTAAGTAACATGGGCATGAGGCCACTCTCCATGCCAGCGGCGTTGGGCAGACCGTTAAAGCGACCGTAAAGGCTGGCGAGGGTATGGCTGTCCACCAGGCCCGGTGTCAGGCAACGGCTACCGAGATTGAATGTTTTGAGCCCTTTGCGTTCGACATATTTTTTGAAGGCGAACTCGTCCGTGAAGACCTGTGTGAACTTACCGTTGCTGACTGTAAAGCCGTAAATGCCCTGCGGCACGGAGCTGTTGAGGATGATACCGCCGTGGATGCCGATTTCTTGCGTCATTGATGCGCAGCCCGTCTTCTTTGTTATCGGTTGCTTATACTGATTGGTATGGGGCGCTCAGCCTAGACTTTCAAGCGAGCGACCAGACAAACATCATACGATTATGTTGCCGCGCACCACAATCGAAAAACAGCTTAAAAAGCGCGGCTAAGGAAGGCGATAAGGGTATTTTCTTCCTGTACGCCGGATGCGCGCAGGAAAGCTTCTGCCTCTGTGTTGCGGCGGCGCTGAAGCGCAGCCAGTACACGGGTGCCGGAATTGTTGCGGATTTCGTCGGCAACGGCGCTCCAGTCTTCGTTACGGATAAGGGTCCACAATTCTGTGGCCTTGGAGCTGAGGGCCGGGGACTGGAAGTCCAGCGCGACAAGCACGGCAACCTGTTCACGGTTCAGGCTGACATCTTCTGCCCTGATACGGCGCAGCACGTTGGTACGGGCTTCCTGAATCTGTTGTTCCAGCAGGCGCAGACCTTCCTCGCGGGAGAGCTTTTCCCAGCCGAGTTTGCCGCCGCCACAGTATTTATAGGCCTCGGTCCCGCGTTTGCGGGCGAAATAGGTCAGATTGCGGATGCGTTCTTCTTCAATGCCGATGGCGCGCAGGTCGCGACGCATTTCGCGTGCGGAGTGGGCGCCCATATTGTAGCCGAAAGTAATGGTACAGCCGTTCCAGCAGCCGCGTTCGGAGCAGGCTGTGGCATGGCTTTTATTGCCCGGGTAATGGGGCCATGAGGTGTCGATATCACCTTTCCAGAGGAGCGGATTCTCGAACGGAGCCACCAGATTGATGGCTGTGATCGCGGGGCGGTCTGCGTGCTCTGATGTTGCGTGACCTGTCACGTTGGTCCCGATACAGCAAAAAAGCGCTGCCAGAACCAGTAGCCAAGTATGTCGCATTCATCCTTCTCTCGGTAGTTGACTGACCGCGCAGAACCCCTAATGCCTTTGCAGTCACGAACCGCGACTATCTACCAGAGTCCGCCGCGGGTGTAAAGGAAATAGGACGATTATGTTACTTTTCAACCTTTTTTTACCCGCCAGTTATGTTGCCCTGCAAAAAAGCAGCGCTCTATATGCGGGAATACTTGAGGTTTTTGGGCACCGGTGATAGGGTAAGCGAGCAAGAAAAACAGCTTTCCGGCAGGATTTTAACGTGGATAAATTCAGCTCTCTGTACGGCACAAACTCGCCCTACCTCGAAGACCTTTACCAGCAATACCAGCAAGACCCCGCAAGCGTGCCCGATAACTGGCGCGCGTTTTTCGGCAGTCTGGGCGAGGCAGGCAGCGCCAGCGTGCGCACAACAGACGGGCTGGCCACGGCACCTGTAAGCGATAAACAAAGCCGCGTTGCGCACCTGATTCAGGCCTTCCGCAATTACGGTCACAAACGCGCCCATATCAATCCGCTGGCACCCAAGCCCGAGCTGGACGACGACCTCAAGCCTATTGCCTTTGGTCTGACGGTAGACGATATGGACCAGACTTTTGCGACAGACGGCGTGCTGCCCCAGAGCCATGCAACCCTGCGCGAAATTTTTGAAGCGCTGAAAACCACCTACTGCGGTTCCATCGGTGTGCAGTACTATGACCTGCCCAACCGTGCCGAGCGCCTGTGGCTGCAACAGCAGATGGAAAGTGTGCTCAACCGCCCCAAACACAGCAAACAGGTACGCGAGCGTATCCTGAAAGGCCTGATGGTGGCCGAGAAGTTCGAGCAGTTCCTGCACAAAAAGTTTGTTGGCGCCAAGCGCTTCTCGTTGGAAGGGGGCGAGTCCCTCATCCCCATGCTGGACGTGCTGATTGACGCCGCGGGCGAAGCCGGTGTGACTGACGTTGTGATGGGTATGGCCCACCGTGGCCGCCTGAACGTGCTGGCGAACATCCTGAACAAGCCTTACGCAGCGATTTTCAGTGAGTTTGCGGGGACGGTCAAAGCCCAGCCGGGTGATGCCTCCATGGGTGACGTGAAGTACCACATGGGCAAATCGTTCGATATTACCACCAGCAAAGGCTACGACCTGCACGTTGCCCTGCTGCCTAACCCAAGCCACCTGGAAATCGTCAACCCTGTGGTGATGGGCAACGCCCGCGCCCGCCAGCACATTAAGGGTGACACGGCACGCAACAAAGTACTGCCGCTACTGATTCATGGTGACGCGGCCTTTATCGGTCAGGGTGTTGTGGCAGAGAGCCTGATTATCAGCACGGTTGATGGGTATAACACCGGCGGTATTGTCCATATTGTCATCAACAACCAGGTCGGGTTTACCGCCAACCCGTCCGATGGTTTTGGCACCGAGTATTGCACCGATTTTGCCCGCATGCTGCAAGTGCCTATTTTCCACGTGAACGGTGATGATCCGGATGCCTGCGCCCACGTGATGCAATTGGCGATGGAATACCGCCGCAAGTTCAAGCGCGATGCGGTGATTGACCTCGTCTGCTACCGCCGCTACGGACACAACGAAGGAGATGATCCGACGTTCACCCAACCGGTCATGTACAGCAAAATCAACGGCCACGACAGCACGTTCAGCCTGTACAGCAACCGTGTGGTGACCGACGGTACCTTCAGCGATGCCGAAATCCAGAAGATGGAAGGTGCCTTCAGCGACCGTTTGAACAAGGACTACGACACGGCCAGCAAGGACGGCTTTAAAGCCACTAAAGATATGTTCGGCGGTGCGTGGAAAGGCCTGTCGCAGGAAAAAACAGGTGCTGTGAAAACCGCAGTTGCCAAAAAGGATGTGGAGGCAGCCGCCAAAGCATTCATGACCTGGCCGAAGGACTTTACGCCCAACAGCAAAATCGCCAAGATTATCGAGAAGCGTGCCGAATCCATGCTGTCGGACAGCATGGACTGGGGCAGTGCCGAGATGACGGCTTACGCCACCTTGCTGTCCGAAGGGTTCAGCATCCGTCTGTCCGGTCAGGACGCCAAACGCGGAACATTCTCCCACCGTCACGCGGTCATGTTTGACGCCAAAACAGGTAAAGGCCTGCTGACCGTGGCTGCTATGGCTGCCAAGGGTGCAACGATGGAAGTGCACAACAGCCCGCTGTCCGAAGAAGCCGTTCTTGGCTTCGAGTTCGGCTACACGCTGGCCGACCCCAACACCCTGACCATCTGGGAAGCGCAGTTTGGCGACTTCTCCAACGGTGCGCAGATTGTGATTGACCAGTTCATCGCCAGTTCCGAAGCCAAATGGGACCGCATGAGCGGTCTGGTCATGTTGCTGCCCCACGGTTTTGAAGGGCAGGGGCCTGAGCACTCGTCTGCCCGCTTAGAGCGTTACCTGCAACTGTGTGCGGATGGTAACATGACCATTGCCAACTACACCACCCCGGGACAGATTTTCCACGCGCTCCGCCGCCAGATGCACGCCAAGGTGCGTCGTCCGCTGGTGGTGATGTCGCCGAAGAGCCTGTTGCGTCATCCCAAGGCTGTCAGTGGTCTGGATGTTCTGACCAAAGGCAGCTACCAGACCGTGATTGACGATGCCGCCGTAACGGCTGCCAAGGTCGAGCGTATAGTCCTGTGCAGCGGCAAGGTCTACTACGACCTGCTGGCCCGTCAGGAAGAGGATAAAAAGAACGGTGCCAAGGTTGCCTTGGTCCGTGTTGAGCAACTCCACCCGCTGGATGGGGATGTGCTGAACAAAATCCTGAAAGCCTACAGCAAAGCCAAAGACATTGTATGGGTACAGGAAGAGCCCCGTAACCAGGGCGCCTGGACGTATATGCTGGATAACCTGCCCGATGTCATCGGCAAACCCATCCGTTATATCGGACGTGTTGCCGCCGCATCGCCGGCCGTGGGATCGCCCAAGCGCCACGCTGCCGAGCAGGAAGCCATTGTTACTGAAGCCTTTAAGTTTTAACCGAGGAGTCGTGTCATGACTGTACAAATTAACGTTCCCGCCATGGGCGAAAGCATTACCGAGGCCACTGTTGCCGGTTGGAAAAAGAAAGAAGGCGATTTTGTAGAAGCCGACGAGCTGTTGGCCGAGCTGGAAACCGACAAGGTGAACCTTGAGGTTGTTGCGCCTAAAGCCGGCAAACTGGTGAAAATCGTTGCAGCGACAGGTGCGACTGTATCGGTTGGCGACCTGATGGGCGAAATTGATGACGCTGCTGCTGCCGGCGCTGCCAAAGCTGACGGTGCGAAAGTGGAAAAAACTGCTGCCGCTGCGCCTGCCGCCAAAGCTGCCGCTGCTGACGGCCTGGCACCGTCGGTACGTAAAATGGTGTCCGAGAATAACATCAACCCTGCCGACGTTGCCGGTACCGGCCGCGATGGTCGCCTGACCAAAGGTGACGTGATTGCCCACATGGAAGGTGGCGCCAAGCCTGCTGCCGCACCTGCTGCGGCTCCTGTACAGGCCCCGGCCAAGCCCCGCGCTGCCGGTGAGCGCGAAGAGCGTGTACCCATGACCGCGCTGCGCAAAACCATTGCCCGCCGCCTGAAAGAAGCACAAAACACCGCCGCCATGCTGACCACTTTTAACGAGGTGGACCTGACCGAAGTTATGGCCCTGCGTAAACAATACAAAGACATGTTTAAGGAAAAGCATGGTGTTGGTCTGGGCTTCATGTCCTTCTTCACCAAAGCTGTGGTTGAAGCGCTGAAAGAAATCCCGGCCCTGAATGCCGAGATTAACGGCGAGGAAATCATCTACAAACATTACTATGACATCGGTATTGCGGTGTCCGCCCCGCGTGGTCTGGTTGTGCCTGTTATCCGTGACGCCGACAAGTTGACCTTTGCCGGTATCGAACAGTCGATTGCCGACTATGCCGCCAAAGCCAAGGGTAACAAACTGATGCCGGAAGATATGTCCGGCGGGTCGTTCACCATCACCAACGGTGGTGTGTTCGGGTCGATGATGTCTACCCCGATTCTGAACAGTCCTCAGGTTGGGATTCTGGGCATGCACGCCATCATGGAGCGTCCCATGGTCATCAATGGCGAAATCAAGGTCCGCCCGATGATGTATCTGGCGCTGAGCTACGATCACCGTATCGTCGATGGCCGCGAGGCTGTCACCTTCCTGGTAAAAATCAAGGAAGCGTTGCAAGACCCTGCCCGTCTGATGCTGAATGTATAAGTCAGTAATTGCCATAAAACCCCGCCGCGAGGCGGGGTTTTTTTATTATGTAACTGTCAGCTTTTGTTTGTGGCCGCCTCCATAAAAAAGCAGAGAACGAGAAGGGTTACCAAGGCGGATGTCACAACAGCAGCAGTACACTGTGGATTTGGCGTATTTGGCGCCGCGTGCGGCCGTGCAAAGCATGGAGGCACATGTGCCCCACCTGACGGGGCAGGCAGGCTGGCGCCAGCGCAATGAAGAGGCCTTTGCCGCTCACAAGGGGCTCCGTTTCTTTGTTTTTCACCCGTTGGATCACGTTAACCGTGCCGCCATGGCGCTGGACAGTAAACGCCTCAAGGCAGATGTAGGCGACTTTCTGGCCCGTTCGGGTGCAGGAGCCGTTCTGAAACCTGATTCAGTCAAACACTACGAGCAAGATTTGCAAAGGCGCGTTGGTTTTGCCTATTACAGTAATGTCGATGGCAGTCTGCGTCCGGGCGTGAATCTGGATCCGGACGCGCAGATGCCCGTTCGGCAGGACTTTGCGTCGCTGGTAAGCGCCATGCAGGCCAATGCCAAACGGACACCTATCATTGGTGGTGTCATCAATAGTTACGACCCGATGATGACCCGTCAGGAGATTGTGGCCAGCTTCGCCTACGGCGATATGGCAGAAGCTGAGAATGTGCCCTTTCTGCTGCCGTTCCAACTGACGGACATGCACCGCTATGTGGATGCGCATGAGCGCTTCCATGGCAGTTTTCGCCTTAAATCAGAGCATATGTACACACCGAATTACTTTAGCGGTCAGGCCGCGGAAATGGTTGCTGCCGCTCAGCATGAGAAAAACCAGCGGGTAGGTAATGAGTGGTCCACACCTTACGGCAAGTACATCGAGGAGAATGTTGTCGACAGTGCCGCCATGCTGCTGCATTTGCAGGAAGGCGGGGATCCGGCATTTATCAGTCTGATTGCCGATACACGTGCGAGTGCGCTGGACGAAGTAGGCGATTTTGACCACGACACGGCGGATGCCCTGTATGCGCTGGCCGAGAAAGGGCGTGACAAATATTTTGTTGAGGGTCTAAAACACCTTGATATCCATGAATTAACAGATGTAGCTGTGCGCCATGTGGCCGATCATATCCGCAGTAAAGAACAGCATTACGGCATGATGAAATATGCCGCCATGGGGCAGGCAACCTTTGGTGCAAACAAAGCCCGCGACCTGCTGGATGATGTGGAAAAGCACCTACCCCAATGGGCGGTAAATGCCCTGCCCATGGCGCGGGATAAGGACGCGTGGCACGCGTGCAGGGACCGTGCGGATCAGGCTCAGGATAGGCTGGAGGATACGGACCAAAAGTTTGCCCGCTGCCAGACTTTCTTCCCGCAGCTGCGGGATATGGACCCCGACCAGCAGGAAGCCTTTATGATGGAGCTGGAAGAACGCGCGCTGATGCAGCACCTGACGGAGGAATATCCGCATCTGGATAATGCCGCCGACCGCAAGATGCTGCTGGACCATCGCCGGGAGCGCATTATGGCGCTGAACGGTCTGGATGATGACCAGCGCGACTATTTTGATATGCAACTCGATGTACTGGACGTGATGTGCAAGGAAGAAGAAGTGCTGATGGATCTTGAAGCTGTGTGCGAGCTGGATGACAGCTACCGCACGCCGGAGGGCGAGGCGCACTTCCTGCGTGCTAAGGTACGCGAGGCCGAAGCCTGCAGCAGAGGCGGTGACCGCCCTATGGTTGAAGCCGAGATTATTGAGGGGTTGATGGCCCGCCGTCAGGCGGCGTATGCCCAAATAGAACAGACCCCCGCGCATGTGCACGAGGGTCTGGGTCGCTAATCGCCGTTCAGGTGGGCGCGAACTGTCGCGCCAATTGCTGAGGCATTTTCGGCACAGCAGCCGTAGATAACGGTGCCGAACAAATCTTCCCGGATGTACATGCTGGGCTCCATCAGGCAGAGGAGCGCCTTGCAGCGCGCGCCCATGCCGTAGAAGGCCACACCGCCGGTCAGCAGGTCGTTGACGGGAATAACCGCTCCCGTTGTGCCTATGACGACGACAAGGTCATCCTCCGTCAGCTCCGAGAACAGTTTGTACATGGTCCGGTATTTGGGGGCCATGCCGCCAAACAGCACGATGTTCGGCTTGACCGCGTTGGGACGGTTGCAGTTGGGGCAGGTGTCCGCCCCGTACTGGGCGGCGCGGTGGCCGATGTCCCAACTGAAGCCGTTACAGCGTGTACATTGCAGACTGGGCAGAAAGCCATGCACGTGCAGCACGTCGGTCACGCCGGCGCGCTCCAGCAGGTCATCCACGTTCTGGGTGACGTTGAGCACGGCCTTGGTGCCAAAGTCGGCTTGCAGTTCGGCAATCAGGGCATGGGCAGCGTTGGGTGCTGCGGTCGCCAGCTCTTGTCTGCGGGCGTTGTAGAAGGCGAAAACCTTGTCGCGGTTCTTGTTGTAGGTCAGCTCGTTGCAGACCTCATCGATGCGGTGGCCCATCCATAGGCCGTCCTTGCCGCGGAAGGTTTGCAGGCCGGACGGGGCGGAAAGCCCCGCGCCTGTAAGAAAGATGACGCGTTTTTTGGGGCGCATGGCGGTTGCTCCTGTGCGCTGGTCAAACGGTAGAGCGAATGGCCCTAGTTTGGGTGGGGGCGAAGAAAAGTACAAGTGTTTTTGACTAGACTGTACAGTCTAACAGGCGTAGGGTGAACACCTGATGCAAAAAAGGAGAGTCGTCCCATGAGCCAGAAACCCCGTTTGATTAGCTTTGATGTTTGCCCGTTTGTTCAGCGTTCGGTCATTACACTGCTGGAGAAGAAGGTAGACTTTGACATTGACTATATTGACCTGGCCAACAAGCCGGATTGGTTCCTGAAACTCTCCCCCACCGGCAAAGTACCGGTACTGCAGGTCGGTAACGATGTACTGTTCGAGTCGGCAGTGATTAACGAGTATCTGGACGAGGTGTATGCCCCCATGCTCCACGCTAAAACACCGCTGGAGCGCGCCAAGCACCGCGCGTGGATAGAGTTTGGCAGCTCCCTGCTGGTCGCACATTATCAAATGACCAATGCCGCAGATGAAGCCGCCTATAACACGGCTCGCGAAACCCTCTACAAAGGTTTTGCCCGCGTGGAAGATGTCCTGAGCGAGGGCCCGTACTTCGCCGGTGACACCTTTATGCTGGTCGATGCGGCATGGGCACCCCTGATGCTGCGGTTACACCTTCTGGCCCGTCATGGGCTGGAAGATTTTACCGCCAAAACGCCAAAAGTTTCGGCCTGGCAAAAAGCGCTGGTTGCCAGACCGTCTGTCACTGCCTCGGTAGACAGTGACTTTGAAGGCAAATACATCCGGCGCATCCTCGACAAAGGTGGCTATAGCGCAGGCAAGCTGGCTGCTTAAGTCGGGGACCTTATACCCCCGAGTCCCTCAACGGCAAAAGCCCCTGACCGAAAGGTCAGGGGCTGCGTCGTTAATCGGTCTGCTTGGTGTGGTCGAGGTAGAGGAAGGTGATCATGGGGTCCATGACCTTCGCCTCGAAGCTGAAGCCCTTGGGCTCGAGTCCAAGCTCGGCGCAGAGGGCGTCGGCGAAATTCGCCAGCTCCTGCTTGTGGTCGAAGCGCACATCGTGGTCGGTGGCGCCGGGGTAGACCAGCGTGCCGCTGATGGTCAGCTCGAACGGCTGATCCGTGGCGGTCGGGTCGGTGGGGGTGGGCAGCGACATGTTCACCTGCGGATTGCAGGTCGGCACGTCGGTCTTGAGGGACTTCGCCCAGCTGCCGTCGGTCTGCTTGAGAGCCATCAGGCGGCTGTGAATCTCGGGGACGATCGAAAGAAGGGCTTTCTGGCGGTCCTTACCCTTGAAGGACAGGGTGAAACGGACTTCCATCTCGTAAAGGGGACGCATGGCGGCCTCCCGTGTGAGGGTGAAAGGGGCAAAAGGTAAACAAGGTAAAAACAAAACAGGGCGCAGTTTAGACCATTTATGCGCGCCTGAAAAGGCTGGAATGTTTTGAAATTTGTTCCGTTTCAGCGTAAAAAGATGAGGCAACATTTTTTCTAAGAACGGAGATTCCATCCATGAGCGCCCAAGAGTTTGATCTGATTGTCATTGGTGCAGGCCCTGCCGGTTACGTGGGCGCCATTCGCGCAGCCCAGCTGGGCATGAAGGTGGCATTGGTCGAAAAGAGCAAAACCCTTGGCGGCACCTGCCTGAACGTGGGCTGCATTCCCTCCAAGGCGCTGTTGGATTCGTCCGAAAAGTACGAAGAAGCCCTGCACCACTTTGCCGACCACGGGGTCGAGGTTAAAGGCGTTAAGCTGGACCTCAAAAAGATGCTTGGCCGCAAGGACGCGGTGGTCAAACAGTTGACCGGCGGCGTGGACATGCTGATGAAAAAGAACAAGGTTACCGTGCTGAACGGTTGGGGCAAACTGACTGCCGCCGATACCGTGAGCGTGGACGGCACAGCCTACAAAGCAAAAAAAATCCTGATTGCTGCGGGGTCCGAGCCTGTTGAGCTGCCCCACGTCAAGTTTGACGGCAAAGATATTGTCACCAGCACCGAAGCGCTGGATTTTGCAAGCGTACCAGCCAAACTGGTGGTCATTGGTGCGGGCGTTATCGGGCTGGAGCTGGGCTCCGTCTGGCGCCGTCTGGGCAGCGATGTGACGCTAGTGGATATGGCCCCTGCCATTGCCGGTACCATGGACGCCGATATTACCAAGGAGGCTCAGAAAATCTTCACCAAGCAAGGCCTCAAGTTCGAGCTGGAGCAGAAGATTGTAGGCGTTGCCAAAAAAGGCAAAGGCTACGAGGTCGAGCTGGAAGGCAAAGACGGCAAGAGCAAAAAAATCCCGGCCGATAAGGTGCTGGTTGCCGTGGGCCGCCGCCCAAATACCGCTAAACTGGGCCTTGCCGAGGTAGGGGTAAAAGTGGATAACCGCGGCTTTATTGATGTGGATGCCCATTACCAGACCTCCGTTCCCGGCATTTATGCTGTGGGCGACTGCATCCCCGGGCCGATGCTGGCCCACAAGGGTGAAGAAGAAGGTGTCGCCGCAGTGGAGCTGATGGCTGGTCAGGCTGGTCACGTCAACTACAGTGCCATTGCAGGCATTGTTTACACGTGGCCTGAAATGGCGAGCGTTGGTATGACCGAGCGCGAGGTGCAGGATAAAGGCATCGAGTACAAAGTCGGCAAGTTCCACTTCCGCGCCAATGGCCGCGCCATTGCTACTGCCAACACGGATGGCTTCGTAAAAATTATTTCCGATGCCAAAACCGACCGGATGCTGGGTGCCCACATCATTGGCGCTAACGCGTCGGAGATGATTGCCGAACTGGCTGTCGGGATGGAGTTTGCAGCCTCTGCAGAAGATATTGCCCGCAGTGTACACGCCCACCCGACCATGACCGAAGCGATTAAAGAAGCCGCTCTGGCCGTTGATCGCCGGGCGCTCCACAGCTAAGGAGTACCCCATAAAAAACAGACCCGCCGGAAGGCGGGCCTGTTTGCGTTAAAGATCACCGGGAAAGGGGTTGGTTTCCTCTTTCATGTGAATGGTGGCCGGTGCTTTGCGCTTGAGGTGGCGTGCAAGCGTAGAGAAACGGAAGCCCCAGCGTTTGAGCTGCGCCGCAGCGTCGGCAGGGCTGCCGATGAAGGCGAACTCGCCGGGGGCGATCTCGTACCAGAGGGTGTCCTTCGCCCGGGTGTTGAGCACGGAATCGGAGAAGTACCCGCTGGGGAGCACCATGGTGAGCGTATCGCCACGTCGACGGAGCTTCTTGATACGAACCACCGTCACACGGACGTGGTGGCTGCCGTAATAGCCGATGCTGGCCGGCACAGTTCCGGGCAGCACCTCTGCGGCATAGTCGGCCGGATTGCGCGTTACGGTACGGGTAAAGGTTTGGGGGGCACTGTAGCGGAGCATGCACATGGCAATGTCTTTCAGGGCAGGGGGTGGGGAAACGGAAAATGAAGGGTAAACGTACTGTCCTATCTAGGTTTTTTGGGACTGGCTGTCAACAAGGAGTTGACGCGCGGCTGCCTCCGCCTAATATTGCCAGCATGTTAGAGCAGATTATCGGCAAAAAATCTTTCCCCATCAGCGGCAGCGCCCTGCGCGAGCTGGCAGCACCCTATGGCGCTTTTCATGCGGATCTGGGCACAGGTGACGGCATGTTTGTCTACCGCCATGCCCGCGCGCAGGCGGATGTGTTTTATCTGGGTGTGGACGCCGACCGCTCCTCGCTGGCGGAGTCCTCCGCCAAGGCTGCCAAAAAACCCGCCCGCGGCGGTGCCGCCAACGCGGCGTTCGTGTGCTTTAACCTGCTGGATGTGCCGGAGGATATGACGGGCATCGCCGACCACGTGTTCGTCAACTTCCCGTGGGGCAGCCTGATGTATGCATGGGTTGAGCCGAATATCGAGGCGATACGCAGCATGGCCGCTATCGGTAAAAAAGGAGCGGATTTCAGCTTTTACCTGAACCTCTACGTCTTCCAGAACGAGGAACAGCGCCAGCACATGAACCTGCCCGACGTGGACGAGGCCTACGTTACAGGTACGCTCATCCCCGCTTACGAAAAAGCAGGCATCACCATCCACAACCACGCCTTTTTGGATGCGCTCGAGCTCAAAGACCATCCGTCCACATGGGCGGGGCGCCTTATCCGCCGCAGCGGGCGGGAAACCTTGTATATGACGGGTAAAATCGGATGAGCGGTACGTTGTATCTGGTCGGCGTGCCGATTGGCAATTACGGGGATATGACCTTCCGCGCCGTGGATATTCTCAATAGCGTAGACGTGATTGCCGCGGAAGACACCCGCAGGGCACGCCACCTGTTCACACACTTTAGCATCAGCCCCAAACGCCTTGTTGCCTATCATGCCCATAACGAACATGCCGCGGCAGAGGGTTTGCTGAACTGGCTGGCGGAAGGTAAAAGCATCGCCGTGATTACAGACGCCGGTATGCCCGCTGTTAGTGACCCGGGCTACCTGCTGGCCAAAACTGTTGTAGAAAAAGGCTACGACCTGCACGTCATCCCCGGTGTGTCGGCAAGCGTAACAGCGCTTGCGGCCAGCGGCCTGCCCAGCCAGACATTTAGTTTTATCGGCTTTTTGCCCAAAACATCTGCCGCGCGCCAAAAAGAGCTGGCCAAGCTGGCCGAGCGGACGGAAACCCTGATTTTTTACGAATCCCCCCGCCGTATCGTAGACGTACTGGCCGATATGGCTGCCGTGCTGGGGCAGGGGCGTGGGGCGTGCCTATGTCGGGAGCTGACCAAAACCCATGAGGAGTTCAGCCGCGGCACCTTACAGCAATTATCCGACGATTATGCAAACAGGGCAGAGGTACTGGGCGAAATCACCCTGATTGTTGCCGGTAGCAACGGCAAGCCCGCCGCCATTACGCTGGACGATGTGCAGGCTGTTATTGCCGATATGGCCGCCAAGGGCCTCTCCGCCAAAGATATCCGCGACCATATCGCCACCGTTTACGGCATCCCCAAACGCGAGGCCTATGCCATGGTGCTGGAACAGGCAAAGGCTTAACGCAGCGCCATAACCACCTGTTTTGGCAGATTTTTGTCCTTGCGTTTTATGGTAACTGCCTTTATGTTGTGCAAAACCCGCTAAAAATAAGCAAAAACAAAGCAAAAGCAGGGTAATTACCATGACGACATATACAAAAGGCATCAAAGTGCCCCGCCCGTTGCAAGCCAGTGACCTGCCTGATCTGTTTGATGTGCGGGTAGCTGATGCTGGAACGCCGCAGCCAAGTGGCAGCAGCCCTGTGAGTGATATTGTGGTTGCGCCCGAGGTGATGGCTAAAGTGCTCCGGATGCCCCCCACATTTAACGATTATTTTGTGGTCGAAACAGCCTGATAAAAATTGCCGCCCCACTGGGGCGGTTGTTTTTTACCATTTTATATCAATTGGTTATAAAAGTTGGCACGGGCCATGCAGTACCTTTGGCGTTGATGAAATGCGAAAGGATAAAGTGACATGAAAAACCGATCGCTGATGAATGTGACGGCTGGCGAGAAGTGCGATATCTTTGAGATTATCGATGCCGACTCGACGGTCGAAACGGATAAGGAGAACGATATGTTCCCCGCCGGTTTCCCAGTTCAGATTGCGATGCCAACGGCCTTTTATGACTACTTTATCGTGGAGCGTTAAGTTAACACCTATCCATCCCCAACAACCGTCCCACCGGCCGCCACTCCCCCTAAGTGGCGGCCATCTTGTTTGGGGCTGGGAGCTTGTTCTTTGGGCGCCTGCTTTATTTTGTGTGCACGCCTCGCTCCTCATGTACGTCTAGTACACTGCGTCGCTCGTCCTTTCACAAAACAAACCATCCATCCCAAATACCTACGCCCCATTTTCGAGGGGGTGTTTATTTCCCCATCCATAGCTTTTGGCCGCTAGGCAAAAATTGCCTAGCGGCAAAGTTTTCCTAATATATTGATTTTATTTATTATTTTGTTGACATTTTATGCTTTGGCCTATCGCTTGCACTTACTCCGGTAGATGAGAAACATCTACAACCGAGAAGGAGACCGCCTCATGGCAATTGTCTATTCCATGAAAACGGCGCGATCGCTTCTGCAGGATACCGAAAAGCTGAACCCAGCGAATAAAAAGAAAAGCAAGGCCGGACTGCCGCTCACTATCCGCAGCGCAGGCGCCTACCACCAACTTTACAGCGATCTGGATGAGGACGCTGAACGCAAACTCATATGGGAAACCGCAACATTCAGACCCAACACGCGCTACAACTTTCTAGGTGCGGACTGGAACCTGATGATCGACCAATTGGCCGAGCGTTATGACGTGCGCAACATGACATGGACGCAACTGGATACACTGGGCCGCCTGTGGGTGGAAACCGGACTGCTATCAGCGAATGAGTACTCATCAATGGTGCTGGTTTCCCGATTGAAAGTGAATAACGACAGTGCCCGTGGCTACGTCATGCTTGAGGCCAGAAGTGCAGATGAGGCCTTTAATGTCCTGTCGCTCTGGAATGATCGTGCGGCAGGTCTGTCGGTCATCAGCAGTGGACTCAGTTATGAAGGCGCTGACCGGATTCTCCACTGGCTGGGGCGCATGTCTGCCGCCCGCGCAGCCTATGTAGAGCGTCAACGACGGACGGCTGCCCGTAAAGCGTTAAAAGAATAAGAAACGTTTCAGAAAATAAGAAACCATCCCATAAAAAGGGCCCGGCAATGTACCGGGCCCGTCTTTATTGGCTTAGGTGAGGAACAATCAGGCCGTTTGCCAGCGCAGCACAGGCTGGCGGGCGGCGCGCACTTCGTCCAGCCGACGCGCCGGAGCGCTGACCGGGTTGGCGTGCAGGGCGTCTGCATTGCCATTGGCGGCGTCCCAGGCGATTTTCTTCATGGTGGCGATGAACTCGTCCAGCGTTTCCTTGGTTTCGGTCTCGGTGGGTTCAATCAGCATCGCGCCCTGTACCACGAGGGGGAAGTACACCGTCATCGGGTGGTAGCCATGCTCGATGAGCGACTTGGCAATATCCATCGTGGTCACGCCGGTTTCCTTCTGGCGCTTGTCGGTCAGCAGGCACTCGTGCATGCAGGTGCTCTTGAAGGGCACATGGTAGGTGTCCTTCAGGTGCGCCAGAATGTAGTTGGCGTTAATTACCGCGTCTTCGGCCACTTTTTGCAGGCCGTCGGCACCGTGGGACAGCATGTAGGTCAGCGCGCGCACCATCATGCCGAACTGGCCGTTAAAGCCCTTGATGCGACCAATGGAGGTGGCATCTTTGGTCACAACGCTGTACGTATTACCCTTTTTCTCGACCCGCGGGACGGGCAGGTAGGGGATGAGTTTTTGGCTCACCACCACAGGGCCGCAGCCCGGGCCGCCACCGCCATGCGGGGTGGAGAAGGTTTTGTGCAGGTTGAACTGCATCACGTCCACGCCCAAATCGCCGGGGCGGACTTTGCCCACGATGGCGTTGAAGTTGGCACCGTCGCAGTAGAACCACGCACCGATGCTGTGGAGCTTATCGGCAATGTTCTTGATGTCCGGCTCGAACAGGCCGCAGGTGCTGGGGTTGGTCAGCATAAAAGCGGCAATATCTTCGCCCAGTTCATCCACCGCTTTGGTGAAGGCGGCCATGTCCACATGGCCTTTTTCGTTGGTGGGGATGGGATAGGTGGTGTACCCGCAAGTCACGGCCGTGGCCGGGTTGGTGCCGTGGGCACTGTCGGGTACCAGCACGATTTTGCGGGGCTTGCCGGCAGCCTCGTGCGCCTTGCGGATGACCATCATGCCGGTCAGCTCGCCGTGGGTGCCCGCGGCGGGTGTCAGCGTAATGCCGGGCAGGCCGGTCAGGGTGGTCAGCCAGTGGCTCAGGTCGTGCATCAGCGCCAGCGCGCCTTGGACGGTGCTGTCCGGCTGCATGGGGTGGATGCGGGCAAAGCCGGGCAGGCGGGCCATTTTCTCGTTCAGGCGTGGGTTGTGCTTCATGGTGCACGAGCCCAGCGGGAACAGGCCGCCGTCTATGCTGTAATTCTTTTGCGATAGGCGAACAAAGTGGCGCACAACCTGCGGCTCGCTCACCTCCGGCAGGCCGACTTTGGCACGTTCGGCAAGGCCGGTGCGGCTTTTTGTCCCTTTGAGGGCAGGCAGGTCAACGCCCATGCGGCCTTTGGTGGATTGCTCGAACAGCAGTTTTTCGTCCAGCATCAGGGCTTTGTTGTTGGGCACTTTGGCCATGAAGGCAGGTTGCTCTGGGGTCATGTGATGTACTTTCGCGCTTTCCATGTTACAGCACCTCTTTCAGCGCGGCCGTAAAGGCCGCAATATGCTCGGGCGTGGTGAGTTCGGTCGCGGTGACCAGCAGTTTGTTGCCGTCCAGCGCAAGGCCGCCGATGATGCCGATGTCGGCTAGCGCCTCGACCACGTCGGCGCTGTTCTTCGGCAGTTCGACCGTAAACTCGTTAAAGAAGGTCTTATTGAGTACCTTCACGCCGGGCACCTTGGCCAGCGCATCAGCCAGGTCGCACGCAGCCTCATGGTTGAGGCGGGCAAGCTGTTTGAATCCTTCCTCGCCCAGCAGGCTCAGGTGCACGGTAAAGGCCAGTGCACACAAGCCCTGATTGGTGCAGATATTGGAGGTGGCTTTTTCGCGGCGGATATGCTGCTCGCGGGTGCTGAGTGTCAGCACGTAACCGCGCTTGCCATCGGCGTCCAGCGTTTCGCCGCACAGGCGACCGGGCATCTGGCGGATGTAGCCTTCCTTGCAGGCAAAAAAGCCGAGGTGCGGACCGCCGAAGCTCATTGGTACGCCGATGCTCTGGGCCTCGCCGGCGACGATATCCGCTTCCTTCGGTGCAGGCAGCATGCCGAGGCTGACGATTTCGTTGATAGCCACAACCAGCAGGGCGCCGGTTTTGTCGCACAGGGCGCGCAGGGGCTTGAGGTCAACAACTTCGCCATAGAAGTTAGGGGTTTGCACAACCACGCAGGCGGTGGTGTCGTCGGCTTTATCGCCAATCGTGATGGTGCCCTCGCTATGGGTCAGATATGCTTTGAGCACGTCCAGATACTGTGGATGCAGACCGTCCACCACGGTGACATTGTCCCGCTTGGTCACGCGTTTGGCCATCAGTACCGCTTCGGCAACCGAGGTGGCCCCGTCGTACATCGACGCGTTGGCTACGTCCATGCCCGTCAGGTTGCAGATGTAGCTCTGGAACTCGAACAGGTACATCAGCGTACCTTGGGCGATTTCCGGCTGGTAGGGGGTGTAGGCGGTCAGGAACTCCGAACGCTGGATGATGTAATCCACCGTGGACGGAATATGGTGGTTGTAGCAACCGGCACCTAAAAAGAACGGGGCACCGTCGGCGTGAAGGTTCTGCGCCGCCAGCGCGCTGATGGTGCGCTCCACCGTATACTCGCCCTGATGGGAGGGCAGGTTGACGGGCTTGGTGAGCAGCATGCCTGCAGGCACGTCTTTATACAAATCATCCGCGGTTTTTACGCCGATGTCGGCCAGCATGGCGGCACGGTCGGCGGCGGTTTGGGGCAGGTAACGCATCGGGCGGCTCCTATCCGGACTTTTCAGGTTACGGTTGCTTGGGTATCGGTTGCTTAGTTCAGTTTGTCCAGATAGCCGGCGTACTCGTCGGCGGACATGGTGCCGGTTTCGATTTCCTTCTTGTCGGCAACGGTCATTTTAATCATCCAGCCGTCGTCGTAGGGGGACTCGTTAATGGCGGCAGGATTGTCGGACAGGTCTTCGTTCACCTCGGTCACCTTGCCGCTGATGGGGGCGTAAACCTCGCTCGCGGCTTTAACGGATTCCACAACCGCGAACTCGTCACCGACCGAAAGGCCGGCGCCTGTTTTTGGCAGTTCGATGAAAACCAGGTCGCCCAGCGCTTCCTGTGCGTATTCGGTAATGCCCACAACGGCGGTACCGTCGCTTTGCAGTTCAATCCACTCGTGGTCTTTGGTGTAGCGCAGGTGAGCGGGGATGTTGGCCATTTTTACAGGTCTCCTTAGAGGTTAGGCGGTTTTCAACGATGTACCGGCACCGCGGCAGGCTGCAACACGCGCGGCAAAAGCGGTACGGATGCGCTGGATGAGCGCATTGTCCGCCTGCCAGCGTATGGTGTCCACGCTTTGCACAGGCACAATTTCGGTGGTCGACGCGGTGGTGAAACCGCCGTCCATTTTGGGCAACTCGGTCAGGGGTACGTCGCGTACCTCGGCCGGGATGTTCAGCTCGGTCAAAATATCCAGCACCACGCGGCGGGTGATACCGTCCAGCATGCCGTGGGCGGGGGTGATGATGTGCGCCCCTCGGGTGAAAAAGATGTTGCTGCGGGAGCTTTCGGTCACGCAGCCGTGGCTGTTGATGTAGAGGATATCGTCCATCCCGTCGGCCAGATGCTCGGAGCTTGCTGCCGTAGCCTGAATATAGCTGGTGGTTTTGGCGGCAGCCAGCGGGCGTTCGGCGTGCAGGGATGCGAGCTTGAGGCCTTCCTTGTAATAGCGCTCGTGATAGGGGTAGTCGGCGCTAAAAGGCGTAAACGGCTGGTTGAGCACAATCAGTTGCGGATCGCAGGAGGTTGCCGTAATCCCCAGACTGTACCCTGTGGCTTTGGTAGCACCCTGCGTAACGTAAATCTTGATCACACTGTCTGCAAACTTGTGGGTGCGGATAAGGGCGCTGATTTGCGCTTTCAGCTCCTGCCGGGTAAAGCGTTGCGGAATATGGCAGAGGCGCAGCGAGGCCTCCAGCCGGTCGAGGTGGGCAGTCAGTTCAAAGGGGTGCTCGCCGTAAACCCGAGCCAGCTCGAACACCGTATTGCCGCGGATGAAGCCAAAGTCATCCAGCCCGATGCGTACATCCTGCTCGGGTATCTGGCGGCCGTTGACGAAGGCGAAGGTTTGCGGCATGTGCGCGTCCTTATGCAGAGGGCTTGCTGTTGGTTTTGGGGCTGACAAAGCTCAGGCCATGTACCTTGGCGGCCACTTTCTTACCGCGGATGTCCACGCGGATTTCGGTACCGTCTTTGGCGTATTCGGGGCGGATGTAGCCCTGCCCGATAGCCTGCTTGAGCGTGGGCGAAAAACCGCCGCTGGTGAGCACGCCGATTTCTTCACCTGTGCGGGTGTGCAGGGTGCAGCCTTCGCGGGCGATGCCCTTGTCGGTAATCTGAATGCCGACGCGGATGCGCGCGGCACCGCCGTTCAGTTCTTTCTGTACCCGTGGAGCGCCGAAAAAACCGTCGTTCTTTTTAGAGATAATCCATTTGATGTCGGCTTCGACCGGGGAGGTGGTTTCGTCCAGATCGTGGCCGTAGAGGGGGTAACCCATTTCCAGCCGCAGACTGTCCCGCGCGCCGAGGCCGATGGCCTTTACGTCCGGATGGTTTACCAACAGGTCCCACACGCGGATGGCCAGTTCGTCATCCCCGGCGGGGAGCATAATCTCGAACCCATCCTCGCCCGTGTAACCGGTGCGGGTGATAAAGCATTTTTTGCCGAACAGGCTGTACCAGTCACCCGTCATGTAGGGCAGGTCGTCCATAGATTGTTTTTGCAGGACGGCTTTTTCCAACGCGGCAGCGGCGTAGGGGCCTTGCAGGGCAAGCAGTGGTGTGCCTTCCACCGGCGGGGTGAAGGTAACCTTGCCGGAGATGTTTTTGGCAATCCACGCGGCGTCCACATCCTTACGGCCGGCGTTGAGCACCAGCAGGAACTTATCCTCGGCCAGTTTGGTGACGATCAGGTCGTCGATAATGCCGCCCTCGGGGTTGGTGAGCACGGTATATTTGGCGCGGCCAATAGCGGCTTTCTCGAACGTGGATGGGGTCAGGCGCGCCAGATTGGCGGCCGCGTCGGCACCTTCAAGGAACGATGGGCCCATGTGGGATACATCGAACAAACCGGCGCGGGTACGCACCCATTCGTGTTCCTTCAGTATGCCGTCGGCGTATTGGATGGGCATATCATAGCCGGCGAAGGGGGCCATTTTGGCACCTTTGGCGGTATGAAAGGCGTGGAACGGTGTTTTTTTAAGTGTGCCGGACATGCCTGATAAAACTCCCTAAAAGCTAAGCGTGCTAAAGCCCAAGCAGGATAGTCCAGAACCTGCATGCGGTCCAGCCCCACGGTATTAAAATCGGTTTTGCACACGCGAAAGGTTGACGGTTATTTTATCCGTTCACAAAATAAGTTATGCTTGTGCGGCAGGTTGCGAATTTGACGTAAAACTGCCGAGACCTTGAAGCTGAACAAAAAAGAACACAGACAAACGAGGGGCCCCGTCATATGTTTAGCGGTATTTCACTGCGCTACGTTGCTACGATTTTAGGATTGAATGCGCTTGCCATGGGGCTGCTGTTCGGCGGTTTGGAGACTAAGGTTAAAGATTTGGCACTGCACAAGGCGGAAGTGGATCTGGCCGCCGTGGGTAAGAGCTATGGCAACCAAGTAGCCCTCAAAGTCCGCACTAAAATGCAAAAAGATGGCCTGTACGGCACGCCGGACCGACGTCTTGTCGCCGCGATTGCAGAAGAGCAGGCTGGCGAAGTTCCCTTCAAAGTTACTGTGTTTACATCACCGGCTAACGGTGCACCTGTGTTCTCTAACCTGAGCGACATGCAGGCTGAAAACGTATCGGGTATGGCCTCCACACTCGAAAGCCGTACCGACCCCTTTATCTACAATATGCTCGGTAACTCCTACGTGAGCGTTGTTGTGCCTATCCTGCCGATTGAAGATGCAGGTATCCGCCGCCCTGACTACAATGCGCTGATCCAGCGCGAGGAGTCGGGTGCGCTGGTCACATACACCGCCGTTCGCCAACTGCTGATTATGGTTGCTGGTGGCTCGCTGCTTGCATCTGCTGCGCTGGCAATTTTCCTGGCTCGTGGCGTAACCGCACCGATTGCACGCATCCGTAAAGCTGTTGAAATTGTTGAGAAAGGCGAAAAGCCTGCGCCGATTCCGGTAACCGGTGGCGGGGAGATTGCCAAACTCATCAAGGCAGTTAATACCCTGATTCAGGGGCCTTCCGCTAAAGACGAAGTGCACCAGCAGGCCCACACCGACCCGTTGACCGGTCTGGCCAACCGCCGTGCCCTTGTTTCGGCCCTCGACGATGTGATGAAGCGCGGCTATCGCGGCAAGAAAGAGGTTTCGCTCATGTTCCTCGACCTTGACGGGTTCAAGCCGATTAACGACACCTATGGCCACGAAGTGGGTGACGAAGTGCTGAAGACCGTTGCCAAGCGCCTCGGCGCCTGTGTGCGTGACGACGATGTGATTTGCCGTCTGGGCGGTGACGAGTTCGTGCTGATGTTCCCGGGCCTTGTGGACCGTGACAGCATCAAACAGCGCGCTGACCTGGTTCTTGAGCAGATTAACGAACCCTACTGGGTGGGCGACTCCCGTGTGACAATGGGGGTGAGTATCGGTATTGCGATTGCACCGCAGGACGGTTCGGACGGTGAGTCCATCCTGAACTCTTCTGACGAAGCGATGTATGTCGCCAAGAAACAGGGTAAAAACCAGTACGCGTTTTACTCCTGATTTGACGATGGCCGTCAAACAGGCATACACTAAAAACAATAAACACAACATGATGTGTGATGCTGGGAACAAGAACGCATGACGACCTATAAACTAGTTAACCCGAATGACGGCATGGAAGCGCTGGAGACCAAAGTGTCCCATCCTTCTGTATTTCTGGGCGGTAACTGCCGTGGCCGCGATTGGCGACATGATGTATTCCGCAAGTTCGAACGGGCGAATGTGACGTTTATCAACCCACGGCGTGATGCCTTTCCGGACCCGGAAGCAACACCTGTCGAACACGCTGAGCAGGTTTTGTGGGAACGTAAAGCAATCGAAGCTGCCGACATCGCTCTGTTCTGGCTGGGCGAAGGGTTGGCAAACCAGGCCTCCCGCGTTGAGATTGGCTATGCCATCGGACAGGGTAAAAAAGTGATTATCGGTGCCGAGCCGGGATTTTTGGGGCTGGAACACCTGAGTGCCTTCTCCGGTTTGGTGCTGTCCTCCTCTCTGGAAGGGCTGCTGACGCGTCTGGAAAGCCTGATCTACAGCAGCGCAGAGTAGTAATGAACAGCCAACGCATGATGATTCTGTACGGTGTCGGCAGCCTTGGGGGTGCCTTGACTGTACTGGCCTACTGGGCGCTGGCACAAAGTGCCAACGGGTTGCCCTTCGTGTCGTTCAAGCCCGAGCTGGCCAGTTTTTATGAGCCGATGGTCTGGGGTGGCTTGTGGGGCTTTTTGTACCTGTTGCCTTTCAACGTAAGTCCGCTGATTAAAGGTGTCATCTTTAGTATCTTTCCGGCGCTGACGCATCTTGCCATGTCGAGTGGCGGGCTCGAGAAACTGATGGATTACGCCTCACTCAACATGGTGGTTAACCATAAGACGCTTGTTGTGCTGCTTATCTACGCACTGTTCTGGGGTGTGGTCACAAGTTATATGTCGCCCCGACAGGGTGCCTGAGATTTGAAATGAAAAAAGCCGCCCCTTGATGGGGCGGCTTTCGCTTGGTCAGTTCTTGCGGTGCTGTACGCCGCGGCAGGCCAGATGGCCGGAGTTCTTGGCGCAGCGGTCCACCGTGGTCTGCTTCTGGGCGAAGGGATCTCGGTGGGTTTCTTCGTAGCGGTGGCCGATCCAGGCAACAGCGACGACGGCGATCAGGAAGATGATGACCGGCCACGGGCTGCCATATTGGGGATCGTACTTGCCCGGCCCCTTGTAGGGCGGCTGACGACGGGGCATAGGAACCTCATTCAAAGAAAGGTCTGTTAAAAGAGTCAATAAAACGCGATAGGTCGGGGTACTGCCGTTAATCTAGGAAGCTCGGCAGCCTATGTCAAGAATCGCTGTTGTCCAGACAGTTGGCAGAAAGATATTCCAGTGCCGCAGGCAGCTCCCGGGCACTGAATACGGCGTTAAGCGGGCGAATACTCTCCGCAATCTGGTAGCCAACCACCACGAACACGTCATCGCTGATCATTTTGGCAGCGTCGGCCGGGCCAAAGGGGAACTTGAACGACCATGTGTTGTCGCGCCCGTCAAGGTCCAGATTAAAGCCGCCTACACCCCACAGGGACAGTTTGGGGGCTGTAAGCAGAGGTTCGTGGGCCACCATGCGGAAGAAAAGCGTATTCCCGGTCATGCGGCCGTCCGTAAAAATCTCGATATCCGCGCGCTTGGCATGGAGCTGACAGTCTTTCAGTGTCCAAATGCCGAACTCCTTCACCGTTTGCCGGGCTTCGGCCAAACGCTCTTTGGGCGTATTAACAGCGACTTTGTCGGTTGTGGCGCAACCAGCCGACAGTGCAGCTGCGAGACAGGCGGAGAAGAGGTTTTTTGTGTTCGTCATAATCTGTGTTACTTTTGTTTCCGTAATTTTTTCTACCCCAGTCCGGGTTTGTACGCAATGGAGGAGATACCACTATGGCACAAAGCGCCGTCAAGTTCAGCCAAACAGAAGTCCAGTCTATCCTGAAACAACTGGGCATAGATGGTAAAAACAGCGGTGCCTGTGGCGCAGGCTGGATGGGTAAACCGGGTGGGGCGACGCTGGTTTCCCTCAACCCGTCAGACGGTCAGGCTCTGGGTGAAATTGTGTGCGCCAGCAATGACGATTATGACCGTGTGGTCAGCGATGCACAGGCCGCCTACGTTAAGTGGCGCAGCACGCCGGCACCGGTGCGTGGCGAGATTGTGCGCCAACTGGGTGAGGAGTTCCGCCGTTATAAAGAGCCTCTGGGCAAGCTGATTAGCCTGGAGATGGGCAAAATCCTCTCCGAAGGTCTGGGTGAGGTACAAGAGGCTATCGATATCTGTGACTTTGCTGTGGGTCTGTCCCGCCAGCTTTACGGCCTGACCATGCACTCCGAGCGCCCGGGCCACCGCATGTATGAACAATGGCACCCGTTGGGCACAATCGGTATTATCACTGCATTCAACTTCCCCTGTGCCGTATGGGCATGGAATGCTGCCATCGCTGCTGTATGCGGTGATACAATGGTTTGGAAGCCCTCCGAAAAAACCCCGCTTATTACAGTTGCGATGATGAAAATCGTCCACAAGGTGCTGGCTGACCATGGCCACGCTGGTGTAATGGGCATGGTGATTAGTCCTGACCGCAGCCTGGGTGAGCGTATGGCTGCTGACAAGCGTCTGCCGCTTATTAGTGCTACCGGCAGCACCCGTATGGGGCGCGAGGTTGGCCGCGTTGTGGCCGAGCGTTTTGGCAAGAGCCTGCTGGAGCTGGGCGGCAACAACGCCATTATCGTGATGGACGACGCCGATTTGGATCTGGCAACACGCGCGATTGTGTTTGGCGCTTGCGGAACCACAGGCCAGCGCTGCACCACCACGCGCCGTATTTTTGTTCAGGAGAAGCTGGAAAAGGCTCTGCTGGAGCGTCTGCAAAAGGCCTACGGCAGCGTTAAAATTGGCCATCCGCTGGAAAAAGGCGTGCTGATGGGGCCGCTGATTGACCGTGCGGCGGTAGAGGCCTACAAGGCAGCTGTCGCCAAAGCCCAGAAAGAGGGTGGCAAGCTGCTGTGCGGCGGCAAGGAGCTGGCAGGGGAGGGCTTCTTTGTGGAACCCACCATTATTTCTGCCAAAAACCCGCTGCCGATTATGCAAGAGGAAACTTTTGCCCCCATCCTGTACGTCACCCCTGTACGGACGCTGGACGAGGCCATTGACCTGCAAAACAACGTGCCGCAAGGTCTGTCCTCCGCCGTGTTTACCCAGAGCCTGAAATCGGCCGAGAAATTCCTCTCGACGGTTGGGTCCGACTGTGGTATCGCCAACGTTAACATCGGCACCAGCGGTGCAGAAATCGGTGGCGCCTTTGGTGGCGAGAAGGAAACCGGCGGTGGCCGCGAATCCGGTTCGGATTCCTGGAAGGCCTACATGCGCCGCCAGACCTGTACCATCAACTACAGCGATGCGCTGCCGCTTGCACAGGGTGTTGAGTTTCTGTAAGCCTGCCCGCACCCGAAAAGCCGCCCGAAAAGGGCGGCTTTTTATTGGCATACGGTAAAAATCATACCAACGCACGAACGGGGTAAGGTTTTTGGGGGCAGAAACCGCCATATTGCCGATTATGAAAAGGAAAAGTTGAAACAGGGGGGCACTATTCTGATAATACTGGGGTCAACGGTGTTGACGGCACTGTAGTTAACCGGACAAGCCACAACCCTGAAAGGACAGCCTAACAATGTACCGTGCCCCGCTAAGAACACTTGTTTTAGCCGCTCTTCCTGTCATGCTCGCCGCCTGCGCAAGCAGCAACACATACACCGGCTCCAACTGGGAAAAAACAGCCAACATCAGTTTCGAGCAACCTTTAACAGTCAGTGGTGTCCCCGGCCAGCCTATTCGCCTGTTTTTTGACGGTAGCGTGACGGAAGAACACCGTGCCAGGATGGTCGCACGCGTGCAACGTGCTGTAGAGGCTGTAACGGCTACGTTCCACCCCGCGGGTGAGGGTGTTTATCCGTTGGATATCGTTTTTACCAACGGCAGGCAGATGACTAAGGACGACCGCACCATTAATACCGTTATTGTGCCCGCTCATGTTGAGGAACCTCTGGCGGAGTTCATGGTCATTCAGTCAGTGTTCCGTCAACGCGTAAATCCCGAGATGTTCAATCCCACTGACAAGGAACTCAGCATCGCCGATCAGTTCAGTATTATGGCGGCATGGGCTGGTGTGCACCTTATGAGTACGGACCTGCGCCGTCAGGAACTGGTTAGCCGCCTGTATCTTGACCATGCCGCACTTGCGGATGATGACGTGACAACATCCCCCTACATCAGTCACGTACCCGTGCCACACAGCTTTCAGGCTGGTCAGCATGGTGGATTTACGGAGGAGAATATGAATGCCGGCCGCAAGACTGCCGCATACCAGCGCCATATCCTCGCGCCGATGATTGCACTGGCAATGGATGCCATGATGCGCCCGCTGGCCAAAAATCCTAAAGCCGAGCCAAACATGCTCACGCTTTACAATGATGTACTGAAAAACAAGACTGACCTTATGGCCGCTTTTGAAAAGCGTGTTAAAGGTAAAACAGACCGTAAAATGCTGCGGGGCTGGCTTGCCGGACAAAAGATTCAGGAAGGCTATGTCTTCCGCGGTCTGAACCGTAACGACGAGAAAATCCTGCCAACACTGCCCAAACCCGTTTTAGTCAAAGGCCCTGTTGGGGAGGCAGAGGTGTTCCTGTGGAAAGAGAACCCGAAGGCACCAAACAAAAAACGCGTCTTCCTTGTCACGCACAAGACATTTTCCCGCATGTTAGTACTGCCTCACCGGATGGACCGCTACTACCGCCGACTGCTGGTGGAGTTGTTGCCCTACGGTGACGTACTGGTTGTGCACCGTCCGAATATAGGCAAGGCCAAAGGCGCTTACGAGAGCTACGGCGGGTGCAAGGCGCCGGACTATGAAGCAGCGGCAAGTGTTGCTGGCAGTTATGTTATGGCTGCTTCCAACTACCTGCAGTCTTTGGGGTACAACCACATTGTCGCGCTGGGCACAGCTGCAGGCGGCATTGCGGTTGTAGACGGTGCCCGCAACGGCACCATAGAGCAGGTGTTCACCTTCAATGCAGGCCGCGGCATCCAGAGCGATGACAAACGCTGTGACGACACCAGTAGCATGGACGTGATGATTGCCCTGCGTGAACAGGTTCATGTGCCGGTGATACATATCGCCTCCAATCAGGACCTGCGCTACGTGACACAGCGACGCAGAGAAATGCTGGAGGATTCCGGCGATGAAACCCTCTGGTACGACGTGCCGCCGTATTCGGACGGGCATTATATGATGTGGTTCCACACCGACCTGTGGATGCCGGATCTGCTCAAACGCCTTAAACCGGACAGCTAGTCCCTAGAACGATAAAAGCCCGGCCAGTTGGCCGGGCTTTTTTACAAACTCACATCGAAAACGGGCTTGATGCGGACGGTGACGCGCGGGCGCGGCTTTGTCCAGTCCACATCGTGATAGCGACCCATCAGCCATGTGGTAATGGCAAGTATGTGCTCGCGGTCTGAGGGGGGGATTTTACCGGCTGCAATTGCCGCATCCACCGACATAATGCGCCGGTACACCGCCAGCAGCAGGTCGTAAGGATTGGCAGCATCAATGGTGCCAAAGGCGGCCGTGTCTTCAAACCGGCCGTTTTGCAGGTGATCAATCGCCAGCAGAATGTCCTGGCTGTTACCGAACAGCTTGCGGCGTTTATCTGTGGGGTGCGGGTGAGCGTCGTTCAGTTCCCGGGCAAGGGAGCGCACACCGGACGGAAAAGAATTGCGGAAAGTCTGCAGGCGCATCAGGGACGGGTACCTGTCCATGTTGCGGGCCTCCGGTCTTCTGGAGGAAAAAGGAAAAACGTGATTTACTGGGCGCTTTTTAGCGTGTCTGCGCCCGAGAGGTCAAGGAAATCGGTTGAAAGTTTGCCTTTTTTGCCGTAAGAGGGGCATACTTCTTACCGTATCCCTGCCGTTTTCCGGAATATAAGGACGACACACATGCGTCAGATCGATCCCTCCCATCCCGACTATGCCCGCGTTCAGGCTCTCCTGACCGAGCTCTACGGCCCCAGCCCGGACAAGACCTACGGCTGGCATATCTACCCGGTCCGCCAGGCCTCTACCGGCGCGCACGTGGTTTGCGTGTACAACGATGGCGGCACCTGGATGGTCGGCCTCATCGAGCGTGGCGGCACGGTGGAACACGCCGGCAGCCTGAGCGCCACCTTCGGCGGCTTTGTCGATGTCCCGCGCCACGAGCAGCCGGACATCGCCGTCTGCCGCGAGGCGCGGGAGGAGTCCAACGGCCTGTTGGTGCTCTCGCCCGAGCGTCTGGTGCTCATCCGCGCCCACATCAATTACGGCGAGGTCAAGCACTGGCATGCCGACCATGCCACGACCACGGTTTCGTACATGACGGAACTGACTGCGGACGAGTATGCCGTGCTCTCCAAGGGCGTGGTGGGCAGCGAGGTCGCCGGCCTGACGTTCGTGCCGCTGGCGGATGTCCAGCGCTACCAGAACCGCTTTGCCTACAAGCACGAGTTCCGCGCCCTCCTCGAGGTGCGTGACCGGCTCGTCTGAACGACGGAAAAACCTCCCCGCAAGGGGAGGTTTTTTTATTTGTGCGGTTGCAAAAAATACCGCTTTAGGGTATTGCTGTTCGCAGATGCACAAAGTGCGGAAAGACACGCTCCATCAACCCCTTACCGAAAGGCGCAAGCCCTATGGATATGAGCACTTTCTACATGCTGGCCGGGTTCCTGCTCGCCGCCTACGCCGTGGTCGCCAACGATAGTGTGCAGACCCTCGGTACCTTCATCAGTTCCCAACGCAAGCTCCCCTGGTATGTATTGTGGGTACCCGCAGCAACAGTGATGATTGCCGTGCTCGGGTACAGCTGGTACAGCACCGGCGGTGATATGGCCTACGGCCGACTGGCAAAAATCCCGCAGCCGGAAGTTTTTAACTGGGTCCACGTATTGGCACCTGCTGTACTGCTGGTGATGACGCGTTTTGGTTTGCCGGTGTCGACAACATTTGTGGTGCTGTCGGTCTTTGCCAACAACGATGTGCTGGAAAGCATGCTGATTAAAAGCGCCATGGGCTATGCGGTGGCAGCGGTCACGGCCTACGTGTTCTGGTTTATTCTGTCCCGCGTGATGGATGAACACCTGCCGGTAACGAGCCCCAAGGCAGACAAGGGCTGGCGCACGGCCCAATGGTTTGCGACCGGCTTTTTGTGGTCCAGCTGGCTGATGCACGATATGGCGAACATCGCCGTGTATCTGCCCCGTAAAATTGACGCGCTCAGCTTCGCAGGTGTTATGGCGCTCCTGACTGCGTTTCTGGGCATTGTATTTTACTTCCGCGGTGGTGCCATACAGAAGGTGGTTCTGAACAAGAGTGGTACCCGCTACGTTCGTTCTGCCACCATTATTGATATTGTCTACGCACTTGTTCTGCTTGTTTTCAAAGAGTGGAGCCACATCCCGATGAGCACCACATGGGTGTTTGTTGGTTTGCTGTGCGGGCGTGAGCTGGCTGTTTACCGTCTGCATGACCCGGAAAAACACCTGATGACAATCTTCCCGATTGTTGCCAAGGATTTCCTTAAAATCCTGCTCGGTCTGGCGGTGTCGGTCGCATTGGTACTGATTGTTGCCAACGTGCGTTAACGCTGGCGCACGCATCATATAAAAAACCCCCACCGTGAGGTGGGGGTTTTCGCTTGTTGGCGCTTAGGCGCCGGTGATGTCGACCGTGACGGGGAAGACGCCGTTGGTGGCCATGATGGCCGCCTGGGCGGCCTCGGCCAGAGCCATGTTCAGCTCGTCGAGGCGCTCGTCATCGATCTCGCCGCTGAGCATGGCGACATTGGCGCTGATGCTGCGACGGAGCAGGTAGATGGAGAGCTCTTCGATGCTCGAGGCGGTGAACGTCTCGAACACGACGCTGTCCTTCAGCAGGTTGACCTTGCCGCTGTTGATCACATCGATCAGCTGCGTGATCTGACCGGCCTGGGACGCCGGCATCTGCGCGGCGATCATGGTCAGGAAATCCACCAGCTCCTGCTGGGAGACGAGGCGGGGATAGGTCGCCATAGGGACCTCCACTGGTTAGGGGTGATAAAAACTAAAGGAAAAGATGCGTCAAAAAACCCGCTCAGACTAGAGCAGTGCCCCCTGCGGGTCAACGCAAAAAGATAAGCCCCTCCATGCGGAGGGGCTTATTCGCTTGTTCAGTAGCTGCACGGGCGCAGAAAGCCCGGCGTGCCGCCGTCGGTCGGCGTCAGCGGGATGAACGGGCCGCCCTTACCCCGGTAGTTGGGGTTGCTGCGGGCCGCTTCGCGCACGGAGGGCACATCGTCGTTGGCCAGCACTTCGAGCGCCTCGGCCGGGGTGTTGACGTTGGACGCCAGCGCCTCGCGCACGGGCACCCAGCGCACGTTGGCGAGGATGGTGCCGACATTGGGGGTCAGGTCGGGCCGTTGGGCCAGACGCTTGCCGATGTTCACACCGGCCGTACCGGGCACGCGGGCCAGATCGAGCATGGTGTCCTCGCGGATGTCCGGCGAGGCTGCAAGGTCGAGGAGGCTGCTGTCGCCGCCGCCCCGACGCGGGGTGTTCATGAGGATGATCATGGATGATCTCCCTGAGTTTAGGGTGAAAGAGAGGGGTTCAGAACAAAAAATCCTGTCAAGAGGAGAGAAATGCAAGAAAAGGTAACCAAAGTGGTTCGGTATGTCATGAAGACGGCTGCCTTTTAACATATGAAAAATGCCCCTGCAAGAGAAAACCCTCCAGTAAATCCGGTTTCTTTCGATTATTTGTGCCTGTTTTTTGGGCAAAATGAGCGGGTGCAGCATAATGTTTTTTACCGCAAGAGCTTACAGGCTGGCCCTGTCCTTGCTACACTAATGGTAAGACCCATAAAAATATGTAGAGTTTTAGGGAGTTACGCCATGTCTGATTTGCATAACCAAACGGCCGAGACCCGTACCTTTAAGGTAAGGGATGTTTTCGGCGTCGATTCTGACATGGTGGTGGAAGGCTTCGCCGAACCGTCCGAGTTCGTGCCGGCTGTTGACCCCGCTTACCAGTTTGACCCGGAAACCACGCAGGTTTTGCTGGCCGGTTTCGAGCATAATCTGCGCATTCTGGTACAGGGGTACCACGGTACGGGTAAATCCACCCACATCGAGCAGGTGGCTGCCCGTCTGAACTGGCCGTGCTTCCGTCTGAACATGGATGGCCACATCTCCCGCCTTGATTTGGTGGGCAAGGACGCCATTGTGCTGGAAGATGGTCATCAGATTACCGCCTTCAAAGAAGGCATCCTGCCGTGGGCACTCAAGCGCCCGATGGTTCTGGTGCTCGACGAGTATGATGCCGGCCGCCCGGAAGTGATGTTCGTCATACAAAGATTGCTGGAAAAAGACGGCGCATTGTCGCTGCCGGACCAGAACCGCATCATCTACCCGCATAAAAAGTTCCGTCTGTTCGGGACGTCCAACACCGTTGGTCTGGGTGACGCGACGGGCATGTATCAGGGGACCCACCAGCTCAACCAGGCGCAGATGGACCGTTGGAACATGGTCGTGCGGTTGAACTATCTGGGCGAGGATAAAGAGGTCGATATCGTTCTGGCCCAAGTGCCCAGCCTGCATAACCAGCGCGATATGGTGGAGAAGATGGTCCGCCTCGCGGGGTTGACGCGCACCGGCTTTGTGGCGGGGGATATCTCCACCGTCATGTCGCCGCGTACCGTCATCATGTGGGCCCAGAATACCGAGATTTTTGGCGATGTTTACCGTGCCTTCCACCTCAGCTTCATCAACCGTGCAGATGTGGAAGACGAGGATACCCTGCTGGAATACTACCAGCGGGTATTCGGCAAGCTGGCGGGCGAATAAGCCATGTCGGGCCGCGAACGCGAACGGGAGAGGGAGCAGTTCCTCCACGCGTTGGAGCAAACCACGCGCGCGCTTTCGGGCAATCCTAAACTCAAGGTCACACTGGGCAATAGCCTGTCGGAGGCACCGACGGGCGATGTGGTCATTCCCGACCTGCCGCCGCGCGCAACACCGCGTGATATGCGCCTTGTGCGCGGGTTTGCAGACCGTGCCGCATTCCTGCGCCGCTATGGCGGCAGCACGTTGATGCAGACGCACTTTGCGCGGGTTATGCCCGCTGCCCTGAAAGTCCTCTCTGATGTAGAGGCTGCCCGTGCAGAGGTTATGGGGATGCGCCAGTTCCCCGGTACAGGCGTCAATCTGGGTACACTGGGCGCAATGGAAGCCCGAGCGTATGCCTTGCGGGAGCTGCCGGATGTTCCGTTGTCCTATCTGGTAGGGCTGGCCCTGCGCCAGCGTATGGGGCAAGTGTTGGATGATGTACAGAGCGAGTTGCTGACCCACGGGCAGGAGCGCTTTCCCCACAAGCTCAAGGAATGGGTCAAATCGGCGCCGTTAGCGCTCCAGACCGAGGCTGGCCGTGTGCGGGCCTACGAGGAGCTGTTGAAGATTCTGGGCCTTGCGGAGGAAGAGGAAGACCCCCAACCCAGCGACGACTCCAGCGCACAGGATAAAGATGCCGACAACAGCAGCGAGGGCAGTGGCGACGATAGCGACAGTAGCCCTGCGGATGGCGAAAGCAGCGCCAGCGAAGATATGCAGATGGAGAGCAGCGGTCAGGATGCATCGCTGGACGATAGCGAACAGACAGAGGGCGAGGAATCCAGCGCCGGTGCCCAGCCTGCCGAAGGGCAGGGCGGCCTGCGCACCTACCATGCCTACACCACCCAGTTTGACCGGATTGCACCCGCACGGGAAATGGTCACCGGGGCCGAGCTGCAACGCCTGCGCGAGCGGTATAAGTCCGTCACTGCAGGTAACCGCAGGATCGTCTCCAAATTGGCGGCCAAGCTCCAGCGGTACCTGAGCGCCACGACCGAAACGGGCTGGAAGCTGGATCAGGAGGAGGGGCTTATTGACCCTGCCAAACTGACGCAGGCAATTGTCAAAGGCGAGACCTACCTCTACCGTTTGCCGGGCGAGATTAAAATGCGTGATACGGTGGTGACGTTGCTGGTGGATAACTCTGGCTCCATGCGCGGCAGACCAATAGAGATGGCCGCCGTTTCTGCCGATGTGCTGGGTCGCACGCTGGAACGCTGCGGCGTGGGCGTGGAAGTGTTGGGCTTTACCACGCAGACGTGGAAAGGTGGCCAGTCGCGTCTGCAATGGATTGCCGACGGCAGTCCTGCCACGCCCGGGCGCCTGAACGACCTGTTGCACGTAATTTACAAGGGCGCAGAAGAGCCGTACCGTAAAGCCAAGACCAACTTTTCCGTCATGCTGGCCGATGACCTGCTGAAAGAGAATATTGACGGCGAAAGTCTGCTGTGGGCCTATAAACGCCTGCTCAAGCGTAAGGAAAAACGGCGCATCCTGATTGTGATTTCTGACGGTGCACCTGTGGATTACGCCACCGACAAGCATAACGAGGTCAATTATCTGGATCGCCACCTGCGCGAGGTTATTATCCAGATCGAGCGGACAAAACAGGTGGAGCTGCTGGCCATCGGTATCGGCCACGACGTGCGCCGTTACTACAAGAACGCGATTACCATCGACGATCCGTCACAACTGGGCATGGCACTGGTGGAGCGGGTGGTTGGCCTGTTCAGTCGCAGACCCCACAAAAAAGCCTCTTAGCGGCCGTTCATCTGGCGTACGGCGCGGCGTTCGGCGCGTTTTTTCGCCCGTTCCGCGTTGCTGTACCACTGCATGGCTGCTGCAGGGTTGGGGGGCAGGGTGCCCTCGATGCCTTTGCTGAAAATGTCACCAGCGTTTTTCATGGACAGGTATTCACCTTTCTCCGCACCTTTAAGGAACCAGTCGAGGGCTTTCTCTTCGTCCTTGATGCCGTCTTCCCAACGGTAGAGATTACCCAGTGCCGTCATGGACGGGCCGTAGCCTACTTTTGCCGCGCGCTCAAGCCAGGTGATGGTTTCGGGCAGGCTTTTGTCCACCCCCTTGCCCTCATAGTACATGATGGCCAGCGTGTGCATGGAGGCAGGGCTACCGTTTTGCGCCTTGCGGACAATATCCTCATAGAACCACTTTTGTGCCTGAATGGGGGTGTTGACCTCGATCATCTCATCGGGCCGTTTATCCGCATCCTCAGGTGTGGCGTGGGCAAGGGGGGCAATGCAACTCAGCAACAGGGCCGTCAGCAGGGTTTGGGCGGTCATGGGTCTGTCCGTTGTTGTTTAGATATTCTTTTGTTTTTACCGCTTCCATTTAAGCCTAAACGGAGGCGTCTGTGTAGTTTCTTATGATGGATGGCAAAAATTGCGGTCTCTAACCTTGTCTCAGCCCTTGCAGCGGGTGTGCCCCTGTGCGTAAATACTTGCCTGTGGCGCGATTTTGCTTAAGATAGGCGTCCCGTTGATTTTTGATGAACAAGAGGTGCACACCATGCTGACCGGCAGCGACATTCGTTCCAAGTTTCTGAGCTACTTTGAGGGCAAGGGCCACACTGTGGTGGCGTCGTCGTCGCTGGTACCCACGAACGACCCTACACTCATGTTCACCAACTCCGGTATGGTACAGTTCAAAAACACCTTTCTGGGCGCCGAGAAGCGCGCCTACGTCCGGGCCACATCGTCCCAGCGCTGCGTGCGTGCCGGCGGCAAGCACAACGACCTTGAAAATGTGGGCCATACCGCGCGCCACCATACGTTTTTCGAGATGCTGGGGAACTTCTCTTTCGGTGATTACTTCAAGGAGGATGCCATCACCTATGCATGGGACCTGCTGACCAACCACCTCGGCCTCGACCCCAAGCGCATGTGCGTGACGGTTTACCACGAGGATGACGAAGCGTTCGACATCTGGCACAAGAAAATCGGTCTCAGCAAGGATGACATCATCCGCATCGGCGACAACAAGGGCAAAAAATACGCCTCCGATAATTTCTGGACCATGGGTGATGACGGCCCGTGCGGTCCCTGCAGCGAGATTTTTTACGATCACGGCAGCCATATCTGGGGTGGACGCCCCGGCACGCCGGAAGAGGATGGCGACCGCTGGGTCGAAATTTGGAACATGGTGTTCATGCAGTACATGCTCGAAGGCGGGCAGGTTGTCGGCAAGCTTCAACAGACGGGTATCGACACCGGCATGGGGCTGGAGCGTGTCATGGCGGTCTGCCAGGGTGTGAACAGCAACTACGACACGGATATTTTCCAGGCCATCATCAAAAAGGCCGCCGAGCTGACAGGCAAGCCCTACGGCAAGGACGAGGAGACAAATGTGTCCCTCCGCGTTATCGCCGACCACCTGCGCGCCATGAGCTTTTTGATGGTCGACGGCGTGATGCCCTCCAACGAGGGGCGGGGCTATGTGCTGCGCCGTATCATGCGCCGGGCAATGCGCCATGGCCACCTTTTGGGTATGGAAAAACCATTTATTTACAATTTAGTACCGGCTCTTGTTGGTGTGATGGGTGAACATTATCAGGAGCTCACCCGCGGCGCCCAGATGGTGATGGATATCATCAAGCTGGAAGAGGAACGTTTCGGCCGCACCCTCTTTCAAGGCATGAAGATTCTGGACGAGGAGAGTGCCAACCTGAAAGAGGGTGACAAGCTCTCCGGCGCTGTGGCGTTTAAACTGTACGATACCTACGGCTTCCCCATGGACCTGACGGCGGATGCGCTCCGTGCCCGCGGCATTGGTGTGGACGAGGCTGCGTTTGAGACAGCGATGGAAGAACAACGCCAGCGTGCCCGCGCAGCCGGCATGGGCGGCACAGGGCAGAACAAACTTTCCCCTGTGTGGTTCGACCTGAAGGACAAAGTGGGCGCAACGGAGTTTCTGGGCTATGAAGCCACCGCTGCCGAGGGTGTGATTCAGGCGCTGGTGCAGGGCGATAAAGTTGTAAACACCTTGAAAAAAGGCGACAAGGCCGTACTGCTGGTCAACCAGACGCCGTTCTACGGCGAATCCGGCGGTCAGGTTGGTGATACGGGCGTGGTGATTGCCGAAGGCGGCAAAGCCAAAGTGACCGATACCCAAAAGGCCATTGAAGGTGCGCTGTTCCAGCATGTGATTGAGGTGACCGAAGGCACCCTGACTGTGGGCGACGCCGTGCAGTTGAAGGTGGATGTAAACCGCCGCGCGCAGATTATGCGTAACCACTCGGCTACGCACCTGATGCACGCTGTGCTGCGCGAGGTGCTGGGTGACCACGTCTTCCAAAAAGGCTCGCTGGTGAATGAGCAGCGGACACGTTTCGACTTCTCCCACCCCAAAGCGGTGACCGCGGAAGAGCTGAAAACCATCGAGGATAAGGTCAACGCCATGATCTGGGCCAACCAGCCCGTCAAGGCGCGCCTGATGGATAAAGATGTCGCGATGGAAGCAGGTGCTATGGCTCTGTTCGGCGAGAAGTACGGCGATGAGGTGCGCGTGCTGACCATGGGTGAGAACGGCACGCCGTTCTCGGTCGAGCTCTGCGGCGGTACCCACGTTGCCCGCACGGGGGACATTGGTTTGTTCAAGTTTGTGGCCGAGTCCTCGGTCGCTGCGGGTGTGCGCCGTGTCGAGGCGGTCACGGGGCCGGTTGCCGTGGAATACATGAGCGGATTTGAAAAACAAGTCAAAGACTTGTCTGCATCACTTAAAGCAGCACCTGCAGAACTGGAAGGGCGCATTGCGGCCTTGCAGAAAGAGGTGAAAGACCTCAAGCAGCAGGTGAAGGATGCCCGCAAGGGCGGTGCCGCAGGTGGCGGTGCCGACGACCTGATGGGCAAGGCCGAGACCGTTAACGGCGTGACCTTTATCGGTGCCGAGGTCGGTGACCTTGACGCCAATACCCTGCGCGAGATGGTGGACGACCTGAAAAACCGCATGGGCAGCGGCGTGGTTGTGCTGGCTGCGAAAGGCGAGGATAAAGCCTCCATCGTCGTTGGTGTGACCAAAGATCTGGTGGGTAAATACAACGCCGGGCAGATTGTGGGCATTGCTGCCGAGAAGGTTGGGGGCCGCGGTGGTGGCCGCCCGGATATGGCCATGGCTGGCGGTAAGGACCCTGCCGGTATTGCGGATGCATTGCTGGCCGCCCGCGCCAGCGTTGTGGGGAGTGCTGCATGAATTACAAAAACCTGAACAAGGATGACCTGAAGCTGATCGAGGAAGCGCGCGCCATCATCAAGCGGCACTACTTCCCCGACAAGCACCACATCGGGGCGGCAATCAAGACGACCTCCGGCAAGGTGTACACCGCTGTGCATCTGGATGGCAGCGTGGGGCAATGCTCCATCTGTGCCGAATCCATCGCGCTGGGTAAAGCCATTTCCGAAGGTGATCCTGTTCCGGTTATCGTGGCGGCTGTGCGTCACCCGCGCCCGCAAGAGGCTGACCAGACCATCAAGGTGGTCTCGCCCTGTGGCCGCTGCCGCGAGATTATCAGCGACTTTGGGCCCGACTGCTACCTGATTGTCCCGACCGAGGACGGCGTCAAAAAGGTCAGCGTGGCCGAGCTGTTGCCCTTTAAGTATAAAACCCGCAAGTTTGCCAAACAGGACGTTTAATCCATGCCCCTCACGACGGCGCAGATACTGGAAAATCTGGTGGCGTTCGACACCACCAGCCGCAACGCCAATCTGGACCTGATCGCCTACGCCATGGCCCTGTTGGAGCACAACGGCGCCACCTGCCGCCTGACTTATGACGATACAAAATCCAAAGCCAACCTGCTGGCCACCTTCGGGGATGTGTCGGTGCCCGGTATTGTGCTGTCCGGCCACACGGACGTGGTGCCCGTGGACGGACAGGACTGGACCACCGAGCCGTTCTTCCTGACCGAACGTGACGGCAAGTACTATGGCCGTGGTACCTGTGACATGAAGGGCTTTATTGCCAGCGTACTGGCGCAGGCACCCAACATGCAGCGCTACGCCGAAAAGCGCCCTGTGCACATTGCGCTCAGCTACGATGAAGAGGTCGGGTGCATCGGCGTGCAGCGCCTGCTTGCCGACCTGACGGAACAGCTGCCCGTACTGCCTGCCGCCTGTATTGTGGGCGAACCCACGGGGATGAAACCCATGGCCGGCCATAAAGGCATCATGGATGTATGCTGCCATGTCCACGGCAAGGCCGCGCACTCCAGCATGACCCATGTGGGGGTGAGTGCGATTGAGAACGCCGCCAAGCTGATTGCCTTTCTGCACCAGATGGCCGAGCGCATGGCGACGGAAGGCCCCTTTGACCACAATTATGACCCGCCGTACACCACCATGCACGCAGGCATGATTCAGGGCGGTACAGCACCCAACATTATCGCCCAGTCCTGTAAGTTTATGTTCGAGTTCCGCCCTGTGGCGGCTGTAGACCCCCGTGCGTTGCTGGAAGAGATAAAGGCCTATGCCGAGGCCGAACTGGCACCCAAAATGCGCCAACGTGGCGTGGAAGCGCCATTCAGCTTTGATGTGGAGTGCGAAGTGCCGGGCATGGATACGCCGACAGACAGCGAGATTGTGCGCGTTGTCTGCCAGTTGACCGGTGCGAATGGTGTGGCGCATGCCAGCTTTGCAACCGAGGGCGGGCGCTTCCAGAAGGTGGGCATCCCGACCGTTATTTGCGGGCCCGGCCATATTGAGCAGGCACACAAGCCGGACGAGTTCGTCAGCAAGGCGCAACTTGTCGCCTGCGATGACTTCCTGAAACGGTTGCTGACCATGTAAACAAAGAAACCCCGCCGGATGGCGGGGTTCCTCGTTTTACAGGTTGGCCGGCTGGCCGGCACGGTCGCAGAGCAGCTTGTAGCGCGCCACGGTGACGGGATAGGCCAGCACGTAGGCACGGGTGTCTTGACCGGGCTTGCGGGGCTTGCCCTCGGGGACGATGGTGCCCTCCGGGAACTGGCCGCGGGTCACATCCAGCTCTTCGCCGCCATCCAGGCGGTTGAAGTAGTGGGAGACCTTGCTGCCGTCGGGCAGAACGGCCTCGGCCCAGACGATTTCGCCGCCGCAGAGGTCCTGCACCAGCAGGGCGGTCACGGCGCACTGCCCGTAGGCGGGGTTCTCGGGCGTCCAGTTGGCCGGGTCGGCGGAGGTTTCCGCGCACCAGATGTTATTGGCCATCACTTCCGGCAGAATCTTCCGCAGGTGGGTGACGAGGTCGGCGGTGGTCGCGTCGATGGGGAACATGGCAAAGGCCTTTCGGCTGGGGAAAGAGCATTAAAGACAAACGGTACGCCGGTTGATATGTCCCTAAAATGAAAGGGCGGGCATCTTTTGTCAACAAGTGTATACATTTTGTCTTGCGCGTTAAGGGGGGTATGGGTCAAAGTGGGGCGCATAAACCTTGTTCTGACGTTTCTTACCCTTCAGGGAGTCTCTCCATGTCTTCTGACGAACTTCGCCTCTACGCCATCGTGCGCAAGGACCTGCTGGACGCGCTCAAGCGCGGCAAACTCTCCGGCCAGACCGGGCACGCCTTTGAGGGCGCGCTGCTGACGGCTCAGGTGGAATGCCCCGAGCGTGCCCAGGGCTATCTGGCCACGCAAGGCCGTGCAAAAATCACCAAGTACGCCAAAAATGCGGCCGCCATCGAGCGTATCCGCACGGCGTGTGACGAACTGGGCCTGCCTTGCCACCTGGTGGTGGACGAGGGCCGGACCGTGTTTCCCGAGCCGACGCTCACGGCCATTGGCATTGGCCCTGTGACCCGTGCCGAGCTGCCGGCTTTCATCGACAAGCTCCAGTTGCTCGACTAATCCGCACTTTTTGGATCCACCGGCATGACGGAAAGGAGTCCCTCATGCTCATCAAAATGTTCTACCACGTGGAAACCGCGTGCGAAGAGTTCCCCAAGTTCCGTGATGGTGACTACCTCATCACCATGTACCTCACCCCCAAGGACTGGGCCGTGCGCTGGCTGAACTGCCAGTCGCAGACCCGGCAGATGGTCGGTCAGGCCATGGAATGGCGGGAGTACAAGAACGGACACCCCGGCTGGGGCTATGGCATGGTCATGGCCTGGTGGCTGGGCGACATCTGGGCCGCCCATGTGGACGGTGACAAGAAATAACGCCAAACCCCGCTGCTGATGCAGCGGGGTTTTTGTTTTCAGATGTTATTGATGACCGGCATGGCTTTGGAGATGTCCAGCAGGGTAAGTTTTTTCTCCGCGTCCGAGAGGTGACGCAGGGTTTTGTGCATGTGCAGTTTGTCGATGGCGGTCTCGCCGCTCACATTGAAAATGTGCAGCTTGCCGTTACCGTGGCCGAGTAGGTTATGAATATCGAACAGCGCACCAACAACGCTTAAGTTACCATCCGCGACCTGTTTGCTGTAGGTATCCACCGCCGCACGGACCTGTGCGTTGACGTTGGCAATTACGTTCACCAGTACCTTGCTGTTATATGTGGCTGTATCGTCACCCGGCTGGCTGTGAGCGGGCAGGTTGAGCCCGTCCAGACCCGCTTGAATCTCCGCATCCAGTTTGCTGTGGTCGGCCATAGCGGCTTTGATGGCGCCGCAGTCGGTGTGGCCGATAATCAGGAGCAGGGGGGTTTTGAGGACTTTCACCCCGAACGAGACCGAGAACATATCCGCTTTGAAGCGGTTCCCGGCGTTGGAGACCTCGAAAATACTGTTGAAAGGCTGGCTGCAAAAGGCCTCCAGCTGGCAACGGGAGTCGGAGCAGAGCACCAGCGTGGCAAAGGGTGTCTGTTGATCCAGAAAATGGTCAAAGAACCCCTCTAGCGGGTGGTCTTCCATAAAGGCCATGTTATCGGCAATGACACGTGTAATGGCGGCGTCGGCGGTGCGGATGTGGGTCTTGGGTGTTTTGGGCTTTTTCCCGCCCGTATCGGAGAAAAAAGAGAACGGATTATTGCGGTCCCTGAAGAGGTCCTTGAAGGGCATGGCGCAGATCCTTGTTAGTTTTTTCGGGTATTTTAGCGGTAACGGAGCTCCGGCATGTCGTCGGGGTCCAAACCGTTTTCAGCCCAAGTATCGCGTGCCTGTTGTTCAAAGTCCAGCTCGGCGAGTTCGGCCTTACGGGTGGCACGGGCACACAGCCCTTCGCGGATTTTGCCAATGGTCTGGTAATAGGCGCTGAAAGCGCGGTTGGTGCGGTGATGGGTTTCCACCTCCATCAGGGGGTCACCGTCGGCAATGGCGCGGAAATTGTCACTGGTCTCCATACGGTCCATGACGGCATCAAAAATGGTGTCCAGTTCCTTTTCATAGGGTTGCAGGCAGTCTTTAGCAGCTTCCTCGGTGGAAGGCTCCAGCATGCGGGCCTGATCCAGATGGTCTTTGAACCGGGTATCCAGCGTCAGGAAAAGGTGGGTCAGCTCGGCATCTTCGATTGCGTAGGGGGCATCTGCCGTTTTTTCACGGACAAGATCCTCCAGCGATTGCATGGGGGACGTCAATTTGATTTCCGGTTTGTAGACATGAAAGGTCAGGGTGCCGCCCTGACCGAGGGCCATCGTCTTGACCTCGCCATGTGTATGGTCAAGGGCATAGAACACAATCGGGCCTTCGGGCATAACGCTATGCTGCTGCATGGTGCTGTCCTCCAGTTGTGCTCATACTGCTATGTGGTGTTTTATGTTAGCCTTTCAAGGCTTGGAAAGGAATGTATTCTCCGCTAAACTGCCGGGTAACAAAGCGTTATCAAGGAGGAAGGCCAATGTCTTTAGCAGAAAAAAAATGTGCGGCATGTGCGGGCGAAGTGCCCCTTTTGGATGGTGCAGATGCAGAAAAAATGATGCCTCAACTGGCCGAAGGCTGGCAACTCACCCATGGTAAAACCCGCCTTTACCGCCAGTTCCGATTCAAGACCTTCAAGGGTGCGCTAAAACTCGTCAATCTGGCTGCCGATGTGGCGGAAGAGGAAAAACACCACCCCAACTTCCATTTTACCTGGGGCGAGGTGGAGATTGAAATCTGGACCCACGAAGCTGGTGGCCTGACCGAGAACGACTTTATTCTGGCCGCCAAGATCGACCGCGTGTACGACGCTTATATGGCCGATGTTGCCGCTAAAAAGGCCGCCAAAGCCAAGTCCGCTTGAGGCCACCCCCTGCGGGGTGATAGGATGACCTTAAATAAAAATAAAACGGAATCCTGCCAATGTTCCAAAGGTATGCACGCCTTGTTTGTGTCAGCGCCGCTACGGTGCTGCTTGCTGCCTGTGCCAGCCTGCCGCCGCGCCCGAATGGCGAGCTGGGCTCGTTCGACGAGGAAATGGAACGTGCCATTACGGAGCTTAAGTGCGCCTCCATCCATATGCCCCCGCGGGAGTTCCCGGCCCAACCGCAAGAGTTCACCTGTACTGGCGGCAAGTGGGAGATGGTGTACCTGACCTACGAGCCGGATATCGCCGATAAAGATAAGGTTGGCGTTGTCAAACTGGTCTGGAAGGAATGGAAGGATGGCGCCCACGTTATTGAGGAGTCGGAGCAGGCTGAGGTTGTCAAGTTCCTGTCCTACGTTGCGGCCCGCTTCCTGCCCAACAGCCGCAAAAAAGAGATGGTGGAGCTGTTCTTCGGCAAACATAACGGCAACATGATGACGGCCGAGTACGGCGTCTGGTATACCCGCCGGAACCTGGGCCCTGCCTACACCAACAAAATCGAGCTGCGCCCGCGCAAACCGCAGTACCTCAATGATTACGGTTTCAGGGATATGCCCTGATATGCCTGCAAAAAAAACCGCCCCTGTGAAGGGGCGGTTCGCTTTTGGAAGGGTTACGACGTTGCCGTGCCGGCGCCCTGCGTTGCAGGGGTGGCAGCGCCGGTACGCATCTCCATGATGCGCAGCGGGCGGGCAAGGTGAATACCTTCCGTGTGGAACAGGCGGTAGATGGCCAGCAGCACCTGTTGGTTCAGGGCGGCATAGACCTCGTAATCACCGCTGGTGACGTTGAAGGCGATGGTGAACTCCACACCGTCCATCGTCAGGTTGGTGCAGGTTGCCCGGACCAGATCCAGATTCTCGATGCCTTTGATGATGCCGGCCAGCTTTTCGGGGATGGTATCCATCACGTCGGGCGCCATACCGTGCTGTATCTGCAGAATCATCGTGGAGCGGCGTTTTTCGATGCCGTGGTGGTTCATGATCGCCCCGTCCAGCAACTTGCTGTTGGAGATGATCAGATCCTCGCCGGTGCGGCAGCGGATGCGCGTGCTCTTGACGCCAATCTGCTGAACGGTACCCGACTGGGCGCCGTTGTCGATGACGATGAAGTCGCCGATGCCGAAGGGCTTGTCCAGCACGATGGTCAGGCCGGAGAAGAAATCACCGAGCAGCTTTTGGCTGGCCAGCGCAATCGCCACACCGCCGATGCCAAGGCTGGCAACGAAGGCGGTAATGTTGACACCCAGATTGCTCAGCACCACCAGGATGCAGACAATCCACACCACCGCGCGGGCCAGCAGGGACAGAATGTTGACCGTGGTCACACTGTCCTTGTCGGTTTCCATCATGGTTTCGGTGTAGTGGGCGATGGCAACGCTGATGACCTGCGTCAGCCAGATGGCTGCCTGCAACGCCGTCACAATGAAGGCGATGCTGGCAAAGATGTGGGTGACCACATCCGGCATGATCAGGATCTTGGAGCCTGCGAAAATGCCCATGCCGCACAGGAAGATCATGTGCGTACGGGCGATGATGCGGGCGATGAGCCGACGGAGCGGCGTTGCGGGCACGCCTTTGGGCGGGACCACAATGACACGCGCCAGCCAGCGCTGGGCAACGTTGAGGAGGATCATGGTGGCCAGCATCACGCCACCTGCCATGAACCAGTCACCGACCGGGTTGGTCAGCAACATGATGTTGAGAACGGCAGACCAGTCGGTGCCGGTCGATACGTGTTCGAGCATACGTTTGTGCTCCGGAGAGAGGAGAGAGGGCAAAACGGGATAAAGGGGTGAATAACAGCACTAGGTTTTAGGTGCGCGCATGCGATTTGTCAATTGGTGCCTTACGGAATGTGATGACGTTCTTTCGCGGCTGCGATATAATTTTTGCGGTGAACTGCCACCTTTAACAAAGCGCAGTGTAATTAGTCAGGAAGAAAAAGGAGACCACCTCTATGGCCAATCTTGTGCCCGTTACAGTCGCCCGCGGCGACGGCATCGGCCCCGAAATTATGGATGCCACCATGCGTATTCTGGAAGCTGCGGGTGCCCGCATCGCGCCGGAATTTGTGGATATTGGCGAAAAGGTCTACCTGTCCGGCAATAACAACGGCGTGACCGACGCTGCCTGGGCCAGCATCCGTAGTACCAAAATCTTCCTGAAGGCACCGATTACAACCCCGCAAGGCGGCGGCTACAAGAGTGTGAACGTGACCATGCGTAAAACGTTTGGCCTGTTCTCCAACGTGCGCCCTGTCCGTACGTTCAAACCCTTCGTGCACTCCAAACATGATGCCATCGATATGGTCATCGTCCGCGAGAACGAGGAAGATTTGTACGCCGGTATCGAATACCGTCAGACACGCGACACCTGCCACAGCGTCAAGTTCATGAGCCGTACCGGGTCGGAAATGATTATCCGCTACGCCTTTGAATATGCCCGCGCCAACGGCCGTAAAAAGGTGACCTGCCTGATTAAAGACAACATCATGAAGATCTCCGACGGCCTGTTCCACAAGGTCTTCAAACTGATTGCCTCCGAATATCCGGACATTCAGGCTGAATCCCTGATTGTCGACATCGGCATGGCCCGTATCGCCGATACGCCCGAGCGTTTTGACGTGGTGGTGACCCTGAACCTGTACGGTGACATTGTTTCCGACATCGCCAGCCAGATTGCCGGCTCCGTAGGCCTTGCAGGCTCTTCCAACATCGGCGACGAATACGCCATGTTCGAGGCCGTACACGGTTCCGCGCCTGATATTGCCGGCAAAGGCATCGCCAACCCGTCGGGCCTGCTCAACGCTGCCATTCTGATGCTGCACCACATCGGCCAGTCCGACGTGGCTGCCACCATCCAGAATGCCTGGCTGCGTGCGCTGGAAGACGGTCATCATACGGCCGACATTTGCGCCCCGAATAAAAAGGCCCTGACCACGGCACAGTTCGCCGATGCTGTTATTGCCTGTCTGGGCAAACTGCCGCAAGCAATGGCACCTGCCAAAGCGGGCGACTTTAAGGCCATGAAAATGCCTAAAGTGTCGGAAACAACCAAGTCTGTGCGTACCAAACGCCTGATTGGTGTGGATATCTTCCTGGATAAGGCCGGTGCCAACCCGAACGAGCTGGGCGCACTGATTGAAAAAACATCCGTTCCGGGCCTGACCTTCAAGGTTATGTCCAGCCGCGGGGTAAAGGTTTATCCGGACGCTCCGAACGCCCGTATCGTGACCGACCACTGGCGCTGCCGCTTTGAAGGGGAAGAGGGCAAGGTAACCAATGCCCAGATCCGCGACGTGCTGGCTAAAGTGGAAGCCCAGGGCCTGGACTGGATTGAGATCCAGAACCTGTACACCTTTGACGGCGAGCGCTGCTTCAGCCAAGTACAAGGGATGTAACTACAGACCTCTGAAAATAAGAAACCGCCCCCGAGGGGGCGGTTTCTCATGCGCATGTCACGGGAATTCTTCGCCGATATTGACGGCCATGCCTGTAAGAAGATAGAGGCAGACATGGGAGCCATTCAGCCGCTGTACGTGCACTTCGGCCTCAACGATGGCGTCCGCGCCGAGCTTTTTGGCTTTTCCTGCAAGGATACCCATCGCTTTGTTGAGCGCGGACTCCTCGTGACCATGAAGGGCCACTTCGCAGGTGACTGCTGCCGTAACCATCCCGAGTGGGCTGGCGTTCTGAACGTTCGGCAGGGTAAAGCCTTTCGGCGAGATAAGAAGATCAACCATTGGAACAACCTGTAACGGTTCGTGCTTCTAGTGGGTGAAAAGAAACGCAAGATTACGCATTTACCTCTCACCAAGTAGGCAAGTTGGCAGCGATTTACAACTTCTTTTTATGTGGCGGAGTTGACGGTTGACCTGTGGATGCCCAGATGGGTATGCAATCAAGAAAACATGCCGTTTCCTCCACACTCTCTTTCCACATGAGGCAACTATGTCTGTCATCATTGTTCCGCAACACCGCGCCACCACCAAATTGCGCAGCTACACGGCTGTCACACCGGGCGGGCGCAAGCTGGAGTTGACCATCACCGGTGCCGTGGACATCACGGACCAGGCGCTGGAAGCTGACCTGAAGGCGGCACTGACGCCAAAGGTTGCCGATACGGTCAAGGTCTACAATGCCGAAGCACCGCGGGGCCTGTTCCTCTCCATCGGCGTGTGGGTCCTCGGCTGGATGCTGGCAATCATCGGTATGGGCGTGGCAACATCGCGCTACGGCCGGGGCAGCATTGTCGACAGCTGGGTCCCGTTCTTCGCGGGCAAGCATCTGCCGTTCGACACCCCCGATGTGATGATGTTCGCCATGACCGGCAGCGTCATTCTTGTCGTCCTGGGACTCGGGATCGGTCTGGTGAGCTACGCGCTGTCCGGCAAGGAGTCATGAACATACGACAACGGCACCCCGACAGGGGTGCCGTTTTGCTTTTGTGAGCACATAGGCGGTGGTGTATAGTGGGTCTGCTTGAAATTCCGAGTAGACACAAGTTTTCAGGAGACCCCATCATGGCTTTCGACAAAATCAAAATCCCCGCCACCGGCGCCAAAATTGAAATGACCAACGGCAAACTGCAAGTGCCGGACCATCCGATTGTTGCTTTTATCGAAGGTGACGGCACAGGTCCCGACATCTGGAAAGCAAGCCAGAAGGTATTGGATGCTGCAGTAGAAAAAGCCTACAAGGGCAAGCGCAAGATTGCATGGATGGAAGTCTATGCCGGCGAGAAAGCCAACGCCGTTTACGGTAAAGAAGTCTGGCTGCCGGAAGAAACGCTGAAAGCTTTCTCCGAATACCGCATCGGCATCAAAGGCCCTCTGACCACACCGGTGGGTGGGGGTTTCCGCTCCCTGAACGTTGCCCTGCGTCAGGAGCTGGACCTGTACACCTGCCTGCGCCCTGTGCAGTATTTTAAAGGCGTGCCCAGCCCGGTTAAACACCCCGAGCATACCGACATGGTGGTCTTCCGTGAGAACAGTGAAGACATTTACGCCGGTATCGAATGGCGCGAAGGCACACCGGAAGTGAAGAAGGTCATCAAGTTCCTGATGGAAGAGATGGGCGTGAAGAAAATCCGCTTCCCCGAAACCTCCGGCATCGGCATCAAGCCCTGCTCCCGCGAGGGGACGGAGCGTCTGGTACGCGCCGCGCTCGACTACGCCATTGCCAACAAGCTGCCTTCCGTGACGCTGGTCCACAAAGGTAACATCATGAAGTTCACCGAAGGTGCCTTCAAGGACTGGGGTTATGATCTGGTCCGTAAAGAGTATGTGGGCAAAGCCGTTGTGGCCGAGGATGTGAACTGGGAAGAACAGCCCGGCAAAATCATGGTCAAGGATGTGATTGCGGATGCCTTCCTGCAACAGATTCTGACCCGTCCGAAGGAATACTCGGTCATTGCGACCATGAACCTGAACGGGGACTACATCTCTGACGCGCTGGCCGCCACTGTTGGCGGTATCGGTATTGCTCCGGGTGCCAATATCAACTACACCAGCGGCCACGCGATTTTCGAGGCTACTCACGGCACTGCGCCCAAATACGCAGGGCTGGACAAGGTCAACCCGAGCTCGGTCATCCTCTCGGGCGAGATGATGCTCCGCCACATGGGCTGGGTCGAGGCCGCCGACATGGTGATTAAAGGCATCGAAGGTGCCATCACCGCCAAAACCGTCACTTACGATTTTGCCCGTCTGATGGATGGCGCCAAAGAAGTGAAGTGCTCGGCCTTTGGTGATGCCGTTATCGCCAAAATGTAAGAAAGGCTGCCTGCTTGGACGATAAACGCCGCCGCGACTTCGGCATCCTGATCGGGGAAAAAGGGACCAGCTACTATCTGTCTGTGTTTGAAAAGATAGAGAATGGCTGGCCCCTGAACCCCAACATCTTCGCGGGCATTTTTGGCCCGCTGTGGATGATCCGCCGCAAGCTGGTGGTGGGTGTGGTGCTCTTTTACCTGCCTATGGTCGTGTTGTCCTATCTGGTCCTGCATGCTTTCTACACAAGCTTTAAAGACCTGTCCCAGCATTGGCCGCTTATTTTTGTGCTGCCGCATCTGGCGCTGTTTCTGGCTGGCAATAACGTGTACTACCTGCGTTGCCGGCGGATGATGCTCCGTCAGGATGTGGTGGACAGCGGTTTCGGGGACAGCCAGAGGGTTGTTGACCTGATGTGGCGCGGGGGTACCATGCCCGGTCTGCCGTTTCTGGTTTACTCGGCTATTCTGGGCAAGATTCTGTTCTCGTTCATTTTTTGGTTTGTGCTGTCGCCGTACTATTTTTCTGTGGTCAGCGGATGGCTTGACCCTTTCCTGATTTCACTGAAGGTTAAATAAAAAAAACCGCCCCTTCTCAGGGGCGGTTTTCCGTTTGTCGGATGCTTAGGCGTCGTCGGTCTCGCCGTCGTCGGGCACCGGGGTGGCGATGTCCAGATTCAGGCGGGCCACCACCTCGTCGCGCAACTGCGCGGCAAGGGGGTTGGTGCCGTCCTTCTGCGCCAGAAAGGCGTTCAGGAAGTGCACTAGCTTGACGATGCTCTTGGGCTTGCGCGAGGGGTCGAACACCTCGTCCACGAGCTTGGAGACCGTGTCGCAGCTCTTGACCAGCCGTACCTTGTCCGGGGCCTTGGCATAGTGATCCAGCTGCCATTGGCGCTTGAGCTTTTTGTCGAGCTTGTCGGCGTTGCTCAGGGCCAGCACCAGATCGGCTACGTCTTTGCCGAACTTGCGCTTGATGGCATTGTAGACCTGATCACGGGTCTTCTTGTTGGCGTCCGCATCCTCAATGGTGTCATGGAGGAAGGCAGCAATGAGCTGCTCCTCGGTGCCACCGGCCTGCTGCACGATGAGCGCGACAGTGAGCGGATGATGGATGAATGCCCGGCCGCGGCCACGACGCTTTTGCTTGCGGTGATGCCACAAGGCAAAGCAGTAGGCAGCGTAAAGCTTTTCGGATGCCTCGGGAAAGATCTGGAAGAAGATGTCGGCCCGATCCGCTTGGATGAGGGCGACGCCAGACCAGACGGCAGAGGTCGTACCGGTTTGAGCCATAGGGAAAGTCCTTCCAAAGAAAGGCGGAAAAGGGAAGAGAGTCATGTATGTTCTAAATTGCGTTTATAAGTCTGTATTGCAAGCGTTTTTTCGCGCACAATGGGTCCATGCGACGTTTTATTTTGCCCTATGATGATTTTGCAGCCCTCGCGCGTGCTTTTCTGCCTGCGGGAAAACAAGATATCTATCTGAAAAGATTCAAGGAAATCGAATCCGGCAGGCGTTGGTTCAGGTTTAATCTTTCGGCGTCGTTCTGGAGTTTTTTCTGGTTCTGGTATCACAAAATGTATCTGGTGGGTCTGGTTATTTGTGTCGCCTATCTTTGGGTAGACCAAAGCATCCAGAACCTGCTGGATGCGAGCTGTTTGCCACTGGCCGAGGATGACCTCATCCGCTTTTTTGCACCGATGGTGATATCGGCACTGGTGGTTGGCTTTCTGGCCGATATCCTCTATTGGCGGCACTGCCGCCGGAAGGTGGATAAGCTTTGGCAGCGGTACGGTCACCAACTGACCGATGTTGCCTTTGCCGAGCTGCTTGCCCGTAAAGGAGGGATCAACCTGAAGGGTGTCCTCTGGTTTGTAGGCAGTGTGTTTGCGCTGTTATTCGGTATTTTCGGCTGGCTGTATATGCAGGACCCTGTGACCGGCTGGCGTATCCTGAGCGGAGAGGCTATCGGGAACATAAAAAAACCGGCCTGCGAGGCAGGCCGGTCTTAAAAAGCAGGTAACCCTTAGGCAGAAGCCTGGTCGCCGGAAACAGCTTTACGGATTTTGCTGCGGATTGTCAGCGCTTTGTCCGAGAAGGTTTTGGCGTGGCTGCCTTTGCTGGCTTGCATAAAGTTGTCCAGACCGCCGTGCTTGTCGATGGTGCGGATCGCTTTGGTGCTCAGGCGCAGGCTGATCATACGGCCCAGAATCTCGCTCATCATGGAGCGGGTTTGCAGGTTCGGCAGCTGACGGCGCTTGGTCTTGTTGTGGGCGTGCGACACGTTGTTGCCTACCAACGGTTTTTTGCCGGTAATTTCACACTGTTGACCCATGGGACTATCCTCTTTCAAATCTCGTCTTCACACAGGCCTAATGCCCGGTGGTTTGGTTACTCATGGCCGCATAACTGGGGGGTTAGAGGCTGTTCTTCAAGTCCCTACCTCACGCCGCGTGCGTGCATGGAATCCGTTTTTAGTCTGCACGCCCTGTTCTGTCAACCAAAAAAAGCTAGTCCAGCAGCTTAAGACGCTGCCAACCTTCTGTTTTGCTTTCCAGCGGCAGAATGGTGCCGATGATGCTCAGGGCCGTACTGGCCCGGCTTTCAACAACAGTGCCGCGCGCTGCCAGCAGTTGTGCCTGGCAGGAAAGGTCGTGATAATAGCCTTTTTCGGTCAGGGTAATCGTGCCATCGGCGGCGCGTTGCAGCTGAAGGCCTTTTTTAGGCGCGCCCAAGCCTGTCAGATGCACATTAAGGGTGGTCTGGGGCGCATCCGTGGGGCGGATTTCGAGCCGTGGGCAAGGCAGGTCAAGGCGAATGCTCTCGGCGCTCAATGTAAGGCTGCGTTGTGTATCAATCGGGCGGACGAGCGTCAACGCACCCGTCAACAATACCAGTGCAACGGGCAGGGCAGTCCATACAAGGCGGTTCTGCATCCGGTTAACGGTATGGTCAACCAATACTGCGGTGACGAGCATGACGGCCCCGGCCCAGATGACGTCAGTCGCAAAATGCCCGCCGGCCAGCATGCGGCCCAAACCGAGCAGTGTGCCATAGGTCAGCCCGCCAACAAGCGCATAAACAGCAGCAGCCTGCCGCTTCTGGCGGCGGAGGGGCCAGTACAGGCTGGCAAAAATAAAGCCCATGGTCGCGTGTCCCGACGGGAATGATTTACCTTGTTCGCCTTGCGGCAGGGTGAAGGGCGCCCGATAGCTGTAACCGCCGCCTAGTTCAACAACATCACGGGGGCGGGGCCGTTCGGCATATTCTTTCAGGACCATATTGGTAATCAGGCCGGACCCTATTGCCAACGTCAGAATCCATACCAGTGCCAGCGGCTTGTAAACGGCAGCACGGCGGCTCAATTGCGGCACAACTGCGGCCAACAGGACTGCCAGTGCCCACACCGTGACGGCGATGGCAGGGTACGGGCCGTATTCCCGTGCCCACATGGCCAGCCGCGGGGCAACACCGTATGTCGCTTTTGCCCACGCCATATCTGCGCCGCTCCAGACCAGAAGGACGGATAGAACAACACTGGGAACGAGAATATAGCCAAGGGTGCGTATCAAGGACGGGTCTTTCATTGTCTTATCGTGGGTATTGGGGTATTAGTTTATCACCTAAAGCAACAGGATAAAGCAAGTTCCCATGTCGCGCCTGATGTATAGCCACCTGAGCAATGCCAACCCCACGGTGCAAATGCTGCGGCTGAGCCTGCTGCTTTTGCTGGTCCGGTTCGTTTATGTACTTATTTCCCCGCTCGATTTGTCGCCAGACGAGGCCCATTATTGGGAGTGGTCTCGCCATCTTGACTGGTCGTATTACAGCAAGCCCCCGCTGGTTGCCTGGTTAATGCATGTCAGCACGTCAACCTTCGGCCATACGCCGATGGGCGTGCGCTTTTTTGCGCTGGTCGGGCAGTTCCTGCTGGGCGGACTGGCCTTTTTGACTGCGCGTCGGTTGGGTGACCTGTCTGCGGCGTGGCTTGCTTTTGCGGTGATTCACCTGACACCGCTTTTTGCTGCCGGTGGCCTGATGATGACGCCTGATGTGCCCTGCCTCACCTTCTGGGCGCTCGCCCTGTACGTAGCGACGCTCCAGCCATGGGAAGGGCAGGCTGTCCGCTGGCGGGCATTTGTTGTCTTGGGCATCCTGATCGGCCTTTCCGGCCTTGCCAAATATACGGCTGCGCTGTTCTATCCGTTGCTGGGGCTGTACCTGTTGGTCGATAAGGACCGCCGCCAATGGTTTCTGCGCCCGCATATCTACGTTATGGGCCTGATTTCACTGGTGATGATGGCCCCCGTGTTTTATTGGAATGCAACCAACGGCTGGCCGACGCTGCACCACGTGCTGGGCCAGATAGAGGGCAACCGCCCCTTCGAGCCGGTCAAAACCTTCGGTAACTTTATCGGCGGGCAGGTTGCGCTGCTGGGGCCGGTTACGTTTATCCTGATGGTGATGGCCTTTCTGTCCGGCGTGCGCCTCAAGACCCTGCGGGAGCTGCCGCTGGTCTGGTGGCTGACCGTGCCTGTGTACGCCTTTTTTGCCGCCAAGGCGATGGGCGCAAAAGTGCAGCCTAACTGGCCGCTGCTCGGTGCTTACGGTGCGGTGATTGTGGTGTCTCTATGGGCGGCGCAGCGGTTGCGGCGTATCCGTATGCTGGCTGGCGGTCTGGTGATTTCCCTGCTGGTGACGCTGGTCGCTTATGACAGCTTCTGGGTGCGTGAGCTGGGCGTCGACTGGCCGATTAAAAAGGATCCGCTGAAAGAGGTCATGGGCTGGCGTGAGCTGGGCGAGCAAATAAGCGCCTATACGGAAAAACTGCCTGCCGATACGCTGATTCTGACTACGCGGTACCAGACGGCGGGCGAAATTGCCTTCTATACCAAAGGCAACCCCGAAGTACTGTACGTCAATCCCGGTTACCGCCGTCGTAACCAGTACGACTACTGGTCGTGGCCTGCCGATATGAAGGACCGTACCTTTGTGTACGTGCGCGAGAGTCCCGACGGATCCATGGTTCTTGAGCAGGACATTGCTGACGCTTTCGAAAGCTGCGACCGTCAGCCTGCGCTGGAAGCAACGCGCGACGGCCTACTGCTTCGCCGGGCACATTTATATATTTGTCAGGGCTTTAAAGGAATGACCCGCGCATTGGTCAAAAACTTTTAGACGCCTTTTTGACGATAAAACGTATACAGGTATACAAATTATTCACATCCCGAAAATCGTAAATGACACCCCGTACGGAAAACCGCGGACGGGGTGTCAGTTGCTTTTTGGCTTATGTGCGTTTTCTGTTAACTTATTGATATTAAATGATAGTGAATGCTAACATGTGAAAAATGCCTATTTTTTAGGCATGCCCAGATTTTCATCTTGCAGGGGCGGGTTCTGCGGGGTCCATAAAAAGCCCACAGAGTTATCCACAGGGTTACCCCCGTCATCTGTGGATGACCTGCGCGCGTTTATGCAGAGCCGCTATTGTGAATGAGTTTTGACATATCAACGCCCAGTCTGGTGACACAGAGTGTGTGGCGCGTATCCGCAGGGGCATTGTAAACAATTTCTTCTTCCGCAGGCAGAATAAGCCAGTCGTTCTCTGCAATTTCGGCTTCGAGCTGACCTGGCTCCCAGCCTGCATAGCCAAGGCAGAAATTCATTTTGCGCGGGCCGCTGCCAGTGGCAATGGCGGTGACAATATCCGCGGTGGCCGAGAGGGATGCCTTGTTGCTCAGCATCATGGTGCTCTCATGCACATAGTCGGGGGTGTGGAGGACGAAACCGCGGTTGGCTTCAACCGGACCGCCGGCGTAGACAATCGGGTCGTTCTGAATGCCCTGACGGGGCAGAATATCCAGACTGTCCATAATCTCGTTGAAGGAGACATCGGGAATCGGGTTGTTGATGACAACGCCCATAGCGCCTGTATCGCCGTGACTGCACACGTAAATCACCGCTTTCTCAAACACCGTACCGTCCAGCGCAGGCGTGGCTACCAGAAGATAATTGGTCAGATTGGTGATGGATTCAGTGCGCATCCGGTGACGTGTCCCCGTTATTCTCTTCGATGGCTTTGTTGGCCAGACCGTCGACCCGCTCGTTGAGGGGGTCTCCACTATGACCACGCACCCACTTAAATGATATATGGTGTTTACTCAGCAGTAAATCCAGTTGCTCCCACAGGTCGCGGTTCTTGACCGTGCCTTTTTTCCAGCCGGTGCGCTTCCAGAGCGCAAGCCATTCCGTCGCACCTTTGAGGACATAGGTAGAGTCCGTAAACAGATCTATTTTGCAGGGCTTTTTAAGGGCAGCGAGCGCCTGAATAACAGCCATCAACTCCATCCGGTTGTTGGTTGTTTCAGGGTCATAACCATAAAGTTCCTTTTCTTGCCCCTGCCAGATGAGTACGGCCCCCCAGCCGCCCACACCCGGGTTACCTTTGCAGGCGCCGTCGGTATAAATGATGACATGGGGTTTTGCGCTCATGCCTGCGGGTAATCCTCCCAGCGGGCAATGCCGCGCGTGTGAACCAGGCGGCGGTACATGGGCAGGGGATTATGGGGTTTGCCCGCACCGCGTTTGCGGGGCAGTACCGCGTCGTACAGGCGTGTGGTTAGAAAGCGTGCTGCTGCAAGGCGCATAAAGACAGGCATCCATGCCACTTCGTCGTCGCTTAGCTGACGTGCTGCCGTATAGCCTTGTACCATTGCGGCAAAATGTTCGGGTTTAAGGGATCCGGTAGGTCCTTCATAGCCCCACGCAATCAGGGCGATGGCAAAGTCGTAGGCCCAGCAGTCGGTCCCGGCGAAAAAGTAATCGATGACGCCGCTCACGGCATTACCGTCAAAGAACACATTGTCCGGAAAGTAATCCAGATGCACAACACCGCGCGGCAGGCTATCGGGCAGGGCGGTCAGGTCTTTGCTCAGGTCAATGGTGGCATCTACCAGCGTCTGCAGCAGGCTCATCATCGGCCCCGGCAGCTCGGGCACGTCGGCCATGATGGTGCCCTGCATCTGCCGCAGGGTGGAGATATCCATCAGGTTCGGGTGACGGGGTTCAAAATCCGCTGCTGCCATATGCATGGCCGCCAGCATGGCACCGGCACTTTTGCACTGGGCAGGGCTAGGGGTTGCTGTCGCGTGGCCCGTGAGAAACTCGAAGACCGAGGCGGGTATGCCCGCTACCTTGCGGATTTGCGCACCGTCCGTACCTGTGTGGGTGAGGGGGGCCGGAATGCCGCGGGCCTTGAGGTGCGCCTGCAGGTCCAGATACCATTGCAGGCGGGTGGCATCCAACCGGCCTTCAAAAAGGGTAAGGATGTAGTTCCCGCTGTCGGCAGTTAGCTTGTAATTTGTGTTTTCAGTACCTTCGGCAATGCCTTCGAGAGCCTGTAGCGTGCCTATCTGGGGATAAGCCTCCAGCAGCGACGTGGCATCGGCCTTGCTGACGTTTGTAAAGACGGCCATGACTCAGCGAACCTCTTTCGGCAGTTGGAAGGTGACATCTTCACGCACGGTAACAAGTGTATCCACGCTGGTTGCGGGCAGATGCTGGACCAGTGCCTGCACCAGATGCTCCGGCGCGCTGGCACCTGCGGTAATGCCGACAACTTTTGCCCCATTCACCATGTCGATGGTCAAGTCCTGCGGGCCGTCTATCAGATAGGCGGCGCGCACGCCTGCTTGCAGGGCGACCTCGCGCAGGCGGGCAGAGTTACTGGAGTTCTTCGAGCCGACAACCAGAACAACATCGGCCTGTTTTGCCAGATCCTTTACCGCGTCCTGACGGTTTTGGGTCGCGTAGCAGATGTCGTCTTTCTTCGGGATGCGTATATGCGGGAAACGCCGCTTGAGCACAGCCATAATATCGCGGGTTTCATCGACCGAGAGGGTGGTCTGGGTCAGGATGCCGACTTCCTGTCCTTCCGGAATGGTAACCGCCTCGGCGTCCTGCACGGTTTGAATCAGGGTAATATCGTCCATGGCGACCTGACCGAGCGTGCCCAGCACTTCCACATGCCCAGCATGGCCGATAAGCAGAATATGTGCCCCCTCTCGGGCAAAGCGGGCGGCTTCCATGTGGACCTTGGTGACCAGCGGGCAGGTGGCGTCAATGGCGGTCAGGCCACGGGCCTTTGCCTCGGCCACGACGGCCTTACCCACACCGTGAGCGGAAAAAATGACGACATTACCCGCGGGCACATCTGCCAGCTCCTCCACAAACACAACGCCGCGGCTCTCAAAATCTTCGACCACGGTTTTGTTGTGCACAATTTCGTGGCGTACATAAAGGGGGGTGCCGAATAACGCCAGTGCGCGCTCAACCGTCTGGATGGCGCGGTCCACACCGGCGCAGAAGCCGCGGGGATTGGCGAGGATAATTTTCATGCCGCGCAGTGTAGCCGATTTACCCCTGATGTGTGCATTTTTTTCAGCTTGAAGCGCGCCGTGAGCGTGCCTACGTTACTTTGCGACACTTTAATGTGCCATCTCCTCATCGTTTCACCATCTTCCTTCTTTGCACGGAGGTCCTTATGGACTACCAGACCTATATCGACGTCGCTCCCGCGGCCATCGACCACCTGTTCTATGCCAGCGGCTTCATCCGCATCGCGGAGAAGGCCGGCACCCACGAGGGTGAAGTGAAGGCTTTCCGCGACACCGTTGCGGACTACGAGCGCTTCACGGCCGAGTTCTTCGCCCTTGCGCCGTCCATCAACCGCGGCAGCGCCACGCCGGAGGTGCAGGAAAAGTACAAGAACCTGCTCGGTGCGCGTTCCAACCGCATCCAGACGGCCATCAGCCTCGCCCAACCGGTGTTCGACACCTACGGCGGCCAGCTGGTCCTGCCCTACGGCATCAACGAACCCACCATCCACTAGCCATCCGGCAGAACCCCCGCATAGGCGGGGGTTCTTTCGTTTTGCGCGGTCTTGCGGGGCTTCTCCGCCATGCCCATATATTATGCATCAACACTTTGTATGACGTTTTCTATCTCACGGTGCCCATTCGGGCCTAACGTCATGCTTGTGTGATTCCCCCTCTCTTTTTGAACGGAGCAATCCCATGCGTGTCTTCTCTGCCTGCGCGTTCGCGCTTTTCCTGTCGTTTGCCGCTTTCGGCGGTTCCGGTTCGGCCAAGGCCGAAGAATTCAAGCCCAAGAGCCTCATCCCGGTCGAGGTTGTCGAGGAAATCCTCATCGACAACGCCAATGCGGACGATGTGGCACAGCCGCTCGATGAACTGGTCCAGTGGGCCGTGGTCAACGACGGCGGCCTGAAGGACGACCCGCGCGTTGCGGCCTACAATCAGGCCATGGTCAACATGGACTTCTTCGCCCAGGCGATCGTCTACTACGCCACGAGCGACAAGTACGGCCCGGAATCCGCGGTCTACATGCGCGCGGTGGCGGAGTATGCCTCGTCGCGTGACAAGGCGTTCAGCCTCGGGCGGGACATCCTGATGAGCTACGGCCGCAGGAACATCTGACGCAAGCCATACGGAGAGACGGCCCCCATGCGGGGCCGTCTTTTTTTTGCCTAAATCGCGGGATTGCGGTAAAACCCATACAGAACAGTTTTTTGGAGATAACCCCATGAGCCAGCACCAAGTCCAGTACGACTTTAGCAACGTCAGCCGCCACGTGCATTCCGAACAGATGTTCGAACGGGCAAAAGCGCTGATTCCCGGCGGAGTTAACTCTCCTGTACGTGCCTTCAACGCCGTTGGCGGCACGCCCATCTTCATCGCCGGGGCCGATGGTGCTGTCCTGCAGGACATGGACGGCCACCAGTACGTGGATTTTGTCGGCTCCTGGGGGCCGATGATTCTGGGACATGCCAATAAAAAGGTGATTGCCGCGATTACGGAGACTGCGCAGCTCGGTACTTCCTTCGGCGCGCCGACCGACCGCGAGACGTACCTTGCCGACCTCATTTGCGACCGTCACCCCCACATCGATATGGTGCGGCTGGTCAACAGCGGGACGGAAGCCACAATGAGCGCCATCCGTCTTGCACGCGGCTTTACGGGTAAGGAGCGCCTGATTAAATGCGACGGACACTATCATGGCCATGGCGATAGCCTGCTGGTTGCCGCCGGTAGCGGTGCGGCGAGTGCGGGCATTCCCGGCTCCGCAGGTGTGCCAAAGGCGCTGGCCGAGCTGACCACCGTTGTGCCGTGGAACGATATGGCAGCCATGGAAAGTGTGTTCAAAACATATGATGATATCGCCGCTGTTATTATTGAACCCGTTGCCGGCAATATGGGCTGCGTGCCCCCGGCGGAAGGGTATTTGCAGGCACTGCGCAAGCTGTGCACAGCCCACGGCGTGCTGCTGATTATCGACGAGGTGATGACGGGCTTCCGCGTGCATAAAGGTTCCGCGCAGACCCTGTACGGTATCGAGCCGGATATCGCCTGCTTCGGTAAAATTATCGGCGGTGGCCTGCCGCTGGCAGCCTACGGTGGCCGCCGCGAGATTATGCAGAAGCTCGCTCCCCTCGGGCCTGTTTATCAGGCCGGTACGCTCTCCGGTAACCCGCTGGCTGTTGCCGCCGGTGCCGCCACCGTTGAGCAATTGACCGACGACGTGTACAAAAAAGTGGACGAAACCACCCTCCACATCATCAAAGAGCTGCAAAAGCTGACCGCCAAACATAACATTCCGGCTGCCTTTACCGGTGTATGCGGTATGTTCAGCATCTTTTTTGCCGACAAGGCCCCCACCAACTTTGCCGAGGTTAAAAAGACCGACGTGGAGCGCTTTAAAAAGTTCTTCCACGGCATGCTGGAGGAGGGGGTTTATCTGGCACCGTCGCCGTTCGAGGCCTGCTTTGTCAGCTACGCTCACGACGACAGCCTGATTGAGCACACCCTGAGCGCAGCCGACAGCGTACTGGCGGGGCTGTAATACATGCCGCACCCCAACCGTTACGCGGTGATGGACTTTGGCACCGGCAGCCTGCGCCTGACCGTGGCCGAGGTGGATGCCGTAACCGGCGTCAACGTCCTCCACTACAAAAACACCAACCACCTGCTGGGTGAGGAGTTGGCGAAGAACGGCTTGTTCTCTGACGACGAGATGGCCAAAACGCTGGAGCTTTTTAAGGCCGAAAAACAAAAGGCCGACAGTTTTGCGCCCGCCCGCACCGTGGTGGTGGGGACGGAGTCCGTCCGCGGTTCCGCCAACGGCAAAGAGTTTATGGCAAAAGTCAAAGCCGCAACAGGGCTGGAGATGCGCCTGCTGACAGGTGAAGAGGAACTGGATTTCTCCCTGCTGGGCAGCCGCCACCACGTGCAGGTGTTCAGCGGCAACGTCCTCTTTGCCGATAGTGGCGGCGGCAGTACCGAAGTGGCGCTGGTTGACGCACCGAGCCTCAAGGTCAAGGCCATGCACAGCTTTAAGTTTGGTGTAACGGGTCTGGGGCAGCGCCTCGCCCATACCGACGTGACCGACGCCGAAACATTCGATACCATGACCCGCGAGCTGCACGATTATGTCCGCGGTTTTATGACGGAAGTCGGGCATAAGACGCCGGTTGAAGGTCTTGTACTGGCCGGTGCGCCGTTCTACCTCATCCGCTACAAGCTGGAGCTGGCGGAGGAGATGCTTGGCGATTACGACGGCCATATCTTTACGGTGGCTGAAATGGAAGAAATTGCCCATACGCTGCGTAACTTAGGGTACAGCGGCCGTATGGAACACCCGTACATCAGCCCCGCCGGTGCGCGCTGGCTGGTGCCTGCCGCCGCCAAATGTCTGGCGCTGATGCAGGCTGGCGGTGTGGATAAACTGGTGCTGGCGCCGTCCGGCGTGACCAAAGGGCTGCTGCATGCGGTGGCGGAGGGTAAACTATGACCACGGCCACAGCCAAGCCTAAGAAAAAGAAAATCCAGAAGCATAACACCAAGTTCGAGAACAAAAAGCTCTCGACCTCCAGCCGCCGTTATCTGGAACGCCAAGCGGGTGATGTCTGGAGCGAGAAGGCCCGCAAGGAAGGCTATCGCAGCCGTGCTGCCTACAAAATTGCCTTTATTGACGACAAGCACAACCTCATCCGTGCGGGGCGCAAAGTGGTGGACTTGGGCGCAGCTCCCGGCGGGTGGTCGCAGTACGCAGCGCGCAAGCTCGGCAGCAAAGCCGGCATTATCGCGCTGGACAAGCTGGAGATGGAAACCGTCAACAACGTCACCTTTATTCAGGGTGACTTTAATGACGAGGCCGTGTTCGAGCACTTGCTGACCCTGTGTCCGGACGGTGTGGATGTGGTGCTGTCTGACCTGGCGCCGGAGACCTCCGGCGTGGCCAACCTCGACCACTTACGCAGTATTCAGCTGTGCGAGATGGCACTGGATTTTGCCCTGCGCACCCTGCGGCCGGGCGGTGATTTTGTCTGTAAGATATTTATGGGCGGCGAGGAGAAGAAGTTTATGGAATCCCTGCGCCAGCACTTCGAGAAGTCCAAGTTCGAGAAGCCGGAGGCCAGCCGGGCGGAGTCGAAGGAAGTATTCATCGTCGCAACCGGCTTTAAAGGCTAGGAATACGCCTTTACGGCACCTTTTGCGCTTTTTTGCGGCTGTGCTGCTCATGTATGCTCTATACACTCCGCTGCGCGCCGCTGCAAAACCACAAAATCTGCGCGTAAATTCGTTATTCCTGTTGGGTTGGATCCTTAAAAACCGTCATTCCCGCGAAGGCGCAAATCCAGTAAAAGTATCAGCCTTTTTTGATTTTAGGGGCGGCCATCATCTGGGCGGCCTGCATCACGCACTGCTCAAAGCCTTCCAGATTGTCGTAGCGGTCGCGCTCGTCCACTTCCTGCACCATCACTTCGCCGCCGCTAAAGTACACGGCACCGTCGAGCATCAGGTTGTCGACCATGTCAAAATCCTCTACCAGCATGTGGTGGATAGGGTCCTCGGCCTCTTCACTGCCGTCACGCAGCAGCAGGTGGCCGTAGTAGGTTTTTACGCGCTCCATATGGGGGAATCCGGCCTCACCGGTGGGGGAGTTGTACACGTTGGCATAACCCAGCACAGGTTTGCCCAGGGCACGCATAAAGCCCATCTCATACGCGGTGCCGCTGTCGGTATTGGGGCCGCGGAACGGCGTCATATTAGCGATAACAAGGTCGCAGCCGCGCATCAAGTCCTCGTTGGCGGCGGAGATTTTCAGCCCCTTTTCAAAGGGCTTCAGGCCGTCAAAATCCAGCTCGTTATCCATCGGGAACACACCCTCAAAACCGTACTTGGCGCAGATGGCCTTTTTCTTGGCGGCAAGCAGGAACGGGTCGCGGGCAAAAACATCGGGTCCGGCAAGGTAGATACGGTACATGGTCGGGCTCCTTTTAACGGCTGTGGCCTTCAGGCTAAAACAGGCGGCGCAACAAGGCAAGCGGGATAGACAGAACGGCGCTTTTTGCGTACTCTTTTAGGGCATTAATAATAAGAAAGCCGCTCCCATGACCCACCTGTTGGATGTGCAGAACCTTTCCGTCGCGTTCGGCAGCGTGCAGGCCGTCAAAAACGTATCGTTCCATGTGGATGCGGGCGAAGTGCTGTGTCTGGTGGGCGAATCCGGCAGCGGCAAGACCGTCAGCGCGCTGGCGGTGATGGACTTGCTCCCGCCGCAGGCGACTATCCTCAGCGGGGCCGCTCTGTTTGACGGTAAAGACGTTCTGACCATGGACGCCGAACCCCGCCGCCTGCTGCGCGGCGCGCAAATGAGCATGATTTTTCAGGAACCCATGACCAGCCTTAACCCCGTTTTTAAGGTAGGGGACCAGGTGGCCGAAGTGTTGGCCGTGCACGGCGTGGGTGATGCCAAAAGCCGCTACAAACGCGTGATTGAGCTGTTCAGTAAAGTGCAGATACCCGAGCCGGAGCGCCGCTACCATGCCTACCCGAATCAGCTTTCCGGCGGGCAGCGCCAGCGGGTGATGATTGCGATGGCGCTTGCCATGAACACCCGCCTGCTGATTGCGGACGAACCCACCACCGCGCTGGATGTGACGGTGCAGGGGGAAATCCTCTCCCTCATCCGCAGCCTGCAAAAGGAAAGCGGCATGGGCGTGCTGTTTATCACCCACGACTTTGGCGTGGTACGCGCGCTGGCCGACCGGGTGGCGGTGATGCAGCACGGGCAGATTGTGGAGCAGGGTACCGTCAAACAGGTGATGGAAAAACCCAAACATGCCTACACAAAAAGCCTGCTGGCCGCCATGCCCCGGCTGGAAACAGGCGCCAAAGCCGTGGTGGCCACGCCGCCGCTGCTGGAGGTTAAAAACGTCAGCAAGGTCTTTCAGGTCAAAAAGGGCGGTTTTTTCAGCACGTCCAAACCCTTTAAGGCGCTCGACGGGGTGTCGGTGACCCTGCATAAGGGCGAAACGCTGGGCATCGTGGGGGAGTCCGGCTGCGGCAAGTCTACCCTCGCGCGCTGCCTGATGCGCATTTACAAACCGGATGCCGGCGAGGTGGTGCTGAACGGCCAGAACACCGCTCCGCTTAAGGGTGCCGCCCTCAGAGCCATGCGGCGCAATATCCAGATGGTGTTTCAGGACCCGTTTTCCTCCCTCAACCCGCGCATGCGCGTGGGCGAAAGCGTGGGCGAGGGCCTGCGTGCCTATGGCTTGATGGATGCCAAAGCCCGCCGTGTCTATGTGGAGCAACTGCTGGCCGACTGCGGCCTGCCTGCGGGCAGCTATGACCGCTATCCGCACCAGTTCTCAGGCGGGCAGCGCCAACGGGTATGTATTGCCCGCGCCCTTGCCCTTAAGCCGGATATTATAATTGCGGACGAGCCGGTATCTGCGTTGGATGTATCGGTGCAAAAACAGATTCTGGAACTGATGGACAAGCTCAAGAAAGAGCACGGCCTCAGCTATGTGTTTATCTCGCACGATTTGCGGGTGGTCTCGCAGGTTTGTGACCGCATTGCCGTCATGCACGCCGGCAAAGTGGTGGAGGAGGGCACAACCCACGCCTTGTTCACCAATCCGCAGCACCCGTATACGCGCACACTGCTGGCCGCCATTCCGGGTGAAGATAAAGTGGCTTAGGTTTTGCCTTTTATCTGGAATTGCGGTATCACTTTGAGACACAAATTTGACGACTGGCATAAAGGAGCCAACCGATGAGCGCTGAATTTTTGCACGAGATTGACGAAACCCTGCGCGCCGAGCGCATGAGCAGCCTGTGGCAAACGTACCGCTGGGCAGTTGTTGGCGGTGTGGCCATTCTGTTTGTCGGTCTGGCGGGATTCGAGTGGTACAGAACCACCACACGCGCCAATCAGTTGACTGCAGCAACCTCTTACTGGAGTGCAGTGAAGGACAGTGAGGGCAACAATGCCGAAGCACTGGAAAAGGTGGCGGCTGCCAGCAAACTGAGTCACGAAGGCTATCGCACGCTGGCGAGCCTGCGCCTTGCCAATATGTATGCCGGCGTCGGTAAAACCGCCGAAGCCATCACCCTGTTTGAAACTGTTGCGGGCGACAGCAAGGCCGATGCGACCTTCCGGGATCTGGCCAAATTGATGGCTGCCCAGCTGCTGATGGCAACTGACGCTGCAAAAGCAGAAAGCATGCTGAGCGACCTGCGCACCAACAACAGTCCGTTCATGTATTCGGCCATGGAATTCCAGGCCATGCTGGCTGAGAACCAGAACAACAAATCTGCGGCGCTGAACCTGTACAAGCAGCTGCTGGAAAACGACACTGCCCTGCCTGCAGGCATCCGTGACCGTGCGCAAATGCGCGTCGCCGCGCTGGAAGCCGAACGCGACAGCCAGTAGTGTTCACACGTTAAAGTTAAATAAGGCCGGTGCCGATGATGCTGCGTCCTGTTGTTGTTCCCATGCTCGTATTGGCCGCAGCTCTGGCGGTCAGTGGTTGCAGCGGTAAAACCAAGGAAAAACTTGAAGGCACGCGCGAGGCGGTACTGACTGTCGCTCCGGCCCTCAAGCCCGATCCGGACTCTGCTGCCGAGCAGGTCCTGCTGCCAACACCCATTGAGCTCCGCGACTGGGGCCAAGTCGGCGGTTTTGCAGACCATGCACCCATGCACATCAAACTCAACGACAAGGTGTTCAAAGCCTGGTCGGTGCACGTTGCCCGTGGCTCCAGCGAAGAAGCTAAAATCACCAACCCGCCCGTTGTGGGCGAAGGGCACGTTTACGTGCTGGACACAGGTGGTCAGGTCACTGCCGTGAACATGGAAACCGGCAAAGTGGTCTGGCGTAAGGACGTCACCACCGATAACACCGCCATTACGGGTGGCATGGCCATCGTTGGCGGCACCCTCTACATCACGGCCGGTAACGGCGACGTGATTGCGCTGGAAGCGTTCAAAGGTGGCGAGCTGTGGCGCGTGAACGTGGGGGCGCCCGTGCGCGCGGCTCCAACCATCGCAGAGGGCAAGGTGTTTGTGGTCAGCCACAACAACCGTCTGCATGTTCTTTCCGCCATCGACGGGACCATTTTGTGGACCCACGCCGGTATTGAAGAGGGGATTGGCATTCTGGGTGGCGCGCCACCGGCTGTTTCTGCCGGTGTTGTGATTGCGCCGTACTCCAGTGGCGAGATTTATGCCTTGGGCACCAACGACGGTAACTACCTCTGGCACGAGGCACTGGCCTTCCGTGTCGGCTCCGACCCGTATTCCGCACTGGTGGATGTTGAAGCACCGCCTGTTATCGTGGCAGATGTTGTTTACGCTGTGAACCATAACGGCATGATCAGCACCTTCAACCTCAACACAGGCCGCCGTCTGTGGGAGAAGGAGCTCTCCGCCATCAACCTGCCTTGGGTTGCAGGTAACAGCGTGTTCATCCTCTCCGACCAGAATCAGCTGATCGCCCTGAACCGTAAAAACGGCACTGTGCGCTGGATTTACGATCTGGGTAAGACAGGCATCGAGGATAAGGACGAGAACGTCTTCTGGACGGGTCCCGTTCTGGCCGGTGACCGTCTGATTGTTGTCTCGAGCGAAGGCTATGCGGCGTCGATATCTCCCTACACAGGCAAACGTCTGAGTCTGGTTAAAATGGGGGATGGCATCAGCCTGCCGCCGGTCGTGGCCGCCGGTACCCTGTACTTTTTGACCAACGACGGCGACCTTGTCGCTTTCAGATAGGTTATTTAAATGCCCCAACCCGGTACCATTGCCATCATCGGCCGCCCCAATGTGGGCAAGTCCACGCTGTTCAACCGCCTTATCGGCGCCCGTAAGGCGCTGGTGCACGACCGTGCGGGTGTAACCCGTGACCGCCATTACGGGGTGGTGAACTTCAAAAACGGCAGTGTGCGTGTGGTCGATACCGCAGGGTACGAGGAAGGCACGTCCGAGGTTATCTCCAAACGCATGAACGACATCTCTGCCGCTGCGGTAGCCGAGGCCGATGCCGTTCTGTTTGTGATAGACGGGCAGGTGGGTGTTACGCCGCTGGACGAAGGTCTGGCGCGGATGCTCAAAAAATCCGGCAAGCCGGTCACACTGGTGATGAACAAGGTGGATACCAAAGCCTCCAACCAGAACCTGCACGATGTGTATCGCCTTGGCTTTGGCGACCCCGTGCTGGTGGCCGCCGAGCATGGCATCGGCACTGCCGACGTGATGGACGTACTCAAGCCCTACATCGGCGACCTGCTGCCTGAAGAGGAAGAGGACGCAAACGCCGCTACCGCTCAGGGCGAGGTGGAAGACTTTGTACCGGATGAGGAGATTGACGAGGAAGAAGCCCTTAAGGAGCGCCGCGAGCGCCCGTTGCGCCTGACCATTGTGGGTCGTCCGAATGCCGGCAAATCGACCCTGATTAACCGCCTGCTGGGGCAAAACCGGATGATGACCGGACCCGAGGCAGGTCTGACGCGTGAAAGCCTGAGTACCGAATGGGTGTTTGAAGGGCAGAAATTCGAGCTGGTGGATACAGCAGGCCTGCGCCGCAAAGCCCGTATTACCGACCGTGTGGAGCAGCTTGGTGCGTCCAGCGCCATCAAGGCGATTGAGAATGCCGACGTAGTAGTTCTGCTGCTGGATGCCACTATGCCGTTCGAGCATCAGGACCAGACCATCGCCGCCCGTGTGATTGGTGAAGGCAAACCACTGGTGATTGCCCTGAACAAATGGGACATGATCAAGGATAAGGAAAAGCTCCTCGACGAGATGCGTTACCAGCTCGATACGGGTCTTTCTCAGGTCAAAAACGTGCCGATGGTGGCGCTGAGCGCCCTGACCGGTATGGGTATGCACCGTCTGCTCAAGCCTGTGCTCGGGCTTTACGACCAATGGCACAAGCGTATTCCTACCGCCCACCTGAACCGCTTCCTACAAGGCGCGGTGGAAGCTCACCAGCCGCCCATGTCCAGCACGGGCAAGGCGGTCAAACTCAAATACATGGCCCAAACAGGCGTGCGTCCACCCACGTTCACCGTGGTATGTAACCTGCCCAAGGCTGTTGTTCCCAGCTACATCCGCTACCTGACCAATGGTCTGCGCGAGGCGTTCGGCTATGAGGGTATTGTCCTGCGTGTGCGCACCCGCGGCGGCAGCAGCAACCCGTACGACCGCAAAAAATCCTAGGTATCAGAGGGCGCTTACGAGGGCGCGTAAATCATCCGCGCGCCAGTCCCCGTTATCGTGGATGACGTCCAGATAAACTTTCGGCAGTGCGTCCATGCCTAACCGTGCACCGGCAAGGGCACCTGTCATCGCAGCCGTTGTGTCCGCATCACCCCCGCCAGAAATTGCCGTGCCGACGGCGGCCATATAATCATCGGCATGGGTAAGGAAGGCATAAAGCGCCCAGAGTGTGGCCTCGGCCGCATGGACGGAAACCCCCGGATATTTACGCCATTCTGCACCCAGCCCTAGCCGCGTGTGCAGAACGTCCAATACCGCGAGCGGTGGTTTCTTCAGGTGGTCGTGCAGCAGTTCCAGCTGCGCCGGTGTCGCGTCGTCGTACGGGGCGGCATGGGCTGCCAGCTTTTCCAGAAAGTGGGTGGCATCCAGTTTGGGTGTGCGCAGCATGTCTGCGGCAGCAGTTGCCATTATCACGCTTGCCGCTTGTGCAGCGGGGGCCGTATGGGTAATCCGGCTTTGGGTGGCAGCAAGGTCTTGCAGGTTATCAGGGTTAAGTAGTGCAACCACAGCAGCGCGCATGGCGCTACCATTGCTGGGGCGGGGGCTGCCCGCGTCTTCCCACGTCTTACCATCGGCAATGGCCTGTGCTGCGGCCACTGTCGTTCGCCCGCCGCCGACAAGCTTGCCCGAGAGCACAAAGTCGGCCCAATGTTCGGCCAGTTTCTGCGGGTGGAATGTTGTGTTGTCACGGACGTGGACCAGCATCTCGCGGGCCATTTGTGTGTCGTCCGTATACTGGCCGAATGGGCGGTTGGCAGGGGTTTTGGAGGGTATTTTGAGGGGCCGTAGGACCTCGGCAACAAAGGTGGTTGCCGTATCCGGTGTTGCCGTTTCCACACCCGCGCCAAGGGCGTCGCCCACAGCTTTGCCAAGAAGAAGAGCGGTACGGTTGCTGATGGTCATGGCACTTCCTCTGCGGGGAAAAATGTGTATACTGCCTGTAGATTCTAGCATCTTTTACTCACTTTTCCGTACGCGAATACAAGGATTTTCCATGACGAAACCCGTCATCTACATCAGTCTGGATATGGAGGCTGACGGCCCCATCCCCGGCGTCAACAGCATGTTGAGCCTCGGGGCCACGGCTTACGACGCACAAGGTGCGGAAGTGGATGCTTTCAGCGAGAATCTGGAAGCGCTGCCCGGTGCGGTGCAGAACCCTGCCACCATGAAATGGTGGGCCGATTATCCGGACGCCTGGGCACGAACCACGGCAAGTCCGGCCAACCCGTCCCACGTGATGCAACGCTTTGCCCTGTGGCTCCACGAGCTCGAGCGCCGCTACAAGGCCGAATGCGTGATGGTGGCTTACCCCGCCAGCTACGACTACGGCTTTGTGCTGTACTACGCGCGCCTGTTCCTGGGCAGTGACCCGTTCAACAGCCGCGTGGTCGACATGCGCAGCTTTGCCATGGGCTTGCTGGGCAAGGACTATGCACTGGCCGCCAAGGCCAAGATGCCCGGCCGCTGGTACCTGAACGTGCCGCCCCACACCCATGTGGCGGTGGAAGATGCCCGCTCCCAAGGTGTGCTATTCATCAACATGCTGCTGGAAAGCCGCCAGCGCGGCCTGAAAGGCTGGCTGTGGCGCCGCCTGCGTGACTGGCAGGCCCGCAACCTGCCGTAAGCGATAAAAGCCACCCCGTCGGGGTGGCTTTTTCTTTGCGTTTCATGGGCGCTTGCCCTAATGTGTATACACAATCTCATCTCTGCTTTCTTTTCATGACCCACTCCCCGTACGGAGCGTATCATGCCGGACATCGGTACTCTTTCCTTCAATCCCGATCTGCTGCGCTATTGGCTGCATGCCTTTCTCGCCTGCGAGAAAACCCGCAAGCCGCGCCTGTGGATCGACCACGACAACACCTCCTTCAAGCGCGACGACCTGCGGACGGTTCTGCCCAAGCTGATGTCGCACTTCCCGCCCAACACCTTCCGGCTCGAGCCGGGACGGGTGGTCGGCGGCGTGTGTCTGGAGGCACCGTCACTGGTCATCGACACCAGCGACTACCGCTTCAGCGTGCGCCCGGCCTACACGGACCAGCACGGCGTGAAGTGGCTCGGCGCACTGGTGTTCGAGTTCACGCCCGCGCACCGCAAGTTCCGCAAGGCGGACATCAAGTTCTCCGTCCGCTTCGACGAGAAGGGTTCGTCCCGCAAGCCGTGCCTCGAGGTGACGGACGCGCTGGACAAGCTCAACAACCCGACCGAGGCCGACATGGCCAGTCTGGACGCACTTCAGGAACTGGTGAAGCTGCTGCAGGACAACGGTCAATACCGCGTCATGCTGAACCAGCTCTATGATCTGGCGACCGAGTGCTACAAAGCCACGGACGAAAAGCCCCGCGGCTGGCATCGCCTGCGTATTCTGCTGAACAAGGCAGACTGAACGAAAACGCCCCCATCAGGGGGCGTTTTTTTATGTGGTCTTTTTGCGTGTGGAGAACCAGTAAATAAAACTGGGCGCGGCAAACACAGCATGGATGCTGATAAGGGTGAGGTAAAAATCCGGCGATGACCACGCGCTGTGGGGCTTGTCCATATAGTGATTATCCAGCAGATAGCCAACAAAGCCCGCTGCGGGCAGGGCGGTAAGGTAAAGTGCCAGCCGTATACGGACGGGGAGGGGCAGCAGCCATGGCAAACTCGCCACCGCAAACCATCCGGTCAAAAAGAATCCGGCAACGGTTTGCATCAGTGTTTACCCAGATTGAAAATACCGGCGTTGCCTGTGGGCATAATATCGTCGTACTGCTCGCGGATTTTGCGTTCCTGTTCTTCCGCGTAATCGTACATGGTGACCTCGTTGGTGATGTAATTGTTATCACGCAGGTAGGCCACAAAGTCTTTAGCCATGTGTTTGCCAGTGCTGAGGACGGCAGAGTCGTTGACGATTTTCACATCGTCCAGTGGCCGCGCATAAATGTCGAACATCGCCATGCCGATGATAATCAGCCCGAACACACGCGCCGTACCGAAGGCAAGGCCTGCAACCTTGTTGGCCATCAGCAAGGAGCCGTCCGCAACATCGCGCAGGGTGGGCTTGATAAAGGCATAGTCGGCAATAACAACCACGATGGACGCCCCCAGGAACATCATCCCGATGTACTTCAGACTCGCCTGGCTTTGACTATCCAGCCCCTCGGTCGGGGTGAAGTTGTTAATCATGATGCTGACAATGGCATAAACAGCCGGAATCCAGACAATAAAAATCAGCACTTCGCGCAGCAGGCCCTTACGCCAGCCGCCAATAGCCGCGCCGATAAGCAGCAGGTAGACAATCAAATCAAACTTTTCAGCCATCAGTCAAAAAGCCCCGCAGTCAACTCGTCCAGCCGTTTCAGGGAAGAAACACGCATACCTTTAGGGATGGTTTTTCCGGCGGGCGGTGTCAAGGCCTTCGTGAAACCGAGCTTGGCCGCTTCCTTCACGCGCATGTCCAACTGGCTGACGGTGCGTACCTCTCCGGCAAGGCCAACTTCGCCCAGAATAACCGTATGCGGGTCAATGGGGCGCTCCAGAAGGGACGATACCAGCGCCGCCGCAATGGCGAGGTCGGCACCTGGTTCAGTAACCTTTAATCCGCCAGTGATGTTCAGGAAGATGTCATGTCGCCCGAACGGGAAGCCGCAATGTTTTTCCAGTACGGCAGCAATCATGGCCACGCGGTTGCCATCAACCCCCAGCGTGGTACGGCGGGGCTGGGCAAGCTGTGACTGGCTGACCAGCGCCTGTACTTCCATCAAAACAGGACGGGTACCCTCCAGCGCGGCCAGTACGGCGCTGCCGGCGGCCCCTTCGGGCCGCTCGGACAGGAACAGGGCGGAAGGGTTGGTCACATCGCGCAGGCCTTCGGACTGCATCTCGAACACGCCGATTTCGTTGGTGGCACCAAAGCGGTTCTTGAAGGCGCGCAAAATGCGGAAGGTATGGCCGCGCTCGCCCTCAAAGTACAGCACGGTATCGACCATATGCTCCAGTACGCGGGGGCCGGCAATTTGTCCTTCTTTGGTTACGTGGCCGACAAAAATAATGGTGGTGTTGGTGCGTTTGGCGACCTGAATCAGCTCGTGGGCAGCAAGGCGCACTTGTGAAACGGTCCCCGGTGCAGACTCCGATTTTTCCGAGAAGAGTGTCTGGATGGAGTCCAGAATCACCAGTCCCGGTTTTTCCTGAGCGATGGTGGCCAGAATGGCCTCAATTTGGCCTGTGGTGGCCAGCTTCATGGGCGTATCGGCAAGGCCGAGGCGCTTGGCGCGCATCTGAATCTGTTGGGCGGATTCCTCGCCACTCACATACAGCACGGGCACGGTTTTGCCCACAAAAGCTGATGACTGTAACAACAACGTGGATTTGCCAATGCCCGGGTCGCCGCCAATCAGGATGGCAGAGCCACGCACCATGCCACCACCAAGGACACGGTCCAGCTCCTCGCTGCCCGTATGCCAGCGGGGTTCTTCGGGCAGGTGGGCTTGCAGGCTCACTGTTTCTGCCGCGTGGCCTTTGGTCGCACCCAAGCGGGTGACGCTGGCAACGGGCGCTTCTTCCACAATGCTGTTCCACGCGCCGCAGGCATCGCACTTACCGGCCCAGCGGGGGTAGTCGGCGCCGCATTCCTGACAGACATAACGGGTTTTGAGTTTGGCCATGGAAATCCCTTTCAACTGCCTACAGTTTAAGGAAAAAAAGCCGTTAGGGAAAGGTTGACTTTTAGTCGGTTGGCACCAGATGTACTGGATTACCTCTTACCTCATCTTGGCTTTTCTTTTCTGAAACACGGAGTCTCGAAAAATGTACGACCATCTTCCTTTTTGGAAAAGGTTGCTGGTAAGCGTCGGTCATGGTCTTGGCATGCCCGTTCTGTTCTATGGCGTGCTCACCTGTGGTATGACCCTGACGGTCAACGGCAACCATGTGGAGCTGTACGGCGTTTATGCGCTGTGGAGCGGCCTGGCACTGGTAGCGGCGGCGACAGCTGCCATGCTGGTCTGGACGCGCATGCTCACAGCCGAAAACCTGCGACGTCTCGCCAAAGAGTTCCGCGCCCTGTGCGCCGAGCTGGCAAGTAATTTCAAGGAAGCGTTCAGCGGTGTCACATCGCCGGAGTTCTGGCGTTTTGCGGTGCTGTATGCACTGCCGGAGCTGATGACCGGACTGGCTGTTTTTGCCAGCACCATGGCGCTGGTTGCCGCGTTGGCAATGGCCGTAATGAACGGCAATGTCACCATCAACGACGAGGTTGTCGACCTGCTGCCGCTGGCGACCAAGGTTGGCATGTACGGTGCCGTATCCTTCGTCATCACCGGCGTGCTGCATTTGCTGGCCAAGCGCCGTCTGCGCGACTACAACAAGTCTGCCTGAATCGGAGAAAGCCGCCCTATGGGGCGGCTTTCGCGTTTACAGAGCCTTGTTTGCCAGATATTTGAAGTCGTCATCCGCAAAGCGGAAGCCGAGGCCCACAAAGGGCGCGGCGTAGCGGTCATTCAGCGCGTTATCCACACCGACCATACCGTAGATATTCTTGTTAATGAGGTTCACACGTGCCGTCAGGTCGAGGTGCGGATTCTCGTTCGATGTACCGGAGTTCTCGCCCGTAAAGTCGTACAGGTCGGCGGACAGGCTGACAAAGTAGTCCATGATTTCCGGCTCAACATCAAGGCCAATACCGAAGGCACTGTCTTTAAGACCAACGCGCATGCCGATATCCTGCCCGAAAATGGCATTCTCGTACACATGGCCAAACTGGGCGGTGAACTTGAGGTCATCCCCAAAGTCCTGCCCGCGCAAGCCGTTGGTATTGCGTTTGTCGCCGGCTTCGGTGGCAAATCCGTCGGCTGTCACGCCCAGCACATAGTAGCGGGACGGGCGGGGGCGCAGCGTAATGTTAAAGCGGCCCTTGCCCACGTCTTCGCCCAGCAGGGTATAACCGTGGAAGTCCACCTCCGTCCGGAAGGCATCCACCCGCTGGCTGAAGGCAGAAAAGTTATCCAGGGCGTTCTCGAGTTTATCCACGGTGCTGCTGTCGTTAATCAGCTTGCCGATGGAACCTTCGCCGCTGTTGAGCTTGTCTGCAACGTTGCGCAGGTCATTCATGGCGATTTTCAGGTCTTTGCTGACGCTGTCATCGTTCAGGAGCTGCCCGATGGTCCCTTGTCCGGCGGCCAGTTTTTCGGTAATGGCGGCCAGATTCTCTGCCGTGACGGACAGGTTTGCAATAAGGCCGGAGGCCTCACCCTGATTGCTTTCCAGAATCTGCCGCAGGGATTTGGAGGCGGCTTTCAGGTCGGTCACGATGCTGCGGACATCATCACCCTTAAGCTCTTCCGTCACGTCGTAGATGTTATTGACGATGCCGTTGATTTTACCCGGCTCCAGCTCCTGATTCAGGATGCCGTTCATCCGTGTACTGACCGCATCGAGGTTGTTAACAATACGGGAGAGTTTTTCCGCGTTTTCCTGACCGCCCATAGACTGGCGCAACGCGGTGGAAACTTCCTTCAAATCGGCGCTGATGCCTGCAAACTGGTTGCCAATGTCGCCAATGTCGGCGGTCGGCAGGGCGGGGATGGTTTTGCTGTCATCCGCCAGCTGGCCTTCCGGCGCAAAGTCGGTTGTCAGGGCGATAAAACGCTCGCCAATCAGGCCGGAGGAGGTGATTTGCGCCTTGATGTTGGCGGGCAGTGTCACGTCCGGACGCACGGCAATACTGACGATGGCCTCACCGCCACTGCCAAGGCGGACGCCACTGATTTCACCTACCTGAACACCGGCAATTTTAACCTTGCTGCCCACGCCGATGCCGTCGGCATTGGTAAAGGCAACATCCAGCACGCGCATGTTAGACAGGCCGCTTTTGGCAATCGTGCCGCTCTGGTAGCTCAGCCAGCCCAAAGCCACCGCCGCCGCGAGGACGAGGGTGCCGACTTTGGTTTCTGTGGCGATGCTTTTCATGGTGGCCTATCCTACCGTAATTAGTGCGCCCGCACAGCCATTTTAATCGGGCCGTCCGCACGGCCGTGGATGAACTGCTGGACGTAGGGATTGTCGCTTTTCTGTATCTCCGGCACAGTGCCGTAGGCAATCATCTGCCCCTCAAAAAGCATGGAAATATGATCCGCGATTTTGTACGCGCTGGTCATGTCGTGGGTAATGGTGACGGACGTCACGCCCAGTTCGCGCTTGAGTTTGAGGATGAGCTCATTAATCACGTCCGATGTAATGGGGTCGAGGCCGGTTGTCGGCTCGTCGTAAAAGATGATTTCCGGTTCCTGACAAATCGCACGCGCCAGTGCAACGCGCTTTTTCATCCCGCCGGAGAGTTCGCTCGGAGCCTGGTCGGCCACGTGGGCGGCAAGGCCGACCATCGCCAGTTTTTCCACGGCAATTTTATGGGCCTTGCTCTCGCTTGTCCCTTCGCGGATGAGGCCGAAGGCCACATTCTCCCAAACACTCAATGAGTCGAACAGTGCGCCGTTCTGGAACAGCATGCCAAAGCGGGTCATCAGCTTGTAGCGGGTTTTTTCGTCCAGATGGGTGGTGTCCTGACCATCCACCAGAACCTGCCCGTCATCCGGTTCCAACAGGCCGAGGATGCACTTGAGCAGAACGGATTTACCGCTACCGGAACCGCCGATGATGACGGTAGAATCCCCTTTGGGCACGCTCAGGTTAATGCCTTTGAGCACCTGTCTGCCGCCAAACCCTTTGGTCAGGTTGCGGATTTCGAGCATTGGGGCGGTTGCTTTTGTCATGGCTTAAAACATCAATGCCGTCAGCAGATAGTCTGTGACCAGAATCATGACGGAGGCATACACAACCGCTGTCGTGGTGGCACGTCCCACACCTTCGGCACCGCCGCGGGTGGTGTATCCGTGGTAGCACCCCATCAGGGCGATGATGATACCGAATACAAAGGCTTTGACCAGGCCGAGGGTGATATCCGCAAACTGTACGCTGGCAAATGATTTGTCGATATAGGTATAGGCGTTCAGGCCCAGCGATTTGGTGGCAACCAGATACCCACCGAAAATACCCACCACGTTGGCAAGAATGGCCAGCAAGGGCATCATCACCGCTAATGCCAGAATGCGCGGCAGGACAAGGTACTTCATGGGATTGGTCGCAAGGGTGACGAGGGCGTCAATCTGCTCTGTCACACGCATGGTGCCGATTTCGGCAGCCATAGAGGCGCCTACACGGCCAGCTACCATCAGGCTGGCAAGGACGGGTCCCAATTCCCGCAGCATGGACAGGGCGACGACAGTACCGACCGACTCCGCCGCAATTGTGGCGTTGTCAAACCCGCGGAAGCTTTGCAGGGCAAGCACACCGCCGGTAAAAATGGCCGTCAGCAGGACAATCGGCAGGGAGTTTACACCTACCAGCTCACACTGACGCAGAAACAGCCGGAAGTACATGGGCCGCTTGACGAGTTGGCCCAAGGCCTCGCCCAGAAACAGCGTCAGCGTACCCGCGGTATTAATCGCGTTCAGGGTTGTGCGGCCGATAAGGGTAACCGGGTTGACCAAAATGGGTAACTCCAAGGCTTGAAAAATCGTACTCAGAGTACGGGAATGCCCCCCGTCTGTCAAAGTGGCAGGCATAAAAAAACGCCTCCCCGTCAGGGGAGGCGTTTCATCGCTTGGATGGCTTAGTTGCCGACGGTCACCTTGCCGCCGATGCTCAAGCCGGAGAACTTCTCCGCCGGCACGTTGAGCACCTTGCAGAGATTACGGTCGTTATCCGACAGGATGACGGTACCGCTTTCCGGCTGCAGCTCGGTGATGGTGTAGCCGTTGGCCGCACTGCACTTGGGCATGTCCGACTGGGCCGCGGCCGTGTAGGTCACGTCCAGTTCCTGGCCGGCGTAGGGCGCCAGCTGGGTGAGGTCCCCGTAGCCGAGGTACACCGTGCAGCTGCCATTGCCTTCCGGCTTGGACAGGCTCAGGTAGCCCTTGTCCTTCAGGCGGCGGGACAGGCCCAGACCGCTGACGGTGTAGTGACCCGCCGTGCAGACCTGGTCGCTGCTGAGCGCCTTGCCGAAGACGACATGGTCGGCCGTGATCCGCGGCTCGATGCCGAAGATGCTGCCCGTACCGTCGTACTTGACCGTGGCGCGCAGACCCACATTCGCCTTCAGGCCCTTGTAGGCCTCGAGCGGGATGTAGACCGTGCACTGGTTCGTGCTCTTGGGCGTGCCCAGACCGAGGTAGCCTTTGTCCGCATAGCGCTGGGACAGGCCGACTTCGGCGATGGTGTAGTCGCCCTCGGCACAGGCCATGCTGCTGTCCGGATGCTTTTCCATCGGAATGGCATCACGGGTGACGTCGGCAGCAGCGGTCAGCTTGTCGCTGTTACCGGTGCCAATGCCCACGTACGCGGTCATGCCGCTGACGACGCGGTTGGCGCTCAGCTTGCCGAGGCTCATCAGCACCGAGCAGGGCTCGGTACCGCTGGCGGTGCGGAGGATGACCTCCACGCTGCCCTGGGCCAGTTCGGTCGGCTGAATCTGGCTGACCAGATACGTACCGGCCGCACAGCTCTTGTTCCCGTCGGGGAAAGCGCTGAACAGCGGCACGCGGTTGCTGGCCAGCTCGGCCGGCGCAACAGGTGTGCGGGGCGTGTTGCCCTGCACGTTTTCCTGCGGCTTGGCGGGCTGGGGCTTGTCGGCTTCGGCCTTGGGCTTGGCAGCCGGCTTGGCCGGTGCTTCGACCTTGGGGGCCGCGTCGGTACTGCCCGAAGTCTTGTAGATGTAGACCGACGGGATGACCATGACCAGACCGGCCAGAGCGGCAACCAGACCCGCCATGCGGAACGTATGGTTACGCTGGCTGACGAGCGCGGCACCGACAAACAGCAGCACCACACCCAGTGTGAGGAAGAGAATCATGCGTGATGACTCCACATAAGAGGGAAGGGTAAAAGGAGGAAAAGGGACAAAATGAACCCGCTTAATTTAGGCCTTCCGGGCATTAAATCAAGGCATAAAGCAAAAAAAAGCAGCCCCCGTGAAGGGGGCTGCTCGCTTGAAGGGTTACTGCCAGTACCGGTCGCCGATGACCCAGAACTGCTGGCCCTGATTATTGGCGGCAAGGCAGGCCTCGCCGTAGACCGAGCGGGTCTGGCGCTGACGGTTGGCTTGGCCGTTGTACCACTCGACCAGAATCCAGTTCACTTCGACCTGGAAGGAGCGGCAAACGCCTTGCGGACCGCGCTTGGTCTCGGTCACCCGGATGGTGCCCCAGACGTCGTCGCCGTCGACGTTGCCACGCCAGCTGTTGTCGGTGTTCTGGTTCTTTTCGGGCTGGAACAGCACGTCACGCAGTTCATTGATCGCGACACCACGGGGGTTGAAGCGATAAACAAACGCGTCGAGGTGCATGTTCTCTTTACGGCTATTGTAGCTGAAGCCGTTGCCGTTGAACGTGCCGCCGCCGTTGAAGATGCCCCGCAGCAGGTTATTGAGGTCATCCGCACGGGCGTGTTGCGGCTGGGCGAAGAAGACGAGCGCGCCAAGAACGAGGGCGCGCACGACATAGGTCGTGAGCTTCTTGATGGTCATGGGTTGTCTCCATAAAGACAAAAGAAGGTGGAAGGGTTGGGTTTCAAACGTGAAAGGTATACGCAGAGCGCATCTAGGTGTTAATGTGGCGACGACATAAAAACCCGTCAAGCGGGGTAAAGCACAATTATTCCGTCTGCAAATAGTTCTTGAAGGTGGTGGTCGGCCCGTCAAATACCAGTTGGATTGCTGTGGTTGGACCCTTACGGTTTTTAGAAATCAGCAGCTCGGCCAAATTGCGGATGCTATCCAACTCGGCAGTCTGCTCGGGCGTCGGGGCGGCACCGAGAGCCTTTTCCTTATAGTAAATCTCGCGGTAGAGGAACATCACCACGTCGGCGTCCTGCTCAATCGAGCCGGATTCCCGGAGGTCGGAGAGCATCGGGCGCTTGTTCTCGCGGCTTTCCACCGCACGGGAGAGCTGAGAGAGCGCAATAACCGGCACATTCAGCTCACGGGCGATAGACTTAAGACCTTGAGAGATTTCCGAAATCTCCTGCACACGGTTGGCGTCGTTCTTGGCGCTGCCTTTCATGAGCTGGAGGTAGTCCACAATAATCAGGCCCACGTTGTGATTGCGCTTCATCCGGCGGGCGCGGCTGCGCATGGCACCGATGCCGAGGGCAGGGGTGTCGTCGATATACAGGTCAAGCTGGGAGAGGGTATCGGTCGCCATCACCAGATGCTGGAAGTTCTCGCCATGGATATCCCCGCGGGAAATATCCTGACTGCTGATGCCCGACTCACTGGACAGCAGACGGCTGGCCAACTGCTCTGCCGACATCTCCAGCGAGAAGAATCCCACGCCAACGGCACCTTTTTCACCGTTCATTTTGGATTTGGCGGCATTCAAGGCGACATTCAGAGCAAAAGCCGTTTTACCCATGGAGGGACGTGCCGCCAGAATCACCAGGTCAGAGTTCTGCCAGCCACCCAGTGTGCTGTCTATGCCATAAAAACCTGTGGGCACACCTGTGACCTGACCACCGCTGGCGCGGGCGGCCTCAATGCGCTCAATCACGCCTTTCAGGGGATTCTTCAGGTTCTGGTAAGCACTTTTGGAGCTGCCTTGTTCGGCCAGTTTGAAGAGCGCACTTTCAGCCTCTTCGATCACTTCGGCGGGGGGGCGGCGGTTTTCCACGTCCATGGCGGTATTGACCATACCGCTGCCGATGTCGATGACCTGACGAGACAGGAAGTGGTTATAAATGATGCCGGCGTAGGTTTTGATGTTGATGATTGTGCTGGCATTTTCGTTCAGCTGCTCGAGGAAGGTCCGTCCACCGACTTCTTTAAACCAGTCGCTGCTGCCGAAGAAGTCTGTCAGGGAGACGGGGTCTGCAACCTGATCACGCTCGACGAGCTTTGACATTGCCTCGAAAATACGGCCATGCACACCAACGTAAAAGTGGTCGGCGCGCAGAAAACCTTCAATTTCGTAGTAGAGGGTATTGTTCAGGAGGAGAGCGCCAAGCAGGGCCTGCTCGGCGTCCTGACTGAACGGCACAGACCGACTTTTATCGTCGGCCTGCGCCGTATCAACCAGCGCGAGTTTTGTGTCGCTCGCTGTGGCCATGGACGGATTAGTTGCTGTAACGGGTTACGTTTACAGGCACCGTCACAATGACTTCAGGGTGCAGGGTTACTTTGGCATTGAACTCACCAACAGTTTTGATGGGTTCGCGCAGGGTAACACTGCCCTTGGGTACGTCGTAGCCTTTGGCTTCCATCGCTTTAACGATGTCGCTCGGTTTAACGGAACCGTAGAGCTGGCCAACTTCGGAAGCCTGACGCTCGATAGTTACCGAAGCGTCTTGCAGCTTGGCAGCTACTTTTTCGGCTTCAGCTTTTTCAGCAGCGCTTTGGGCGGTCAGTTCGGCAGCCATGGCTTCGTATTTAGCCAGGTTTGCATCAGTAGCAGGCAGAGCCTTGCCACGAGGCAACAGGAAGTTACGAGCAAAACCGGGTTTTACGTTCACGGTCTGGCCCATTTTGCCCAGGTTGGGCACGCGTTCCAGCAGAATAACTTGCATGGTTTTTTCTCCAGTAACCGGTTAGCGGTTGGTGTACGGCAGCAGGGCCAGAGCGCGGGCGCGCTTGATGGCAGCAGCCAGTTCACGTTGTTTCAGGGTGCTCACACCGGTGATGTGGTTCGGGATGATTTTCCCGTACTCGGACACGTAACGGCTCAGCGTTTTGATGTCTTTGTAGTCGATTTTCATGCCGTCCGGGCCGCTGAACGGGCAGCTCTTACGACGCTGAAAGTACGGACGACCATACAGACGCGGGGCAACTTTTTTGCCGCCGTCTTTGTCTTTACCTGCAAATTCGCCGGTTTGTTTGGTTTCGGTAGCCATAATCTAATCTTCCTTTTTCGAGGGGATAAACTTACGCGTCAGCGGAATCGGTGGATTCGTCTTCGCTGTCGGCATCGCGGTTGAAGCGGCCACGGCCACCACGGCCACCTTCACGACCTTCGCCGCGGGATTCAAAGCGGCTGCGGGTTTGCATTTGCACGGAAGGTTGGTCGGTTACTTCTTCTACCTTGATGGTCAGGTAACGGATAACGTCGTCCGACAGGCCCAGTTGGCGCTCGATTTCGGCAACCATTTCGCCTTCGCCGGAGGTACCCAGCATCACGTAGTGGCCCTTACGGTGTTTTTTCACACGGTAAGCCAGCGTGCGCAGACCCCAGTACTCGGATTTGATCAGTTTGCCGCCGTTTTCGGCAACAGCGGTGCCGAATTTCTCGGCCAGTTGTTCGGCTTGCTGATTGGAAACATCAGGCCGGACAATAAAGACAATTTCATAAAATGCCATTTTAATACCTTTAACCTTATGGGTTGTTTGCGGGGTTATTCCCGCTTGCCGCCAGAGGGCTTGCATACAACAAGGCCGCCCCAGCAAGGTTGCGTATCGGGCAAAATAGGGGCAAAGCGCACATAAGGCAAGCGTTTTTTATCCGTTTATGCGGCTTGACAGTGCAGCCCAACATGGGATGATGTGTGCCGATGAAAAAAGAGGATTATGTGTAACATGACACGTGCGCTGGTTTTTCCCGGCCAAGGGTCGCAAACAGTGGGGATGTGCCGCGATCTGGCCGCCAACCCGCTGACGGCACCGCTGTTCGAGCAGGCTGACCGGACATTGGGCTATCGCCTGAGCAAAATCATGCTCGAGGGCGATATGGAAACCCTGACCAAGACCGAGAATACCCAACCGGCGCTGCTGCTGGCCGGATACGCTGCTTTTCTCTACCTCACCAAAAGTGGTCCTGCCGCGCCGCTGGCCAGTTTTTGCCGCTATATGGCAGGTCATAGTCTGGGAGAGTATACGGCGCTGGTCTGTGCAGGTGCGCTGACGTTTGAGGACGGACTGCGTCTGGTCCATACCCGCGGCAAAGCCATGCAGGCTGCCGTGCCCGCAGGTAAAGGCGCCATGGCTGCTGTTCTGGGGCTGGAGATTGATGCCGTGACCGTTCTGGCCGGACGTGCCAAATGCGCGGTCGCCAATGACAACTCCCGCGGGCAGGTGGTGGTTTCGGGTACGGTGGAAAGCATCGATCGCCTGATTGAACTGGCATCCAAAGAAGGCGCCAAACGTGTGCTTAGGCTTCCGGTGTCGGCGCCATTTCACTGCGATTTGATGGCCCCGGCTGCAAAAGTGATGGCCGAAGCGCTGGCCAAAGTAACCGTCAACGCCCCGCAGGTGCCTGTGGTGATGAACGTAACCGCCCGTCCCGAAACTGACCCCGCTGTTATCAAGGAGCTGCTGGTCAAACAGGTGACAGGCAATGTGCGCTGGCGCGAAACGATGTTGTTTATGGCGCAAAACGGCGTGAGTGAGATTCTGGAGCTGGGTGTGGGTCGTGTCCTGACTGGGCTTGCCCAGCGTGTTGACCGCCGTGTCGGTTCGCCAGAGGCATTGCCGACAGGGGTTGTTGACCGGCGCCGCGCACCGCAAATTGCCACATCCGGTATCAGTGCAACACCGCTCAGCACACCGGACGAGATGGATATTTTCTGGAAATCCTTGAATGACAACAGGAGCAACGCATCATGAGTTTTTGTAATCTGACAGGCAAAGTGGCTCTGGTAACCGGCGGCAGCCGCGGTATTGGCAAGGCAATTGCCAAAGAACTGCGTAACGCCGGAGCCGAAGTGATTATTTCCGGTACCAATGTGGACGCCCTGAAAGAAACCGCCGCCGAAATCGGCGCCCGCTATATCGCCGCAGATTTGAGCGACAGCGCACAGGTTGACCGCCTGGCACAGGAGGCCGGTGCGGTGGATATTCTGGTCAACAACGCAGGTATTACCCGTGATGGGCTCTTCATCCGCCAGTCCGACGATGCGTGGAACGACGTGCTGCGCGTCAATCTGGATGCTGCCGTCCGCCTGACCCGCGCACTGCTGCCGGCCATGAGCAAAAAGAACTGGGGCCGGATTATCAATATTTCGTCCATTGTGGCCCACATGGGTAACGTCGGGCAGACCAACTACATCACGTCAAAAGCAGCGATTACAGGTTTCACCAAAGGTCTGGCCAAAGAGATTGCCCGCAAAGGTGTGACCGTCAACTGTGTTGCCCCGGGGTTCATCCATACGGACATGACATCCTCCCTGCCGGAAAAAATGGTGGAAAAATTCAAGGAGGCAATTGCCGCCCAAACATTCGGTGAACCCGAACATGTTGCAGCTTCTGTGCGGTTTTTGGCCTCTGACGAGGCTGCCTACATAACGGGAGCAACCATGCACGTCAACGGTGGTATGTATATGTAGGTACTTGACGAAACGGGGAGGCTGCCCTAAATCCTTTAAATACACTTTTCGGCAGCAGGTAGAGAATATCCTCCCCGCCGCCGTCAGAGCCCCCAGAGCATTGGGAAGCCTGGCCCCGCAAGAAGCGGGGCCTTTTTTTGAGTTGCGGCCTTGATTTTTACGCAGGCTGCGTTATCTATTCCTTTCAAGATATATATGCAGAAGGAGGTCATCGTCATGGCAGGTAAATCCGGTGGTAAAAAAGGATTCATCGGCGGTGTGCTAGAGGCGTTTGTCTTTTTTGTGGCCGCTCTCTATCTGGCAAGCAAAATGGCCGGATAAGGTAACACATGAATAAAAAAGCCCCCGCATGGCGGGGGCTTCGTCGTTCTATACCGTGAAATCCGGGTCAGGGTCGCTGATAAGGCGGGTCCGCAGTGTCAGCTCGCAGGTCGCTTCCTTGCCGAAAAAGTCACGCGCAAGGAGCTGGACACGCATCTGACCACCGTTCAGGGGATGGGCGGTAAAAACCGCGCGCACCAGCCGGTAGCCGGATGGGATGCTGATGGTGGCATGGCAGCCGCTGACGTCCACGGTCTGTCCGAACACCGGTTTGCGGGTCGGGTGCAGATAGTCCCAGCGGGAGTTGTTGGCGTCGATAACCACAATATTGGGTTTGACGCACCCGCGGTCATAGACTTGGCAGGTCAGGGTGTCGGCCTTGCCGTTGTAGGTGCTGTCCACCCACAAGGTGCTGCCGAAGGTTGTTGGCTTATTGGCCCGCCAGTTGCGCAGGCGGAGACCCTCGAAAGGGAACTGCGCAAGCAGGGTGACGATACGACCGAGCATAAGAGGCTCCGTTTTTTCTGGGCCGGAAAAGGAAAGAAAAGATAAAGGTCAAACGGCCTATAGATGCCCGAAGAACAGGCGCTCTGTCAACGCTGGAGGATTGTTTTACGGCAGCGTAAAATTAGGTCTTGCCAATTCAGGCGCTTGTGTTAAATCTAGCGCTTGGTTAGTATGACCAAGATTAAAAAGCAAAGTGCCGCGCGCGCCGCGGGCTTTATATGGAAAAACTCCACAAGCGAAAAGGTTTGAAGCAAATGAGCGATGTCGCTGCGCGTGTGAAGAAGATTGTTATCGAGCAACTGGGTGTAGACGAAGGTAAAGTCGGCAACACCTCCAGCTTTGTAGACGATCTCGGTGCGGATTCTCTGGATCAGGTTGAACTGGTTATGGCTTTTGAAGAAGAGTTCGGGATCGAAATCCCCGACGAGGAAGCCGAGCAGATCACCAGCGTTGACCAGGCTGTAAAATACATCAGCGACCACGCTTCCGCTGCGTAAGTCGTCTGCCGCTTAAAGTTATTTTAAGCGACTCGAGTACACGACGCCCGCCGGCCTGATACCCATCAGACTGCGGGCGTCGGCGTCTTTTTCAGGAGATAGGGAATATGCGTCGTCGCGTTGTCGTTACAGGTATGGGGGTTGTTTCCCCACTTGGGACGGGTCTGGCCAAAACATGGGATGGGCTGATGAATGGCCGCTCCGGTGTGCGGGCCATTACCCGTTTCGATACGTCGGACTACGCCTGCCGTATTGCCGCCGAAGTGCCGGACTTTAATGTAGACGACTGGGTCAACGTTAAAGACCAGAAAAAGATGGACGTATTCATCCAGTACGGGATGGCCGCAACGGCCGAAGCCCTTAAGATGGCCGGCCTGGAAGAAGCACCGGAAGCGATGAAAGACCGCATCGGTGTGTTGCTCGGCTCCGGTATCGGCGGCCTGCCTGCAATTGAAGAGGCTTACACGACCCTCAAGGAACGCGGTCCGCGTCGTATCTCGCCATTCTTTATTCCCTCCATCCTGATTAACCTGCTGCCGGGCCATGTGAGCATCCGGTACGGTTTCCGTGGTCCCAACACCAGTACGGTGTCGGCCTGTGCAACGTCTGCGCACGCAGTGGGCGATGCGGCTGAGATGATTCGCCGCGGTATTGCGGATGTGATGGTAGCCGGCGGTGCCGAAAGTGCCGTCTGCCCGTTGGCCGTTGGCGGTTTTGCTGCCTCCCGAGCCCTGTCTACCGGGTACAATGATAATCCTGCCGCCGCCTCACGCCCTTTTGACAAGGACCGTGACGGCTTTGTTATGGGCGAGGGTGCCGCAACCCTGATTCTGGAAGAGTACGAACACGCCAAGGCCCGTAGTGCGACGATTTATGCGGAAGTTGCAGGTTACGGCCTGTCCGGTGACGGCTATCACATGACGTCGCCCGCACCTGACGGTAATGGCGCCAAGCGCGCTATGGCAATGGCACTGGCAGATGCAGGTGTTGCCGCGTCCGGCGTGCAGTATGTTAACGCCCACGCCACATCCACCCCCGCCGGGGACGAGATCGAGTCCGGCGCGATTGAGGCCACCTTCGGCGGCAAAATTGCGGTGTCCTCCACCAAGTCCATGACGGGCCACCTGCTGGGTGCCGCTGGTGCGCTGGAGAGTATCGTCTGCATTCAGGCCATCCGCACCGGTCATGTACCACCAACCATTAACCTTGCCACACCGTCCGATAACTGCCGTCTGGACTACATCCCCCACACGGGGCGTGACCTTAAGGTCAAGGTGGCGCTGAACAATTCCTTCGGTTTCGGCGGCACCAACGCATCACTGGTATTCAAGGAGGTTTAAACCATGGCCAGCAACAAAACCGTCATCAAGAGTCTGATAACTTTCATTGTGGCGGCAACTGTTTGCTGGACGGCGTTTGCCCTGTTTATCGGCTCGCTGGGTCAAAAGGGCCCATTGGAAGAGCCTGTGTCGGTGATTATTCCAAAAGGCGCCAGCGTCGGGGCGATTGCCAAGCAACTGCAGGACGCCGGCGTTATCAACAGCCCCCTCAAGTTCCGTATCGGCGTACGCGCCACGTTTGCAGATCGTACTCTGCAGGCTGGTGAGTACAGCTTTGACCCGGGCATCTCCATCCGCGAGGCGATTACCAAAATCAGCGGCGGGGATGTGCTGCACCGTACTGTCACCCTGCCGGAAGGTCTCACCGTTGCGGAAGTCACCCAGCGCCTGATGACGACGGACGGTCTTTTCGGCCCGCCGCTGGCTTTTGACGAAGGTGCACTGCTGCCGGATACCTACGCGTTCCGTTATGGGGACAAAGTGACGGAAATGATGCGCCGGATGGCTGTTGCCATGACGGATACCGTCAATGCAGCATGGGAGCTGCGCGCACCGGACCTGCCGCTTGAAAACCCGCATGACTTGCTGGTGCTCGCTTCTATTGTCGAGAAGGAAACGGCCCGCGACGAAGAGCGCGATATTGTGGCCAGCGTTTACGTGAACCGCCTGAAAAAGGGCATGAAACTACAGGCCGACCCTACCGTGATTTATGGCGCAAGCGGCTACACGGGTGATATTACCAACGCCCATCTGAAAGAAGATCATGCCTACAATACCTACGTCCATAAGGGCCTGCCGCCGGGACCAATCTGCAACCCGGGCCGCGCATCCATACAGGCTGCGGCGCAGCCCGCACAGACGGAGTATCTGTTTTTTGTTGCCGACGGGAACGGCGGTCACCTGTTTGCAAAAACATACGAAGAGCACCGCAAAAATGTGCAAGACTTTCTGAGAAAACAAAAAGAGCTGCTGAAGAACGCAGAGAAGTAAGGGAAGAAACCGATGACGACGCACGCCAATGAAGTGGAAAACTGGCTGTCCGCCTTTGAGTTGAAGCTCAGTCACGAACACCGCCAGCGCGGGTTGATGCTGGTTATCTCCGGCCCCTCGGGTGGCGGCAAGGATACCATCGCGGCCCTGCTGGACGAGGAAGACCCCTACATCTCCCGTTGTATCACCGCAACCACACGCGGCATGCGCGCGGGTGAGGAAGACGGCGTGGACTACTACTTCATGGACAAGGATGACTTCCTGGCCAAACGCTCCCAGAACTACTTTCTGGAAACCAACGACTTTGTGGGCAATTGGTATGGTATCCCCCGCGGACCGGTGGAAGAAAAACTCTCCAAAGGTATCGACGTCCTGTTTGTTATCGACTGGAACGGCGCACGTAAACTGAGCAAAGCCATGCCGGACGATGTGGTCAAAGTCTTTCTGCTGCCCCCCTCCATGAAAGAGCTCGAAAAACGCCTGCGCAAACGTGGGACGGAAACCGACGACGTGATTAAGCGCCGTCTGGAGCAGGGCAAGGTGGATATTTCCCACTACCATGAATACGACTACGTTGTCGTGAACGACGATCTGGGCAGTGTGCTGCGACGGATGAACCGTATCCTGCGGGCCGAGCGTCTGCGCCGCCACCGCCAGCCGTGGCTGGACGGGTTTGTGAATAATTTGCTCAAATAAAAAAGCCGCCCGTCAGGGCGGCTTTACCGTTTACGAGGAGAAGCGGATGTTTGCCCCCAGCGGGAAGCTGACGGAGAACGAACAGCTGGAATAGCCGAACATCTGGCCCAGCAGGATGGAAATCCAGCCCGCGATGTAGCCGGCAATCATGCCGATGACCGCATAGGCAACGATGCCCGCCAGAATCCCCAGCACCCAGCCGCCGGCACCGCCGCCAATGGCGGCAAAAGCCCACGTGAAGGCGCTGTAACCCGCATAGCCGCCGAAACCCAGCTGGCTGCCGATCATCAGCAGCAGGCAGAACCCGAGCAGAATCATGAAGGTGATCCTTGTGATCTTGAGCGTGAAAAGGGAGAAGGATATGACCTAGAAATGCGCCCAAAGGGGCGTGCGGGTCAAGGTTTTTTTACCGCTGCCGCAAGTTGGGCAAAACTTTCCAGCGTCAGTGTTTCCGGTCTGGCTGCCGGGTCAATGCCGGTGGCGCTGATGTCGGCCTCGCTCAGCAGGCCTTTCAGGCTGGCGCGCAGCATCTTGCGGCGCTGCCCAAAGGCACGGCGGGTGATTTCTTCCAGCTTTTTGCGATCGACATCAAGGCGCGGGGCGCTCAAGGGCACAAGGCTCACCACGCTGGAGGTAACCTTTGGCATGGGGCGGAAGGCGCCGGCCGGTACATCAAACAGCTTCTGCCGTTTGGCCAGCAAGTCGCACAGCACGCCCAGCCGTCCCCAGTCGTCGTCGCCTGCGCTGGCACAGATACGGCCCACAACCTCTTTTTGCAGCAAAAAGGTCATATGCGGAAACGCATACCCGTGGTCAAGGGCGTTCACCACAATCTGGGTGCCCACGTTGTAGGGCAGGTTGCCCACCAGTGGTGCAGGTTCGCCTGCCAGCTCATGCAGGGGCGTTTTAAGCGCATCGCCCAGACGGAGAGTCAACTTGCCCTGCGGATATTTGGCAGCCAGTTCTTCAAGAACAGGAACAAAACGTTCATCCATCTCCACCGCAATCACATGGGCACCGGCAGCCAGCAGACCTTCGGTCAGGGAGCCGGGGCCGGGGCCGATTTCGATAATCGGCTTGCCTGCCTGCGGCTTGCAGACGTTGGTGATTTTCTGACGGAAATGCGGGTCGACCAGATAGTTCTGGCCAAGGCTTTTACGCGCGGCAGGTGTGGCGGTCATTACAGGCGGATGTCGATATACGCTTTACGGCGCAGATCGCGCAGGAACCGGCGGGTTAACCGGTCGCCGCGGGATTCCACCAGACGGTCGGTCACACGGGTGCGATAGGCTTCCAGCATTTTGTTGGGGCGGTCACGGCGGTCGGCCAGATAGAACAGGTGCACGCCGCTATCCCCGGCTACAATAGTGCTGAACTGGCCTTTTTTCAGGCCTTTCAGTGCGTCCTGAAACTCCTGCGGCAGATCTTTGAGGGACAGCCAGCCCATATCACCGCTGGCACCGTAGACTTTGTCATCCTTATGGCTTTTCAAAACGTCCTCGAAAGCTGCAAGGGTGCGGGTCTTTTTGCGCACATCCTCGAACTCTTTGACGATATCGGCAATCTGTTCGCTGTTGGGGCGTTTGTCCTGCAGGTTGACGGTTTTGTGCAGCTGGACGAGGCGGACTTCCTCCACGGCGCTCAGGTCAGGCGGGGTCGTCTCCCGCGTATCCAGCACCTTCATGATGTGCCAGCCGGACGGGCCGCGCACAGGCTCGCTGGTGCCGCCTTTGTCGAGCTTGCTGACGGCCGCGTCCATGACTGGTGGCAGTTCGCCGCTGCTGACCCAGCCGATGTAGCCGCCTTCGGCAGCGCTCTTGTCCTTGGAGTAGGTGCGGGCCAGTGCCTCGAATCCTTCACCCTGCGCCAGCTGGCGGTAGATGCTCTGGATGGTGTCACGGGCGCTGTTCTCGTCCGACTCATCGGTAACGGGGACAAAAATCTGGGCGATTTCACGCTCGCTTGTGCGGCCAGTATTCAACATACCCTTAATCAGGTTATCCACCTCTTCGGGGGTGACGGTAATCCGCGGAATAACAAACTGTTTGACGATTTCGGTGCGGATAATCTCGTCCTTGACCTGTGCTAGCGCAGTGTCCTTCAGGTCGCCCGCAAATCTCAGGAAGCTGCCTTCCGGCTGCTTGTTACGCTTCTCCAGACCAATAACCGCTTCATCGACCTGCTTCTGATTCACCTTGATGCCTTGCTCGGCGGCAAACTGGCGGTTGAGCTCCTCTTCAATCAGGGCGTTCAGGGCCTGATCCAACAGTACACGGTTATGGGCGCGGTCCAGCTCCCGCCCGAGGTTCTTTTTCATGAACTCGAAGCGGGCATTGAGGTCTTGCAGGGTAATCACATTTTCGTTCACAACGGCCACAATGCGGTCAACGGTTGCTGCACGGGCAACGGAAGCGGCGCAGCTCAGGCAGAGCAGCACAAGAACCAGAAAGCGCATAAACTTTTTCATAGGGGTTGTTTTACCTCTTTTAGCGGGCGTGTGCAATCAGTCCAGATTACGGCCCAGCGTGAGCAGCTCGATGTTGAACAGATAGTCGGTCGACGGCGGCACGTTCCGGTTACTGAAACCGCGGCGGCGGACGGTGAAGGACAGTTTGTAGCACTCGTGCTCGTAGACGATATTCCCGCTGGCCAGCAGCAGGCGGCCATCGTCGGCAAGGTCGCGGCGGGCCTGGGATTCAAAGTACGTATATTCGGTCATGTACAGGCGGCTGCGGGCGCTTACTTCCTCGGGGCCACCATCCAGGTACGTATAGGTAATGGTCGCGTAGGAGTGGTTGATGTCCCCCAATGTCAGGGCATTGTCCATCCGGCGGGCCGTCAGGTCAGCATTGTCAAGACGGAAACGACTGCTCAGGCCAAACCACGGCGTGGGGTTGAGGCTGGTGTAACCAACCCAGTCGGAGTCACGTGTTTCCGTTCCGCCCAGTGAGGGCAGTGAACTGTCCTCGTCAAAGCGCAGGCTCTGGCCGATGAACAGCCGGTATTTGGTGTGGCCGCGGCCCGGGCCGTACTGGTTATCCAGACCGTAAATGAAGCGGCTACCGGTTTCGATACGGTCAAAGCCAGCAAAACGACTTTCGTCGAACAGGTTTGTGGAATCCAGTTCGTAAGCCACCGAATCCTCGTTCGGGATTTCGCTGGGGTTGCCACCGCGTGGCGCTGCAATGACCATGGCCTGCGGCACAACAGTGTGGTTGCCACCGCCCGATACGTACGGGCGTTGCCAGGTGACGGACATGCTGGGCAGACCGCGGGCGATAATGTCGTCGTTATTGGTACTGTCCACGTTGTAGATATCGCCGCGCAAGCTGGTGGTAAACTCCAGCAGGTCACCGTCGGCGCTCATCCACGGCTTGTTATAAGCGCCTTGTACGACGATACGGCGGGAGCTGATGCCTTCGCCGCGGTGCAGGGCCAGCACGTTACCCGACAGGTTCAACTGGCTCACACGGTCATCCAGCACAAAAACGCGCTCCACCTGCGCCTGCGCCAGCGGCTGCGCTGTCTGGCCGGGGTCCTGACCGTCGCGGGTATCCTGAAAGAACGTACTATTGAATGCCGCATAGTGCAGCGGGCTTGCGCTCTCTGCATAGGCGTTGGACTTGAGGTACGACGGGTTGGTGCCCAGAAAATCATCGTAATAGGTATCGTCGGAGGCTACCTGTGCACTCAGGCCTGCGCGGTTACCTTTGCGGAAGACAACCTCTCCCGAGCCGTCTACGTGGGAGCGGACCGTGTCGGTGTTATCATCGGCGATAATACTGCCACGGAACTCTCCGCTCGCGTGTTTGCCGGCGTAGCGGTTTTCGGCCACCAGCTGGACGCCGCGTTCGGTCATGGCGCGGGTCCGGAAGGTGTAATCCAGATTCTCGTTCACCTTTTTATAGTAGGCGAGGGTAACCTCTTCCCCGCGGGAACCGGAACGGCCAAAACGAGGCGGCAGCATACCGCTGCGGGGCTTTTTCTTGGCAACCGAGTGGCTCAGCTCCGGTACCCAGACAACAGGCACGCCGTACACATCCAGTACTGCGTTTTTGTAGGATACCACTTCTTCCTGCGCGTCATAGGCAATCTCATCCGCGCGGATTTTCCACGGCATCAGGCCTTCACCATTCTCGCAGGCTTTACAGGCCGAATAGGCGGCGCTTTCGAGTTTGTAATGATTCTCGTCCGTTTTGATGGCACGTTTTGCAACCAGTGCGGGCCCGTTGTTTTTCATACGGACGCGCAATTGATCAATCGCACCGGCTTTCAGCGAGCCTTCCAGCTCCAGCCTGTCGGCAAATACCGCTACTTCCTGTTCGTTCAGGTAAAGCACATCCCCTTCGGCAGTCAGCAGGTCGCCTGTCTGGTCGTAGATAATCTTGTTGGCCTGCACGGCACCGTATTCGGACAAAATCTCGATATGCCCTTCGGCGGTAACGGTGTTGTGCTCGCTGTCGTAGGTAATCTGGTCGGCGGTCAGCAGGAACGGCTGGTCCTTGGCCAGTGCCGTTGTGGCACTCAGGAACAGGCTGATGGTCAGGGCGCTCGCCGTCAATCGCATCCGCTTATTCCTCACCAAAGTGCAGGAGCAGGGCAACGCCCGTCAGGGCAGCAATCAACGTAGGGGTCCACGCCGCCAGCGGAATAGCCAGACGGCCCGACAAACCGTAGGCACCGATGATGTTACTGAACAGATAAAACCCGAAGCCGCTGCACAAACCCACGAGCATCAACCGTCCGATGCCCCCCCGGCGGGACAGTCGCAGCGGGAAGGGCGCTGCAAGCAGGAACATGGCCAGCGCCATCGCCGGCATGGACAGGGTGCGGTGCCAGTGCAGCTCGTGCATGGCAGTCGGGAAACCTGTTTCCTTCAACGTCTGGATGAACTCGGGCATTTGCCAGATGCTCAGCGTATTGGGGGAGGTGAAACTGCTTTGCAGTTTTTCAACAGTCATGGTCGTCGGCAGACGCACACTGTCCACGCGCTGCACCGGTTCGTGGGTGGACAAAACCTTGACGTTTTTCAACACCCAGTCGCCGTTTTTCTCGGCGTCATCATTGGGATTCTGTTCATCCAGCGACATGTTATCCGCCGCCAGCAGGTTGATGAATCCGCCGTCCTTGGTGAACTTGAACACCGTCACGTTATCCAGCTGCTGGCCCTGTTCGCGCACCTTGTCGGCGTAGATGATAACGTCTGCTGTGGGTTCGTCCTGCTTGAGCCAAATGGCCCCGCCCTCGACCACCAGACCGCGCGCGCTACCGGGGAAAATATCCGCATTCAAGCGTTCGTAGCGCTTGAGGGTTGACGCTGCAAACGGGTTCATGACCAGCATGTTGAATGTACCGATGAGCAGGCACATCACCATCGGCGGCAGCAGGAACTGCCAAGCCGATACGCCACTTGCGCGGATGGCGGCCAACTCGTGATTCCGGTTGAGGCGGAACAGGCAGAACAGCGTGCCCAGCATGACAGCAAAGGGTGCGATTTGCAGCAGCATATCCGGCATTTTGAAGAAGATAAGCTTCACCAGATCCGGGTTGCTGACGGCCTTGCCGCTGATGCGGCGCAGGGTCTCGATCGTTTCCGCGGCCAGCAGCACGGCGGCCAGGGCAACTGTTGTCCCGAACACGGCGGCAACATACTGGCGGGCCAGATACCCGAACATGGTGGCGGAATAATAACGGCGCATACTGCGGCTGCTCCTCATGACCGGACCTCCTGCCATTTCATAAAGGCCACGCAGGCGAGTGTGGCACCAACGGGCAGCATCCACTGGGCGTAGAGCACAATAAGGTTGCCGTCGCTGGCCATGCTGTTGGCCACCATCAACAACCCCTGATAGGACGCGGCGAGCAGGCTGGCCTGCACAACGGTGCGGCCGCTGCCGGCGCGGCGTTTGTCCAGCCGGACGATGCTCAGCAGGGCCATGAGTAGCAGAGGAATCGGCGTCAGCGGCCAGATGAGGCGGCGTTGCAGCTCGGCCATAAACTCGTTCTTGAACTTCTCCGGTAGGCCGTCGTAGTCGAACAGCTCGGGCATGGAGCGTTCTTCGGCACCCTTAAAGCGCGGGCCTTCCATCTTCATCTGACGGCTCACATCCATGGTGTAGTGGTCGAAGGCGAGGGTGGACAGCTTTTCGTCGTTGACCTCAAGGCGTGCACCGCCCTCCAGATACAGCTGCGGGAAGCCTGCCTCGTTGATGCGGATGCGCCCTTCCTGGGCAATCCATGTCTCCGGGCGGTCCTTGTTCTTGCGTTCGTGGACCATGATGTTATGGAGCGTCCCGTCCGGGTCGCGGCTCTTGATGTAGATGGTCAGCGTGTCGGACGCGGGGTTGAAGGTTCCTTCCTCCAGCAGCAGGGCGCTTTGGGCGCCGCGCAGGTTGTTCTGGATTTCCTTGAAGCGGTTTTTACCCTCCGGCAGTGCCCACAGGGAGATCACGTACCCCAGCACCACCAGCATAAACGCCAGCTTGAGGCCTGGCTTGGCAAGCTGGAGACGGCTGATGCCTGCGGCGAACAGCGCGTCAGCCTCGCTATCGTCGACCATGCGTTTGAGGGTGTAGCACCCGCCTGCAAAGAACGACACGGGCAGAATCACAATCAGCAGCGACGGCACCAGCAGTAACGTCAGCCACAAAAAGGTACCCATATCAATACCGCGGTTGATAATCAGGTCCATGAACCGCAGCGACTGCATCAGCCAGATAACCGACAGCATGATGAAAAGCGCCACCAGCGACGGCTTTATCAGGTCACGCATCAGGTAGCGGTTGAGTGTTTTCACGCGCGGTGGATGGTCCGTTTTTTAATGTGGTTTTGCGTTGTTTTTAGCGGTTTGGTTCTAGCGCGGGCGCTTGAAAAGATATATCCTAATTTTCGCTTTTACGAAACATGCATCACCATGCAAAAAAGATAAAAATCCGAAAGGGACATTCCGTGCTCACCGTTAATGTTACTGCTATCAGTCTCGCAAAACTCAAGAAAACCGTTGTTCTGTTTGCTTTTTCCGGCAACAAGCTGGGCCCCCGCGCAGCCGAGTTTGACAAGGCGCATGACGGTCTGGTGACAAAGGTCATCAAGATGAGCCGTTTCCATGGTGATAAGGGTCAGATCCTGAACATCCCGTCGCCGCATCTGGGCGCGATCGAGCGCGTTGTGGTGCTGGGGTGGGGCGGCAAAGCCAAAATCAAGGAAGGCACTGTCCGCAAAGCTGCAGTAACACTCGGCAAGGCGCTGGACCAGTATGGCGTGAAAGAAGTCACCGCCCTGATGGGCGAGGTCACCAGCGTCAAGGTGGACCCGATTATGGCCTCTGCCGAACTGGTTGAGGGGATGGAGCTGGGCCTGTACCGCTACGACGTGCTGCGCAAGGTGTCCGAAAGCCAAAAGCCGAGCATGAGCAAGCTTACCATTATGGTCGACAGCAAATACGTCAAAGCCACTGCCAATATCGTCACACTGGTTGCCGCGCAAACGGCAGGCTGCAATCTGGCCCGTGACCTCGTCAATGGTCCGGCCAACATCGTCAATGCCGATACACTGGTCGAGGAAGCCAAAAAGCTCGCCGACCTTGGCGTAAAGGTAGAAATTCTGCGCCAGAAGGAACTGGAAAAAGCCGGCCTGCGCATGCTGCTGAGCGTGAACAAGGGCTCCGACGTGGCTCCGGCTCTGATTGTCATGAAATGGCAGGGTGCCGGTAAAGGCAAGCCGTTCAAGGCTGTTGTGGGTAAAGGCGTTACCTTCGACACCGGCGGCTACTGCATCAAACCCGCACAGGGCATGGTCGGCATGAAGGCCGACATGGCCGGTGCGGCAGCCGTTCTGGGCATGATGAAGGCCATTGCTGGCCGCAAGAGTGCCGTCAACGTTATCGGCGTGTGCGGTTGTGTGGAGAATATGATTAACGGCCAGGCAACCCGTCCGTCCGACGTGATTACCGCCTACAACGGCAAAACCGTGGAAATCAACAACACCGATGCCGAGGGCCGTTTGGTCCTGGGTGACGCGATGGCTTACATCATCGACAAGGAAAAACCGGCTGAGGTTATCGACATCGCCACGCTGACCGGTGCGTGCATGGTGGCGCTGGGCGCCGCCTACGCAGGTCTGTTCAGCAACAGCCCCCGCATGGTCAAAGGCCTGCAGGAAGCAGGGGAGTCCACGGGCGAAAAACTCTGGCACCTGCCGATTGGGCCTGAGTACACCAAAATGCTGGAAAGCAAGGTGGCCGACCTGTCCAACATCGGTGGTCAGTACGGCGGCGCCTGCACGGCTGCGGCCTTCCTGTCCGAGTTTGTGGATAAAACCGACTGGGCTCACCTGGACATCGCCGGCGTCGGCATGGCCGAAAAAATCCCCGGCGGGATGGAAATCACAGGGGCCAGCGGCTTTGGCGTGCGCCTGCTGACCCGTTATCTGGAAGCTGGCCGCTAAGCCGATGACGGAAATCTCGTTCTATCTGGTGGGGGATGCCAATACCCCCGCAGGGGCCGACGCCATGCTGCCCGCACTGTTGGAAAAAATCCTTCAGAGCGGGCACAAGGCCGTTGTCCGCTGTCCGGATGACAAGCGCCTCGAGCGCCTGAACGAGTACCTGTGGAGCTACGCACCGGAAAGCTTCCTGCCCCACGGCGCAGCTGCCGACGGCCATGCCGACAAGCAGCCTGTTTACCTGACCACGCAGGATGAAAATCCCGGTGGCGCGGACATTCTTGTGCGCCTGAGCGGTGCGGATGCGGGTGATTTTTCTTCCTACGCCCGCGTGCTGGATGTGTTCGAGGGCAGCGAACCGCAAAAGGACGCCGCCCGCAAACGCTGGAAAGACCTTAAGGACAAGGGCTATCCACTCATCTACTGGGCCCGCGAAGACGGTAAATGGGTCAAAAAAGCCTGATGATGACCAAACGACAGCAAGTAAAATCAGTTCTTACAAGCGCAGTGCTTATTGCCTGCGCTTTTGTTTTGCCCACTGCGGTGTATGGTGCGGATGTAAGCCCAACAACAGAGCCACAGGGCATAGCCAAACAGATTGGTGCTGCCTGGGGCCAATATGTGGACAGATGGAACGAACGCATGGCACCGGTACGTGAGGCCAACAAACGGTACGAGGAAGAGTTTGGCAAAATCCCCGACTTGGACCCCAACAGTTACACGATTGAAGCTACCGGCGTCCGCTCCGAGGCATGGGACACGTTGGGGTATAAATATATTGAAACATTAACCCGCCCCATGTGGATTGATGATCACCGTGTTATCTGGGGGGCTTCCAAGTTGGTTGACCCACGCTGGGAGAAGATAGACAGGCACGAAGGTTGGTATAAAACCCTCGCAGGCTGGAAGATGAAGTGGGACTATGTCACTAAATATGGCAAGTGGTCGCTTCTGTGGGGTGGTGGGAATTTCTGGACGCCAAAACCAGAGGTAAAGCGTGACTTCCAGTACGAAAATGTTGTCTGGATGTACGATATCCGGACGGGTGAGAAAACAAAACTCAATACGACCGGCGATAAAACGGTGAATTGGATGCGCCCGCTCCCGCATTTTTGTGGCGATGGTAAAGGCAAGTTTGCCATAGAGGAGGTGGTGGATAACCCCCTGTCAAAAGACGATTTAGTCCACTTTAAGGTCTGGTATGGCACCCCTGAGGATGTAAAGGTGTATAACCTCGTCGCTTTGGCGAAAGAGGGTGCGGCGCGTGGTGGTCCACCAGCGGCATTTCAAGTAACCCCTTGGACGCCTATGTGGCTTGCAAGCTCACCAGAAACAAAAATGGATGAGCAATTTTACTTTTCTGTTCATCAATGCGGATTGTTCCCTGTACTCCAAATATATGGAAATGCCGTTAATGGGGTGAGGCGGGTTGGCCCTAGGTACTGGGCGGCTGGTAAGGGGTTTATAAACTTCTTAGAACCAAGAGATACGGGTTCCCTTAAGCTTTTTGATTGGGAGCGGGATAATGAAGAAATTCCTCCTCCGAGCGGCATGTTTGCATATCATCGGTCTTTAATTTTGTCGATATCTGATAAGGATAAATACGAAGATTATGTCGTAAATCCGCTCAATGGCAATTTGCTTGTCTACCTGCTGCCCAAAGATCTGCCGGAAGAAATAAAGATTCCTGAAAATACCGAACAAGATGAATATAAACACCGAATGAAGCAGCAGAAGATAGAAGAGTTGGCCGGTCGTATCAGGTTGCTGCTGCGCAAGCCCTACTGGCTGACACCGGATAATAAATGGATACCCATTACAGGTGTAGCAGAAGGTACGCCGTGGGGCGGTGCCAAAGATGTGGCGGATATTGAAAATGTCTCACCTGTAATCCGTTACCTTACACAGCCAGCCCGCGACGGCTTTGTTGTGGGGACCGAGAAGGATGAGGTTTACCTGCTGACTTACCAAGGCAAACCCTACCGTTTAGCCAAGTTAGGGCGTAACTGTGCCGTCCGTACTATTGGACCTGACGGTTGTCATATGGCAACGATCTGCCGTGAACCAAGCACCATAGGTTCGAGCCATCATGTGAATGATTTGAAAATTGTAAATATGTGCGCGCAGCCGGATCACCCATAAAAAACACCCCCGCACTGCGGGGGTGTTTCGTTTGTCAGCAGACAGGGTCACGGTGCGGGCCGCGGACGCCCTGTTCCTGCGCATACAGCCAGTCGCAGAACGCCTTGATGGTCTTCGCATCGGTGATGATGCGGTGACCGCGGCGGTTGCCCTGGACGATGCGGCTCTGTTGCAGTTTGCCCGGCACCTCCGGCGCGTTGGCGCCAAAGTACCAGAATGTATGGCCGATGACGGCCAACGGCGTGCGCAGGTCGCGGGCAATCTTGTCCGCCTTGCCCGCATGGGCAGCACGGGTATTGACCACCTGCAATGTGCCGGCACGCAGGTCGAAGAAGTTATCCCCCTTCGGATTGCTGCGGGAGGGTTTCTTGGCCTGAAAACGCGGGTCGGTGAAGAAATCCGCGAAGGGAATCTTCTCGTCCACGGTCATGGCGTAGATGACACGGGCGGCGCCGTGCTTGGCGGTGGACATGCCAACCACCCAGTCGGTGCCGATGGTCGCGCTCTGGCGCACGACCGGTTTGCAGACGCTGAGCGAGCAAAGCCCGCCGTTGATGTTGGGCGCAAGGCCGTTGTCGGACGCGACAACGTACACAAGCAAGCGCTTGGGGTAGCTCTTGGGCATGGAAATACCTTGGGAAACGTGACAGGGATAGCGTTCCTTGACATAAGCGCTGCGGCGCCTGCCTGCAAGGGCAGGCAATAAAAAACACCCCCGTGAGGGGGTGCTTTCGTTATCAGTCGTCCAGCGTCACGTTGGGGCGGCCGCCCAGATGGGCAATCACCTTGCCCGCGAGCGTATGACCGGCCTGAATGGCATCGGTCACGTTGTCCGGGTCTGCCATCCACACGTGCAGGAAACCGGCAGCGAAGGCATCGCCGGCGCCGGTCGCATCGACCACTTTGCTCACCTTGCGGGCGGGCGGCACCAGTCCGTTGCTGTTGCCCTTGTGGTAGTACTCCGCACCACGGCCACCGTGGGTGACCACATAGTTGGTCAGGTACAGGGCCTGCAACGCCTTGGTGATGAGCCGGGGGTCCATCAGATGCGGGATCTGGTTGCGCAGCATGGCCAGTTCCTTGTCGTTGGCAAAGAACAGCGTGGCGTGCTCGTGGGTAAGCAGCTCGACGATCTGCGCGCAATGCTTTTGCACAAAGGAGGGGGCAGCCAGCGTCAGCAGCAACTTGGCGCCAGCCGCGCGGCCCAACTCCGCCGCATGGGCGAGGGCAGGGTAGCCCGTGCCCAGCAGATAGCCTTCCAGCATCAGGTAGCGGCTCTGGCGGACCACCGCCTCGGGCACATGCTCGGGCAGAAAGTCCGGGCAGCGGCCGTCGGAGATGAAGGTCCTCTCGCCATCCGGCGTGACCAGACAGCCCAGCACGAACGTGGCCAGCCCTTTGACGGGCGGGGTCATGTCCGCGCCTGCGGTGATGAGGGAGGTGTAGAACAGCTGGCCGGGGGCGTCATCGCCCACCAGACCGGCAAAGAAAACCTTGTGCCCCATACGGGCCAGATGCCACGCCGTATTGGCGCCGCTGCCGCCGGGGATGAGCTCCGGCAGGTTGCCGTCGTCGGCAAGGGTTTTCATGATGGCGTCAAAGGTTTCGACGGGCAGTCGCTGCCAGTCGCCCTTTTTCAGGTTGAATTGCGTCAGCAGTGCGTCGTCGACGTGATAGAGCGCGTCCACGGGAGCATTGCCGATAATGGTCAGGTCGTACATGGGCAGGTGCCTTTTGTACAGGGTCATTGACGAAAAGAAAACAGTGCGAACTTGTTGCCAGCAGATTACGCGATTTTGGCGCGCCTGTCCACGTGACAAAAGGGCTGGAGCCGGACGGCGTAAAATGCTACCTTTTGCGGGCTTTAAGAATAAGGTTTCTGTGATGACCTCGACCGCAAGCCAAAAATCCGCCGCCCGTCTGCCCAATTTGGGGGCGCCAACCCGCTACAGCCTGTGTTTTGCAGCGCTGGCGGGCGTGTTTGTTGCTATCCTGATCGGTGCGCAAGCGGGGCGCATCGGTCTGCAAACCCTGCCGGATGCGCTGCTGAGCGTCAAACTGATGCCCCACATGGCGGGCCTGTACCTGCTTGGCGCAGCTCTTTACGGGGTCTACGCGGTGCGCAACCGCACGTGGCTTGCCGAGGCCGGGGGCATGTTCGTGACGCTGGCATCAGCCTTGGCTGCCGCGCTGGTTGTCACCACCAGCTGGGAAAGCTATCAGGTGCTCGAGGCTGGGCATATCGCTATTACCAATATGTACGAGGTCAGTATCCTGTTGCTGGGTGTTGTCGGGTTTGCCGCGCAGGTGCTGATACGGCAGACACGCCATCAGGGACTGGGTATTTTTGTGGCGCCTCTGCTGGTTACCGGTGCACTCTTTACCCTGTGGCTGGGGGATATCGGACAGGCAGGCCCGCGCCACCTGATGCCGGCGCTCCGCAGCTATTGGCTACCCATGCACGTTCTGGCCAATTTTGTCGGCTATGGTTGTTTTGCTGTTGCCGCAGCAGCCGGTGCCATGCAGCTCCTGCGTGCCCGTACCGACGCCAAGGGCCGCACGGCCCGTCTGCTACCCGCACAAACGGTTGCGGAGGAGATAACTTTTCGTGCAATTGCCGTCGGCTTCCCCATTTTCTCGTTGGCTATTGTGCTGGGCAGTGCGTGGGCGTATGAGGCCTGGGGCGGCTACTGGTCATGGGACCCGAAAGAAACATGGGCGCTGATTGTCTGGCTGGTCTATGGCGGTTACCTGCACGCGCGCCTCACACACGGGTGGAAGGGTGCCCGCCTTGCATGGTGGGCAATTGCCGGATTTGGTGTTACGCTGTTCTGCTATCTGGGCGTGAACATGATGCTCAGTGGCCTGCATAGTTACGGAAAGTTAATGTAGTATGAAAATAAAAATGAACAACAAGCTGTTTTGTATTGTTTTTTGTGCTGTGCTTTCCGCGTGCGCAAGTACGCCAGAAGAGCCCAAAATCGCCCCTGTGGACGAGCTGTATAACAGCGGGATGGACCTGCTAGAGGCGGGCAAATATGCCAAAGCCGTCACCCAGTTCGAGGAACTGGAGCGCCAGCACCCGTATTCCGGTTGGGCAACCCGCGGCCAGATGATGATGGCCTACGCCCAATTCCGTATGGGCGACTATGACGAATCGCTGGCCAGTGTCGAACAGTTCATCCGCCTGCACCCGGGGCACCCGAATCTGGATTACATGTATTATCTGCGCGGCCTGAACGGGTACTACCGTATCCGCGACGTCAACCGCGATCAGGCTTTTACGCTGGAGGCGCTCCATGCGTTCGAAGAGCTTGCCCGCCGCTTCCCCACAAGCAAATACAGCAGCGATGCCAAGCTGAAAATCACCCTTTGCCGTGACCACATCGCGGGGCAGGAGATGAATATCGGCCGCTACTACCAGCAGAACAATCAGCATCTGGCCGCTGTTAACCGTTTCCGCAACGTGGTGGATAACTACCAGAAAACCGCACAGGCTGCCGAGGCGCTTTTCCGCCTGACCGAAAGCTATCTGGCCCTAGGGCTGGAAGAAGATGCCAAGCGCTCCGCCGCCATTTTGGGTTATAACTATCCGGACTCCATCTGGTATCGGGATGCCTACGACCTCATGCTCGGTAAACATCTGGTGACCGAGGACGAGCGTAAAAGCTGGGCAGGTAAGTTTGTTAAAGGCGTAGAAGACCTGTTTTAAGGGGCGGCCATGCTGGAACGTCTGTTCATCCGCGACTTTGGGCTGATTGCCAAAACCGAGCTGACTCTGAGCGGCGGCTTTACCGTCTTTACAGGGGAGACGGGCGCCGGTAAATCCATGCTTATCGACGCGCTTTCGCTTGCTCTGGGTTCCCGTGCTGGCAACGGCTTCATCCGCAGCGGTGCCGAACAGGCCACTATTGAAGCCACCTTTAGCGTGCCCACTCCCCATCCCACCCTCAAAAAACTGGCCGAGGCCGCAATCGAGCTGGAAGATGACGGCACCCTGACCCTGCGCCGCGTCGTCGGCGCGGACGGGAAAACCCGCTGCTTTGCCAACGGGATTAAAATCACGCAGGCGCAGATGCAGGAGCTGGGCGAAGAACTGGCTGATATTCATGGCCAGCATGACCACCAGATGCTCCTGCGCGCCACCGCACACCCTGACTTGCTGGACCGTTTCGGTCGGCTGGGTGAGGCGCGTAAGGCCGTTAAGACAACCTACAGCGCGTGGCGCAGCGCCGTGAGCGAATTGGAAGCGCTGAAGACCCGCGCCGCCGAGCGTGACCGCGAGGCTGAGTTGCTCAATGCCTACGTCACCGAACTGACCGCCCTGAACCCACAGGCAGGGGAAGAAGCCACACTGGCCGAGGAACGCCAGCGTCTGATGGCGGGCGAGCAGCTTGTTGAGGCTTTTGAAGGTGTCCGTCAGGCGCTCAGTGGCGATGTGGATGTTGTCAGCCAGCTTGGCCGCGCCGAGCGTGCTCTCGGCCACGTAGCCGCAAAAGGCGGTGCGGATATCGAAAAACTGGCCGAACGCCTGAGCGAGGTCAGCATGCTGGTCGCCGACGTGGTGGCCGATATTGAACATGCCGCCAGTTCCTGCGAGCCCGACCCCCAGCGGCTGGAGCAGGTGGAGGAGCGCCTCTACGCCCTGCGCGACTGTGCCCGCAAGCACGCCACCACGCCGGATGCCCTGCCGGAGATGCTGGCAACCCTGACCCGTCAGGCCGACCAACTGGCCCACGTGGAAGAGAATATGGCCAAGCTGGAGGTCGCCGTGACCACCGCCCGCAGCGCGTTCGACGCCGCCTGCGCCGCCCTGACCAAAGGACGCGACAAAGCCGCGAAAACCCTGAAAGGCGAGGTAGAGGCCGTGCTCGCCCGCCTGAAAATGCCCGATGCCCGCTTTGAAGCCCGCCTGAGCCCGCTACCTGCCGAGGCGTACACTGCCACCGGTGCCGAACGGGTGGAGTTTTATGTGGCCACCAACCCCGGCAGCCCGTTTGCGCCGCTGGTCAAGGCGGCCTCGGGCGGCGAGGTCTCGCGCCTGATGCTCGCGCTCAAGGTGGTGTTCTACCAGTCCATGCCGCCCATGACCCTCGTATTCGACGAAATCGATACCGGCGTCGGCGGCGCCGTAGCCGAGGCCGTGGGCCTGTGCATGGCCGATATTGCCAAGCATCATCAGGTTTTTGCCATTACCCACCAGCCGCAGGTTGCCGCACGCGGCGCCGGGCATGTGCGTATTTCCAAAGCCGTGGCGGCAGGTGCTACCGCCACCAGCGTGGCCGCCCTCGCGGGGGATGACCGCCTGGACGAGATTGCCCGTATGTTGAGCGGTGCCGAAGTCACCAAAGCCGCCCGCGAGGCGGCAGCCAGTCTGCTTGGGGCCCACGGCTGATGGACGATCTGTTCGCCGCCGCCGATAAAAAGGCACAGGACGAAACCGCCGTTAAAGAGCGGATGGCCTTTCTGGTGGCGGAGGTCAACCGTCACAACGCCCTCTACCATACGGACGATGCACCAGAGATATCCGACGATGCGTTCGATAAGCTCTTCCACGAACTCAAAGCGCTGGAAGCCCAGTACCCCCACCTGATACAGGCAGACAGCCCGACAAAAAAAGTCGGCGGGCAAACCAAGCGCACCTTTGCTGAGGTGGCTCACCGTACGGCCATGCTCTCGCTGGATAATGCTTTCAGCCGGGAGGATGTGGCGGATTTTGCCACGCGCATCCAGCGCATCCTGAACCTGCCGGAAATGCCTGCGCTGGTGGCGGAGTTTAAAATCGACGGCCTGAGCTGCTCGCTGACTTATGAAAACGGTAAACTCGTCCGCGCCGTCACCCGTGGCGACGGGCAGGTGGGCGAGGATATTACCGCCAACGTCAAAACCATTGCCAATATTCCCCATGTCCTGAACGGGGACAGCGTGCCCCGGAGCGTGGACATCCGCGGCGAAATCTACATGACCCGCGCTGATTTCGAGTCGCTGAACGCCCGTCAGGCCGCCGCCGAACAAAAGGTGTTCGCCAACCCGCGCAATGCGGCCGCAGGCTCTGTCCGCCAGCTCGACAGCAGCATCACTGCCAGCCGTCCGCTCAAGTTTTTTGCCTACGCGCTGGGCTTTACCAGCGAGGACGTCACTTTTGCCACCCACACCGACCAACTGGCGGCGCTGGCGGCATGGGGGTTCACCACCGTGCCGGACGTGCAGGTGTTCACGGACATAGAGCGTCTTTACACATGGTACGAGGCGCTGGGCAAACGCCGCTACGACCTGCCTTACGCTATCGACGGTATCGTCTACAAGGTCAACGACCTCACCCTGCAAAAGCGCCTCGGTTTTGTGGCGCGTGCGCCGCGCTGGGCGATTGCCCACAAGTTCCCGGCTGAGCAGGCCACCACGGTGCTGGAGGGGATTGATATTCAGGTGGGGCGCACGGGTGTGCTCACCCCCGTGGCACGGTTGAAACCTGTCGGTGTTGGCGGCGTGATGGTCGCCAACGCAACCCTGCATAACGAGGATTATATCGCCGAGCGCGACATCCGCATTGGTGATACCGTATTCGTGGAGCGGGCAGGGGACGTGATTCCGAAAGTGGTCAGCGTGGTCATGCCCAAACGCCCGGAGGGTGCAGAGCCCTACATCTTCCCCACTGCGTGTCCGGCTTGCGGCACGCCGACCATCCGCCCGGAAGGTGAGGCCGCCCACCGCTGCCCCAACCATTTTGACTGTCCGGCACAGGTGGAACAAGCGCTCATCCATTTTGTGAGCAAAAGCGCGTATGATATTGACGGACTTGGTGAAAAGCAGGTTGTCCTGTTCCTGAAGGAGGGGCTTGTGCGCACACCGGCGGACATCTTCCGCCTGCACGAAAAGCGCGACCGCCTGCTGGAGATGGAGGGCTTTGGCGACAAGTCCGTGGATAATCTGCTGGCGGCGATAGAGGCAGCCCGCACCGTCAGCCTGCCACGCTTTATCAGCGCGCTTGGCATCCCGATGGTGGGGGCGCAGGTGGCGCAGTTGATTGCCGCCCGCTATACCTCGCTCGATGCGCTGCTGGCGGCCATAAAAAACGGCACCGCTGCGGAGGAGCTGGATAATGTGGACGGCATTGGCCCGCGCATTGTAGAAAATGTGCTCGCGTACTTTACCGAACCCCATAACAGGCATCGGTTAGACGATTTGCGGGCGTTTGTGACCCCGCAGGACTATGTGCAAAAGGCCACGCGCCAGACGCCCTTTACCGGCAAGACCGTGGTACTGACCGGTACCCTCAGCCGCATGACCCGGGACGAGGCGAAAATCCGCCTGCAGGAAGCCGGGGCAAAGGTGGCCAGTAGTATTTCCACCAAGACGGATATCCTGATTGCAGGTGAAGCCGCCGGTAGTAAGCTCAAAAAAGCGGCGGAACTTGGCGTGGCCGTGATGGACGAGGATGCTTTTCTGGCCGCCCTTGTCGACTAGAGCACAATAAAAAAGGGAGCCTTGCGGCTCCCTCGGAATCTCAAAGTCAGTCTTAATCGTACCTATACGCAGGAAAAAAGGGGCGCCCTCTGCAGAGGGCGCCCAAGTCGCCAAAAATTGTGTGGTCTGTTTCCCTCTTGGCCTGTTTCCAGGCAAAAGAACAAAATTTTATTCTTGTTCTTAAGATACGCACCGTTGTCGTTCTTATTGTTTTTGGACGGCGGATGGCAAGGCTGTCTTTGAAAAGGAAGCGTAGACTTGCGCCTACAGGTGATGATGTATTTAAGCATGGTGCCCTGTCCGGCGCAACAAAAATAACACAACATCTATGGTCATATGTCCGTCAGACGCGGTGTAGCTACAACATGTTGTGGTGTGGGGAATGGGGGAATGAACAAGGATGCAATGCCTTACCCTTACATCTTAGCGTGAAAAATGAACTTTATGGATAAAAAAACACCGGCGAGTGATCCATCCCCCGAAGGGGATGGAAAACGCGCCGGTTCTCGCTTGCTTAGGCCTCGGGGGCCTCGACGGTGATGGTGTCGCCGCTCCAGCCGAAGGTGTAGACGGCCGAGACGTCATTGTGACGGCGGTCGACCTTCACCTTGCCGGTGGCGGGGATCTTCACGACGGCGATGCGACGCGTCAGGGCGCCGTTCTCTTCGCTGTAGCCGTCGAGGATGACCTCGGCGCCGCCCTCGAGTTCCATGGTGTCCTGACCGTGACGGAGCAGGATCATGGCGTAGCCCTCGGACGGACGGCCGCTTTCGTTGACGCCGAGGAACGGCGTCTTGCCCGGCAGGGCCAGGTACTGCGCGTTGACGACCACCGCGATGGGCGTGTCGACCATGTCGCGGGTACCGTCGCCGTTGTTGATGCGCTTGGGGCGCATGGTCTGGGCGATGGCGTTGGCGCCAAGCAGCTTCTGCTCGTGGACCGGCATCTGCGCACGCGGCTTGTAGTTGCCGGTGTTCGGGTCGGTGTAGCTCGAACCGGCGAAGACCAGAAGGCCGAGACGGCCGTCGAGGTACTTGTACTGGTTGAGCTGGATGCCGACCTGCACGACGGGCTTGCCGTCGCGACCGAAGCGGATGGTGGCGCAGTTGCCACGGGTCTCGTCGGTGAGCAGGGGCAGGGTGTTCTCGGTGAGAACGCTCTCGAGGTTGAAGTTGGTCATGGTGGTTAAACTCCTGAGGAAGCCGCTGGCGGGATTGCCGGCGGGGAGGTTACGGGAATGTCCAGGTTCCTGACGTGTATGCCCGAAGGGCCACGTTGCGTGGGGTGAAGAAAAGGGCACAAAGATCGGTCAGTTGGACTGAACGTTTTTCATTTAAGCCTTTGAAGAAGCAATTGCAAGCGGGCCGACAAAAAAAACGCGCCGCCCACAAGGGGCGGCGCGTCGTCGTATGTCGGCTTAGATGCCCAGATCGGCAGCCAGTTCCGGATGCTTGCTCCGGATCTGATTGCGGGCGTCATCGCGCACGGCGAGGAACTTGGCGTGGATCTTCTGGAACTCGGCTTCCGTTTCCGGATCGAGCTTGAAGAAGCCCTTGGCCGCCAACTCACCAGTCGGATCACCGCGCATGAGGAGGTCGAACTCCTCACCGCCCAGCGTCGTCTTGGCAAGCAGCGCCCGCACGACCATCTCGATCTCCTTCTCGTACTTGAGAATGATCGCCATGGCCTGCAGGTAGCCCTCGTCGACGTACCGCTTGATCTCGGCCTGAACCGCGGGGTCCATGGCCTTCGATCCGTCCAGCGACTCCTGAGCGTAGGAACGGAAGCCAAGCGTGGGGCTCATGCCCCAGTTGACAACCATCTGCTCGGCGACGCCGGTCGCGGTCTTGATGTCGCTCGACGCGCCGGGGGTTTCCGAACCCGGGCCGAGGTACAGGACTTCGGCCAGACGGCCGGCAGCAGCCACCGCGATGAGGTTCTCGTAGTAGATACGCGAACGCCCAAGCGGCGAGTCCTTGCCCGGCACGCGCCAGACAGCACCCAGCGACTGCCCACGGGGCATGATCGTCGCCGACTGGATGGGGTCAGCATGGTCGTTGCCATACTTGTTGTGCAGGTGCCACGCAACCACACCGTGACCCGCCGCCTCGTGGTACGCCACCAGCACCTTGTCGTGCAGGGGCATGCTCTTCGGCATGGCGGGACCCATCAGAACGTCGTGGAACGCCTGACGGATGTGGTTGAGGTCGATGCGCGTCTTCTCCAGCATTTCGGCCGGGGAAGCATACGTACCCGCCTTGAGGGCGGCCAGGCCGTCCTTTTCGGCGAACTGCGCAGCACGGTTGAGCACTTCCTCCATCTCCGCACCGGTCATGTCGACCAGCTCGCGGGCGATGTCGTTGAGGTCCAGCCCGTCGACGAACACGCTCTTCAGCGGGCTCAGCGAGCTTGCCAGCGACGGCGCACGGGCCGACAGCTTCATGCCACCGGTCATGATGGCACGTCGCTCGGCCGCACGCTTCGACAGCTTCTTGGCCAGAACCGGGAGGATCTGACCGCGGCCGACGAAGTCCGGCTTCGGGATGGTGATGGTCCGGTCGAAACGACCCGGACGGCGCAGCGCGTCGTCCATCATGTCCGGACGGTTGGTCGCAGCCACCACGAGCAGCTTCTCGTTGGCGTTGAAGCCATCCATCTCGACCAGGATCTGGTTGAGGGTCTGGATGCGCTCGTCGTTGCCGCCGCTGAACTTGCTGCCGCCTTCACGCTTGCCCAGCGCGTCGATCTCGTCGATGAAGATCACGCAGGGGGCGTTCTTGCGGGCGGTGGCAAACAGGTCGCGCACGCGAGCCGCACCCACGCCGACGAACATCTGCACGAACTCCGAGCCCGACGTGGTGAAGAACTTCACCCGCGGGGTCTCGGCAGGCAGATCGCCGGAGCGGATAAGGTCGCCGATGACCTTGTTCATTTCGCCGGCCAGCGCACGCGCCGTCAGCGTTTTACCGGTACCCGGAGGACCGACAAGCAGCAGACCCTTCGGCACGTTGCCGCCGAGGAAGCCCAGCTCGCCCTTGTTGACCATCATGGGCACCCAGTTGCGCAGGTCACCCTTGATGTGGTCGATACCGCCCACGTCGTCGAGGGTGATGTCCGGCACTTCGGCGTCCTTGGCCGTGGACTTCATGAACTGGTTATGCCCGTTGGACTGGCCGCTAGCGGCCTGGCCCATGCGACGGAACAGCCAGATCATGACCACGATCATGATGATCCAGAACCACGGGATGTCCGCCAACAGGTTGGTCGGGTATTCCGCGGTCTGGTAACCGATCGGGGTCTTGCCGTCCGCCACGCGCTTGGCGTTCAGGGACAGCAGGTTCTGGTAGAAGGTCTCGCTGGTGCCGCTCAGCAGCTGCGCCTGGTAGCGCGTGCCGTCAGCGGTCAAACCCGTGGCGAGGGCCTTCAGCCCGTCGCTGGCAACAGCCACGCGAGTGAACTCGCCGGCCGCCAGTTTGACGTCGAACTCGCCATGGGTGATGGCGATGGGGTTGCGGGAAGCCGTCTGCTGCGTGGCAGCGGGCGGGGTTTTGGTGGTCTCACCGTTCGGCGTCACCGTCTGCTCGGTGCCCACGGAGGGCTTGGCAGGGGTGGCATTTTGCGGGGGGCTGATGAACGTAATCGCCAGCCAGCCAACCAGCAACGAAGCGGCGAGTATCAGGAACCGAGATTTGTTCATCGGTGATACTCCGTCTCAGAGGAGAACAAAGAAAAAGAGTGACTTAGGAAAATCTGGGGAATGAGGTACGTGAGACATTGGTCTTAACAACCAAAAACACGAAAAAATGAACCGTGAAAAAAAGACAAAAGAGATCACACAGCTTTTGTGCGTGCATACAGTTATAGTGGATTGATGTCACTCCCTGCAAGTCATGAAATATAAAAATATTGCCGCGTTGCACAAAAAATGAGCAATTAGGGAAAGTTGTATGCAAAAAGCGCTTGCATTTTAGTTTCACCCGCAAGTAAACTTCGATGATTGAAAATCTATTTTCGCTTTTGTCCGTTTTGTTTATCCCCCGGGATATAATCCGATAAGCACAGGTTTATTGCCTGTTCCACGGGTTTCCCACTCTGCAACTCTACGCACTCTTTCCCTCTTTTTACTTTCGCATCGCATCTGAAAAGTTTGATGCAGGAGGAACATACCATGGCTTCCAACGACTGGAAGTGCAGCGTTGCTGGCTGCACCCGCGCCAACCCCTATTGCCACAGCCTCGCCGGCGTCAACGACAAGAAGACGCCCCAGCTGATCGGCATCCCCGGTAAGCTGTACCTGTGCGAGTCGATGGCCCGGCTTTACGCCGACAAGTTCGTCGCCGAGCAGGCTGTCGCCGGCCGCGTCAAGGACAAGAAGGATCCCTCCAAGGATCGTCTGCTCACCGTGCAGGAGATGGCTGTCGCCATCCGCCGCACCGTGTGGGGCCAGGACAAGGCCGTGGACGAGATCGCTCTGGCGATCTACAGCCACTGCAAGAACCGCGAGCTGATCGCGCAGGGCAAGGAGCCCTACAAGACGAACGTCATCATGGTCGGTCCGACCGGTGTGGGTAAGACCTACATCATGCAGACCGCGGCCAAGGTGGCGGGCCTCCCGTTCTACATCTACCGCAACCTGCCCCAGGTCACGAAGGCGGGTTACGTGGGTAAGGACGTCGAGGACATCGTCAAGCAGGCGTTCCCGGCTGCTGCCGACTTCATGCGCAAGATCGGCCAGACCAAGGAGGCGGACGACCCCCGCAAGGTGGCGGAGTTCATCTCCAAGCAGGGCATGATCATCGGCCTCGACGAGCTCGATAAGATCGCGCAAGACAAGGGTCGCCCCGGCGACGTGGGTGGCGAGTCCGTGCAGGACGCGCTGCTGACGATCATCGAAGGCGCCGAGATGCAGATCAATTTCCCTGGTCCGCAGCCCGGCATGGCGATTCCGGTCAGCATCGACACCTCGAACATCATGTTCATCATGGCCGGCGCCTTCATGCCGGCTGGTGGTGACGATGCCGGTCCGGCGTCGGATGCGAGCGGTCGCTCGAGCTACCGCCCGTCGCTGCGCAAGATCATCAAGGAGCGTCGTGAAGGCACCGAGGCCGCGTTCGGCGAGCGTCGTCGCTTCGGCGGCTACCTCGAGAACGAGGAGAACGAGAACGATATCTACCTCTACGTCGTGGAGGAAGACCTCGTGAAGTTCGGCCTCAAGCCCGAGTTCGTGGGCCGCGCCGGCTACATCGCCGCGCTGCGTTTCCTCGACAACAACGACCTCAAGAAGATCCTGACCGAAGTGGAAGGCAACGTCTTCCACAAGTTCCGCGATCGCTTCAGCGTCATCGGCACCGAGCTGGGCCACGACGGTTACGCTTTCAGCGTGACTGGCGAGGCGCTCGAGGAGCTGGCCGTCCGTGCTGCCTCCAAGGGCACCGGCGCCCGCGCCCTCGGCAGCGAGATGACGAAGGCGTGCAAGCCCATCATCAAGGTCGCGCCGGAGCTCTCCGGCGAGTACGACGAGGTGGTGCTGACCGCCGAGCTGATCCGTCTGGGTCGTCTGCCTGTCAAGGACGACGGTTCCTACGACACCGCGCATCCGGCCTGGCCGTTCCGCAAGAAGGGTAACGACAACACGTTCGTCACCCTGCCGGCGGAGGACAAGGATCCGAAGTAACGAGAATGAGCACGCCCCCGATTGGGGGCGTGCTTTTTTTTGTGGTACGCGCTTGTTCTTTGGGCGGCTGCTTCATTTTGTGTGCGACCCTCTCTCCTCATGTACGTGCGTGTACACTGCGTCGTTCGGGTCTGCACAAAATAAACCATCCATCCCAAATCTCTGTGCGCGATGCGCTTCGACAAATGAACATGTTCTGCGCCTTGGCAGAGCCTATGCCCCGAATCCCTGCGCTTATGGATGGCAGGACGGGACTTGTTTCATTTTTTTATGGCGCGTGCACAAGGATTTAGGATAAAAAGACCACGAATCCATAAAGGCGACTGTATTTATCCATGAAATCGAACCATATCCGCAACGTGGCCATCATTGCCCACGTTGACCACGGCAAAACCACACTTGTTGATGCATTGCTCCGCCAATCCGGCGTTTTCCGCGCAAATGAAGCGGTGACCGAGCGCGTGATGGACTCCAACGACCTCGAAAAAGAGCGCGGCATTACCATTCTGGCAAAAAACACAGCCATCATGTACGGCAGCAACCTGATTAACATTGTTGATACACCGGGCCACGCCGACTTTGGCTCCGAGGTGGAACGCGTCCTGGGCATGGTAGATGGTACCGTTCTGCTGGTGGATGCCTCCGAAGGCCCGATGCCGCAAACCAAGTTTGTGCTCTCCAAGGCCCTCAAGCAGGGCCTGCGTCCGATTGTGGTCATCAACAAGGTTGACCGTAAGGATGCCCGTATCAGCGAAGTAGAAAACGAAGTGTTCGAGCTGTTCGACAGCCTTGGCGCGACCGAAGAGCAGCTTGATTTTCCGGTAATGTATGCCGTGGGCCGCGATGGCTGGGTATCCGCCAAAGCAGATGAAAAGGGCGAGAACTGCAAACCGCTCATGGACCTGATTATCAAACATGTGCCCGCACCGGTGGCCGATTCCGACGCCCCGTTCAGCCTGCTGGGTACAACCATGGAACGCGATCCCTATCTGGGCCGTCTGATTACCGGACGTATCTATACAGGTACTGCCAAGGTTGGCATGCCGCTGAAAGTGATGACCCGCGACGGTAAACTGGTCGAGAAAGGCCGTGTGACAAAAATCCTGGCTTTCCGTGGCGTATCCCGCCAGCCGGTTGAAAGCGCCGTGGCAGGGGACATTGTTTCCATTGCCGGTCTGCCCAATGCCAGTGTGTCGCATACGCTGTGCGATGAATCCGTGAACAGCCCGCTGGCGGCACCGGCAGTTGAGCCGCCAACGCTGAGCATGACCTTCAGTGTGAATGACTCGCCCCTGTGCGGCCGTGACGGTGACAAGCTGACCAGCCGCGAAATCGGCAACCGCCTGATGCAGGAGGCCGAAATTAACGTTGGCCTGCACGTAGAGCAGGGCGACCGTCCGGAAACCTTTGTGGTGAATGGTCGTGGCGAACTGCAACTGGCTGTGCTGATTGAAACCATGCGCCGCGAGGGGTTTGAGCTTTCCGTATCCCGCCCGCGCGTGATTTTTAAAGAACAAGCCGACGGCCAGCGCCTTGAGCCTTATGAAGAGGTGATTGTGGACGTGGATGCCGATTTTGCCGGTGTCGTGATGGAGAAAATGGGCCTGCGTAAAGCCGAGCTGGTCGACATGGTGGCCGATTACGGCGGCAAGCAACGCCTGATTTTTGAAGCCCCGAGCCGTGGCATGATTGGCTACCGCAGCGAGTTTATGATGGATACCCGCGGTACTGGTATCCTGACCCGCCAGTTCAAACACTACGGACCGGTACGCAGCCAGGCATCCTCCCGCCGTAACGGCGTTCTGGTGAGCATGATTGCAGGTAAGAGCGCTGCTTACGCCCTCTGGAACCTTGAGGAGCGTGGTGTGCTGTTCATCGGCCATGCGGAAGAGCTGTATGACGGTATGGTTATCGGCGAGTGCGCCAAAGAAGGCGATCTTGAGGTTAACCCGGTCAAAGGTAAACAGCTGACCAACATCCGTGCCGCCGGTAAGGATGATGCCGTCAAGCTGACACCACCGCGTCCGATTACGCTGGAATACGCCCTGACCTACATCAACGATGATGAACTGGTGGAAGTAACGCCTGGCCATATCCGCCTGCGGAAAAAGGGTCTGGACAGCCATACCCGCAAATTGCACCGCCGCGAGCTGGAAAGCCAGCAGATGAGTGCATAGGTGCCATACTGAAAACACCCTCCATGCGGAGGGTGTTTTTTTATGGAAGACGGCCAAATAAAATGCCCCGCACACCTGCGGGGCATTTATCAAGTGACGGCAGGGTTACTTCTGCGCGAATTTCTCAACCAATTCACCCATCAGAGAAGCCAGCTCGTATTTGGAGAAGGCATATTCATATTCGGCGTTAGTCAGGGCAACTCTGGAGTTGAACAGCTCGATTTCCGAATCCAACAGGTCAAGCAGGGTACGTTTGCCCAGATCGAACTGATCCTTGTAGGCATCGCGTGTCTGGGTTGCCGCAGTTACATGTTCGGACAGCGGCGTCAGGCGCGCACGGGTGTTGGTGTAGTCGTTCCACGACTGGCGTGTGCGTTCTTTTACCTGACGTTGACGCTGGGTCAGGTCGGCATTCGCAGCGCCCTCACGCATGATGCGGGCACGTTTACGGGCCATGTCCGACCCACCGGCGTAAAGGTTATAGCTCATGCGCATCAGGGCAACGCCTTCGTTGTTGTCCCCGCGGGAGCCGTCCAGATTGTGGGCGCGGCCAGCGGAAAGCTCGGCGTTCAGGCGCGGCAGGAAAGAGGATTTGCTCTCCCGTACGGCTTCACCGGCAGCTTTGACATTATTGCGTTCGGCAATAACGGCAGGATTGTTTTCCATGGCGCTTTCCTGTGCATCATCCAGCGATGTCGGCAGTTCGCCTTCTTCCAGGAAGGTCGGTTGTGCCAGATCGGTCGGTGCTTCACCAACCAGCGATACAAAGGTCGCATTGGCATCGTCGCGCTGGCGCTGGAAGTCAATCAGCGTGCTCTCAGCCAGTGCCAGACGGCCGGCAGCCTGACGAATGTCGGCCTTGCTGACCTGACCGCCGCGGGCCTGTTCGGTAATTTTGTCCAGATAGACTTGGTGGTTGGTACGGTTCTCTGTTGCCAGGCCGACCAGTTTGTTCAGGCGCACAACGTCAAAATAGGCAAGGATGGCACGCAGGGCGGTATTCTCGCGGGTTTCATCCAGCGTGGCATTGGCGGCTCCCAAACGGGCGCGTTGTTGACCGACCAGCGAGGACACGCGGCCACCGTCATACAGCATTTGCGATACAACCAGACGGCCTTCGTTACGCCACATGGATGTGTTGGGGTCGTTGGCACCGCGGGCGCGGGTAGACGGGTTATTGCTGCGCTCGTGACCTGTAGCGGCAGTCAGGTCGACCTGTGGCAAGTAACCGCCCCATGCTTCGTCAACCTCGGCATCCACCTGATCGGCACTTTGGCGAGCGGAGATAATCTGGGGGTTTTCAATAAGGGTTTTGCGGACAGCGTCTTCCAGTGTCATGGCAGAGGCGGTGGAGGTGCCCATCAGAGCGGTACCAGCCAGAAGGCTTGCCAGAGTTACGCGGAGAGAATGTTTCACAGGAACCCCCGTAAGTCATTAATTATAGTTAACCCGTATAAGCCGAGTGAAACCACTATATGGATTTTTAAGGCCATGTCAAAAGTGGAATAATAATTTATACTTACCTCATGTAAGTGCAGTGCGCGGCTATGTGCCGCAAGACGGGACGGGGAACAAATGACCCAACAACAAGAGCGCAAAAGAGCGCCCAAAAAGGTTGCTCAGACAGAAGTGGCAAAGGCACATGTTATTTTTGACGTGTTGCTGGAGTGTCTGGTTTATCTGGCCGGCTATTATCAAAAGCAATTCTCGCGCCCGTCATTGGTTGCCGGTCTGCCTTTGCGCAGTGGCAGGCTCACGCCCAGCCTGTTTGTACGGGCAGCCCGACGTATTGGCCTGAATGCAAAGGTTGTTGACCGCGCGCCCGACCATCTGTCCCCCCACGTGGTTCCGTTTGTCGCCCTGACAAAAAACGGCGGCGCCGTTGTTGTAACCGCGCTGGACGAGAAAAAATCCCTGACCTATTACGACCCGTCAACCAATCAGTCCGTGGCGTCGGTGCCGCTGGATGCCTTTGTGGAGCAGGTTTACGAGGGCAGCGTCATTCTTTTGCGTCCAGCCTCCGCGGCTGAGCTGGCAACGGATATGTTCCAGACCGGGCAGGGGTGGTTCTGGAGTACGGTCAAACAGTTTCGCAAGCTTTACGGACAGGTGATTCTGGCCTCTGTCTTTACCAACCTGATGGCGATTGTCAGCCCTATTTTTGTCATGAACGTCTATGACCGCGTCGTGCCCAATGCGGCAACGGCAACCTTGTGGGCGCTGGCATCGGCGGTGATTCTCTGCTTCGTTTTCGATTTCATTTTCCGCCAGCTGCGCGGCTACTTTATCGATGTGGCCGGGCGCGGTGCGGATATTCTGCTGGCCAGCCGGCTGTTCCAGCACGTGCTGAATATCCGGTTGGGCAAACAGGCCAACAGTGCGGGGTCTTTTGCCAACCAGCTCCGCGAGTTCGAGTCCCTGCGCGACTTCTTCACCTCGGCAACGCTGGTCAGTCTTATCGACCTGCCGTTCGTATTTATTTTTATCGGTTTTGTAGCGCTGTTCGGCGGAGCGATGGCACTGGTGCCGCTGATTGCCGTGCCGCTTGTCCTGATGCTGAGCCTGACCATCCAGCGACCCATCAAGAGCATCGTCGCCCGTGTCACGCACGAGCTGGACGCCAAGCATGGCCACCTGGTGGAGGCTCTGACGGGTATAGAGGCCATTAAAGCCCATAATCTGGAAAGTCGGACACAAGCTATCTGGGAGCAGTCCGTCGGTACAGTCGCACGGGTGAGCATGGCATCACGCTTTTATGCGGCGTTCGGTTTGAACTTCAGTATTTTTATCCAGCAGATTGTATCTGTCCTTGTCGTGATTATCGGCGTTTACCGGATTAAAGAAGGCGACCTCAGCGTAGGTGGTCTGGTTGCATGTACGCTCTTGACCGGACGTGCCATGGCACCGGTCAGTCAGGCTGCCGCGCTTTACGCCCGTTACGAACAGGCCAACACGTCCCTCAAAACACTGGGCGACATCATGGCAATGGAAACCGAGCGTCCCGAGGGCAAGCAGTTTATCTACAATCCTGCATTTGCCGGCGGCATCACGTTCCGCAATGTGTACTTTAGCTACCCGGGTGCGCAGAACAACAGCCTGCATAACCTGAATATGCGCATCCGTCCGGGCGAGAAGGTAGGCATTATTGGCCGAACAGGCAGCGGCAAGAGCACTATCGCCAAACTGATTCTGAACCTGTACAACCCCCAGTCCGGTTCCATCCTGCTGGATGATATCGAGATCCGTCAGCAGGACCCGTCGGAGTTCCGCTCCAAAATGGGCTACGTACCGCAGACTGTAAGCCTGTTCAATACCACCCTGCGCGAGAACATTATGATGGCGTACCCTCAGGCATCGCCGGAGGAGTTCAATAACGCCGCCGAGCTGTCCTGCGTATCTGATTTTGCCGGCCGCCATCCCATGGGTTACGACATGCCCCTAGGCCGTGGCGGAGACGGTATTTCCGGCGGTCAGAAACAGTGTGTGGCGCTGGCACGCATGTTCCTGAAAAACCACAAGGTCGTCATCATGGATGAACCGACGAACGGACTGGATAGCCGCACCGAGCAAACTGTCCTGAACAACATGCGCCACATGTTTAAAAGCAGCACGTTGATTGTCATTACCCACCGTCCGGCCCTGCTTGATCTGGTTGATCGGGTCATTGTGGTTGATAACGGCCACATCGTGGCTGACGGGCCGAAGGAGAAAGTTCTCCACATGCTTGCCAATCAGGGGATTCAGGCCAATACGGGGGGCAACCAATGAAAAAGCACCTCGACAAACTTAAAGCCGTGCCCGGCGACCAGCCCGTGCAGGAGCCTAAGGGCAAGCTGGCAGGACAGTACAAACAGTTCATGGAAAAACAGCGTGAAAAGCCGCTGGTTAAAAAAGCGCAGGCCTATCGGGATCAGGCGCAAGCGCACTGGTACCAAGGCCAGCGTGTGTTGCACCAGAAACTCTTCCCCACAAGCTGGGAGGATGGTGCCTTCATGGATGATGTACGTCAGGCCACACTACGCGGCGCGGCGCCGGTTTCCAATATCCTGTTCTGGACCACGCTGTCCTTCCTGCTGCTGCTGTTGGCATGGGCAGGCATTACAGAGATCGACGAAGTCACCCACGGCATGGGCAAAGTGATTCCGTCCAGCAAGGTTCAGGTTATCCAGAACTTTGATGGCGGTACAGTGGCCGAGATTCTGGTCCGCGAAGGGGATCTGGTCGAGAAGGACCAGCCGCTCGTGCGGATTGATGATACGGGTTTTGCCTCGTCCTATGCCGAAAAGCGCAACCGCGTGCTGTACCTCAAGGCGGCTGTTGCCCGTCTGGATGCGCAATCAACGGGTATTGAACCGCAGTTCCCGGCAGATTTGCGCGTCGATGCGCCGAACATTGTCGCGCAGGAAGAAGCGCTTTATACGTCGCAGGAAGAAGAGCGAAAAAGCACCAAGTCCGTCATGAAACGCCAGATCGAGCAGAAAAAGCAGGAACTGCTGGACGCCCAGAAGAACCGTGACCAGACCAAGCGCTCCTATGACCTGTCCGCCGAGCAGCTCCGTCTGTCGGAAGAAATGGAGAGAAAGGGCGTTATTGCTAAAATGGCGCTGATTGAAACCCGTAAGGAAGTGAACGATGCACAGGGCCGTTACGATAGCGCCAAGCTGGCTGTACCAGCTGCGGAATCGGCACTGAACGAAAGCATTGAGCGCGAGCAGGAGTTCGATTCCCAATGGAAGAATGAACGCCTGAAAGAGCTGGCAGAGAAGCGCGACGAGCTCTTCCGCCTGACCGAGGTCATGCGCGCTGTCGAGGACAAGGTCAACCGCACCGTGGTCCGCGCACCAGTCAAGGGTACGGTCAAGCAGCTGCTCGTGAACACAATCGGCGGTGTTGTGAAACCGGGCGAGGATATCGTCGAGTTGATTCCTTACGAGGACAAACTGCTGATAGAAGCCCGCATCCGTCCGCAGGATATTGCCTTCATCAGTCCGGGGCAGGGGGCTATGGTCAAGCTCACCGCCTATGACTTCTCTATCTACGGTGGCCTGAAAGGGTATGTGGAGTCCATCGGCGCCGATACTGTCGCCGACCAGAAAGGCGAGGCTTTCTATGTTATCCGTGTGCGCACGGAAAGCGGCGAGATGAAAGCCCCCAACGGCAGGCTGTTGCCGATTATCCCGGGCATGATTGCCAACGTTGATATTCTGACCGGCCGTAAAACCATCATGGATTATCTGCTCAAGCCTTTCTATAAGGTGCGTGATAACGCCATGCGGGAGCGCTAGACCATATGCGTATCTGGTTTGCAGTCGTGAGTGTCGTGGCCCTGATGGCAGGGAACGCCTCCGCCTTTGTGCAAACAGATGACAAACACGAGCGCCTGCCCGTGGGTATTTTCTCGTCCTACGAAGTTCAGGGCAGCGGGCTGGAAGCTTTTCCCAACTGGCGGGCGGTGCTGGCGCGGATACAGTCCGAGCAGGCAGTTTATGACGCTTGTGATAAAAGTTCCATCACCTGCGCAACCCCGCAGCTGCGCAGCTGGCGCGCCTTCCTGCAAAAAATGCGGGATACTAAAAAAAGCGGGCTGGATATGCTCCGCGAAGTGAATGCTTTCGCCAACCGCTGGCCTTACCGTAGCGATGAGCAGGTGTGGCATAAGACCGACTATTGGGCCTCGCCGCTGGAGTTTATCGAGCATGATGGTGATTGCGAGGACTATGCCATCCTCAAATATGTATCGCTACGTGCCCTCGGCTATACAGATGACCGGCTGCGTCTTGTTGTTGTGCGCGACACAATCCGGCAGACAGGACATGCCGTGCTGGCCGTATATCCGCAAGGCTCCGGCGAGCAGATATACGTGCTGGACAGCCTGATAACAGATGTTCTGCCGGATACGGGTTTCTTGCAGTATGACCCGTATTATTCGGTCAACACCACCACGCGCTGGATGCACGTGCCTGTAAAAAAACAAAGTACCCTCTTGCCCCAACAAGGTAATGACAAGCCATGATGACCCTCTACCAGACCCGCAAACCATATTCGCTGTTCCTTAAACTGAGCACCCTCTTTTGCGCCTTGCTGGTTGCAGGGGCAGGGGGCGTGTTTACCCTGAACATGAAAAACCGCCTTGAGGCCCAGCAGGAGCTGATGGCCGAGCGGACGGCAACCCGTGCCCAGGACAAGGCACACGTCTTCAATACGTGGGTTGGGGAGCTGGTCAAATCTGCCCAGCCTATCGTGCAGGCTGACCTTGTTCGCCTCTACGTCATGGAAACGAACAAGAGCACGGACGGTCAGCTGCCTGATACCTATGCGGCGCATACGGCTTATCTGTCCCGTACACTGGAAGAACTCCAGCAGCGCACGGGCCTGCGCACGGCAATGCTATTGGGGGTCAATGCCCGTGTTTCCGTGGCTGCCAGCGCAAGTGTGGCCACTTTCAATCCGCAGAGTATGGTGTACCTGAGCCGCGCTTTACAAATCCGCCAGCCGATGCTGGGCGGCGCGATTGTTGCCAGCGGCCGGACTTATATCGAGGTTTTTGTTCCGATTGATAATCTGGATGCCGAGCATCCCGCAGCCGTGGGTACGCTGTACCTGCAAGCCGATGCGACGGATGTGCTGAATGCTTTCTCCGGCGCGGATAATAATAATGAGGCAAGTTACCTCTCATTCCGGGCTATCGATACAGGGGCCTGGTACCGGGTCGGCAACGGCAAGATTGCCCCACTGCGTGATGAGCCTATGGGCGCGGAACTGGCCGGTGAGGGGGATAGCCGCCTGTTCCGCAAGGCGCAGGCAATTCCAAACAGCACGTTTGTCGTGGTGCATGAAACGCCGTACATCTGGGCCATGCGGGATTTTAGGCGCTACGAAACCCTGTACATGTGGCTGCTGGCCATTCAGGTAGTGGCTGCGTCGGCTGCGTTTATGGGGTTGCTCTGGTATGGTCTGTCCCGGCGTGACAAGCAGCGGGTTCGCCATCTGGGGCAGATGACCGACGCGCTGATAAAGGCAATCGAGGTGCGGGATGAGTATCTGGCCGGTCACCACGAGCGCTTTGCCAAACTGGCAGTGGACGTCGGGCAGGAACTTGGTCTGAAGCGGTTCGACCGCTCGACATTGTTTTATGCGGCCAAGCTCTCGGGCATCGGGCGGATATTCATCCCCAAGAAAATCGTCAACAAAAAGGGAACCCTGACGGCTGAAGAACGGCAGACGGTGGAGCAGCATGTGGAGCACACGATGCAGGTTCTGGAACAGGTGGATTTTGAACTGCCCATCAAGCAGGTCATCCGCCAGATGCATGAACGGGCTGACGGCAGTGGTTATCCGAACAAATTAACCGTAGGGGATATCGATATCCGTGCGCAGATTCTAGGCGTGTGCGATGTCTTTTGTGCCATGACCCGGCCGCGCATGTACCGTAACGCATTGCCAGCCGAGGAAGTTTTGAATAGACTGCACACCAGCCGCGACAAATTCAGCCCGCTGGTGGTCGATGCGCTGATAAAAGTTTACAAAAGAAGTTTGGAGAAAACTCGATGACTCTCAAATCCGTGACCGGCAGCCTGCTGAGTGCTGTTGCCGCTCTGGCTCTCGGCGCGTGTACAACCTCCTTCAATAATTACCGTCTAGCAAACGACGTGGGCAATACGGCTGCCTACAGCATGTATGACGACTTTAACCGCTATCTGGCATCCGAGTATTCCCGTTACGTGACTTTTAAAGAGTATCAACTGGGTGTGCCCCTGTCTGTCTTTGACTATAGCGATGTCAGCCACTTTGCCGACAAGGGTCGTGCAGCAGCTGATGGGAGCGCTGTGGATATGGAAGACCCTGCCAAGTGGCACATCCGGAATGACGAAGACCGTCAGATGCTGAACGGCATGCACCGCCGTCTGGGTGAGTTGTTTGCTGCAGGTAGCAAGACCCGTTATCCCTACCTTTCCGCCCATGCCCAGGTCCTGTTCGACTGTAATGTCGAGCGTGGCGAACGTCGCTGGTTTACTGGCCGTCCGGAGTACTGCGATATGCAGGAGCTGACATCCCTCGTCGAGATGATTGAAGGCCGCATGAATACCAAGCCTCTGGTGGAAGAAGATGTCACACTTCAGACGATTGTTGCGGATGAGGCCACCGCAGGACAGCCCACCGAGGAGGTAGCTCCTCCCGTTGCGGATGAGCAGACGATAATCCGCACCATCAAGGCCGAAGTGCCTCGCCAAGTGCTAGACGCAATCTACTTCGCGTTTGACAGTGACAAGATCGGTTCTGACGGCATGGAAGTTGTGCAGAAACTGGTAGATGCTGTGCGCAATGGCAGCACCACGCGCATTACGGTTGTTGGCTATGCCGACCGTGCCGGCCCTGCCGCCTACAATATGGATCTGTCCATGCGCCGTGCGCTGGCAGTTGAGAGGGCACTGTTGCAGGAAGGTTTCCCCAAGGAACTGATTGAGGCAACCGGCGTGGGTGAGAAGAACCTGCCCCTCAAAACAGCCGACGGTGTTGCCTCTGCCCGTAACCGTGTGGTGAAGATTGAGGTTGCCTACACCGAAATGGAAGAAAAGGAAATCCAGGAGCAGGAATGACCTGATAGGATAGACATCCGACAAACATAAAAGGCCGCTTTTGCGGCCTTTTATCCGTTTATACGGGCTTCTTTTTGGTGTTTCGCCCCCGCTCCCCCAGACTGGGTAAAAAGGAGATGAGAGTCCATGATGCCCGACCAAGCCCCGGAAGATAGTCTGTTTACCCGTATTGGCGGCAAGGCCGCAGTGGATGCTGTGGTCGACCTGCTTTACAATCGTCTGCTGCGGGATGTAGAGGTTGGCCGCTTTTTTACCGATATGGACGAGCGTGCCCAGCGCCGCAAAATGAAGGTGTTTCTGGCTTATGCCTTTGGCGCTCTTCCTAATTACAGTGGTGCTTCCCTGCGTGAGGCACACCGCCCGTTGGTAGAAGAAAAGGGCCTGACAGATATCCATTTCGACGTGGTTGCCGAACATCTGCAAAGTATTTTGCTGGAATTACACGTGCCGGAATCCCTGGTCGAGGAGGTGATGGCCATTGTCGGCAGCACCCGCAATGAGGTCCTGAACCGCTAACGAAAAAACCGCCCAACCGGGCGGTTTTTCATGTCGACTAAGCAAGGGCTTAGGCTGCTTTGATGTCGGCAACCATTTGCGCCAGCTCACCGGATTGCAGCAGGTCGATAATGATGTCGCTGCCACCGATGAACTCGCCCTTGATGTAAACCTGGGGGATGGTCGGCCAGTTGGAATATTCCTTGATGCCTTCGCGCACGTCCCAGTCGTCCAGAACGTTGATGTCGGTAAACGGAACGTCCAGCATGCTCAGTGCCTGTACAACGCGGGCGGAAAAACCGCACTGCGGGAACTGCTTGGTGCCTTTCATGAACACCACAACAGGGGTTTCGGCAATCAGGGCGTCAAACTTGGCTTTCAACTCTGGGGTCATGGGACTCTCTTTCCTTACTTGGCACTTGTACGCAGTTGCAGGGCATGCAGGGGGCCGCTGAAGGCATCACCCAGCGCCGCATAAACCATGCGGTGCTGCTCGACCATGCTCTTACCGGCAAAATCGGGGCAGACGACAACCGCACGGAAGTGCGTATTGTCGTTCATGGGGTCCTCTACCACTACGGTCGCGGTGGGCAGGGCCTGTGCAATCATCTGCTGTATCTGTGCTGCGGTCATCATGGGATGCACTATACGGCCATTTTACGGCGCTTATCAAGGGTATTTAACTTACCAGCTCATGGTCAGGGCCGGAGCCACGGCATATTGCTCGGCAACGGCGAGCCCTGTCTGTGCGCGCAAGCTGGGGCGGGTTGCCTGTAGGGCGGCGTCCGGCGTGTTGTTGTTTTCCGACAGGTGGGTCAGGCGTACCTCGGCCAGACCTTCGGCAAGGTCGGCAAGCAGGGCTGCGGTCTGGTGATTGGACAGGTGCCCATAAGGACCGCCGACACGGTTTTTGAGCTGGCGCGGGTAAGGCCCGTCACGCAGCATGTCGGGGCAGTGGTTTGCCTCGACGGCGAGGTAGGAGCAGGGCTTGAGGCGCTCGGTAATGTAGGGGGTAATGTGACCACAGTCGGTCAGATATCCCATGACAGGACCGTTCTTCTGCCCTTCTTTATGGAAGGTAAAACCAACGCACTCCCGCGCGTCATGGGGCACAGGGAATGGGCTGAAAACCAACCCGCCGATGGTGAACGGCTGATGGGGGGAAATAATCTGGCAGGCGACTTTATCCAGCAGGCCGTCAGCGCCCTTTTGCGTGCCGGCGGTCAGGTGTACATCCAGCCCGAAGGCCCGTGCCAGGGGGCCGATACCGCCCACATGGTCGCTATGCTCGTGGGTGACGATGACGGCACTCAGGTCATGGCCGCTCAGGCCCTGCTGAGCCAGCAGGTCTTTGATGTTTTTCAGTCGTAGCCCGCAGTCGATAAGCACATGGTGGCCATCCCAGCTCAGCAGGTTGGCGTTACCTTTGGAGCCGCTGGCAAGGGGCGTGAATGTCAGCATCAGGCCGCGAACCGTTTCAGGTTGTGTGTAGCCCAAGCACGGGTGCCTTCGTCGATGGTCATCACATCGGTAATGCTCGCAGGACGGATGGGTGTTTCGAGCTGGAGGGCTTCCTCGACCAGTGCAGGGATGCCCATAAGCGGCAGGTGGCTGTCCAGAAATGCAGCAACGGCAATTTCATTGGCCGCATTCAACACAATCGGTGCGGCCGGGTTGCCGCTCGCCAGAACCTCCTGTGCAAGACGCAAACAGGGGAAACGTGTTGTATCTGCCTCCTCGAACGTCAGGCCGCTCAGTTTTGTCAGGTCCAGCGGTTTGGCCATACTTTCCAGCCGGTTCGGCCAGCCCAGTGTATAGGAGATGGGGATTTTCATGTCCGGCTGGCTCATGGCGGCCACAACATTACCGTCGCGGTAGCTGACCATGCCGTGAATGACCGATTGCGGATGGACGACGACCTTGAGCATCGCCGCCGCCTGCGGGAAGAGGCACGCCGCCTCTATCAGCTCTAGCCCCTTATTCATCAGGGTGGCAGAATCCACGGATATTTTGGCACCCATGCTCCAGTTGGGGTGGGCCACAGCCTGCGCTGGTGTGGCAGCGGCAATACGTGCCGCATCCCATGTGCGGAATGGCCCGCCGGAGGCCGTCAGGGTGAGGGCGGTAACATCGTCAATTTTGGCAGGGTCGTAAATCTGGAACAGGGCGTTATGTTCACTGTCCAGCGGCAGCAGGGTGGTGCCATGCTCTTTGGCGGCGTCCATAATCAGTTTGCCGGCACAGACCAGACTCTCCTTGTTGGCAATCGCTACAGTTTTGCCACGCCTGATGGCTGCCAGTGTAGAGGACAACCCCGCAATGCCGGTAATGGCGCAAATGGTAATGTCCGCATCCAGCGATGCCGCGTCGGTTACCGCATGGTCACCGCAGTCAAAAGCGGCGGTAGTACCTTCCAGGCCGTTATGCAGCTCGTGGTATTTGCTCTTGTCGGCAAGGGCAACAAAGCGGGGCTGGAACTCCCGCGCCAGTTCGCACAGGGCACCTGCGCCGCTGCCTGCGGCAAGGGCTGTAATGCGGAACTTGTCTTTGTGGGTACGGAGCAACTCCAGCGTGCTGCGGCCTATGCTGCCTGTTGCCCCCAGAATGGTGACTGTAGTCCGTTCCGGCATGGGTCAGAGCTTTCCTTTATCACGGTAACTGTAATGGCGGTCATCGCCGATGATGATGTGGTCAACAACCTGCAGGCCGACCATGCGGGCAACCATGGCCACTTCCTCTGTGGTGATGTCATCATCCGGAGAGGGGGTCGGGTCACCGCTGGGGTGGTTGTGTACCAGTACAAGACCGGTGGCACCGGCATCAAAGGCTTCGCGGACAATCTCCCGCGGGTAAATGGCGGCACTGTTTACCGTGCCGCGGAAGATGGTTTTCTCGCCTACCAGTTTGTTCTTGGCATCCATGAACAGAACACGGAACTCCTCGTGCTTCAGCGGGCCCATCTGGGCGTACAGATAATCCAGCAGATCGAGTTTGTTCTCGAATGTTGTGGTCGCCAGTGCATCGTTGCGGCGGTCGCGCATGCCCAGCGCATGGGCCAGATTCAGTAACACGGCTACACTGTCGCCAACACCGTCAACCTCGCTCAGGCGGGCCGGACTTGCTGCCAGCACATTGCCAAGGGTTTTGAACGTTGCCAGCAGGTCTTTGGCAATCGGTTTTACATCCCGCCGCGGAATAGCATAGGTCAGCAGCAGCTCCAGCAGCTCATAGTCCTGCATCCCCTGACCTTGTGCGGCCGTAAAGCGCTCTTTCAGGCGCTGGCGGTGACCGTGATAGTGGGGCGTTTCGCTCATGGGTGCCTCAGGCGCCGCTGTAAGGTGGTTTATGCCAGCCTTTGGGGGATTTGGTCAAAATCTCGTACCCGTTATCGGTCACGGCAATGGTGTGTTCAAACTGGGCGGAGAGTTTGCCGTCAACGGTTACTGCCGTCCAACCGTCATCCAGCACTTCCGTGCCGGGGCTGCCGATGTTAATCATCGGTTCGATGGTAAAGGTCATGCCCTTTTTCAGGCGCATGTCAAAACGGCTGTCGCCAGCGTCGTAGTGCAGGACTTGAGGGTCCTCGTGGAAAATACGGCCAATGCCGTGACCGCAGAAGTCTTCCACAATGCCGTAGCCGTGTTTGCGGGCAACAGCTTCGATAGCCTTGCCGATGTCGCTCAGGTAGCTGCCGGATTTAACGGTTTTGATACCGGCCATCATGGCTTCGTAGGTCACGTCGACCAGCTTGCGGGCTTCATCGGACACCTGACCAATCAGGAACATGCGGGAGTGGTCGCCGTGGTAGCCGTCCACAATCACCGTAATATCAAGGTTCATGATGTCACCGTCCTTGAGCAGCCGCTTGGCATCAGGAATGCCATGGCAAACAACCTCGTTGATGCTGGTGCAGACGGATTTGGGAAACCCCTTATAGTTCAGCGGCGCAGGGATGTGGCCGTGTTTGACAATGTAATCATGGCAGAGCTTGTCAATCTCCAGCGTGGACACGCCGGCTTTGATGAACGGCGTCACATAGTCCATCACCTCGGCGGCAAAACGCCCGGCAATGCGCATTTTGTTCAGCTCTACGTTGTTCTTGACGGTAACTTTGCGCCCCATTACAGGCGGACCTCCAGTTTTTTATCTACGGTGATGGCCGTTGCGTTCAGTTTACAGCTGTAGGCCATAATTTCCAATCCTTCTGCCACAGCCTGCCGCAGGGTCTTACCGTAGGCCGGGTCAATGGTGTCGGCAACGCTGAAGTAATCGCAATCGCTCCGCTGGACAAGGTAGAACATCACCACACGGTTGCCCGCTTTACGCTCGGCCATCAGTTCCTCAAGGTGCTTGAGGCCGCGGCTGGTCACCGCGTCCGGGAACAGGGCGGCATTGCCCTCGCGCAGGGTTGTGTTTTTGACCTCAATAAAACAGGTGCCCTTGGCCGGGTCGTTGAGCAGAATATCAATCCGGCTGTTCTTGCCGTACTTTTTCTCCCGCTCAAGTGTGGCGTAGCCTGTCAGTTCCGGAATCAGTCCTGTCGCAACCGCGTCCGCCACAATGGCATTCGGGCGGCTGGTGTTTACACCGACCAGCGAGGTGCCGACGTCAATCATCTCAAGCGTATAGCGCAGCTTACGCTCCGGGTTATCGGCGGGGGAGAGGTATACGCCATAATCATTACCCATCAGCCCGAGCATGGAACCCGTATTGGGGCAGTGGGCGGTGACGGTGGTGCCGTCCGGCAGTTGGGCATCGACAAAGAAGCGCTTGTAGCGTTTGAGGAACGTGCCGTGAATCAAAGGTGCCGAAAAATCCATGCCCGCACTATACCGCCGCACTCGGCTATAGGCAACAAAAAGGCCCCCACCGGGGGCCTTTAACACGAGGATGTTCAGGGTCGTTTCTTGTCGCCCCTGTGCTGGAACATATAAAACCCGAAGGCGGGGCCGAACAGGCCGCCCATCAACCCCAGTTTAAAGGCCAGCGCATCATCGGCGGCGCTGAGGTTGATATGGGCAAATGCAAATGTGGAGGCGACGAGCCAGAACACCAGCACATAAAGAACCAATTGTTTGAACTCATCGTTGTGCATGTACGCACCCTCTCGATAAAAATTGTATACAAAGGTTATGGGGAGGCCGAGGATGTGCTGCAAGCGTGGATAGGGCGAAAACAACAAAAAAGCCGCGGCAAATGCCGCGGCTTTTCGTCGTTATCCGACCGCTTGGGAGCGTTGCACATGTGGTGGGTGCGTGGTGTGCAGCCGGTAGGGGATGTACCTCAGTACCTCCGTGATCCTCTCCAGAATGCCCACACTGATGGCAATCACGGAAAAGAGCGCGGCGAGGATGATAAACAGCGGGTTGCCGCCCACATCCTTCCAGATGTTTTTGACAAAGGCTGCGTTGATCAGCCACGGGCTCTTGGGGGCGCAGATGTTGTTCAGCATCCTTGCGACTGCACCGCCGGAGCTCAAACGTGCGGCGCCGATGTCAGCCTCGTATTCGATGCGACGGCTGCGATGACGCGCCCACAGGCGGCAGGCCAGTGGAGCGGTAACCAGCGTGACCATGGCCCAGAACATGGCAACCTTGGTCAGCCCGAACATGACCGGATCGTTATAGAATCCGACCAGCGCGAAGAGGGCGCCAATGCCACCAAAATACAGAAGGAGCAGGGCGAGGGGGAATGCCACCCCGTCCAGCTTTCTGGAAGGATACAGTCGGTGGGAGTCTTTATTGAGGAGATGGGTCAGTTCATGGCCGACCAGTGCCTCGAGCTCGTCATCTTCCAAACGGCGGATGATGCCGAGCGTCAGCATGATGTGCGCCTGATAGGCGTAGGCACCGATGAGCATATTTCGGGCGATGCGTAGCTCGGGGCAGGGGACCTGCGCCCGTGCACACACGGCACGCAGGGCGCGATAGGCCCGGGCAATGTCGCGCACGCTCAGAACAGGGGGGTCTTTTTCTGCGTCCATGCCGGTACGCATGATGGCATCTACCTGTGCCGTGTTGATGCGGTCGAGCCACAACACGAACAGGAACGATGCAACCCAAAGCGCAATCAAAAGAAAAGCCGTCCATTCGGCAGCAAACATAGTGCACCTTTAGGCGTCATTGTGAGGGGGGAGGTGATTTTGGGGAAAAGGATAGCGAGATGATGTGTAATCTGCTGCCTGATATGGCGCTGCCCGGAAACCCTGTCAAGGGATTGGCACAGTGCGGAAACAATAAAAAAGCCGCGGCAAATGCCGCGGCTTTTCTTCGTTATCCGAGTGCCTGGATGCGCCGTTCCCCGGGGGGATGTGTGACGTGCAGCCGGTAGGGGATGTACATCAGCGCGACGTAGGTGCGCTCCAGAATGCCGACGATGAGCGCCAGCGCAGAGATGAGACAGGCGAGAATCATGAACAGCAGATTGCCATCCACATCCTGCCACATGCTCTTGATGAGACCGGTACTGACAGACCATCGGCGTTTGTAGACACAAACCTTGGTCAGCATCCGCGTAACTGCACCGCTGGAGGTCAGGAACGCCGCAGTGGCGTCAGCCTCGTATTCGATGCAGCGGCTGCGGTGACGTGCCCACAGGCGCGCAACCACCGAGACGACAATCAGTACCGCCATGCTCCAGAACATCGCAACTTTGGTCGCAGCAAGCATAACGGCGTCGTCGCGGTAGGCAGACAGCATGCAGACAAAGCCGACACCCATAAAAATCATCCCGAGGATGCTGAGGGCGAAGCCCCAGCCTTCCAAACAGCGGGACGGGTTCAGCCGGCTGCTGTCCTCATGGAGGATATGGGCCAGCTCATGGGCAATCAGCGCTTCGAGTTCGTCATCCGTCAAATGGCGGATGATGCCGACCGTCAGCATGATGAGCGACGGATTAGCATAGGCGTTGATGATCATATTCCGGGCGATTTGCATCTTGGGGCAGGGAATCTGCGCCCGGTCGCACACGGTCCGGAGGGCACGGAAGGCCCGAACGATATCGCGTACGCTCACGAAAGGAGGGTCTTTTTCGGCAGTCATGCCGATGCGGCGGACGGAATCGCTCTGTTGGCCGCCAAGGCACATAAGCCAAAGCACATACACGAACGAGGCCACCCACAACGCAAGCAGAAGGGAGTTCGTCCATTCGGCAGCAAACATGGTGTTCACCTTTAGGTGCCGTTGAGAAGAAGGGTGAGGTTAGGTTGAGAAAAAGGGAGCGAGATACTAAACCAGACGCCTGATATGGCGCTGCGCGGGAATCCTGTCAAGGGATAGGCATAGTGCCGATGGTTTGTTATGATAGCTTTCCAACGAGGAGAGTTTATATGCAGCACCGCAGCCTGTTTGTTTTCGACATCGAAACCGTACCCGATGTCACTGCAGCCCGTAACCTGACGGGGTGTGACAGTACCGACCCGGCCGAACAGCGCGCTGCCCTGTTCGGGCATTTTGTTGAGCAAAAACGCAAGACCGACCCGAATGCCACAGAGGCGGATATTTTTCTGCGCCAGCCGTTCTGGAAGGTGGTTGCGATTAGCTTTTTAGAGGCGGATATCCTCCGCCCCGACGGCCCATCCGGCCCCGAGCAGTATGTGCTCAAACGCGTCGCCAGCGGCACAAAAGACGACGAGGCCGAGGTGGTAAAAGGTTTCTTCCATATGCTGGAGCAGAAGCTGCCCCGTCTGGTCAGTTACAATGGCCGTACCTTCGACCTGCCGGTGCTGCGCTACCGTGGCATGAAGTACGGTGTGAGTGCACCGCGCTACTATCAGGCCGGTGACAAATGGAACAGTTATACCCAGCGCTACAGCGATGACTGGCATTGTGACCTGCTGGAAGTCCTGTCCGACTACGGTGCCTCCGCCCGCTGCAAGATGGACGAGGTGTGCAGCATTCTGGGCCTGCCGGGCAAGTTCGGGGTAGATGGCTCCAAAGTGAGCGACATGTACGCAAACGGGCAGGTACAAGCCATTCGGGACTACTGTGAAACCGACGTGATGAACACCTATCTGGTGTACCTGCGCCACATGCTGATGGTCGGTAAAACCGATGCCGCCAGCTACGATCAGGCTGTAACGGACCTGATTGCCTATATCGAAGCCGAGCAGGACGGCCGCCCGCACCTGATGGAGTTCCTCGCCGCGTGGGACGAGGCCTGCGAAAGCAAATTCACCCTTAATGACCTCAAAAAAACAGCTTAAAGAAGGACTAAACCTATGCTTAAAAACTGTACCTGCTACCAACACTGGATGGGGCATATCAACCCCAAGCGCTTCATCATGGCCTACGTCGCTGTTTTTGTGTGGCTGGTCGCATCGTCGATGTTCATCGACCACATCTGCCTGATGGACAGCTATAAAATGACCCCCGATCTGTGGCGCCCAATGGCGGATATTCAGGCCAATATCTGGTGGATGTTGCTGGCTTATTTCCTGATTGCCAAAACCGTTGTCTACATTTTCACCCGCGGGTATGAGGGTAAGGGCTGGCGCGAAGGTGCGCGTTACGGCCTGTTGATTGGGTTCCTGGTTGGTGTGCTGAGCGCCATGAACTACGTTTGGTTGCCAATTGCCGGGCAATTGGCCATTTACTGGTTTGTCGGCTCCGTCTTTATGTTTGTTGTTGCGGGCATCCTCACAGCGTGCATCTACAAACCGAAGAAGTAACGCTGGAACCAAAAACACAAAAGAGCCCTCCGCATGGAGGGCTCTTGACGTTAGGGCTTCGCCACCTTGAAGGTGGTGGGGTAGAGGGCCTTGCCATTGATGGCCTGAACCTCGGTCCACAACAGCGAGATGTAGATGTCCGCCTCGTCGGCGGCGCTGAGGACGCCGCGACGGCGGGCGTCGAACAGGGTCAGATAGCGCATCCACAGCTTGGTGTGCGCCTCGATCCAGCTGGTCGCACCAAACTGCTCAAAGCTGTCGCTGTCGGTTTCGGGCACAGCATGGAGCGTGATGTAGCGGATGGCTTCGCGCGCGTCGGCTAGGCGGTCTGGGTCGGCCAACTCGCCGCTCTTGAACATGTCATGCAGCAACTGCCGCAGACGGAACTCGTCCGTCACCAGTTCGGGAAAGGATGTCATCGGGGGTTCCTTGGGTACATCGGGAAAAAGTAAAGCAGATGGCAGATGCCTGATTTATGACGCGCCAACCCCGTTCCGGTCAAGCAAAAAGCCCCCGCGGTGCGGGGGCTCCTGTTCGGGCCGGATTAATCGTTAAATCCGGTAATGCGGTGGTTACGCTCGTTGCGGTAAAGGGTGCTCACTTCGGAGTCGAACAACAAACGGTCCTTGGTCAGGCTACGGCCTTGAACGGCGTCGATGCCGAACTCGTCGTGCAGCCATTTGGCTTCGTGCACGGTGCTCACCCACGGGGCAATAACCCGTGTACGAGGGGACAGGCCGCGGATGGCGCGGACGATAGGGCCCAGATCAACCATGTTGGCCAGCGCACGTTGAACGATGTCACCGTCGAGTTTTACAAACTCGGGCTGGACCATCTGCACGGCGCCGTAGCTGTTGTATTTGTTGGTCTCGCTGAAGTTATCTAGTGCGATACGGAAACCCATGCGGCGGACTTCCTGCATCCAGATGAGGGCTTCCTCGGTCGGGGAGGCGGGCACCGCAATCTCGAACACAACATCGCCGGCATCCATCTCGTGGCGCAGGCCGGCCAGATAGTCACCCATGGTCTGGCGGAAGGTCTGGCTGGTCAGGGATTCGTAAGCGATATTCACGGACATGGGCAGGGTGCCGTAGCGGCGTGCCTGGGAAATGGCTTGCGGTACCAGCAGCAGGTCAACGTCCTTCTGCAGGCCCAGACGGCGCAGTGCCTTCAGGCCGCGGCTCATTTCAATCGGTGTGCCATGCATGCTGAGCGGGCGGAGCAGGTGCTCGTAGGGCAGCACAGAGGGGTCACCTTCGGAGTATTTGCGCACGCCCAAAAAAGGCTCGCTTGCAAAGGTGAAGCGCTTGTTGCTCAGGGCCGCGTACAGGTCGGCGGCATCGGCTTTGAGCGCGGTTGTTTCCTTGGCGGCATTTACATCGCCATCATGGGGCAGGACGGCGGCCAGCGCTTCGTCCAGAGATTTGGTCAGCAAAGTCGGTGTCATGGGGCAGCCTCGTCGTTATCGCGTTGTTTCCTTCACATGTCCCGCTGTTAGTGTACTGTGTACAATCTGTAAACGCGAAACACTTTATGTAATGCAATGCAATAAATCTGCCAGTTCGGGCCTTACTGAACCTGTTCGTAGGCATATTTTGTGCGCATGAACATCTGCTCAACGCTCCAGCTTTCCGGCAGAAGTGGCAGGACATAAGTGATAATTGCCACCCAGACCGGCGCAAATGCAAGGCTGCCGCCAACCATGACCAGCAGCTTGGCCCCGGCAGACGGCTCATGGGCTTTATTGCCGCCAAAGGCGCTGTCACCAATCCAGAACAGCCCCATGCCAACAGCACCCAGACCAATCACGGCATACCAGTAGAGGTCGGCCAGCATATCCTGAACGAACCATTGGCACATGCCGAGGGCAACTACAAAGCCGAGCACAAAATACACAAATATATTCATATGGTTAGTCCTTCAGGAGCTGTTGTTTTTCATTGTCGTCCAGTATACGCCATTCGCCCGGTTGCAGGCTACCCAATTCCAGCGCGCCCATGCGTGTGCGGTGTAGGGCCTCCACCCGGTTGCCAGCCGCTGCAAACATGCGTTTGACCTGATGGTAACGGCCTTCATGCAGGGTCAGCAGGGCGGTTTTTTCGCCTGTAACCTCCAGTACAGCGGGCAGGAGTGGCTTGTCTTCGCCCCGCAGCATCAGCGTGCCGGCGGCAAACAGCTCGGCCTCATGCCCTTTAAGGGCGTCGGCCAGTTCGACCGCGTAGGTTTTGGGTACGTGGCGGCGCGGGCTGGTCAGGCGTTGCACCAGCTTGCCATCATCTGTGAGCAGCAGCAGGCCCGTGGCGTCCTTGTCCAACCTGCCGATGCTGGTCACAACCGGGCTGCGGCGCATAAAGCGCGGGGGCAGCAGGTCGTAGATGCGCAGGCCGCTGTCGGCATGGCTGGAGACGTAACCCAGTGGCTTATTCAGCAGAATGACCATGCCCTGCGGCGGGTCCAGAGGTTTGCCGTCCAGCGTCAGCCCCGCATGGGTCACTTTGGCGGCGGTATCGGTAACACGCACGCCGTTGTGCAGGACCTCGTGATTGCGCAGCAAACGCGCCGCCAGTTTGCGGCTTTCGATATAACCAAGGCTGCCCAGCAGTTTGTCGATGCGTTGGGTGCTCACAGATGGGCCTCCAGAACTTTATAACCGTTTTCCTCGGCCAGTACGGTGACCCGGCGGCATTTCTGATTCAGCAGAGCCTCATAAGGCAGGCGGCGGTTGGCCACAATGTAGATGCGGCTGCGCGGATTACCCATTGCCAGCGCCTGCATGACCACGCGCTGGCCAAGTTCCACGTCCCCGTCGTGCAGGTCGTGGACGGGCGGGTTGCAGACGATAACATCGTACTGCCGTTTGGCAGGAAGGGCGGTGACATCGGCCCAGTGATAGGCCACGGGGATGGCTGCGCCGTTCAGGTTAAGGCGGGCACAGTCCAGCGCCAGATGTTCGGCTTCGTACAGGTCGGCAGAACTGATGGCGGGATTGTTTTTGAGTGCTTCAAAGGTCAGGTAGCCCCATCCTGCGCATAGGTCGGCCAGCTTGCCGGAAAGATTTGTGGGCAGGTGTTTGGCCAAAAGGGCGGAACCCGCGTCTACCTTGCGCCAGCTGAACATCCCCGGCGCGGTGATGAAGCCGCTGCCGTGGTCACCCGCTGTGGCAAGTGCCGCCCATTCAGCGGCCAGTTTAAGGTCCGTCTGATTGGTCCGGGTGGTGGTGATGCGCCGGGCGTGGTGCTTGGAGGCACTGACGGCCTGCCCGAAGAGGGCTTTGATGTCGTTCTCCAGCGTTTTGGCGCCAAGGTCATTCGGTAAAATCGCGCTCAGGGTGCCGCCGTCCGGCAGGTGGCGTGCCGCGTGGGCAAGCAGAATGCGGTTCTCTTCCTTCTGGCGGCTGCCCATCAGTGCCATATGCGGCGCAGTCGGTACTTCGCCCAGATGTGTGGAGGTGCTCAGACCCAAGGCCAGCAACTTATCAGCCAGCGGTTTGAAGGGCTGGTAACAGCTCCATTGTCCCGCGGTCAGGGCCGGATGGGGCTGGGCACGTAAAAACAGGGCAGGGGTTTGCACCTCCTGCAACAGAAAATCCAAAATATCATGCGGGTTTGTCATGGCCGGTACTATACGGTTTTTTTCAATCGTCTCCCAGCGCTTTGTGGCTTCACAACAGCAAAACAGCGCGTTAGACTACGCCCCCGAGAGAGGAGAGTCCCCATGCCGCGTTTTATCTGGTCTGTACTGGCTGTTTTGTGCGCAGGCTTGCCCGCGCAAGCTGCCGACCTGCCCGATACCTACACCACCATCGACCGCGATACCCTGTACGCGATTGCCGACCGTCCGGAGATTTACGGCGATCCGGCACTGTGGATGGCCATATGGGAGGCGAATAAAGATGTTCTGCCGGACCCCCATGCGGTTGCCGGTGGCATCAAGCTGCGCATCCCGCGGGACCTGTCCATGCTCGAGATTCTGCAATACCGCCAAAAGGCCGAAGACTATACCCGTGGGGATAAAAAATGACACAGCCTGCCAAACTGACTGCCGCCGTTCTGCTTATCGGTAACGAACTGCTCTCCGGCAGCGTCAAGGATGCGAACCTCGCCTACATTGCCGAGCGTATGACCGAACTGGGTATTCACCTGCGCGAATGCCGTGTCATCCCGGACGAGGTGGACGTGATTGTGGAGACCGTCAACGTTCTGCGCGCCAAACATACCTACGTCTTTACCACCGGCGGCATCGGGCCCACCCATGACGACATTACTACCGCCTGCGTGGCCAAAGCCTTCGGTGTTAAGGTCTATCGTGACCAGAGCGTGGTCGATACCTTTAAAAAGCATTACGGCGACCGTGCGAACGAGGCCACATTCCGCATGTGCGACTTCCCGGAAGGGGCCGAACTTGTCCATTGCAAGAGCACGCCGGCACCGGGTTTCCGTATGGGCAACGTCTATGTCATGGCAGGCATTCCCAGAATCATGCAGGATATGCTCGATACCATCAGCCCCAACCTGCAAAAAGGCCGCCCGATTGTCAGCCACAGCTATACCGCCTTCACACGTGAAAGCCGTATCAGCGCACCGTTTGAGGCCTTGCAGAAAGAGTTCCCCCAGCTTGAGCTGGGTTCCTATCCGCAGAGCATCGACAATCAGCCTGCCGTCAAACTCGTTGCCCGCGGCGACGATGCGGACGCCGTGGTAAAGGCCGGGGATAAAATCCGCGACCTCCTAAAGGACATCGGTGCCGAAATTATTGCGATGGACGTCAGACCCTAGTAAGGTTTGGTGCTTTCACACAGGGGTGTGTAATCCAATCGGTAGAGATAGAGGACTTAAAATCCTTCCAGTGTGGGTTCGAGTCCCACCACACCCACCACTTCAGTTCTGGACCCTTCCTGTCCGTCATCCCCATTAAGGGGTAGTTAGCATACCTCTTGTTGAAAAGAAGCGTTGTTAACACCAAATGTGTGCTGACAAAACTAAACTAAAAAACAGGAACATCTCCATGTCACGTAATTTTGGAAAGTATATTCCGTTTGTTCGGAAGTCTTTTATCGAGTTCGATGCAATGCTGGCCGCTCTGGACCGGTCTCAGGCGCGGATCGAGTTTCATCCCGATGGCACAATCATTACAGCCAATAATAACTTCCTTTCCGTCGCGGGGTATGAACTCTCGGAGCTTGTAGGCAAGCATCACAAAATCTTTGTGAGCAAGGACTTTGAAACATCTGCGGAATATCAGGATTTCTGGTCAACCCTTGCCTCAGGCAAGTTCTTCGCAGGCGTTTTCGAGCGGTATAACAAACGTGGCGAGCCTTTCTGGATTCAGGCCAGTTATAATCCCTTCTTCGATTCCAAGGGCAGGGTCTACAAGGTTGTTAAGTTTGCTGTCGATGTTTCCCCGCAAGTTAAAAAGACGCAGGAAGTTCAGGCCAGTATCCTGAACTCCATTTCCAATCTGCGGGAAATTTCCAAAGAAGCGTCGTCGGTTATTCAGTCAGTGGCCTCAGCCACGGAGGAAATGTCCGCATCGATTGAACAGATATCTGTGACGATGTCGCAATCAAGGGCATCGGTAGATGAAATGGTGTCCGAGATAAAGAATGCGAACGAGCGAACAACCGATCTTGCCCGTATTGCACAGGCTATGGACGGTATTATCACGCTTATCCAGAACATTGCCTCCCAGATTGACTTGCTTGCCCTGAACGCAACCATCGAGGCTGCCCGGGCCGGCGATGCCGGACGCGGCTTTGCCGTTGTCGCTGAAGAGGTGAAAAATCTGGCGGCTCAGACCGGTTCCGCCATCGGCAATGTCCGTACCGAGATTGGCAACATCCAGCAGGCAGCGGACACGGTTGTCAAATCACTGGCCGAAATCAACAGGCGGGTGGAAATTCTTCAAGGTGGCGTGAGCGGTGTTGCGACAGCTACAGAAGAGCAGTCTGCTGTAACCCGCGAAATATCTGCCAACGTCAATACCGCAAGTTCGGCAATTGTCGCCATAGAGGTGGATGTGGAATCGATTGCGGAAGAAGCGCAGCGCCAAAAATAGGCATGCCTCCAATAGCGTCAGTAGTATAAGCCTCGACCAGGGTCGTACGCCCTGGTTGTTGGCACACGCATAAATGGTATCACCGAGAAAAAACTGTCACTCCCATGGGTGGTAGTTTTTTCGCGTTTTTAGACGCATAAATCCAATGGTGCTCTGCTAATACTTGTTAATTTACAGTGGCTTGGTTAGGTTTTTGTAAAAGTATTGCTGAAGGGGTAGTGTCAGCATTTTCCTTCATGTATCCCCACTATAAAAGGTGGTGAGGGGCTTAATACGATGGAGGCATAACATGTCCATATTTGTCAGAGGTGCAGAAGAAAAGCTTTGCCGCATCGTCGGCAAGATAAATGACAACCCTACCGGCTGGAGTGTTGTATCCGTACCCGTTCCCGGCAGCTTCCCGCAGGGGTATCAGGAAAGTCCCGAAAGGGCGCGTATTCTGACCAACATCATTCAGGACCGCATCGGTGCCGATGGGCTCTTCCATGTGTTTTTCTGTCTGGATGCGACGATTGTCATCGCCTGCAAGGGTATCCGCAAAGAAATGGTCATGCAGGCGGCACACCTTGTTGCCAATGCCCTGAGTGAGCAAAATGGCGGACATTTTGAAGCGCCGAACCGGGTGTCCTTTATGGACCTGAGTATTGACCTGGAGCCTTTTCAGGAACTTTGCGCCCGCAAGCTAATATGGGCGGAGCAGTTGCGTGAGAAAGAGGACCTCAACAGGGAGATGCTGGTTAACAACCTCCAGAAATTCATCCAGAAACAGATGGATTTTGACAAAATCCGCAAGCAATCCCATCGCTTGCAGATCATGTTTGTGGAGGATGACCCCTCAACCCGCCACCTGCTGGCCAGGATTCTGGATTCCGAACCAAATTACGAGACTTTGAGTGCGGCGAATGCCCGTGATGCAGTGGAGACCTACGCGGCAAATGCGCCGGACCTTGTATTTCTGGACATCAATTTGCCCGTTCTGAATGGCTTTGAGCTGCTGGATACATTTCTGAAGATGGATAGGGGCGCGTTTGTGGTGATGTTGAGTGCCAACTCATCACAATCGAACGTTATCCGGGCGATGGATATGGGGGCCTCCGGCTTTATCGCCAAACCGTTTACGCAGAAAAAGCTGAAATGGTACATCAGCAAACGGAAAGCGATTGCATCGCTGCTCCGTGAGTAGGTAACAGATCATGATCCGTACACGTAAGATTTGTTTGCTGCTGGCAAGCGTATGCCTTGCCGGCGTGGGCCTGACCTGCTGGGTGGATATCCAGAATAACAACCACTACAACCAGAAACGTGATTTGCTGATTGAAAAAGCCACGGAGATGCGTGTCTCCAGAATGCAGCAGAAAATAAACTCGCTCTATGCGGTGCTCTGGTCTGGCGAGGCACTTTACAATGCATCCAAACAGATTGATCTGGACGAGTTTGAGAACTTCGCGCTGACACTTTTCGACAAGCAGGATATCTGGATATCCAGTCCGCCAATTATTGGTTTCGGATGGCTGCCGGAGGGGAATAACCACACGGACCCTGTAGCCTTTTGGTCGGTGGACAAAGCCAAGATGCTGCCCTTTGCTGTCAGCCCAACTGAAATGATAGAGGTTCACCGCGAGCTGGATCAAAAAGCGCTTGATGGTTTTGGGGTTGCTACAGCGTATGTGCCATCCCCTTTGACAGGGACTCACCCCCGGTACTTCACGTTATCGCTGCCTGTGCATCAGGTGGGGCATCGCGACAAGCTGCGGGGGCACTTGATGGCAGTCGCCAGCCTGAAACAGGTTTTCGAGGTTAAAACGCCACCGGAAAAAACGCTGATTAAAGTGATTGCGTGGTCGCAAAATGGCATGCGTTACCGTGAAAAAGGCGATATACGGCATTATCCGCACCAGGCTGTCACGCTGATGAAGAACGAGAAAATGCCGCTTGAAGTATCTTTTTATGTGGATGATGCGGTACTGGATAAACTCGCACCTGCTCCCGGCTATCACATCCTGGTGAGCGGGCTCGGTCTGACTGTGATTATCGTCCTTATGGTTATGGAAAGCTGGCGCCAGCACGTGCGGCTCTCCGATGCCCACCAGCAAACCGAGCGTGCCAACCGTGCCAGCCGGGACTTTCTGTCCAATATGAGCCACGAAATTCGTACCCCGATGAATGGTATCGTCGGGATGACAGAGATGCTGATGACCACAGGTCTGACCGACCAGCAGAAAGACTATAGTCAGACGATCCGTAAATCGGCAGACGCACTGATGTGCGTGATTAATGATATTCTGGATTTTACAAAAATAGAGGCTGAGGAGCTGACACTGGAAAATGCCCAGTTTGATATCGAGGCAACAGCTCTGGACGTGGTCGAGACATTCTCTTCTTTAGCAGAAGGCAAGCATATCGGTCTGCACCTGCGCGTTTCACCCGAGGCACCGCGACAAGTCATGGGTGATCCGGCGCGGGTACGGCAATGTCTGTCCAATTTGGTGGGGAATGCCATCAAATTCACGGCCAAAGGTTACATTCTGGTAAATGTGGAGCTGTGTGCATTGGAAAAAGATTCCGCCATCCTGCGCATCGCCGTGGAGGATACGGGCGTCGGGATACCTGCCGATAGGCTGGAGACGATTTTCGAGCGCTTCCGTCAGGCAGACAGCTCAACAACACGGCGTTATGGCGGTACGGGGCTTGGTCTTGCCATTACGCGCAGCCTTGCCCGTACAATGGGTGGCGACGTGGCTGTAACAAGCAGTGAAGGGGTGGGCTCTACGTTCTCGCTCACTTTACCCTTCCAACTGGCAACTGACGAGCCGGCAGAGCATATTGACCCGCTTGTGCGGGAAGCTGCTCCGGTGCATGCCCAGCGGGTTCTGTTTGTGGATGACAACCCCATCAACCGCCGCATCATGTCAGAACAGCTGAGCTATCTGGGCGTGGCGTATGTAGAGCTGGAGAATGCAGAAGACGCTCTGGAAGCTCTCGTCAAGGCGGCACAGAAAGGCGAGGCTTTCGATGTCGCATTGATTGATGAATGCCTGGGTACACGCAACGGACTCACACTCGGCGAGGCTTTTAAAGCCCTCTGCCCGGATGCGCATACGCGTCTCATTGTCTGCACATCACTGGGGCGACGCGGCAGTGTCAACCAGTTTGCCGAGGTCGGATTTGCCGGATACCTGCTTAAACCTGTACACCTTAAAACACTGCGCGAAACGCTTGTTTCCGCTCCTAACTGGCAGGCTGGCCAACCGCTGATTACCCGCCATAGCTTGCGGGAGGAGTCGCTGCGCAACCAGAAAGAACGGGCGCCGCTGGATCTGGATATTCTGGTGGTTGAAGACGACCCTACAAACCAGAAAGTTGCCTCGCTCATCCTTGGCAAGCTGGGCTGCCGGGTCATGGTGGCACCGTCAGGGGGTGAGGCATTGTGTATTCTGGCCGAACAACCTTTCGACCTGATCCTGATGGATATGCAAATGCCCGACATGGACGGTGTGGAAACAACAGAACGGTTCCGGCAGTGGGAGATGGAAAACGAAATGGATCGCACACCGGTTATCGCTCTGACGGGTAACGCCACCAAAGAGGCGCGTGCTTTGTGCGAACAGGCGGGAATGGATGACTACCTTAGCAAACCGATTACCGCGGAGAAAATGGCTCTTAGTCTGAAGCGCTGGATTGGTTATAACGGTGCAGAGAGTGCCGCCGGCGACGAACTTGCGGCAGAAGACGCACCTGTGAATATCAGTATCCTGTGCCGGGAGACAGGGCAGGAGCCAGCCGAACTTATGGATTTGTATGATGTTTTTATGCAAAGCCTGCAAACGCAGCGGCGCGCTATGACCCACGCGGTCGAAAGGCACAATCCGGATGGGTGGCGACGGGCCGTACATACCATGAAAGGTGCGGCTGCAAACTTCCGTGCCGGGGAGCTGGCGCAAATCTGCGCCGCGGCGGAGGGTGCTGAGCCCGACGAGTGGTCCGCGCGGCTGACCGTCATAGATAACGAGATAAGTCGTGTTGACGCCTATCTTAAATTGCAGGCTGGAACAGCTTAGGGCTGTTGTTGCGACTTGCGAAAAGCAGGCCGTCCATCAGGGACGGCCTGTTCGCATGAATGGGGTCTGACTGCCGCCATTTTCTATTAATTCATAATGTTTGATTATATTAAAATATAAGTAATTACAATGGATTAATGTCAATTTTCTGTCATTTTTAACTTATGAGTAGAGGTATAAAGAGGTAAGATACGTCTGCATATCAACCTGGGGGTGAAATCTTGAACGATCGCTTTCTGGTACTACGGTCCATTCTCCTGATGACGGTAATTACAACAACCTTTGTTAGTGGCGCACCGCACCTTGCAGCGTCACAAACCAAGTTCTTCTCAACATCTACGCGTGGCGGGGCCGAAGGCGCCAAATCCAACGCAGAAATCACGGCTTTAAATAGCGAAAACGCCCGCATGAATGCCTGTACGGCACAAGGACACATTTACGCGCCCACCAATCCCGCGTCGGACGCCGGGGGGTGCATTGCTGCCTTTACGGTCAATGCGGTAACGGGTAACGCGACGCTGAACGGGCAGGGCCGCTTCAATAACGGGATAAATGTGCCCGCCGGCGGCGCGGCTATCACGGGTAATACAGCTTTGAACAATAACCTGTCGGTTGGTGGTACATCCGCTTTTACAGGAGCTGCAACGTTTGGCAGTACGGGAGCCTTTACAGGCAAGCTCACCGTCAATAATGCAATGGATGTTACGGGTGCCACCAATTTTAACGGCAATATGCGCGTTGCTGCGCGCATGACGTCTGATCAGCTGTACGTAGGCAACGGTAACATCGGCAACGTACCTACCTGTACCGGAGATAAGAAAATCCAATGGACCGGTACAGCCTGGTCCTGTGTGGATGATGCCCTTGGCGCAACGGCAGCGACAACAGAAACAGACCCGCAGGTCGGCACATTGGTGAACGGCCGGCTGTGCCGTAGTAACGGTACGCAGGTTTTGTGTGATGCAACCGTGCCCGACAGCCATGCCTATGTATCGCCGCCTGCTTGCGGCACCGCGCAAAAACTTAGATGGACCGGCTCGACATGGGAATGTCTGGCCGACGCAGGTCTGCTGACGGAAGATGATCCACAGGTGGGGACTCTCTCCAATGGCAAATGGTGCCGCACGAATGGGGTACAGGTCCTGTGCGATCAGAACGCACCAACGGCTGGCACGCCTTGTTCAACCTCAAACGTATCGTGGGGGTCCGGCTGTGGTGCGCGGATAGCTGCTGCACCCGATACAGCCAGTAACTTTGCCGACGACCTCGCCTACAGTGAATGCAGCAGCGGGTGGGCCGGTTCGGCTATTTTCCGTTGCGATAGCGGCGTATGGACGTATGCCTCAGGTTCTTGCACCCACCATAATGCAGACCGGAGCTGCCGATCCTGTTTTGCGGCAGGAGCCATGGTTCTGATGGCTGACGGCAGCAACAAATCCATAGAGGATGTTCAGGTCGGTGAACTACTCATGGGGGGCGATGGCAAGCCAACACGTGTGGCTGCTTTTGACCGCCCGATGATGGAACATAAGGACTGGGATCACCAACGTCTGATTGCCATCAACGGGGGAGAGGCATTTATCACGAACAATCACCCGGTGTTAACAACCGGCGGCTGGGCCGCACTTTTACCCCGGGATGCCGAGCCGGAGGCGTGGGATATTCTACAGGGCAGAATGCGTCAGCTTAAGGTTGGTGACGATATTGCCCTCTTCGGTGGAAAAACATTAAAGGTCAATAGGATAGACATTTACCAGCATCAGAAGGATACGCGCCTCTATAACTTTGTGCTGGAAGGTAATCCGGTCTATTACGTGAACGCAATGGCGGTGATGAGCTTTGTACCGGACCAGGCGGGTCAGTATCGGGTCCATCTCGAGCATAACGGTGAACCTGTCACGCTATCAGCCTTGCCGGATTAACAGGCAGGCAAAATGAGTGCTTTTGTCGTGGAAGATGCATTCAGCATGTTGGATAATATTAAAAAGTTCAGTAATTACATTATGTTAATGTCATTTGGCCGGGTGTTTTACACTTATGAGCGCTCAGATAAGTATGTACAATGCAGGGGTATGAACATCTAACCTTGGGGGTGCATCTTGCAGACTCATTATCGGATACGACAAGCTGTTCTTGCAGTTCTTGTCATGGGTGCAGCGGTTTGGGCAATGACGCCACAGATTGCAGACGCTCAAAATAAATTCTTCTCCTCTTCCAGCCGCGGCGGCGCAGAAGGCGCCAAATCCAACGCAGAAATCACAGCCTTAAATAGCGAGAATGCCCGTATGAATGCCTGTACGGCGCAGGGGCGCTTGTATGCACCTACAAATCCGTCTGCGGATTTGGGCGGCTGCATTACGGCCTTCACGATTAACGCAGCAACGGGTAATGCAACGTTGACAGGGCAGGGCACGTTTAACAACGGCGTTAACGTGACGGCAGGCGGGGCAACGGTAAGCGGAAATACGACACTCAATAATACCCTGACAGTTAATGGCACAACCACCGCCAACGGTAAGTTAACCGTCAATAACGCGATGGACGTAACCGGTGCCACCAACTTTGACAATAACATGCGTGTGAATGCCCGTGTCACATCTGACCAGCTTTATGTTGGCAGTGGCAACGTCGGTAGCATCCCCACCTGTGTGGGCGATAAAAAAATCCAGTGGACGGGCACGTCATGGACATGCGTAAACGATGCGTTGGGCGCAACTGCCGGGACAACGGAAACAGACCCGCAGGTCGGGACGCTTGTCAATGGTAGCTTATGCCGCAGCAATGGCAGTCAGGTCCTGTGCGATGCATCGGTACCTGCCAACCATGCCTATATAACGCCGCCGGCGTGTGGAACAGGGCAGAAACTGCGCTGGACAGGCTCCAACTGGGAATGTCTGGCCGATGCGGGTCTATTGAGTGAGACTGACCCCAAAGTCGGGTCGCTGACGAACGGCAAGTGGTGCACCACAAACGGCACAACCATCAACTGTACGTCGGACGCGCCATCAGGCACAACCACCACAACAAGCGGCTGCGGCGGATGTGGATCGCACTCGAACGGCTCGACCTGGTGCTCCAGTTCACAGGCTTATCTATGTGTCTGCGGCTCGTCGGTCAGTCAGGGTTACTGTAGCGGACCATGTTCTGGCCAGCGTTCCTGTAACTCCTGCTTTGCAGCGGGGGCAACGGTGTTGATGGCCGATGGCAGCAATAAACCGATAGAAGAGATAAAAGTCGGCGAGCTGCTCATGGGAGGCGATGGCAAGCCAACCCGCGTCAGTGCGCTCGACCGCCCGGTGATGGAACATAAGGACTGGGACTATCAGCGCCTTATCTCCATTAACGGTGGCAAAGCCTTTTTTACCAACAATCACCCGGTGCTGACGACCAAGGGCTGGGTAGCCCTGCTGCCTCAGGACGCGGAGAAAGAGGCATGGGACATACTGGATGGCAAGGTGCAGCAGCTACAGGTCGGGGATGAGATTGCCCTCTACGGCGGTCAAACCCTCAAGGTAGACAGCATTGCCGTTTACCAGCACCAGAAGGATACACGCCTGTATAACTTTGTGCTGGAAGGTAATCCCGTCTACTACGTCAACAACATGGCGGTGATGAGCTTTGTGCCGGATAGTGGAGGGCTTTATCAGGTCCACGTCGAGCATGACGGCGAACCGCTGACAACCACCGCGCTCATACCTCAGTAGGACGCAAACACTGTCCAGGAGCCGCCACCCAGTAGGCGGCTCCAGGGCAGGTCATACCACATCAATACCCCAGCCAGCAGCAGATATACCGGCAGCAGCGCACGTGTCCTGTTGCTCAGGCTGGCGATGCCAATCGCGCACAAGAGCATGCCAAAACCCAGTACTTGCGTCAGCGGGTAGGCAATGATGATGAACTCCACCAGCAGAATATGCATCACCCACTCGGTCCAGGGTTTACGGTAACGGGTGAGGTTCACCAGCGCTGTCAGGCCGATGGCCGCCTGCGTCAGCAGGCTGTACCAGCTCAGGACCAGTGCCGCCGTTGCGAGTGCCGGGGAAATGCTCAGATGCGCAAATACCGGGAATTGTGCCTGCCGCAGTTGCCGCAACGTTTCCGCATTCAATTGCATGGTTTCTGGGGGTTGTGAAGTGCCGGCCAGCCAATCCGCAAATTGCCCGAAAGGAGAGAATGTACCCCCGGGCAGCATCAGATAGGCCATCATGTCGCCATGCCGGAAAGAGGGAGAGGAAAGCTTCCAGAACGCAGCCGAACAAAACACGTATACGAGCAGAATAAGTGCGCAACGTTGCAGGGTATGCCCAAAACTTTCCCTGCTGTTCAGGCACATCAGAATGGCAAGACAGGTGTACAGATGCACAAACTTCTGATTGCCGACGAAGTAGTACCCCTGCATAAGGAAGAGGGTGCTCACGCATGTGACAGGTATCCAGAGCGCAGACGACTTGAGCATGTTCTCGGGCAGCAGCGCCAGCAGGGCGATAGGCTGGGTGAGCATGACAGCTTCGGGGGCATAAAAACTGTGCAGGCCGCTGATGAGCAGCACCAGCCTGAGGAAAAGAATATCCCTGTGCGCATACAGGTTTTCCACTACAGACCGCATGGTGCACCTTCCGGTGTGGATGTTTGCGTCAACAGTGTTTTGGAGAGTGTCCCCGTCGCTCTGTCAAATTGCAATGTCCACAGGCTGAGGGAGCAGAGCCTGAGTTGGGGCGTGCCTGCATTGAAGGATGCTGCCAATTGATGCGCATGGGCAGCAGAAGGGTAGCTCAGGAATGTTTCATAGGGCACAAAACCGGCGGCCTCCAGCTGGTTTGGGTCAACGGCGTAACGTTGACCGTCGGCTGTTACCCCAACGGCCGTTGCATGGCGGAACGGGGGGTAGTCTAGCGTGGCATACATGCCCATGCCGCCCATGCTCCAGATGCTGCCGTGTTCAAAGGTCACCGCATACCAGTGGCGGGCCGAGGCAATTGCCATCAGGCCCAGCCACAGGCATAGCCAGATACCGGGACGTTGCCTCATGGATGACCGGGTTCGGCAGCAGGGGCGGAATCTGCTTTAACGGATAAAGTTCCGGTTCCCTCTATATAGTTTCCGTTTTCCTGCCAGGATATCTTGCCGGTGGCATGTTTGTATTTGCCCATGCCGTTGATAATATCCCCGGTGATTTTGTAGCCGTTGGCATCGGCGCTTTCGGCTTTGTAGTGAATGGCAATGCCATCACCGCCAGCGCTGGTCAACAGTGCGTAGCCGCTCATATCCAGCTCATTGATGCGTGTGACAAGGTGAATGTCATCCCACGAGAAAGCTGCGCTCTCACCGGTCTTCCAGATAATTTTGATGCCGCCCTGATGGTGGCTGCTTTTGACCTGCATCCCGTCATGGCTGATGCTCATGGGGGCGCCGCTCCGGAAGTACGACCCATTAAAGGTAAAAGGTGTTTCCGGTGTTTCTGCTGCGGATGCAGAAGTGATGGAGAGAAGTGCCGTGATGGCAAAGGTGGTGCAGAAGAGAATATTTTTCATAATCCTACCAGTTCTTATTCTATGTTGTTTTGTGACCCGGTATACGTGTAGATAGTACCCCTGCGTGTCCTGTAAGGATATGAAATAATTGTTTTTATTTATAAAAATATTTCAAATAGTTCTTGCGGAAAGCTGGTGCTGGCCAAAACAAACGCATATAAAATATGCGCTATTCATTGTCCAATTCATCCGTTGGGGATTTTATATACCTGAGCAGGTATTAAACGAGTGTGCTACGCACCTTATTCAGCAGGTCATCGGCGTTGCGGGCTTTGAACAGGGTTGTGCCTTCGGGGCGGGTACACACATCGCTGGCCACCGCCGGAGTGCCCATGAACAGGGATTCGGCGATGCTGACGCCGTAGCCGTCAGTACTGGTGGGGCGTATCATCACGTCTACCGCGCCAAACAGGGGCCACAGCTCCCGCGTGCCGGTAAAAAAGTAGAAGTGCTCGGTGAGGTGCAGCTCTGCCAGCCGCTCTTTGAGGGCGGCAGCGTAGAGCGTATCTTCCGCAACCGATACGGCAAACACCACACCGGTGTTGGGGTGGGTTTTGCGCAGGGCTGCCAGCAGGTCGATGGTCATATCCACGCCGTAGAGGTCGGTGCCGTCCTCGGTCTGGATAATTTTGAAGGCATTGGCGCCGATGACCGGGCTGTGCGCCGCGATAAACGCCATCAGCTCCTGCGGGTAGCTGGCCAGGATGTCCTCTTTTTCGTCCATGTCCGGCTCGATGAACGGGGGCGAAATCTGGAACGGCTTGTCCGCCGCCAGCAAGCCAGCGGCAATATAGGTCTGGCGGGAATGCGCCCCGTCAAAAAACACGCCTTTTGCGCGCCGCAGGACGCAGGCCAGCAGCTTGCCGCGCAGGCCGTGCATGCGGGAAAGGTCATAGTTGTGGTCGTGGAAGAATATCTGCGCACCGCCGATGTTCAGCGCCGCTGCGGCAAGGTAAAAACCGCTCAGGTTATTGATGTACAGGCCGCTGCTCTGCCCCTGCACGAGGATGCGAATAAAATGCCCCAGCTTGGCGAGTGAGGACAGGCGGGTGATGTCCACCAGCGTCACATGTTTGCCCTGCTTGCGCCACTGGGCAATCTTCCGTTTGCTGAAAACTGTCACGCCGCCGAACGGTGGGGGCACCGTGCCCAGAAACGACCAGTTTTGAATCTGCTCGGTCTGCATCCTGCTTACTTTTTCCGGTAGTACAGGTACATGTGGTCAAAAATCGGCAGCAGGCGGGTCGGGCTGTAGCGGTCGACCGCGGTCATGATTTTTGTCCATACCTTGCCCAGCACGGGGATTTTCAGGAACGGGTTGAACATGCCGCCGCTGGTGTAGACGCCGCGCACGCGCTCGAAGCCGTGTTTTTTCATGTAGCCGTCCAGATAAGCGCGGGAGAAGAAGCATAAATGGAATGGCGGGTAAAGCTGGTGCCAGCGGATGCCCAGCGCGCCCAGCAGGCGTGCCTTGAGCGTTTCGTAAGAGGGAATCATCACCACCAGCATGCCGTCTTTCGCCACGGCGTCGGTCAGGGCGTGGAGTACTTTCTCCGGCGCGGTCAGGTGTTCCAGAATCGCATAGCAGGTCACCACGTCGTACTTCTGGGGCAGGGTGGCTTCTTCCAGCGGCTGGTTGATGACATTCAGGTCGCGTTTTTCGGCCACTTTCGCCACATCCGGGACAATCTCGACCCCTGTGCGGTTCAGGCTGGACGGCCAGTGCATCAAAAAGTCGCCCGTGCGGCAACCGCAGTCGAGCACCGAGGTGATATCCCCGCCTTTAAGGGCGCGGATGGTGGTAACCTCGTTCATCCAGTAGCTGTTGGGGGTAAAGTCGGTGCGGACGTGATGTTCGTCGAGCGAGAACTTCTCGTTTTCCTCGACAATATCCACGTCATGTTCCTTGGGGTCGTAAAAGCGCGAGCCGCAATCGGTGCAGGCATAGTAGGTAAACTGAATATCCGGCAGTTGCGGGCTGCGGGTCTTGCCGATGGCTTTAGTATGGGCGTGGCCGCAAATCAGGCAGGCAGGCGCTGGGTGTGTCACGGGTCTTGTTCCTTATATTCCTCTAGCTTTGTCGGCGCAGGCTGGCAAAGACGATGATGTTGGTCAGCAGGCAAATCAGGGCGCCGTACAAAATCTTTCCATAAACCATGCCCCATATACCATAGGCAGGCATGACCAGATAAGCAAAAACAAACCCGGCCAGCAGGGCAATACCCGCCACCGCGGTATTAACGGACGTGCGCCCCAGCCCCATCATCACGCTGCCGCCCAGCGTCCCGCAGGAAACCAGCACATACTGCACGCACATGCCGCCGAACAGCGCAGGCGTCAGGGCGTAATCAGCGCCGTAAACGAGGGGGAAGAACACCGCCACGCCCGCCCAGCCCAGCAGGGCAAGCACCACGCTGACGGCACCCAGTTTGAGTTGCTTCTCGATAAAATGGGCGCGCAGCCACGCGCGGTTGCTCTGGTTTTTGAGCATATCCGGCAGCAGAATCGTCTGGACGGACGCCGTCACCACCATCAGCCCGCCCAAAAGGACCGATGCCAGCGCGTAGGCGCCCAACAGGTCTCGGTCTATGCTGGTGGCATCCAGCAGGAACATATCGCCGTAACTGGCAATGATGACGAACAGGTTGCCGAACATGGCGAACAACGAAAAGCGCACAAAGTAGTCCGGAAAGTCCACCCGGGGGCGACGGATGAAACCGAGGCCGCTCTCCCGCAGGAAGCGCGCCGCGCCAAATGCATACGCCAGCAGCGTTGCCGCTACAAACCCTGCCAGCCCGAACGCCCAACTGGCACCAATGACAATGAAAAACGTCAAAATGCGGACGTTGATTTGCGCGTTTGCCGCTGCCTTGAAGGCCTTTTTGGCAAGCAGGAAGTTGCGGATATTTTCGATGAGTACGGCCATCGGGATGGTCAACAGCATGGGCGGCAGATAGGTGTGCAGGTTGGCGCTGGAAAGCGCAATCACGCCGCCTTCAACCAGTGCCAGCAGGACGGCGCAGTAGGCCAGCGCAGCCAGCAAGGTATGGCGGGTGACGCGCTTGAGGTAAGCCTCTTCCAGGGCCTTGTCGTCACTTTCGGCGCAGGCTTTCAGCAGTCCCGTGGTGTAACCGAGGCTGGCCAGCGTAATGCCGATGATGGTGTACGCCTGCATCAGGCGGATGTCCGCAATGTCGGCGGGGGTCAGGAAATACGCCACCACCAGTACGCTGCCGAAGGCCAGCATATTGGTTAAAAAATTAGCGGCAAACGTATGCAGGAACCCACTGTGCAGCAGGTTGTTTTTCAAGCGGGGTAAAAGGGTTTGCATGCTCATGGGCGGGTTCTGGTTTCTCCGTTCGTGCCCGCTAGACTAACTGCTTACCCGGAGTGCTGCAAGCGCCTGAGCAGATGCGGTCGATGTACAGGCAGGCAGCTGACAGATATTTGTGCAGTGTTTCATAAGCTTCCAGAGAAAGCAGGGGACTATTTGCCGTGTTTAAAAAGCTGACTTCCTTACTTGCGCGTGATGCCGGCAGGGGGACGGAACCGTCCTCTGTCCTTAATGCTGACGATATAAGGCTGGCCTATGCCACGGATGGGCAAGCGGGCGCGTATAAAGCCGACAGTACCGATGTACGTGATGCAGTAAGGCAGGACTTGCGCCAGAAGGCCGAAGCAGCTCAGGAACAGGCGGCATTTAACCCCGTTCTGGAGCGTTCGGAATCGCTTTCACTGGCACTCGGCATCGCGCAGATGGCCGATAAACAAGTGGAATACACATTCTACGAACCCAAGCCGGGCTTTGGTATTAATACCATTACGCCTGCGGGTGGCCGCACCGGTTATAACCCTTTCGGGCGCGATACCGATTTGGAGGTTGTGCCGACTTTTGGCCGTTCGGCTCTGGTGCATGTGCCTATGCACCAGTCTGACTATAATCAGATGGACCGGAAAAGCTTCCTCTCTATGGCCAGAAAGGCAGCTCAGGAACAGGGCTTTGGCGACATGAGCGACAAGGATCTGTTCAATCGGGTCAATATTGCGCAGGAGCCGGGCTATATTAATCATCCGGCTACGGGTTTACAGGCTGTAGCCGTTGTTGAAAAAGAAAGCGGGCAGCTGATATTCGGCGTCCCCGGTATGAACGGCGAGAAGGTAGAGGCTGTTGAGGCCGCTATCCACCTTGGTAAAAATCAGGCCGATGTGCTGTATCAGGAGGTGCTCCCCGTGGTTAAGTCCGCCGAACACCGCGACCGTCAGGTCGTTCTGGCAGGGCACAGCCTTGGCGGCAGCGTTGTCCAGCACGTAGGGTATCATCTGGCTAACCCGACACAGAGTACGGCACGCCTTGATGTGCAGATTTATAATTTCGAAGGTCCTGCTATCAGCACCGCACTTAAGGATTATGACCCCGAGCGTGTATCGCCGGACCGGATTACCAATATCGCCGTCGAGGGCAGTCAGGTTGCCAAGTGGGGGACACGTTTTGGCGGCAGCCATCTGGGAGGAGAGGTGCATTACCTTAAATCCAGTTTCGGCACCGGCCTTAAGACCATGATGCGCAATCACCAGATGGATTCTGTCGCGGATGCGCTGGCCTACCATGTCCATACAGGTGAAGAGCCCCAATTGGTCAAGGAAGCCAACCACCAGGCAGCGGTCGATGCAAAACGCCGCGCGCAGGAGCAAGAGCGTACACCGGATATGACCCACGGTTTCGAGCTCGCGCTGTAACCCGCTTTTTGAACATTGGCGCATAAAAAAGTCCCCGCCAAAAGGCGGGGAGGCGCTAAAGCTTATTTCTGCAGCACCAACAGGGCGCGCACAGCCGGATTGGCCTTGAGGTTGATACGCACCGAGAACGGCCCGCTGTAGTTTTTGGTAACTGCCACGCGCTCGCGTCGTTTGTATCCGTAACGCGTGCGGCTGAGGCCTTCGGTGTGGATGTCCAGCTCGGGGTCGTCGGTGCGCATCCATGCGCCGTCCACCAGTACTTCCAGTCCGCCCCAGTAGCGTGCCGCGGTGGCAAGCTTGTCGGCAGGGACCGTCAGGAACAGGTATTCGGCATTAATGTTGATGTCATTGCTCATAGCATTCCAGTATGCAGGAGAGGTGGTCAAAAAAGATGAAGATGGGTAACAGTTAACAGTAGGTGAATGTAGGGATTTTTACAGCTATTTCAAATAAAAAAACGCCCCCTCGCGGGGGCGTTTTTACTATTCGGTAATCGGCTGTAGCGGCGGCCACGGCACACTGGCCGCAGGCAGCTGTACTGTGGCGCGGAACAACGCATCTTCAATGACCGATGCGGGCACGGCACTGCCAACAGTGCCGCCACTGCCGGCGTGCATGCCGACAAAGGCACCGTCGCACGTGACGATGGGGGCGCCGGAGGCACCGAACAAGGGGGTTGCGTCCACAGCTTTGTGGGTCAGGCGCATCTGCGAGAACGGCGCAAAACCGGGGATGCGGATGTCACGGTGGGTTTCCACCCGACCCAGCAGGACGGGGATGTGCTGCCAGAGCGCACCGTTCGGATTGCCGTACAGAAAGGCGGCCTCGCCCGGGTGGCTTTTGCCGCCGCGGCGCATGAGGTAATCCCAGTTGAGGTTCGGGTGCGCCTGCATGGACGGCACCAGCACGATGGCGAGGTCCTTTTTCACGCTGTGGTACAGCGGGATCACGGTCTGGGGCGTCAGATCCGCCACATTGATGGTTTCCGCTGTGCGGATACGCATCTTGTTGGCGCCGTATCTGGCAAAGTGCGCATCGGCAACGTGGGCGTTGGTCACCAGAATACCGGGACGTACAAAAAAGCCCGTCGCGGTAAAGTCGTCTGCATCGCCCAGAACGACGACGCTATCGGCGACTTCGGTATCCGGGGTACAGGTTTCTGCACGTACATGAGTCGGCGTGAAGGGCGCTGGTGAGAAGGCGCAGGCCGTAAGGGCGCTGAGCGCCGCAAACAGCGCGCAGACTTTCAAGAGGCGCATGAAGGGGTTTCTTTCACGGGTCCGGCAGTTCTTGGGGCAAGGTACGCGTATAGCCTGCGTTGGCCGAAGAACTGGCTTACGTTAAGCTGAAAAAGAAAAGGATTTTGTATACACAGATACTAGGGATATGGGGTGCCCCTGTCAAGATGTCAGGCCAGCCGCCCCCGATAGACGGCTAGCGCTGGTTATGACGGCCCAGAAAATCACCTGTTTCGCCGATGGCCTGATGTATTTCTGCCGGTACGGCACTGCCTGCTGCATTCTCGCCAAAACGGCAACGGTCGTTGAAGGTTGTCAGCGTTTTTGAATTAAAGGTGGACGACGAGGTGGCCTTCTGGATCATGAACTGATTGCCGTTGGCACCGCAGCGCCCGCTGGAAATCATTTCACCCATCAGCTCTTGTTCATGTTTTTGCAAATCATCCGGCATCAGGCGGTCACGCACGCCATAAAGACAGGATTTTTTAGCCGGGGAGTAGGTTGCTCCGATGCCACGGCAAATGGCGTGTCCGATGTTCAGAATGACCTCCGGCTGCGTAACGGCGGCGCGGTCTTTTTTCTCCGGCTGGGCAGGCTTGTCATAGTAGGTGAAATGCGCCTGATTCTGCTCGGAATGCTCAACGCCCATATGTACATCGTACAGGTGTTCAACATCCATCACACAGCCCAGTACGTCGTGCAGGATACCACCTTTTTGCAGGCACTCTTTGGCTTCATCTCCCATCAGTCGGCTTTCTGTCCGGGCCAGTACGGCTGCGGCACCGCCTTGCTGCTCCAGCCATTTGCTCAGGTCAAGGCCCAGACTTTCCATCGGGTCATAGGACAGGTAGGGTTTTTTCCAGTCTTCCGGCACGGTCATGGCCTGGTTTGGCGTAACGGCAGGTTGTGACGCGGCTGATGGCGCAGATGCGGGCAGGATGCCTGCAAACATTTGCGTGACCTGCTGGGCATCCATCACGATATCTGTGGTTGCCGCCTCTGCCCGGCTTGCTGTCAGCGTTATCGCCAGTGCCAAAAGAAAACATGTCGTCATTTTGCATCTCCTGTACCGCCATCGGTGTCGCCACCATTACTGTCGCTTGCGTCGGCTTCACCCGAGGCAGCAGCGGCTGCCTCTGCCGCTGCCTGTGCATCCGCCGCTGCCTGATCTGCTGCTGCCTGTGCTTCTGCTGCTGCGGCGTTTGCAGCGGCAGCCGCTGCCTGTGCTTCGGCACTGTTGGGGGCCGCAGCTGCAGCCGCATTGGCAGCCGCTGCGTTTGCCGCTGCCTGATTTGCTGCTGTTTGGGCAGCCTGTGCTGCTTGGTCCGCCGATGCTGCCGCTGTTTGGGCGGCGTTTGCCGTCGTTGCCGTCTGTGCTGTGTTCAGACCGATGGATGACAGGTCTGCCATTGCAGATGCTACCGATGCTGCGGCCTGTGCAGCCGCAGCGTTTGCCGCCGCAGCGTTTGCATGCGCTTCCGGTGTGTTGGCCTGATTGGCAGCCTGCGTTGCCAGGCCCGCGGCATTTACCGCCTTGCCCAGTGCACCGATCATATCGGTCATTGTCTGTGAGGCCAGCCCTATGTTGGCGGCTGTCATGGCGTTATGCATCATACCCATCATGGATTGGGCCACCGTAGCCTGATTCACCGCCACCGAAGCCGCCGCTTTGGACAGGCTTGTCGCCTGCGTGGCGCTCAGGCTGGCAATATCCACCAGTCCGGTCACGGCCTTGGACATGATGGACGTAATGCCCTTGACCTGCTGGCGCGCGGCGATGCTGATATTGGGCTGGTTTTGTATGTCTTGCGGCAAGTCCTGTACGTTAGGTACGGCATTGTTGATGCCAGCGGTAATGGAGGATTTCAGGTCCTGAAAAGACATGTTTGTCGACAGGGATGCCGCAGCTACCGACATGGTTGCCGCTTGCGATATCTGCCCCACGTTGGCTTGAATATCGCTCAGGCTCATCGACGCAATACTGTTCATGACATCGGATATGTTCACCTCGTGCAGCATGTCCGCAACAGGCCCGAAGGCATCATTCAAGCCAATCGAGTTCACGCCGCTCAGGCCATTTGCAACCCCAACCACACCAGCCATGCCTGCGGCGGCAACAGACGCGCCAACACTGCAACAGCCGTTATTCATGCCCGCCATGGCGCCGACGGCATCCTGTACGTCATGGGGGCTGACGCTGATGCCCCCGACGGAAACACCGCTGCTCTGTTGTCCGGCCATGCCGTTGGCCGCTGCGGTACCTGATGCCGACGTGCTTGTGCTGTTGCCCGCGTCGGGCTGGGCGGAGGGGGATGTATCACCGGATTGGCCGTCACCGCAGGCCGCGGTGGTAATAAAGCCGCAGTTGTAGCTTGCTGAACCCTGCCAGATTTCGGCGCGGGCACTGTTTACACCTGTCATGAGGAAAAGAACCGCGCCGAGTATTCCCGGCAGTTCCCGTATACGTCGACGCATCTGCAACAGATACAGAGGCATGCAACAACCCTTCCCCTAAGGCGCAAACAGTCAAGATATTCCAACAATAGAGAGATATATGGTAAGGGCGGATTGCCGCTTCAAGCTTTGACATAACGTTATGGTCGCGTGGCCATAAACGACAAACGCCCCGTCTGAGGGGCGCGGAGCGTCTGCCGTGGGTCGCGCGTCAGGAAGACGCGACATGCGCAGCATTCAGAACAGCGGTAATGCGTACCGCATCCTGAACGGCTGCTTTGCTGAGGCCCGCATGGAGCACTTCCTTCTCGTGCGCGGTGATGCACATGCCGCAGCCGTTATAGGCCGACACGGCAAGGCACCACAGCTCGAACGTGGCCTTGTCCACACCGTGGGTCGCCAGCCCCGTCATGCGCAGGCGGGCAGGCATTTTGGTGTATTCATGGCCGCCTTCGACCAGGTGGGCGAAGCGATAGTAGATGTTGTTCATAGCCATCAGCGCGCTGGCGGTTTTGGCCGCGGTGATGTGCTGGGCGTCTATATGCTCGGCGGCCAGCGCCTCGGCATCTGCCAGCAGGTCCTTATTCTTGGTCTGGTGGGCAATGGCCACCACCGTTCCGTAGACCTGTTGCGGGGTCAGGGCATCGCTCTGCAGGACATTATCCAGATTCAGGCGAATGTCTTTGGCATAGTCCCCGATTTTGCTCTTCACGGTTTCAAAAGCCATGATGGTCTCTCCTTGTTTCTTTTACTCGTTCAACGGGGCACCATGGGTATGCAGCAGGTGCAGCGGTTTGCCGCTCCTGTGCTCCCACACCCATTCGTGAAGGGGGAAGACCAGCGTCTGCACCAGCGGCTCTAACAGCCCGATGCCAAGTGACAGAGCAAAGTTGCCTGTCAGGGTATAGGCGACGGTCGTAGCGACGCAGACATGTAACGAACCGTAAGAGATGGTTTTAAGCAGCAGACGCATGGTCATATCCTCCACTCGGGGGTTAACCGACTTTTTTCAGGTCAATGGTGTCTTGACCCGGCTGCCAGTTGCAGGGGCACAGTTCGTCGGTTTGCAGGGCGTCCAGCACGCGCAGGACTTCCTTCACGTTACGGCCCACGTTCATGTCCGTCACGCTGACAAAACGGATGATGCCATCCGGGTCGATGATAAAGGTCGCGCGTTTGGCCACGCCGGCTTCGGCATCCAGCACGCCCAGAGCATCGGACAACTTGTGGTTCACGTCCGCAATCATGGGGAAGGGCAGGTCTTTGAGCTCGTCCTTATGCTGCTTCCATGCAAGGTGCACAAACTCGTTATCCACGCTTGCGCCCAGCACGTGGGCATCGCGGTCGGCAAAGTCGGCATTCAGCTTGCCGAACTCGGCAATCTCGGTCGGGCAGACGAAGGTAAAGTCCTTCGGCCAGAAAAACAGCACCTGCCATTTGCCTTTGTAGGTCTGGTCGGTGATTTCGGTAAAGGCGCTGTCGTTCAGGTGCATGCCTACGGTTGCGGTTGCTTTGAAGGCGGGCAGTTTATCGCCAATGGTCAACATGGTTGTTATCTCCTGTTTCGTCGGATGAATCTGATTTCTCTCAGGCATCTCTTGCCTACAGGATTAGTCTGGCGATGGGGATGTATAAAATAAAATTGATTATCCGCATATTTTGTATAAATAAAAGTTATCAAAAAAACACCCCCGCAGACGCGGGGGTGCTCGTAAAAAGTTACAAATGGCCGAATAGGCCAAGGATGATGAATGCGGCCGAAGCAGCAGCAGAGCTGAGGTATACCACACGAGTGGCAAAGCGAGCGGGTTGCTTCAGAAGCTCCAGCTTGGTGGTAATCTGTTCATCGGTCATATTCGGCAGGCTGCGCAGTACCGCTTCGGTGGCAAAAGCCTGATGGTACATCACGGTAGCCGTGGCGAGGGAGAGTGCACTGATTATAATCAGAGCTGCGGGAATAACGAACATGTTAGGCTCCTGGGTTCGGAGAGAGTGGAGGAGGGTAGGCACATGGGCGGCCCTTTACCAATGGGGACGCAGATACTCTACTCAGCCGCAGGGGCGCATCAAAAACGGAATCAAAAGAACGGATTCAGCAAGAGACATAATGTGCCTTTCAAACAGTTTCAATAGCCGTAGTGTGAGTGTTTTCTTGATATATATCTAGATTATCCATAAATTACAGTTATGGATATTACCTTCAGACAGCTCCAGTACTTCGTCGCCCTTGTGGACCATCGCAGCTTTAGCGCGGCGGCCGAGGCCAGTGCCATTACCCAGCCCAACATGAGCCACCAGATAAAGCAGCTCGAAGAGGCGCTGGGCTTTTCGCTTATCGAGCGCCAGCGGAAGCATTTTCTGGTTACGCCCGAAGGGCAGGAGGTCTACACCCGCGCCCGCCAGATGCTGACCCTGCGGCAGGAGCTGACCGATTTTGCCCATACCGTCGGCAAGCCGCTGGAAGGCCGTTTGAATGTGGGCGTTATTCCCACCATCGGGCCGTACCTGTTACCACAGGTCGTGGCGGCCGTGCGCAAGGATTATCCCCACCTGCAACTGGCGCTGACCGAGGCTAAAACCCATGAGTTGCTGGATATGGTCGCCGAAGGCAAGCTGGATATCGCCTTCCTTGCCCTGCCCGTGGACGGGACAGACGGCATGCGCACGCTGGCCGTAGCGGAGGAACCTTTTATGGTCGCCCTGCCGAACGGGCACGCGCTGTTGAAAAAATCCGGCCTGACGGTCGAGGATATTCTCGGCGAGCGGTTGCTCCTGCTGGCGGATGGCCACTGCCTGCGAGACCATGCGCTGGAGGTCTGCCACCGTGCAGGCAAGGTGCCGGGCAACGTGGACTTTAGCGCCACCAGTTTGGAAACCCTCAAGCAGATGGTTGCACAAGGCGCAGGCATTACCCTGCTGCCGGCCTGTGCCGCGCGCCGCGCGTCAGAGGAGGGATATACCGTGCGCCCCGTTGTCGGCTCTACGGTGCGCCGCCAGTTGGGGCTGGCATGGCGGGCCTCTAGCCTGCGGCGGAAGGAGTTCGAGCTGCTGGGCACCACATTCGGCAAGGCCATCGGCTAATTTGTCCCTTTACAGCAGGCAGGCGCTTGCGCACAATGCGCCCACACAAGATTGAGATGAAGACCCGTACCCATGTTGCTGACCTGCCAAAGTGTTTCCAAGTCGCTCGGTGACCGCACCCTGTTCGAGGGTGTTTCCTTTACCCTGCATCCGCGCGACAAGGTGGGGCTTATCGGCCCGAATGGTGTGGGCAAGTCCACGCTGCTGAAGATTCTAGCCGGTATGGAACATGCCGATGACGGTCAGGTCGAGGTGCGTAAGGGTACCAAGCTGGTCTATCTGGCGCAGGCCGAATCCTTCAACGATGCCGATACCGTGCTGGAGGCCGCCCTCAAACTGCTGGCGGACGAACCGCTGGACGAGGCTGCCAAGCTGGCCGCTGCTCAAGTATGGTTGGGGCGTATCGGCTTTGCGGATATGGGCCAGCGGGTGCAAACCCTCTCCGGCGGGTGGCGCAAGCGTCTGGCCATTGCCGCGCAACTGGCCAGGGAACCGGATATTCTGCTGCTCGACGAGCCGACCAACCACTTGGATATGGACGGCATCTGGTGGCTGGAGGATACCCTTAAATCTGCCAGTTTTGCCTTTGTGGTCATCTCCCACGACCGGGCGTTCCTCAACAGCGTGACCACCCGCACGATGGAGATTAATGACTGCTTCGAGGGTAGCCTCTACGCGCAGGACGTGCCCTACACGGCGTTTATGGAACAGCGCGACGGCTATCTGGAAACACAGCAGATACGGCGTGACAATCTGGCCAATAAAGTCCGCCGCGAGGTGGAGTGGCTCAAGGCCGGCGTCAAAGCGCGTACCACCAAACAGACCGCCCGTATTAAAGAGACCCTGCGCCTGCAGGAGGAGCTTAGCGGCCTTAAGTCCCGCACCAAAGAGGCTAAAAAGGTCGAGATTGAGTTCGAGGATACGGAGCGTAAAACCAAGCGTCTTGTCGTCTTGCACAATGTAGAAAAATCTTTTGACGACAAATGCTTGTTCAAAGGACTTGATTTAACGCTTAAGCCAGGGATGCGCCTCGGCCTGCTGGGGCGTAACGGCAGCGGCAAGTCCAGCCTGCTCAGGCTGATTGGCGCGATGGACGCACCGACAATGGGCACGGTGACGCTGGCGCGCGGTGTGCGTATTGCCACCTTCGACCAGAACCGCCAGCTCCTCGACCCGGAGCAAACCCTGCGGCAGGCGCTTGCCCCCAGCGGTGGTGACGCGGTGATTTACCGGGACGAGCTGATTCACGTGGCCAGTTGGGCCAAGCGGCTGCGGTTCCGCAGCGACCAGTTGCAAGCTGCGGTTAAACGGCTTTCCGGCGGGGAGCAGGCGCGCATTCTGATTGGACGACTGATGTTGGAGTCCGCCGATGTGCTGTTGCTGGACGAACCGACCAACGACTTGGATATTCCGTCCATCGAGGTGCTGGAAGACGCGCTGGTGACCTTCCCCGGTGCTGTTGTTCTGGTGACCCACGACAGGGAGATGCTCGACCGTGTTTCCACCGTGCTGCTGGCGCTTGACGGCAAGGGCACGGCAACGGCCTATGCCGACCTTGCCCAGTGGCAGGCCGACCAGAAGGCGACGCTAGCACCTAAAAAAGAGATAAAGAAAGACGTTAATAAAGAAGAACAACAAACTGAAGTAAAAAAAGAAAAGGTAAAACTTACCTACAAGCTCCAGCGCGAGTTCGACCTGATGGAGCAAACGATTCTGGAGGCAGAAACCGAACTGGAAACCCTCCAGAACAACCCGGTCGACGCCACCGCCGGCCAAGCCTTTACCGACTACTGCGCCGCCTTGGGTGCCGCGCAGGAACGGGTGGATACGCTCTACGCCCGCTGGGCCGAGCTGGAGGCCATGCAGCAGGGCATGAGCGCCTGAAACGAAAAACGCCCCCTTCTGGGGGCGTTTCGCTTGTGTCGGTTACGCGGGCTCGGGGCCGTGCTTCAACGTGACCGGAATGAAGGCCAGCAGGGCACCCTGCTTGTCGGTGATGTAGAAGGCGCACTTCCACGCCTGTTCACCTGCCTCGCGCGTGTCGTAGGTCAGGTTGATGCTCTTGCCCGGGGCAAGGTTCTTGACCCAACAGGTGTTTTCCGCCGTGCCCATGTACTCCTGGTACTTGCCGGCGGGACGGAACATCTTGGTGAAGATGATGCAGCGGACGACCACTTCGTCGGTGCCGGTATTGGTCAGGCAGAAGCGCGTGACCTCGCCGACCTTGGTGATGCTGGGCTGGGCCGCGTCCTTTTCGGCATAGGGCGACTGCACCATGTCCGAACGGACGGCTTTGACGGCGCCGAACGTCGATTCGACCGTCCGTTCGTGCCAGATCGATGCCAGTCCGCTCTGTGCGAACAGGAACTCGGCGCTTATACCGGTCGTGAACAGCAGCATCAGGGATAGGCCGACGCCGAAGAACGTCACCGCCTCAGGTTGGCTGATCATCAGATGCACGGCAACCACGGTTGTCGCGGCAGCAAGCAACCCGTAGAACCAGCCTACAGCACGTCCCGGCAGGAGGTTGAAATGACGCAGGCCTGCAACCAGGTACTGGCCGGCAACGCCCACGACCATAAGGGTCGAGAACAACAGGTGAGGTATCACCAGAAGTATCGACAGAAAGGTAAGGGACACGAACAGCACGTAAACTGCCATGCCCCAACTGACACGGGACAGGTCCGTGTGCGGTTTGTTGTTTGTCTTCTCGCTCATGGACGTCATCCTTTGACCGAGCGCTCAAAATGGGGAATCAGGGAACAAAAACGTAAGTCAGATGGCATGAATGCCTATACAACAGGGGTACGCCCCCCAGCGCGACCTGTCAACCCCTATCGGAGAGCACAAAAAAACGCCCCCTCGCGGGGGCGTTTGGCGTTATTCGGTCACCGCGGGGAGCGGGGACTCGGGGAAGGACAGTGGCAGGAACCCCAGCGGGGCACCGTCCGTGCCGGTGATGTAGAAGGACAGGCAGCTGTTCTTCCTGAACTCGTATTTGCCGCACGGATTGGTCAGAACCAGTTTTTGCCCCGGCGTGAGGGTGGCCATCCAGACAGTGTTTTCGGCACCGCGATAGGCGTAGTCCACCGCGCGGACCACCAGCGGGGCAGTACTGGTATTGGTCAGTGTCAGGCTGTCCACGTTCAGGACAAGGCTCCGGTTGAGGGATGCGTCGTCGCTGCGTGTGGTCTGCTCCACGCTGGCGGTGCGCTCGGCCTTGAGGCCGGCGATGGTGATGGTGTCGGTCTTGCTGACGGTTTCCACCGTGGTGTTGGCGGCTTCCCGCACACCCTGAACGACCGTCAATATGACGCCAAGAAAAAGCGCGGCGCCTGCAAGATACAAGCACCACACCACCCAACGGGGGGCGGGTTGATCCTCGAACGACATGGAGTGAATCCTCTTTCCAGAAGGAAAGGATAAAAGATAGAAGAGGTAACAAATGACAAAGTCATTCATACACCTCTTGGCGGTATAGGTCAAAAAACTTGTATACGACCGTTTTGTCCCCTATAACTGCGCCATTGCATTTCCTTCCCTTTTTGAGCATACACCTTTCGATTCACCGGAGATTCCGATGAACCTCTTCAAACTTCTGCAGACTGGCGTTGCCCGCGGCATCATCACCGACGAGCAGCGCAAACAGCTGGAAGCGCTCTCCCGCGAGACCGCTCCCGCATCGGGCGGTTCCGCCATGAGCAACGTGCTCTTCTACGGCGGCGGCGCTCTGGCCATGCTGGCCATGGTTGTGCTGATGGCCGCCAGCTTCGATAGCTTCGGCTGGGGTGGCATGGCTGTTCTGTCCGTGCTCTACACCGGCGGCTTCATGGCGCTGGTCAACCGCTTCAAGGCCCGCGAGGGCATGGCTGTGGCCACCAGTGTGGTCGCCGTGCTTCCGGTGCTGACGCTGCCATTCCTCATCTTCGCGGTCCAAAACATGATGGGCCTGTGGGATGCCGGCTACAGCGGCACAGGCGCCGATCTGCGCGCATGGGCCATTGAGCTGACGGCATTCGGCATGGGCATGGTCATGTTCCGCTTGGTGCGGGAACCCTTGCAGCTTCTGCCTGTGCTGGTCAGCGCGTGGCTGATGCTGATGGACGTGAGCGGCGGCGGCGACATCCTCTTCATGAGCGATACGCTCCGTGGCATTACCGCGCTGTACGGCGTGGGCGTGTTCGGTCTGTCCATCTGGCTCGACATGCGCTCCGTCGGTACCGGCAAGGATCTGTCCTGGTGGGGCTATATCGTTGCAGCCACGGCTGTTCTGGGCGGCCTCAGCCTGCTTTGGGACGGCGGCGAGGGCGGCAAGCTCCTGTTCGCCGTGTTCTCGGCCCTGATGGTGCTGGGTGGTGGCATGCTGGCGCGCCGTATGGTTGCCGTTTACGGTAGCATCGGTGTGGGCATCTACCTCGTGTACCTCGTGTCGCAGATGGTTACCAGCCTGCTGGGCGCCGCTGTGATTCTGGTGGCGCTGGCCTTCGGCGTCATTTGGCTGGGTATGCAATGGTACCGCAACGAGCAGGCCATCATGGCCCGCTTGCGGCGCGTGCTGCCCCAGCGGATGCAGACCCTCATCGAGCTGCGCCTGCGGGCACCGCTCTGATAGATAAACGTGAAAACCCGCCGCCTTGTGCGGCGGGTTTTCTTGCGTTCAGGGGTTGACTGCCGGGTAAAGGCGCATCAGATGTTAAAGTACAGGAATGTGCCATCGCCCTTTGGGTCTTTCGTTTGATATCTCAAATCCCTCGGCTGCGCCCTTGGCGTTTGCACACCTGCCTTTCTCTTCTTTCACTGGAGTTACCGACTATGACCACCAACACCAACACCACCCGTACCCCGACCACCGATCATCGCGAGCCGCAAGTCGTTGTGCGTCACTGCAACGAGTTCGGTCGTGGCACCGCCCATGCGGTCCCGTCCTACAAGCTCGATGCGATGCGCCGCTTCGCCGGCCAGATCGGTTCCGAGTACCGGGATCGGTAAAAGGCAGTCACCCCAACCGGAGGCACCCCCGCAAGGGGGTGCATTTTTTTTGTGTCTGCTTGCAGGCGGGCGGCTTTGTGCTTAATGTTAAGGGCATGAAAAAAATAATAATGCCTGTTCTGCTTTTGCTCCCGTCCCTTGCTGCGGCCCAGTCGGCCCAGCCCAGATTTGCTATGGATTGGCCGCTCAAGTGCATCCCGAACGTGGATTGCTTCATTGACCGCTACCCTGACCTGAATGCGGGGGAGAAAGAGGGCGGCTCTGTCGACTACGGCTGCGGTAAACGCACCCAGGACGGCCAGACGGCAACCGAAGTTATTTTTACCGACACGGCCCACGCGGTCGGGCAGCAGGTTGTCGCTGCCGCGGCAGGTCGGGTTATTCTGGTGCAGAACAAGGTTACCGATACCAAGCACATGCACCCCAGAGGCAAATACGCCTGCGGGAACGAGGTACGCATCCGTCACATCGGGGATTACGAAACCCGTTATTGCCACATGATGCAGGGCTCTGTGAGTGTGGAAGCCGGTCAGGTGGTGGAGGCGGGAACGCCGCTGGGCAAAACGGGCAGTTCGGGCGCTACCTCTGTACCAAAGTTTGCATTCTATGTGTACAAGGGCGACCAGCCGCTGGATCCGTTCTCCAATCAGTTGCTGGAAAGTAAAAAGCCCTGCTTTACGGGGCGTGACCGTAGCCTGTGGAAGGCATCCGTGCCCTACCTGCCTGCCGGGGTTATGACCAGCGGTTTTGCCCGCGCCATCCCAAGGCCTTATGAAGTGGAAAAGGACGTCACCTCCGGTCAGGAGTGGCTGAGTCCGGATGCGCGTCAGATATCTGCCTGGGTGCGTATGTACGGCATTCAGTCCGGCGATAAGGAAACGTTTAGCATCCTAACGCCTAAGGACACGGTATTTTTTAAGCGGGACAAAACCTACGGCAAGGACTTCCCGTACTGGTTTACAGCCATTAATGCACCCGCGCCCAAGGGGTTGCAGGAAGGGCGATGGCAGGCAATCTACACACTGGTGCGCGACGGGGAAGAGGTCCTGCGCCACAGCTTCTTCACCTCCATTACCGCCGAGGAACCGGCCCATGAGGCCTCTGCAACCACGGAGGTTTCCCCAACAACAGAGGCTGAGCCTGTTGTAGGTCACGGCGCTAATACACACGGTCATAAAGAGTAGACCCCGCTAACAAAAAGAGGGAAACAGGCATGGCTGTGCTCGCAAGGTGGGCATCTGTGTTTTTGTTGACGGCCTGTGCGCCGCTTGTTGCCCATGCGCAGCAGACAGACTTTAAGGTTTACGGCGATGCCCGTGTCGTTACCTACCGTTTTGGCTGGATGGGGTTTGACGGTAAGCCCATCAATGCTTTCTTCCGCCTGCCACGGAACAATGTGGATGTGTCGGCACAGGATTTTAAGGAGTTCGATAATCAGGCCGCCAACGATTACGTGAAAGCTGTCATCAAAGCCTATAACGATACACACACAAATCCAAACGTGCAGATGAGTGAAGAAAACGGCGGTGTAAAATTCACCTCCGCAACCTTGGACAAGGCTGCTTTCGACAAACAGATTTCCGATATCAAGGCGCTGCGCCAAAAGGCGATGGATACGTTTATAGACGCGAACCTTTATACCAAAATCAGCGACCATTCCATCATGCCGGACCACAAGCGTATTGCCAGCATGTATGTACCGCGTATGCGCCCGGTGGCAGAGGCCCTGGCCCATGCGCGCCCCTCCCGCAGTGAGCGGGATAATATCAATACCGTGCTGTCCTTTCTGCAGAACATCCCGTACGACAAGCTGGAGGATAGAACCACCTCCAACGGTGCGGGGTTTGTCACCCCGATCAACCTGCTGACCACCAATAAGGGTGACTGTGACAGCAAGGCCGTTGCCATGGCTTCTATCCTGCGCAACCTCTACCCCAAGATGCGGATTGTGATGATTTACATCCCGGGCCATGCCTTCGTGGGCCTCAACATGCCGCTACAGAGCGGGGATACGGCTTTGCAAATCGGTAAATACAAATTTGTGCTGGCTGAGCCTGTAGGCCCGGCGATGACACCTGTGGGCAAAGTGGCGCCCGAGTCTTATCAGAAACTCAGCCAATACCAGTTTTCTTATCAGGAAGTGCCGTTTTAAGCTCCTGACTGAGGCGGATAATTTCCTGCGGTATGGTCTGTAGCGGCAGCATGTTCATCACGGCTCCCATATCCTTGGCCACACGGGGCATGCCGTAAACAACACATGTCGCTTCGTCCTGCGCCATGGTCTGCCCGCCGCAATTGCGTACATCCAGCAGGCCGCGCGCGCCGTCATCACCCATACCGGTCAGAATAATGCCAATAGCCGCCGCACCTGCCGCACTGGCCGTGCTGCGCAGCAGAACATCGGCGGATGGCCGGTGGCGGTTGATGCGTTCCGTATCCAGAATCCGCGCCACATAGTTGCTACCTTGCCAGTCAATACGGATATGCAGATCGCCCGGCGCAATGTAGGCATGCCCGCTTTTCAGGGGTTCACCGTCTACGGCTTCCGATACCTCAATGGCGCAGTGGCCGTTCAGGCGTGCGGCAAAATGCGTGGTGAAGCCGGCCGGCATGTGCTGCACAATAACGATGGGTGGCAGATTGGTCGGCAGGGGGGCAAGGACCTGCCGCAGTGCCTCGGTCCCGCCTGTGGACGCGCCGATGGCAATCAGCGGCGGTCTGCCAACAGGTGCCTTAATCGGCGTGGGAATCAGGGTATCGATGCGTTGTGTGTTGGGGGAGGCTGCAGTCGCCTTGGCGATTTGCTGCACCAGACCGGTGGGGGCTGCGCGGCGGCCGACGCGGGCACAGGCAGCCTCGCGCACTTTCTGGATAATCTGCAGCGCGGCGGGCTCCAGATCTTTGGCTGCGGACGTGGGCTTGCCCACAACATCCACCGCACCCAGCTCCAGCGCCTTGATCGCCATCTGGCTGCCGCGGGCCGTCAGGGTGGAGACCATCACGACAGGCAGGGGTTTGAGGCGCATGATTTTTTCGAGGAACGTCAGGCCGTCCATATTGGGCATTTCCACATCCAGCGTCATGACATCGGGGGTGTGGGTTTTGAGCAGTTCAATCGCCTCCAGCGGGTCTTGTGCCGTCCCGATAACCTCGATGTCGCCGGCGCTTTCCAGCGTTTTACGCAAAAATATGCGCATGCTGGCTGCGTCATCAACAATCAGGACCTTAATTTTTCTTTCCGCAGGCATGGGATGGCTCTTCCTCTTGGATGATTATTTTCCTTATGCTCCCCTCTAGCCGGGTTTCTGACGACTGTTTTCGGTTTTTTCGATTTAGAAACAATAATATATTCCTATATCCATTTGATTTGTAAGGGTTATATTTTTACTCCAAAAGGGGCTGAAATTGTCGGATGAATGACTGGCGCTTTTTCCCGCAACTGCGCGGTAGTTTGGTTGTTTTGCAGCAGGGCCCATGCTATTGTGATGGCCTATTTTGTACGCAGAAAGTAAGGGATAAGTGGAATGGACAAGCAACGTGCTCTTGAAGCTGCCCTCGGCCAGATTGAACGCAATTTTGGCAAGGGTGCAGTCTTCAAAATGGACGGTCAACAGGTTGACCGTAATATAGAGGTGGTATCCACCGGTTCTTTGGGGCTGGACATTGCCCTTGGGATTGGCGGTCTTCCCCGTGGCCGTATTATCGAGATTTATGGCCCCGAGTCCTCTGGTAAAACCACGCTGACACTGCACGCTGTTGCCGAAGCCCAGAAGCTGGGCGGCACCTGTGCGTTTATCGACGCCGAGCACGCGCTGGACACAACCTACGCCGAAAAACTGGGCGTTAACGTGGCCGACCTGCTGGTCAGCCAGCCGGACAACGGCGAACAGGCGCTGGAAATTGTGGACACGCTGGTCCGCTCCGGTGCTGTGGACGTGATTGTTGTGGACTCCGTCGCTGCCCTGACCCCCCGTGCCGAGATTGAAGGCGAAATGGGCGATGCCCACGTCGGCCTGCAAGCCCGTCTGATGAGCCAAGCCCTGCGCAAGCTGGCGTCCACCATCTCCAAAACCAAGTGCATGGTTATCTTCATTAACCAGATCCGCATGAAAATCGGCGTGATGTTCGGCAACCCCGAAACCACCACCGGCGGTAACGCACTCAAGTTCTACGCCTCTGTCCGTATGGATATCCGCCGTATCGGCGCCGTCAAGGACAAGGACGAAGTCACCGGTAACACCACCCGTGTGAAAGTGGTCAAGAACAAGATGGCTCCCCCGTTCAAACAGGTCGAGTTCGACATCATGTACGGTGAAGGCGTGTCCAAAACGGGTGAGCTGATCGACATGGGCGTAAAAGAAGGCTTTGTTGAAAAGTCCGGCGCATGGTTCTCCTACGACGGGACCCGCATCGGTCAGGGCCGCGAGAATGCCAAACAATGGCTGCGCGACAACCCAGAGAAAGCCAAAGAGCTGGAAACCAAAATCCGTTCAACAGCTAAAGTAGCCGTTGCCACGGGTGATGACAGTGCCGATGCCGCAAGCGCAGAATAAGCGGCCTGTTGCCAGTTGTTACGATGTCGCGCTGACCCAGCTGGGTCGGCGCGATTTTTCGTGTGCGGAGCTGCACCGCCGCCTGCTGGAGAAGGGGTTTGAGGAAAAAGAGGCCGCCGAAACCATCGCCCGCCTGCTCGACGCCCGTTATCTGGACGATGCCCGCTACGCAAAGGCTGTTGTGCGCACCCGGGCGCAGCTTTCCGGCTGGGGGGTGCAGCGCATCCGCCTCGACCTCAAAAAGCGTCTGATACCGTCTGCCGTTATCCAGCAGGCGCTGGCCGATTATGAGGAACAGATCCTCACGCAGGAAGACGGGGCCGAGGACTGGGCCGACAAGGCCACCGACCTGCTCACGCGCAAATATGGCCGCTGGAGCGGCACGCTGGAGCAGAAGGATTACGCCAAACGATTGGGGTTCCTGATGCGGCGGGGCTATAGCTTTGATCAGGCCAAACAGGCGCTGGAGGCCACGCGGGACGACCTGTAGACGGTTGCTCTTTACAGCGCGACAATAACCGCCAAAATCACCACGTACGTTGCAAAGTGCAGGCACTGGTCAGCCATCAACGCCACGAAAAAGGCGTTGTTATAGATTTGCAGGCAGGCGCTGCCGTCAGCAGCCTTGCCCATGCCGGACCAGCCGTATTTTTTCGTCAGGCGCACCTTGGTCATGTCCACAAAATAGTGGATGACAAAATCCGCCAGTGCCAGCAGCAGAAATGCCGTAAGGAACAGATGATCCACCACCGCCCCGGCAATCACCAGCGCCAGCAGCGTACCCAACCCGTGCAAACCCGCATGAATAAGCCCGCCCGGGTGCAGGAACTTACCCTTATTGACGTACATATAGGCGGTCTGCAACGGCCCGTCGGCAACAAAGTGTTTGAGGGCAAGCAGGAGGCCAAAGCTGAGTGTAACGGTATCTAAAGTCATCATGCGGATGATTTTGACGGAAAAGGCGCGCAACTTACAGTTAAAAAACACAAAGCCCCCAAAAGGGGGCCCTGTGTTAATGGGGGGTCTTCAGTCAGGCAGTTTTACTGCGGGCGGCGGCGCGTATAGGGCATCACCCGTGTGCCGTCGCTGCGGGCGTAGCCATCTACCTGCACATCCCCTTGCGGCGCGGCGGTACCGGGTTTTTCATCAAACACAGCGCCGCCGGTTGTTCTGTCATGCCAGGGGAACATTTGCCCTACCACACCTGCTGTTGGTAAATCCCCCGCCACCAGTTGCTGGTCAGTTTGCAGTTGTACTTTTTTATCAGCGTTGGGGTCTGTGGAAGGGGGGATATTGGGTTGCTGGCTGCTGCTGTCTGCGGGGAGGGCTTTAACGGCTTTCTTATCCTGATTTATGCGATCAACTGTAGGACTCATTTTCCAGTTTTTAGCTTTGTATTCATCAACTTCGCGTTGCCAGCGATCTGCTACCTTTTTTACCTGAGCCGGATTGTCACGCATCAGTTTTGTATAGGCCGCAAGTTGCTCGGGTGACAGGCTGTCCCGCAGTTGTTGTGTCATTTCAAAGTTGCGGTCGTCATTGTTTTTTAATTTGTCGCCATTACTGTTGTAGCGCAGCTCGAACAGCAGTTTGGCCATGTCATTCTCTTTAATCGCGTCTTGTACGTTGGTGCCAACGAGGTTTGTACCGCCGCGGAACATGGCATCTAATAGCGCCAGTTGTGTACCTTCTGGCAGGTCATCAAGGGTTTTAAAGTCGTTGGGGTTATTTGGATTTTTAGTCTTTTCTCTGATGATAGCATTCAACTCGTTTCTGGTCGTTTCAGCACTCACCTTAAGCAGGGCAGACATTTCGGTCGTGCCAAGTTCCAACCCACCCGGGATAGGTGTCTGCTGATGATTTTTATATGCTGCGGGGTTTTCAATCGCTTTTTGCCAGGCATTATAGTGGTCTGGTGTAAGCGTAATGCCGGCCTTGGCAAACATAGGCTGTAGGGTCTTGAAATCCTTCAATTTAGCAGTTCCTCGGTTTACCAACAAAGTGCCATACCCAATGGTCAGCAGGCCTTTGCTGTCAAAATGGGCGTGGGGAATATCTTTATCATTCTCATGCACTTTCACCTTATTTTGGAAGGTCTCAAAAGGGGTCTGTTTTACTGGTGCTGTAGCAGTAGTATCGGCCTTGGTCTTGGGTTGAGCCATTTTAAACGTATCGGTTATGCTGGGCATTTTATTAACTCCTTTGGTAGTCTATTGATAAAAAAACACCCGCCCAGTTTTGGGCGGGTGATTCGCGCACGGACTGTGCGGAATGGGGGTTGGGAGGCGTTTTAGCGCTTCTTAACAGCTGCACCCATGTTTGGGTTGTTCAGTTTTTTGGGCACGCCAAATATAGCGCAAGATGGTGTACCGCTGCTAGGATCTGCTGTGGGTTTTACAAAAACTGCATCTGCCAGTTCATCGAAAGACACAAGAGGCCGTAATGTTACCGGGTCACGCCTGCGGTTTTGTCTCCACGTGCTGTCATTAGATGAAGCCATTTTCACAATGTAATTTTTGTCTTTATAGCGCCAGAAGCCGAAAACATGGGGGAGTGTCCACGGAAATTCCACAAAAGATGATCCGAAGAGCTTGGGGCGGCACTCGGCAAGATCAACCGTCATAAAGGACTCCCCGTACATCGCACCGTCAGGGTCGTCCTGCCACTCCTGTTGAATAAAAACGATATCTTCGGTGCCATCATTGTCCACATCCACCTGCATAAGGCGCATGTGTTGAGGTTCTTCATTCAGCTCGCCGATGTTGTATTTGGGTTCGCTGAGTTTATCCCACGTGCAGGTGCCACCGGATCTGGTGGCGATTTCTTCCTTTATTTTTTCCAGCCGGGGGTCTTTATCGAGGGAGACGAGGCCGAATTTGCCGTAGGGCGTTTCTAGCACTTTGGTGCCTTCGGGCGCGGGGTCTCTGGGCGGGTAGAGGAACTGGATCTTTTCCGGTTCGTAAACCATCTCGTTACAGGGGAAGATGTCATCCGCACCTGCTGCGATTTGGCTTGCCTCCGTTGTTGGCGATGGGGCATCCGCCGCAAAAGCGGCGAGCACGCCAATCAGGGTAAGGGGGTAAAGAACCATGTCGCCTCCGGTGTTTTGCAACTATTTGGTGTGGCCTGTTTTATAAAAAAAACCGCGCTAAGCGGTATTGTGGCTTTTTTATACCTCAAACTGGGGCGTTTGTCAAGTTTTATGGGTGGGGAAGGGCTTGGGCAGGGCTGCTGTCCGTGGACTCCCATCGCCATGACTGGATGGTATCGGATTGATATCCTGTACTTGCGCTGTGGTGGGCAAGTGCAACTTGCAGAACTGCGGTGCTGCCATCAAAGGATAGCTTTATCTCGCGCGCATTGGCGGCAAAGTAATCCAGCTTTTGGTTGGCAAATTGGTAGCGGTAGACACCCCACCCCGCTGCGTTTCCCCCTTGCCTGAGGAAGAATACGGCGCTGCCATCCGGTGCTGGCGTCAGCTCTTGAGCGGCGTCTACATCGATCATTTTGACGCCATTTGCTGAGGTAACGGAAAGGGTGCTCTTGGAGGCAAGGGTAGTGCTCGCATCTGATAGCTGCACCGTATAAAGACCAACGTGCAGCACTGATGGCTCGGCAGGTGCTTCTGCTTTCGCCATGGTTGCTGTAAACAATGCGGCCATGCAGAGGAGAAGGGTGCAGCGGTAAATCATTGCACCGGCTCCATGAGCGCCGCCAGTCCTTCTTTATAGGACGGGTAGTTAAGGCGGATGTTCAGGTGCTTTTTGATGTGCGTATTATCCACAATGCGGCTGCCGTCCACAAGGTGGCTGGCACCGTTGGTTGCCGTGGGCACAGGCACGCCGAGCAGGGCGGCAGCATAGGCCATAACGGCGCGCGTGGGGGCGGGGTCGTCATCCGCCAGATTATAAACAGCACCCGGGTGGGCGCGTGCCATGGCGGCGAACACCGTTTGCACAATATCAGCTACATGGATACGGTTGACCGGACGGTCGGACTGCTCCAGCGCGCCCGTTCTGCCGGACTTGAGGCGCTCGAGCATATTGCGCCCGGGCCCGTAGATGCCGGACAGGCGGAAGATTTCTACCGGCAGGCCGCTGGCCTGCCAGGCCTCTTCGGCCATTTTGCGGGCAAGGGAGCGTGGCTCGGCCGCGCGCAGGGGGCTATCCTCCGTCACCGTGGCACCCTGATGGTCGCCGTACACGCCGGTGGAAGAGAGGTATCCCATCCACGCAAGGCTGTTCATCTGACCTTTATAGGCGGCAAGGACGGGGTCGGTACCGTCGGCAAGGGGGGGATTGGTCACAACCACATGGGTGATGCCAACAGGCAGGGGCGCCCCAAAGGGCAGGGGTGCGGCCCCCCAGCTTTGAATGACCGCATGTTTGGCGCCCTCGCGGGTGGTAACGGTAACGGTCATGCCGTGCTGGTGAGCAGCCTGTGCCAGAAAGCGCGCGGTGTATCCGGCGCCGAAGATGAGCAGTGAAGACTGTTTTGTCATGGCAGGCATTGTGCCCCGTGTGCCTGCGGCACCGCAACAGATTTGTACCTTGCTCTGGGGGGGCAGGGGCAGTATGCTGCTTGGGTTTTGATATCTCTCCTGTCCTTTTTTACACTTTAGCTGTTTTGTTCCCTTTTTGACTGTCCTATACTCGGCCCGAAGAAGGGTACCGACAAGGACCAGCCAACGAGTACGCATCAATGGATAAAGCCAACAACACCGAGAGGGAAAAGTCGCGGAACTTCCGTGTTCTGAGATCCCTTAAGACTTTCATCATGCCGCACTGGCTGCGGCTGAGCGTCGCCATCGCGATGATGTTCATCACCACGGGGGCCTTTATGGTCATCCCCAAGCAGGTGCAGAAGATCATCGACGAAGTTCTCGGCACCGGCAGCATGGACGCGTTCATGCCCATCCTGTGGGTTATGTGCGCCGTCGTGGTTGCCATGGCCATCGCCTCCTATGTACGCATCATTCTGGTGCGGTACGTGGGTGAGCGCGTCATTGCCGAGGTCCGCAAAAAGGTTTACGCCCACCTCATGAGCCTGCCGCCGGTGTTCTTCGAGACGCGGCGCACGGGGGAAATCATCTCCCGCATGACGGCGGACGTCGCCATTCTTTACGACGCGGTGACCATGAAGGTGCCGCATGTCATCCGCTCCATCATGCTGGTGGTTGTCGGCGTGGGCTTCCTGGCATGGACCAGTCCCAAGCTGACCGCTGTCATGCTGCTGGTCGTGCCCCTGTTCCTGCTCATCAGCAAGTTCCTGGGCAAGCATCTGCGCGATACGTCCCGCGAGTTGCAGGACTCTGTTGCCGGCGTCAGCTCCCAGGTGGAGGAGACGGTCAGCAACGTCCGCACCGTGCAGGCCTTCACGCAGGAAGATCAGGAGCTGGAATCCTTTGCCAAGAACGTTGACGGCGTGGTGGATGCCGCCCGTAAGCGTAACCACATGCTGGCGCTGTTCTTCTCTGCCAGCACCATCAGCATGTTCGCGGCTATCATTGCCATCGTCTGGGTGGGTGCTATGGAGGTGTTCTCCGGCGCCATGACCGGCGGTGAGCTGACCGCGTTCCTGATGTACGTGGTGTTCCTTGCCGGGTCGCTGAGCACGGTGTTCGAGTTCTGGTCTGTCCTGCAGGCCGCGACCGGTGCCACCGAGCGCCTGTTCGAGATTCTGGACACGCCGTCCGACCTGCCCGAACCGGCCAGCCCCAAGGCGCTGCCTGCTGCGCAGGGTGGCCGTGGTATCACCTTCGACAACGTGAAGTTCTACTATCCGACGCGGCCGGAAACGCCGTCGCTCGATGGTGTGAGCTTTACCATCAAACCCGGTGAACGTGTTGCCGTTGTCGGCCCTTCGGGCGCCGGCAAGAGCACGCTGCTCCATATGCTGCTGCGTTTCTACGACACGGCAGCCGGCAGTGTGCAGGTGGACGGTACGGATGTGCGTCAGCTCAAGCTGAAGGACCTCCGTTCGGCCATCGCCACGGTTTCGCAAGAGCCGATTATCTTTGCCAAGTCCGCGCGGGAGAACATCCGCTACGGCCGCCCCGAGGCGACCGACGCGGAAGTGGAGGCCGCCGCCCGCATCGCGCAGGCGGATGTGTTCATCCGCAACCTGCCGCAGGGTTACGACACCCAGCTGGGCGAGCGCGGCGTGCGCCTGTCCGGTGGCCAGCGCCAGCGGATTGCGATTGCCCGCACGGTGCTGCGTAACCCGAATGTGCTCTTGCTCGACGAGGCGACCAGCAGTCTGGATGCCGAATCCGAGCAGCTCATTCAGCAGGCCTTTACGGATCTGATGAAGAACCGTACCACGCTGGTGATCGCGCACCGTCTGGCCACCGTCAAGGCGGCCGACCGCATCATCGTCATGGACAAGGGCAAAGTGGTTGCCGAAGGCACCCATGCCGAGCTGATGCAGAACAGCCCGCTGTATAAAAAGCTGGCCCAACTGCAGTTCCTCGACTAAGCCAAACGACCAAGCCCCGCCGTCAGGCGGGGCTTTTTTATGTTCAGGGGTTGACATTGCTCCGCGGGCATTGCATTTAACAGGCGTTCGTGTATCTTTTGCTCACTTTTTCCAACCGGATACAAAGGAACCCGAATGGATATCCTTACGCTCTTCATGCAGCCGGAATCCTGGATGGCGCTGGCGACCCTGACGATCCTCGAGATCGTTCTCGGCGTCGACAACATCATCTTCATTTCAGTGGTGGCGTCCAAGCTGCCCAAGCACCAGCAGGCTTCGGCCCGCCGGCTCGGGCTTGTGCTTGCGCTCATCTCGCGTCTGGCCCTGCTGGCCAGTATCGCGTGGCTCGCGCACCTGACGGAACCGCTGTTCACCATCATGGCGCACGCCTTCTCCGGCCGTGACCTGGTGTTGTTCATCGGCGGTTTGTTCCTGCTCTACAAGGCCTCGATGGAAATCCACGAGACCATGGAAGGGGCAGGCGGCGAACGCTCCGTCGCCAAGGCGACGATGTTCAGTGCCCTCGTGCAGATCATGATGCTCGACGTCATCTTCTCGCTCGACTCGGTCATCACGGCCGTGGGCATGGTGGGCGAATTGCCCCTGATGATCGCTGCGGTGGTCATCGCGATGCTGGTGATGCTGTGGGCCAGCGGCCCCATCAGCGCCTTCATCGACAAGCACCCCACCACCAAGATGCTGGCATTCAGCTTCCTCATCCTCATCGGCGTTGCGCTGGTGGCGGACGGGCTGCACTTCCACATCCCCCGCGGGTACATCTACTTCGCGGTGGCCTTCTCGCTGGGTGTTGAGGTGCTCAACATCATCGCCCACAAGAAGCGGGACAAGCAGAAAAGCTGAACCATCCCCAAACGGAAAAGCCCCACCGCAAGGTGGGGCTTTTTTTCGTTACTTGGCCTTGGCGTCGGCCTTGCGGCGCTTTTTCTGGCGCTTTTTCTTGTCGTTGGGGTGCTCGTCCTTGTGCCACTTGCGCAGGGTCTCGGCCACCACACGATAGGCGTGGGGCGGCAGCACCTTGCTGCGGATGGGGCTGTTGCGCTTGAAGGCGTACAGCGCGTCCACCAGCTCGTGGGTGAGGCCGGCGTGGTAGGTGACGATGCGGTTCTTGTTGCCGGGTTCGGCGAGCTCGAGTACCGCAACAGCCAGCACGTCGGTCAGGGCCACAAGGGCAATGCCGTAACGGCCGGTGTCGGTGTCGGCCCAGGCGGGCTTGAGACCGTAGACGATGAGCCGGGGGTGTCCGTCCTCGTCATGGTCGCGCTGGCGCTGGTAGCTGATGCCGGCGGCAGAGAGCGCACTTTCCAGCGCTTCGAACAGGCGCTCGGCCTGTGTCAGCAGAATGGTCATGGGGATACCTCGTTCAGGCGAGGGGTGATAAAGGTAGAAAAGTGAAAAGTTAAGGTTGTCGCAGGCGCGGATTATACAGCCAGTCCGCGGCCTGTACAAGCAGGCAGGCGTTTATTTGATTGTATGCAATTTTTCTTTGACCGCTACATCTGGTGGGCTATACTGAATCTAACAACAACAACTGGCCCGCAGGCACAGGAGGTGATGTCCCCAAAAAGCATCTTCACCACCGCTAACCCTTACCCAATAACAAAAAACCGGGGACCTGCGATATGGCTAAACGCAAACACCAGCAAGATAATGTCGTCCAACTGCTCAGAGAGTCGGAAGACACCTACGTCAAGAACGTCAACCCCGTTACCCCCAGCCAAGCCCAAATGCTAGAAGCCATCGACAACGTGCCGGTGGTTTTTTCAATTGGCCCTGCGGGTACCGGTAAAACCTATCTGGCCTGTGTCAAAGCCGTCGAGTACCTGCTAAACGGCCAATGCCGTAAAATCGTCATTACCCGCCCCGCGCTGGAAAGCGTGGGCGAGCATCTGGGCTTCCTGCCCGGCTCGCTGGAGAACAAACTCCACCCGTTCCTGCGCCCCTGTATCGAGGCTTTGACCGAACGCCTGTCCCGCCAGCGCTTTAAAAAGTATCTGGAAGAGGGCGTTATCGAGTTCGTCAGCTTTGCCCACATGCGCGGCCGTACCTTTAACAATACTTTCATCATTGCCGACGAAATGCAGAATGCGACTCCCGAAGGCATGAAGATGCTGATTACCCGTATCGGCTTTAATTCCCAGGTGGTCATCTGCGGCGACCTGACCCAGTCCGACCTGCCCAAGGGCGAGGTGAGTGGTCTGGCCGATGCCATGGAACGCTTCCGCGATGCGGATCTGGTCGAGTTTGTCACCTTTAATCCGGACGACGTTGTACGCAGCGAAGTCGTGTCCGAACTGCTGGAGTGCTACGACGAGGAAGCCTGAGTGTCAGCTTTTTCGGATAGTTTCTCGTGTTAAGTGACATAATCCTATAAGGAATCGGAAAGGAGGTGCGTCTTCACTAATAATCACCCGGTTCTCGTACTGAATGCGGATTACCAGCCGCTGAGCTATTTCCCGCTTTCGGTCGTCACATGGAAGGAAGCGATTAAAGCTCTCTTCCTCGGCAGGGTAGACGTAGTGGCCAACTACGATGAGGAGGTCCGCTCGCCTACATTCTCCATGCATATCCCCAGCGTTGTGGTTCTGAAAGACTTTGTCGCCCGTAAGGATCACCCGCCCTTCACCCGCTTCAACCTCTATCTGCGTGATGCCTTTGAGTGCCAGTACTGCGGTTCGCCCGGTTACATCCGTAACTACCGCGACGGCGTTACCCTGACGCTCGACCACGTGCATCCACGGGCCAGAGGCGGGCATAAGACATGGGAGAACATGGTTGCAGCCTGTGCCAGCTGTAACGTGCGTAAAGCATGCCGTACACCTTACGAGGCCGGCATGAAACTGCGGAACAAGCCCCGTATCCCGACCGAGCGTCACCTGATGCGGATGGCGAAAGCGTTCCCGCCCAACTTTTTGCACGAAACATGGCGCGACTATCTGTACTGGGACGAGGATCTGTCCGAATAAAGACAGCCTTGTACTTGACGCAGGGGCAGGAAAGCCTTATTTGAGGGACTTAACAGTTCCATTATCTCCTGTACTTTTTTCGCACCCCTGCCTCAAGAAAGGACATGACCGTGTCCACTTCCCCCGAAAACAAGCCCGTGCTTGCGGGCGACTCCCGCCTTGCGGGCGTACTGCATCTGCTCGGCCTCATCAACCTGTTCGCCTGGCCGGTCGGCCTCATCATCCAGCTGGTGATGTGGCTCACCGCCGAGAAGGACGACAAGCTGGTCGACGCCCACGGCCGCTCCGCCATGAACTTCAACATCTCGGTGCTCATCTACAGCCTCGTCGGCGTGGTGCTGACGTTCCTGACCGCGGGCATCTTCATCTTCGCGTTCATCCCGCTGCTGCTCGTCCTCATGGTCATCCAGATCGTGGGCGCCATCGGCGGCTCGGCAGCTGCCAAGCGTGGCGAGGACTATCGCTACCCGCTGTCGTTCAACTTCCTCTGATCGCCAACGAACAGGCCACCCTTTGGGTGGCCTGTTTTTTTATGCCTGCCGCGGGTTAAACCGCTCCCGCAGGCCTTCACCCAGCAGGTTGTACCCCAATACAGTCAGCAGAATCGCCATTCCCGGGAAGACGTTCAGCCACCAGGCAATCTCGATATTGGCCTTACCGTCGGTCAAAATATTGCCCCAGCTTGGCGTTGGGGGCTGAATGCCGATACCAAGGAAGGAGAGGGCGGACTCCACCAGAATGGCTGCGGCTACGCCGAGCGTCATGTTCACCAGTACGGGCGGCAGAGCGTTGGGCAACATATAGCGCAGTATCAGACCAAAGTCGCTTACGCCTTGTGTTTGGGCGGCTTCAATAAAGTCCGCATGGCGGAGCTTCAGGAACTCGGCCCGTACGAGGCGCGCAACACCCATCCAACTGGTCAGGCCGATAACAGCCATAATGTTGACCATGCGCGGCTCCAGGAAAGCAATGACTGCCAGAATCAGAAAGAAAGACGGGAAGCACAACATCACATCCACAAAACGCATCAACAGCGCATCTATTTTACCGCCATAAAAGCCAGCCAGCGCACCAACAATAACACCCAATAGGCCGCTGATGCCTACGGCAATGAAGCCAACCATGAGTGAAATCCGTGCCCCGAACAACATGCGCGCCAGAACATCACGGCCAAGCTGGTCCGTGCCCATGGGGTGTGCCAGACTTGGGGGGCTGAGCATGTTGTCCAAATCAATGTATGTTGGATCAAAGGGTGAGAGCAGGGGGGCAAATATTGCGCAGAAAGCCATCAGCACAACCACGGCACCGCCCCAGAGCATCAGGCTGTCGGCAGCAAAAAAGAGCCCAATTTTTCTTGTGTTTATCATGCATAGACCTTATCTAAGTGGGGTAACGCCTATCTGTTTTCTCGTTTGACCTTCTATCCTGCCACTTTTTCAGCACAAGACCAAGGATGACCGCCATGTTCTGGTTCATTCTCGCCTTCATCATGTTCCTCTCGGGCAATACACCGCTCGGGTTTGTGTTCCTGTTGTTCGGCTTTCTCTTCAGCGACAGCGGTAGCAACCGCCCGCGCCGCTGATACCTGTCTGCGTAGCCGCCCTTCTTGGGCGGCTTTTTTCTTGTAACTACATGATTTTCAAAACATACTGGTCTAAACTCTGGAGGGGCGTCATGGAGCTCATACGTAGGCCGCATTCGGCAAATATCGGCAACATTTCTATCATCATGGGATTCGCCCTGCTCCTTATCTCATTTGTTGCTGGCGAACTGTCGGCTTTCCTAGAGGTTGGTTGCCTTGCGCTGTCTTTTCTCTCCATCTTACAAGGGCTTTTTATGTGGAAGACACAAACGCCGCAACTGCTCATCACTGATGAAGGCATTACCGCAGAAAGTATGATGGGTGTGCAGGTGCCCTGGCAGGCAATTAAACGCTACCGCCGCGAAAATGTGCGCGTAGGGCATCAGGTGGTTTTTCATCTGGAAGTTCCAGAAGAGGCGACATACATGCGCCAGCGCCATCAACTGCTGCGGGTTATGCACTACATCAACATGCGCCGCACACGTGACCTGTTTTATTTCACCGTACCAAAAAAAGAAGCTGACGCCATAGAGGCGGTTTTACGGGACCACAATCTGGGGCAGGCTTAATCGTCAGTGTTGTTATAGCGCATGCGCGGATCAGCCAGTGCATAGGCAACATCCGCTAACATATTGCCCAACAGTGTGAGTACTGCGCCAATGGTCAATACGCCCATAATCAGCGGATAGTCCCGCTGCATCACACCCTCGAAAAACAGCTTGCCCATGCCGGGGATGGAAAACAGGCTCTCGATAATCACGGACCCACCAATTAACCCCGGGATGGATAGTCCCAGAATGGTAATGACGGGGAGCAATGCATTACGCAGGCCATGATGATAAAAAACGTCATGCTCGGGTACGCCTTTGGCGCGTGCGGTGGTGATGTAGTCCTGATTAATCTGCTCGAGCATGCTCGTACGCATGTAGCGGCTCATCCCTGCAACTGCCCCTAATGTACCCACGGCAATGGGCAGCAGCAGGTGGTGCCCCCAGTCTAGCAGGCGTTGCCAGAGCGGCCAGCTTTCAGCACCGTAGGATGATAGGCCCGACGTCGGTACCCATTCCAGCGTCACACCAAAAAACATCAGGCATAACAGACCAATCCAGAAGGATGGTGCAGCAAACGCTGTGAATACAAGCACAGTTGTACTGCGATCAAACAGGCTATGTGGTTTGCGTGCGGCCTGTACACCAAGCGGGATGGCCAATGCCAACACGAGAAGCAGGCCGATAACGTTCATCCACAGCGTAACTGGCAGACGCTCGGTGATTTTATCCAGCACGGGGCGGCCATCGGGATTAAAAGAGGTGCCAAAGTCCAGCACAGCAATATCCTTCAGCCACAGCCAGTACTGGATATATACCGGTTTATCCAGATTGAAGTGCGCGCGGAGTTTCTCGATACTTTCAGCGCTGACGTTAGGGTTCAGAGCGCTTTCCATCATCAACGGCTCGCCCGGTGCCAGCTGGATAACCGTAAAGCTGACCAGTGTAATCCCAATCAGCAGAGGAATGCTCAGGAGCAGACGATAGGCAAGATAACGTAACATCACGGCACCATGGCTGTTTGCGGGGTGTAAATCTGCTGCTCGGCGGGGACGTACCAGTCAATAAAGTTGTACATCAACCCTGCCGGTGCGGGCACAACGCCTTTGAAGCGTTTGTGCAGAGCGGTGAGCGTGAGAGGTGTGTACAAGAACAGGTACGGTTGCTCGTCGTACAGAATCTGCTGGAACTGCGCATAGTATTTTTTACGTTCAGTCTGGTCGAATGTATTGCGCGCCGCTTCGATTAGACGGTCAACATCGGCGTTTTTATAGTTGATGATATTAAACTCGCGCGGACCAGTCTTACTGGAGTGCCAAATGTCGTACGGGTCCGGCTCGGGGGTGAGTTGCCAGCCCAAAATAAAAGCGTCAAACTGGCGTTTGTTGATCGTGTTTTCGATGAACGTGGCCCATTCCTGAACGCGGATGTGCATGTCCACACCCACTTGCCGGAAGGTGAACTGCATAATTTCTGCTGTTTTAATACGCTGGTCGTTCCCTTGATTGGTGACAACGGTAAAACTGAAGGGATTGCCGTCCTTGTCGCGGATGCCGTCTCCATCCGTATCAATCCAACCGGCCGCGCTCAGAAGCTGGTTGGCTTTATCCACGTCGTAGGGGTAGGGCTTCAGGGTATCGTCGGCTGCCCATGTGCCCGGTTTGAAAGGGCCAGCAGAGGCGATGCCGTAGCCTAACAGAACGCCTTTTACCAATGCATCTCGCGGAGTCGCAAAGCTCAGGGCCTGACGGACGCGCTTGTCGGTAAACAAAGAGTTGTTCAGGTTGAAACCAAGATAGACATAATTATTACCCAGATAGTTGTATTTGGCGTAGCGGCGGGTAAAGGCATCACTGTCGGTGAGCTTTGCATACTGCACAGGTTTGAGCCCCATGCTGTCGATACGGCCGGTTTTTAGCTCTAAAAACTGGGCGTCCAAATCTGTAATCAAACGCGTGCGGACGCGTTCGATGTAAGGTCGGTGTTCAAAGTGGTCGTGGCGTGCGGTCAGTTCAATCTCTTTACCACTCTGCCATGACAGGAGCTTATAAGGGCCAGTACCGAGGGGTTGGCGTTTAAGGTCGCACGCCATTAGGTCCGGGCAGGCATCCAGCTTATGCTTGGGCAGAATGGACAGCTCCGCCCATGAGGCCAGCGCCGGTGCAAACGGTGCTGCGTAGGTTACGCGGAAGGTATAGGCATCCGGCGTATCCGCATGGGTGACCAGTTTGTACTTCTCTGCATAGGGGGTCTGCGTGGATGGCGCAATAATGGTCTGGTAACTGGCCATAACATCGGCGGCCGTAACAGGTTGACCATCTTCCCACACAGCATTTTTGCGTAGATGGAATGTCAGTGAGAGGCCATCAGGTGATACCTCCCAGCTTTCTGCAAGGTAAGGCGCCAGATTGAGGTCTTTGTCGTATTTCAACAGCGAGGGATAGATCATCCCAGAAACGTCGTGGCTTGCTGTGTCCGTTGCCAGCCAGGGGATAAGATTGCTGGCCTCGCCAATGCTTGCCTGCACAAAAGTAGCGCCGAAGGCGGGCGTGCCATCGGCGCTATAGTCTTTTGCAGTGTGCTCTTTTTTACTGCATCCACTGGCCAGTAAAACGACCAGTAGCGCGCCTAAAAGAGCAGTCTTGTGCACGTTACCGTGCCTTTTTCTTGGCTGTTGCCATGACGAGGGCAAACGTTCCTGTAACCAGTAATGCCATAATAAAGCACAGGGTCATTCCCGTCTGCATAACCACAGGCGGATAGAGCTTCATCATCAGTTGATGAGATGCAAACTGCCAGTTCCCACCACTGAAAAAGACATTATGGAAAAGGTGGCTGACTGTTTTGAAGCCCGAAAGCTGCCAAACGGTAAACCCACTGGCTGCAAGTGCAGCCAGAAAGCCAAAGGCAATCGTGCTGATGCGGCGCCAGTTGGGGCGGAGCATGGAACCTGCCAGCAGCAGTACGCCCAGTGCGCCTGCAGCAAGCAGTGTGCTATGCAGCAGGCTGCGCACATCGGCCAGATGATCAGCCTCGTCAGGGGTAAAGCTCATCCCGACATCCGGTGCGACAAAAAACACCATCTGCCTGAGTTCGTCCGTGCTCATTCCGGACCACAGGAAAGCAGTAATATCGGGGTTCAGGCCCATCGCATCCATGAATGGACGGGTAAAACAAATCAGGGCGGCCAACATCAGCACGACCAGACCAAACGAGATGCCCAACACGCTGTCACGGGTAGTTTGTACCCAGTTAAGGCGACGGACATGCAGGCTTTTTCCAACAGTAGCAGCCATAGAACATCAACCTCTTTTTAATTGTAAATAGGGGCCGTTTTCGGCCCCCATCTTTTTACGCTAAAACGGGCGCGGATGCAAGGGTGCTGTCCGTTTGTAACATGCTGATTTTATACAGTTATGGCTTCGTCGTAGCCATCATCCTTTTTCTGCTCGGTATGTCCGGCGGTACGCACGCGCACACGGGCAATGGCCTGTTTGCGCTTGGCCAGAATCTCCAGCTCATAGTCACCAATAGTGACTTTTTCGCCGACAACAGGGATGCGTTGCAGGGTCTCGATGATCAAGCCGGCAACTGTGACCGCATCATCATCTTGCAGATGCCAGTCAAACTCGCGGTTGGCATCGCGCACGGCCATGCTGCCGGTCACAACGACGGTGTGTGCATCTTCGCGGACGAAGGCAGCACGGACAACGTCGTGCTCGTCCTCAATATCGCCGACGATTTCTTCCAGAATATCTTCCAGTGTAACCAGTCCCATAATATCGCCGTATTCATCGACAACAAGGCCCAGGTGTTTGCGGCGTTTGCGGAAGGCCAGCAGTTGTTCCGATACGATGGCAGTTTCCGGAACAAAGTAGGGGTCCTGCATGATGGTGCGGATGTTAAATTCTTCCGGTGTGCAGGTACTCCATGCCTTATAGAAGTCTTTGATGTGCACGGTGCCGACGATGTTATCCGGGTTCTCCTCCCACAGCGGAATACGGCTGTATGTGGACATGGAAATACGTCGGTAAAGCTCTGTATTCGGCAGGTTGATATCGATGCTCTCTATGGAGGAGCGGTGGATCATCACGTCTTCCACGGTCAGCTCGTCCAGCTCCAGAATACTGTCCAGCATGCGGTGTTCGGGACGGTCCAGAATCCCGTGGGCCAAGCCCATACCGATGGCGCCACGCAGGTCTTCCTCGCCAAAGTTGGGATCGGAACGGTCAACGGATATGCGCATCATACGCATGATGGCGCGGGTAATCAGTTTAATCGTCCAGGTAAACGGGCGCAGCACGCGTATCAGCGTAGACATGGGAAAGCTGACCATACCAGCCAGTTTTTCCGGGTAATGGCTGGCGATGGTCTTGGGCAGGACTTCTGCAAAAATCAGCACAACGACTGTCATCACCAAGGTGGCGATGGCGATACCCTTTTCGCCGAACATACGCAGGAAAACGCTGGTTGCCAGCGCCGATGCGCCGATGTTGACAAGGTTGTTGCCCAGCAGAATGGTGCCCAGCAGTGTTTCGGGGTCCTTGAGCATACGATAAACGCGTTTTGCACGTTTATCGCCCCGCTTTTGCAGGTCGTGCAGCTTGGGCTTGGAGGAGGCCATGATGGAGGTCTCGGCACCCGAGAAAAAGGCGGAGAACAAAATCAGTACCGCAATGGTACCTATCATGAAGTAAAAAGTCGTATCTTCCATCGGTTGTCCCGTCAGATAATTTTAATCGCCATACCGCTTTGTGCGGCAGGGGCATTGGCTGCGGCGGTTGCATCGTATACGTGGCGCATGGAGGGGGGGATAAGGTTCTTCATATCCAGCCATTCGAGCGCCGTTTCCTTCACCCGTTCGCGCACCCAGCCGCCCGCAAGGCCTTCTTCGAACAGGGGCAGCAGTTGATAGACATAGTGCACGTCGGCCAGCAGGTCATCTAGCAGGGCCACATCTTCTGCGGTCAACTTGCTGCGCTTGTCGTGGGTTTTCAATTCGCTGATAAAACTGACGGGCAGGGGGGTAATCACATGCCAGTGATTGCGGTCGTCTCCGTCTTGTACTGTGGCGGTTTCGGTATGGTCCGTTTCTTCCACAAGGGAGCCGTCACGGGTACAGAGCAGCCAGCGGCCGTCATGGTCATCCCCGCACAGGGCACGGAGGATATCGTCAATATCGTATTTGTGGTCGAAGAGCAGATGACCGGCAAAGGGGTCGTCGGACATGGGTACGTTGGTTACCTAACCTAATTTATGCGTCTTTTCTTTTAGCTGTTTCCAGCGGCGTTGTCTACTTTTCGTGTGCCTTTGGCTGCATCGAGTTTCTTCTGTGCGGCCTCCGCATGGGCGGCAATTGCAGGCGTCATGGCTGCGGGGTTTTCGCCATCCTTAATCTTTGGCGCTTCCTTATGGCCAAACGGCTTATAGGCATCCGGGTTGGACTGGGCGTATTTCAGCGTGGCAATCAGGCCTACGGTGCTGATGGCCATGATGCTGAAGGCGACAGTTTCCATCTTCCCATCCTTTTTATATTATGTTGCGCTTGCACACTATGACCGATAACCATGCACGTTTCAAGCCACATCGTTGACCCTGCGGGTGCCTTGGGCGTATCATACCTGCCACACATTATGTAATAGGGAGGTGCGCAGTGAACAAGGTGTTTGTTTTGGGAAGTTTTGTGGTGGATCTGATGTGTCGCACGCCGCACCTGCCAGCCCGGGGAGAAACCGTTTTCGGCGGCCCGTTCAAGCTTGGTCCCGGGGGCAAGGGCTCGAATCAGGCAGTGGCCGCTAAACGCGCCGGTGCTGATGTTACGTTCATGACCAAGCTTGGTCAGGATGAGTTTGGTGCCCTGGCCCAAAAAACCTTTGCCGCCGAAGGCCTGCCATCCAAGTACATTTACACCACACCGGATGCCGAAACAGGCGCTGCGCTGATTATGGTCGAAGATGGTAGCGCCGAGAACATGATTACCGTGTCCGTTGGGGCATGCCACCACGTGAGTGATGCCGAAGTGCTGGCCGCCGAGAAGGATATCGCTGCCTCGAAAGTGTTTCTGACCCAGTTCGAGACCAACCTCTCTGCAACGTTTCTGGGGCTTTCTCTGGCGCAGAAGCACAGCGTGACGACCATCCTGAATCCAGCACCGGTACAGAAGGTTAGCCGCGAGAAACTTAAAGGCCTTGATTACATCACACCGAACGAAACCGAAGCCACACACCTGAGCGGTATTCCCGTGACCGATATGGAAAGTGCGGCAAAGGCTGCACAGTGGTTTCTGGACAGTGGCGTCGGTACCGTTCTTCTGACCATGGGTGAGAAAGGTGTACTGGTTATGAACCGTGATATGAGTACTTTTGTGCCTGCCTATGACATTGGCCAACCCGCCGATACCACAGGGGCCGGCGATGCCTTCAATGGCGGGTTTGCCTGCGCGCTGGCCGAGGGGAAAGAGCTCACCGAGGCGGTCCGTTTTGGCTGTGCGGTTGCCGCCATTTGTGTGACCCGCGTCGGTACGGCACCTGCCATGCCCAAGCGGCAGGAGGTTGAGGCGTTGATGGCACAGGGCCGCGTGCGCAAGGTTGCTTGATGCATCGGGCCAAAACCTGTAAAGTACGCGGGATTTGTATCTTCGCCTCTAAAAGCAGAACATAAGGGAAATCAAGAATGGAGCTGAATATGACACGTTCCGGTCGCGGTGGTTTGCCTGTCGGTAAACTTGTTGGTCTTGCTGTCTTACTTCTGGTCGGTTATCTGGCCGTTATTGTGGCCACCGGTATGAAAGGTACGGTGACCGAAAGTGAAGTCCGTAAAGATGTGCCTCTGTCGGTAGAACGTCAGTAGCAGGAGCTTTCCCCATGTGGGAACTTATCAAATATGTTATCGGGATTGCGTTGACGATTATGATTATCTCCTTCCTTTTGAAAACAGTCGTGGTGTTTGTACCACTGGTTGAGCCCGCATATGCACTGGAGGCACCGGCAGCATCGCCTGCTGTGACGGAAAGCCTGTTTGGTGACCGTACGCCGATTGATGCTGCGGAAGAAGCCCGCCTCAACGCCATGGCAGGTGAAGTGGAAGAAAATGCTGTTCTGGAAGATGTTCCTGCAGATGCGGCCGCGCCGCTGTCTTCCGGCACGTCTGCCGTCAGCGCTACAACGTCTCCTGCTACCGATGTTTTGCCGCAGATTGCGGAAGAAACGTTGTCCCGACCTGTGAAAACGGCAGAAGAAGTGGCCCGTACAGGTATCCTGACCACCCAGAACGGTGGCATGTCTGCTGACCTTTGGTCCGGCATGGACATGGACCGTGCCAGCAACATGCTTGGCCGTGTCCGCAAGACTGGTCTGAAGAGTCTGGCTGCCCGCCGTCTGCTCCAGCGCGCTCTGATGACAGAAGCAACGCCGCCAGCAGGAGCCGGCCAGAACAAATGGCTGGCCGAACGTGTGGCGACACTGCACGCACTGGGCTATGCCGAAGCCGGCTACGAAATGCTGCGCGGGTTCCGCGAAGACGAACTGATGGGCTTTGGTCTGGGGCGTGTTTGGGTGGAAAGTCAGCTGATGGCTGGTAATGCCCAACGTGCCTGCACCTATGTGCGCCAGTTCATTCTGAACAGCGACGATGTGTTCTGGCGCCTCGCGTTGATGACCTGCCAGGCTGTTGAAGGTGACAAGGAAGCCCTGCGCCTGAGCATGGACGTGGCAACCACTGCAGAGCGCGGTGCCGATCCCTTGCTGTTCCAATTGCTGGAAATGGTCCGCAACGGAGGTGATGCCCCACGCTTTGCGCCGGAAGACCGCCTCGGGCCATTGCATGCCGCAATTTATAAAGCCTACCCGCAGGCGATGACGCCAGACGTGATTTCGCGTTTGCCGGACCTGATTCTCCGTCAATTGATGGGTAATGAGCAGACTTCTGTCAGCATGCGCTTGCAGTCTGCCGAGAAGGTTGTGAACGATAATGGCTCCGGCCAGGATGTTGAGCGCCTGATTGGCTTGTATGACAGCGTTCAGTTCAACGCCCGCTTATTGGAGTCGCCTCTGAAGTTTGTACAGGACCAACCTGACGGCAGTATCGCCCGTGCCTTGCTCTGGCAGGCTGCTGGCGCTGCCAAACTGCCCTCCGGCAAGGCCTTGGTACTGAAAGTACTGTGGGAAAGTGCGGAACGCGACGGCCTGAGTGACTTGCCGGGTTCCCTGTCTCCGTACCGCCGTGGTATTGAGCCGGAAGCGAATCTGGCCTGGTTCTCCCCCTATGTTGTCCGCACATCGCTGCGCAGCGGTAACCTGCCTGTTGCCAAGGCCTGGTGGCAGACTTTGTCTTCCAACCGCAGCCTGTCGCGTGACCTTGCAATGGAGCGTACCGATCTGGCCATCGCATTTGCCGTGCTGGATAACCAGATGGCTGCCGAAACCCTGAATCAATGGTGGTCGGCACAGTCGTTGGATAATGCACAGTCGCGCCAGCGCACTGTACGCATTCTGGCGCTGCTGGAAGCCATGGATATGCCGGTACCGGCAGATAACTGGCGCCAGCTGCATAACCGTTTCAACGATGCGTACGTTGATCTTGGCAAAGGGCCGGGGCCAATCTGGTTGCGTCTGGTCGGCAGCAGTATCGAGGCAGGTCACGTGGGTGAATCGGTCTTTATGCTGATTGAACCGATGATGTACACCCAGCCGTCCATGTTGTCTCCTCAAGGGGTGGCAAATATCGTGGCCGGGCTGCGTTACGTGAACCTGAAAGATGATGCCACAGGTATCGCGCTGGAGTCGCTCCTCCATAGTGACAAGCCAGCTTATTAAAACACAACTTTTGATACATATCCGCCGGGTCTCCGGCGGATTTTTTTTGTGGTTAAAAACATAGATAATCTGCCGTTTTACCACTAATGGGATAAAAAAAATTAACTCCGGAGTTGACATTATTCCGTATTATGGCCAAATGACCATCCGTCATCGCTCCGGCCCAAACTGGCAGCACCGACACAATGAACAAATTAAACACAAATCCGCGGATTGAAAGGCTATTTAAAAATGGTCCTGGACCAAGGTGTATTTGACGCTTTCATAGAGTCGCTGGTCGTCGAAAACGGCGCCAGCGAAAATACCGTCTCGGCATACCGCCGAGACTACAGTCATTTTGCGCAATTTTGCCAAAATAACGGGATTTCCAACGTGGATCCCCATGTGCTGCGTCAATACCTTGCCTACATGCATGCGGAAAACCTGAGTGCGCGGACTCAGGCACGTCGTATGTCGGCACTGAAGCAGTACTTCCGTTACCTGATTGCACGTGATGTGCTGAAAAAGGACCCGATGCAGGATATTGCCATGCCCAAGCTGCCACGCAGTTTGCCCAAGGCCCTGACAAAAGAAGAAGTAAAGTCCCTGTTGGCTGCACAGGAGTGCGACGCGCCGGAATCCATTCGTGCGCGCGCTATTCTGGAAACCCTGTACGCAACAGGTTTGCGTGTGAGCGAGTTGATTAAGCTTAAAACCACCGACCTGCAGGACGGCGAGCGCCGTACCCTGCGGATCACCGGTAAAGGCAGCAAGACCCGTATGGTGCCACTGGGCAAAATGGCTACCGACGTGCTGGAGATGTACATCCGTAAATCCCGCCCGATTTTTGATAAAAAGAAAACGGATTGGCTGTTCCCGTCCCGTAGTGGTCGCCCGCTGACCCGCCAGCGCCTGTTCCAGATTGTACGTGAGGCAGGGCAGAAGGTCGGTATGGATCTCTCGCCGCACCACTTGCGCCATACATTTGCAACACACCTGCTGGAGAACGATGCAGACTTGCGCTCAGTCCAGTTGATGCTGGGCCATGCAGATGTTGCCACAACCCAGATTTATACCCACGTGCTGGAAAGCCGCGCGCGCAAAGTGCTTGAAACTTCGCACCCTTTAGGCAAAGATGCCAAACTGGGTAACAAGTAAAGCTAACAGCACTAAAGGGCGTTATGGCGCACTTTCTGGATTTCGAGTCATCCATTCTGGAGGTTCATGCACGCATCGAGCAGTTGCGGCGTGAACAGCTGGATAATGCCCGCTCCGAGTCGGACTTTGCCGCTGAAATAGACCGCCTGGAAATCAAGGAAAAGCGTGTCACCCGCCTGCTGTATCGCAATCTGGATGCGTGGCAGAAAACACAGGTGGCACGCCACCCCGACCGCCCGCACGCCCGTCACTACATTCAATCCCTCATCGACGACTTTACACCGCTGGCAGGTGACCGCTCTTTTGGCGAGGATAAAGCCATGCTGGCCGGTGTTGGCACGTTCAACGGCCAGTCTGTATGTGTCCTCGGTACCGAGAAAGGTGCGAACACGCAAGAGCGTGTTGCCCACAATTTTGGCATGCCCCGACCAGAGGGTTACCGTAAAGCCAAACGCATCATGGAAATGGCCCACAAGTTTGGCCTGCCGCTGTTGACCTTTGTGGATACGCCTGGTGCTTTCCCTGGTGTGGACGCCGAAGCTCGTGGTCAGGCAGAAGCGATTGCAGCTTGTATTGAAGTTGGTATGCGCATGAATGTACCCGTGGTGACCACGGTCATCGGGGAAGGTGGCTCTGGTGGTGCGCTGGCTATTGCTGTGGCTGACCGTGTGCTGATGCTGGAACACAGTATTTACTCTGTCATTTCGCCAGAGGGTTGCGCCTCCATTTTGTGGCGCGACCGCGCTGCTGCCAAGGATGCCGCCAATGCCCTGCGGTTGACGGCACAGGACCTGGAAGAGTTGAAAGTTATCGACGATGTCATCAAAGAGCCTGTGGGCGGTGCGCACCGTGACCCTGACCTGGTTATGAGCCGTGTCGGCAAAGCCATTCAAACGCACTTGAATGCGTTACAGGCACAAAAAGGACCTTATCATCACAGCCGTCGAGACAGGTTCCTGGCAATCGGCCGGTAACATCCGGAAACGAAAAAAGGCGCACCAGAGGTGCGCCTTTCGTTATTTCGGTGGGCTGATGTGGGGCAGGGTATTGTTGAAAGCAGCGATCGCCACTTCCAGATACCGCAGGCCCTGCTCGGTTAGCGAAGCCCGTTCGTCTGCGGCCATTCCTTCCGCCGTCTGGGCACGGTACAGCCACGAGCGGCCACGAACAGCTGCCGCATACCCCACCCACAGGTGCAGAATGCGCATGCCTTCGTTGTCGCAGGTGCTGGCCATGTAGCCTTCGAGGGCGTACTTGACCAGTTCCAGCTTATCCGCCATGTACAGCGGCGCCAGAATGTAGGCCAGATCGCGCATGACGTCGTTATGGCGCATCAGCGGACTCAGCACGGCAGCGTCAAACGGCGTGGGTTTGCCCCGCCACATGACGATGTTGCCGAAATCCATGTCACCATGGATGATGCGGAATGCCTGCATGGAACGGTTGTCCAGCGCGTGGCTGCGGCGCTTGATGGCACGCTCGGCCGCGTGGCGCAGGTCGGCAAGCTGCTTGCGGGTGATGGTTTTACCCACCAGGACCTCGCAACGCTTGAAAACCAGTTGCTCCAGATTGGTGCGGAAAGCCGTGGCACCGCGCAGGTTGCGCAGGGTGGCCGGCGGCTGATGGCGATGGAAGTCGCCCACCGCGTAGCACAGATCGAAGATGTGCTTGCGGGTCAGCTTGTCCGCCACCAACAGGGTGTAGAACGTGTTGTCGGTGTCGAAGCGGCGCATGCGGACCACATAGTCCACCGCCGGACGCTTGTCACCTTCCTTGCCGAGGGCAAGGGTACCGTCCTTTTTCAGCACGATCGGCAGCACGCACAGATACAGCTCGGGTGCGAGCCGCTGGTTGGCTTCCATCTCCAGCATGGCGTTTTCGTAGCGCGCCTGCAGGGAGGTGTTGTCGCGGATGCCGCTGTCGACAGCCTTGAAGAGTTTGTAGGCGAAGCGCCCCCAAAGGAAGACGTAGCTCTGGTTGGTTTCGATAACGTCGTAGTTGTCCGTGTTGTGACGGAACGTCGACGCATCGGTCAGCAGGGCGATGACGTCGCTCTGGGAGGCCGCCGGGTCTTTGCCCAAGCGGTTCTTGGTCATTGGATTCCTCCGTACGGATGGGGAAATCTGGGGAAAAGAGAGGGGAAGAGAATCTCCCGGAAAAAGGAAAAAATCAGGTAAACAATAGACCTAACATAAGTACACCATATCTGGCTGTACCGCCAATAAAAAAGGGAGCGCTCACAAGATGGAGCGCTCCCTTTTTCTCGGATGTCAGGCGGCCTGTCGCAGCCAGTCCAGCAGCGACGGAGCAGACGCATCGACCGTCTGATCGGTCGGCGTGCCCGGTCGGTTGACCAGCACCGTGTACATGCCCAGTTCCTTCGCGGTGGTGAGATTCTTGGCCGAATCCTCCACGAAGGCGCTGCGCTTGGGGTCAACCCCGTAGCGGCGCATCAGGCTGGTGTACATGGGCATCTGCGGCTTGGGCCGGTAGTCGCCGTCGGCGATATCGATGATGTCGTCGAACAGCTCGCGCATGCCCAGATAGGACAGGACGCGCTCGGCATGGTAGCGGGTGCCATTGGTGAACACCAGCTTGCGGCCCGGCAGGGCGGCAATGCGGCTGCGCACTTCGGCCAGCTCGGCGCTGTCACGCCACTCGTTGAGCTTCTCCAGCGGCACATCCCAGTACGCGAAGGTCAAGAAGTGCTCCGGCTCCACGCCATGGTCCTCGTAATAGCCGATGACGGTCGCACCGTGCTTGACGTGGTGCTGATACACCATGTCCTTGGAAGCCTGAATGCCGAGGTTGAAGCGGCCGGCGGTGTAGCAGACCATCCGGTTGACGACTTCGTCCTCGAGCCGGCTTTCCGGCGGGTAGAGGGTATTGTCCAGGTCAAAGATCCACGTGGTAACGTGGGCGAGGGCTGGGGTCATGACGACCTCCCTGCAAAGAAGGCAAAAGGTAAGAAAAAATAGAAGCTTAGAATGCTTGTTTGGCGGGACTATAGCTTAACATAAGCCATGAGGCAAGGATTGTATGCAATTTAGTGGTGGTGGTGTCCGTGGTCATGGTCGTGTGCATGATGGTCATCCGCATCGCTTTCCATCGGCTCGACCTGAAGGAGCGTGTGGTGGATACCAAAGTCCGCAGCCAGAATATCCTGCGCCTTTTTACGGCAGGCCATCCAGTGTTCGGCATCCATGCATGTTTGCTCCACAACAAGGTGCGCGCTCAGGTACATATCGCCTGCACGCAAGGTGCGGATGAGAATATGGTGAACATCCTGCACGTGCGGGATGGCGCACAGTGCTTTCTTCATGGCCTTAATATCCACATTGTCCGGCGTACGGTCCATAAGCACATGGAAGGAGCGGCGCAGCAGGTTTGCAGCGCTCAGGATAATAAAGGCGACGATGAGCAGGCTGGCGGCACTGTCCAGGCAGTCCCAGCGGGTCAGGCTGATGGCAAAGCTGGTGCCCAGTGCCAGCAGTGTGGCGGCCAGATCCACTAACAAGTGCAGAAAAGCGCCATAGACGTTCAGACTTTCGCGGCGGCCACGGTATAAAATCCATGCGGACAGGGCATGCATGAGGATGCCCGCAAAGGCTACGGCACCCATAATAGAGGCCTCGACCGTATGGTGATGATGCTCATGCAGGCGTTCTGCGCCGTGGAAAGCCAGTGTAATGCCAACACCCAGCAGCAGCAGGGCGTTCAGGAATCCGCCGATAGCCTCGATACGGCCATAGCCGAAGGCATATTTTTCGTCCGGTTGGCGCTGGGCAACGTAGGCGGCCACAATGGCAATCAGCAGCGCACCATTATGCACCAGCATGTGACCAGCATCGGCGAGGAGTGCCAAGCTGCCCGAGAGGTAGCTGCCGGCAATCTCCATCAGCATATAGACCACGCTCAGGCCAAAGGCGGCGGACAAACGCCACGCGGCGCCGGAGGCATGACAGCTGTGATGATGGTGGGAGTGATGTGTAACCATATGCTCTTTCACCATAAAACAACCGCCTTTGCAATCACAAAGGCGGTTGAGTGTTAGTGGGTACAGTCGGAATCAGGCGTGTTTCAGCCGACCATCTGTACCCGATGTGCTAAAAAACGTTGCTCGGCCAGACGGTCGGCAGCCTCTGCAGTGGTCATGCTTTCGGCTTCGGCCTTATCAAAGATACGGGTCAGCGTCTTAGCAATGTCGCGGCAGGCTTGCTCTGCATCAGCCTGAACATAACCTTGCGGTTTGCGTTCAAAGAACACGTTGATGATGCCACCTGCGTTGACCAGATAGTCAGGCCCGTACAGGATGCCGCGTTCTTGCAGCATCTTGGCGTGGCGCATCTCGGCCAGCTGGTTGTTGGCGCAGCCGACAATGGCTTTGCACTTCAGCGCAGGGATGCTCTGGTCGTTCAGGGTTGCACCCATGGCGCAAGGAGCCAGAATGTCGCACTCCAGGGTCATGATGTCTTCAGGCTTAACTGCAATCGCACCTGTTTTGCTCACCAGCTCGTCCACCAGATTGGTACGCAGGTCGGTGATGTAGACAGTTGTGCCCATACCGCGGAGCATTTCGGTCATGTACCAGCCCACGTGGCCAACACCCTGAATGGCAACGCTTAGTTTGCTCATCGGGATGTCCAGCTTGGTGGCAGTTGCCTTGATGCTTTCAACCACACCCAGTGCGGTGAACGGGGACGGGTCACCGCCGTCTTTGTTCAAACCGGCAACGTGGCGGGTTTCGGTGTAGACGATTTCCATGTCTGCGGGGGAGGTATTCACGTCCTCGGCGCAGATGTAAATACCACCCAGCGTGTTCACAAAACGGCCGAATGCTTTCAGCATTTCGGGGGTTTTATCTTTGGGGTCGGCGATGATAACGGATTTGCCGCCGCCAAAGTCGATCCCTGCCAGAGAGGACTTGTAGGTCATCCCGCGGGAGAGACGCAGCACATCGGTCAGCGCAGCTTCTTCACTCGCGTAGGGGAAGAGGCGGGTACCGCCAACAGCCGGACCAAGGTTGGTATTGTGTACGGCAATAATTGCTTTCAGTCCGGTTGCTTTGTCTTCGCAGCGGACAACTTTTTCGTAGCCGTCAATTTTCAACTCTTCAATATGCATGGATGAAGCTCCTTGTCTCTGGTCAGCTTGCGGTCGCTGTGAGTATACTAACCTCTGTAAGCCCACCTGCCTCAAGCACGAAGATGGTACGACTGGGCAAGGTTTGAGGCAAGTAAAAATATCAAAATATTTCAGTGTGTTAGGCACTGTTTTCTGGTGCGCCGCAGCAAAAAACTTTTCCATGCAAACTGAATAGGTTAACCTGTGCGTACAGGTTTAACGGGGGTGTTTTTGTTATGGCGCACAATAAAAAAGTTCTTGTCGGTTTCATGGGTGGACCATGCACGGGCAAGACAACAATTACCCGTTTTGTCCATAGTGAGCTTGCCCGTAAGGGGATGCCCACCGCTCTGGCAATGGAGTTCGTGACGGACGATATCAAACGCCACGGACCGCCCGATCTGGACAATCAGGTGTTCGAGCAGATCCGCTACTACATGAACCAGTGTTGGGAAGAACAGCGTGCCATGGAGGAAGGGGACATTGTCCTGACCGACTCCCCGACTTTCTTCTCCTACATCTATGCCTTATTTGCGCGGACGAATGCCCGCAGCGAGCGGCACGTGCTGGCCTTGGCTGACCTTGAGCGCTGCTTTAAGCAGGATGCCCACCGCTATGACCGTATTTACCTGCTGCGCCGTGAGTTCCCGTACGAAGAGAACGGTGTGCGGTTCCATACACTGGAGCAGGCCATGGCCGTTGACCGCCTGATTGAGAAGCTGCTCACCGACCACGGCGTGCCTTTTACATGGCTGGAGGGAACGGTTGCCGAACGCGGCCAGAAGGTGCTGGCAGATATTGACCTGCTGCAAAAGCGCCGTAGCGCCGCCTGATTTGACGCCCCAATCAGCTCTTCTTTATCGAGGCTCAAGCCCTGTTGACGTATACGTCATATCCATATGATCTGCGATTGCGCAGAATGCTTGTAATACCTTGATTTTAGAAGTCTCGGTTGCATGTGCAGAGGCTTCATACAAGCCATTTTTATGGCGGAAGAGCAGGCCGTCTTCTTGTGATTGGAATGAGTATGCAACTTTTTCTTTATCAGCCAAATGGCTGTCTTGTGAGTTGGTCAGTTGTTTGACATCTATAATAGTCACCTTGTAGGGCTCTATGTCAGAGTTTAGAAGAGTTTCCAAGGCATCTTGATCGATTATAACGCGCATGTATCTGTTCATTATAGGTTCCTCTATCTTTAAAGGACGTTATGGTCTATCCCCCATTTTGAGGGTTAGTTCTCCTTGTAGGGGACTTAATTGTGTGGCAGGGCCAATGAGCATGCCGGATGAATCAGATATAAGCCATGTCTACGGCGGGCAATTTTGGCGTGAGCGTCAGCTCCACGGTATCCCCCGCGCCGATGTGCTCTTTGCGACGGATGTCGCCCTTGAGGGGCAAAATGAAGTGCTTATCCTTACTGCTGGGGAAGATGGACGTTTCCCATACGCTTGTGCCTAATTCAACCTCCACCTTGACGCTGCCCCATCCGCCGGTGTGTCCTTTGGCACGCTTTGCAATTGTTGCCGACAGTTCTTCCGGTACGGAGATGAAATGCCAAGCCGCTTTTGTGCTTTCGTATAGCCATATCCGTGCCGTGAATGTGTAGGATGACATAACAGGGGTCCCTAAACGTTAAAACCCCGTCCGCTGGTGCACTCAGCGGTACGGGGAGCTTGATGCTCAAAAAACAATCAAGCGCGTGCTTGGTTAACCAAACAGCCAGGTGGCAGCCGCAATCAGCAACAAAACACCTAGCAAGTAAGGACCGAAAAGAACTAACATCGTTCCAGTCACTTCTCTTGTTGAACGTACGACCATTTTACCAAAGGTAACAGACGCACAACACAGAAATAAGCACCCTGATACCTTTTTTCAAGTGAAAAGCCCTCTTTTTGAGAGGGCTTTCATATTGGAACATATTGATTCTGTTGTGATTGCCGGTTATCGACCGAAGCTTACAGAAACGCTGCCACGGTCACGATCGCTGTGCTCTGCTTCTACTGCACGGCCCACTTCACCCTGATTACGGGCAATTGTCTGGGCATCCATGGTTTTTTCTATGGCGCTGTGAAACGTATCTCCATCACGGAACGTATAGTCCATAGTCGGCTTTTGTGCCCGCATGACCGTGACGGTATCAATCTGCATTTTCTTGCCTTCGACGAGCTGTTCGGTTTTCTCGGGAATACGGCCTATGGCACCGTTTTTATCCAGACCAAAAAGCCCTTTGTTGGTGGAAATCAACATCACGGAATCGGTCTTGTTAAACCAGCCGCCACGCTCGGACAGAATACCGGCTCTGCTGCCGCCGGATTTAATCAGGCGGGCACGGCCTTCCATAATTTCTACTTTCTCCGGGTCATTGATAGAGCCGATCTCATCTTCCAGATAGGAGAGGGCGGCCTGCGAAAAGCGCTCCGGCCCCTCTTGGAACTGCTGCATATCCGGACGGTCTTTATATTTACTGTACTCAAAGGCGTACTTGGCGCCATGTGGCATAAACAGCGTGGCGTGTTTATCGTCCAGTTCGTCCATATGGAAGTTGAACTCCTCGAAACGGGTCATCCCGTCCATACCGATGCTGCCACGGCGAATGGTTAGCGTTTCCGGCGCCTTCTCATCGTCAAACTTCGCTTCGTGAAAGTCGAGCGCTGCAACGGGTGCTGGGCGTGTGATAGACATAAATCTTCCCCCTAGAAGAACAGGTTTCTCTGAGGTCTTATGGCAGGTCACCCAATCGGTGCGGAGGGATTAACTGACGGGTGTCATAAATAAACAACGGCACCCGTTCAGGGTGCCGTCAATAACGGGGCAGGGGGCTGGTATTAAGCCGCACCTGCAGTGGCGTCGCGCACGGTGCTCATTGTCATGTTGAGCGCCATGGCGTCGCGCATGGTTTTTTCGGCTACATCGCCTTTGGCGCGTTTGAACGCGGTGGCAACGATACCGTAAGCTTGTTGGATTTCGGCGCGGCGGTGGCCGTCAAACACCGGTGCCATCAGCGGGCGGGACATACGGCCTTCGACCATACGCATCAGGCTGTCAAAAATGTCGCTGCCCAGAGTGGACAGAATCACGCCGTGTACCTGCTCGCGAGCGGCATCAAAGTCGCTGCCGTTGTTCTCGGTCATCGCACTGATGGCGCGTTCCATACGGGCGATATCAGTTTCGGACATTTTCTCGGCGGACATGCGGCAGGCCATACCCATCAGGCTGCCATACATATCACGCAGTTCTTCGGTTTGTGCATCCGACGGTGTGCGGACGAAGGCGCCGCGGTTCGGAATCATTTCAATCAGGCCGTCAGCAGCCAGAGCGCACAGGGCTTCGCGCACGGGTGTGCGGGAAACATTGTAGCTTTTCGAGATTTTGATTTCGCTCAGGTGAGTGCCATTGGGCAGGGCACCCGACAGAATCTGGTCACGCAGTTCTTCGCGGACCATCGCGTCGAGGTTCCCCTTGGAAGCTGTGATTTTTTTAGTCATTTGACAACGTCCCCTTTGTATACAGGGGCAGACTATATCCGAGCGCAAACCCCCACGCAACACCTTTTTGATGACATTTTTTGAGGCCAAAAAAAAGCCCCTGCGAACAGGGGCTTTAGGCAAAAATGTTAACTTATGCGTTAAGCGTGACGCGGGCCATGCGGCGTTTGCCGGCCTGCAACACGAAGGTGCTGGGTGCGCTGAGTTGGACCTTGAAGTCGGTCACGGCAGCGCCGTCGATTTTGACGCCACCCTGCTGGATAAGGCGCACGCCCTCGCTGTTGGACTGGGTGAACCCCAGCTTGGTCATGAGGGCGGGCAGGCCAATGCTGGCACCGTCCAGCACGACGGTCTCCTCCGGCAGGTCCTCGGGGATGGCATTCTTCGAGAAACGGGTCTCGAAATCATCCCGTGCGGCTTTTGCAGCGGCTGCATCATGGAAGCGGGTCACAATCAACGCGGCGATTTGTTTTTTCGCCTCCATAGGGTGGAAGGTTCCGCCTTCAACTCGGGCTTTGAGCTCCGCAACCTCGGCGGCTGTCATGCCGGAGAAGAGGTCGTAGTAGGCCCACATCAGCGCATCGCTGACCGACATGACCTTGCCGAACATATCGGCCGGTGCGTCGGCAATCGCCACGTAGTTGCCTTTGGACTTGGACATTTTGTCCACGCCGTCCAATCCCACCAGCAAGGGCAGGGTTATGACGACCTGCTCGGGCTGGTTGGCCTGACGCTGGAGCTCGCGCCCCATCAGGCAGTTGAAGGTCTGGTCGGTGCCGCCCAGCTCCACGTCCGAGTGCATGGCCACCGAGTCGTACCCCTGCATGATGGGATACAGCAGCTCGTGCATGGCAATCGGCAGGTTGTTGCTGTAGCGGTTATGGAAATCCTCGCGGGTCATCAGCTGTGCGACGGTCACCTGCGAGAGCAGGCGAATGATATCCGCCATGCCCAGAGGGGTCGACCACGTGCTGTTGTACATCAGTTCGGTTTTGTCCTTGTCCAGCACCTTGTACACCTGTTCGGCGTAGGTTTTGGCATTGGCTTCGATCTGATCGCGGGTCAGGGGCGGGCGGGTCTTGTTACGGCCCGACGGGTCGCCGATGGCGGCGGTAAAGTCGCCGATGAGCAACTGCACATGGTGTCCCAGGTCCTGGAACTGGCGCAGTTTGTCCAGCACGACCACATGCCCAAGGTGCAGGTCGGGTGCCGTAGGGTCGGCGCCCAGTTTGACTTTGAGGGGCGTGCCATTTGCGAGGCTTTTGAGCAGCTTTTTGGCAAAAGCATCCTCGGGGATGATCTGCACCGTGCCACTGGCCAGAATGTCATACTGGCGTTCTGCTTCCGGCACGAGTGTGTGGGGCAGTTTCAGTTCGGTTGCCAGTGCGGCAAAGTTAGGTTTGGACATGGTTATTCCTGTCGTCTATCACGTTGGGAGAGCGGCATTGTACCGCGCTTGGAAAAGAAAACCAAGGTGCGTTGCTTACGAGCGTGATATGTGGTCGGGCGGCTGCGTTGCGTCAAGGGGTTGTGTGGCGCTTTACACCTTAAGGGCGCAGATATATAGTGTGCCCATGAATTTGAGCGTATCAAAAACAACCTATTGGGCTATCGGACTGATGAGCGGCACCTCGCTCGACGGTATTGACGCCGCCCTGATAGAGACAGATGGCGAGGATATCATCCGCTTTATGGGTGCTGCCTACCACGCCTATGATGCCGAGATGCGGCGCGAGCTTTCAGCCGCTGCCCGGCTGGATATTCCGCTCAACAATGTCCTTCGTTTGGAGCAGAAACTGACTGAGCACCATGTGTCCGCTGTTGAGCAGCTGCTCGCTGCGTGCGGTCAATCGCCTGAGGATGTGGATGTTATCGGTTTCCACGGTCAGACCATCCGCCACCTGCCCGACGAAGGGCTGACCTGGCAGATGGGCAACCCATCCCTGCTTGCCGCGCGGACAAAAATACCGGTCGTGAGCGACTTCCGCCGCCGGGATATGGCTGAAGGCGGGCAAGGGGCACCGCTGGTGCCGTTATTCCATCAGGCGCTGATGCGCGGGCAGGAAAAACCCTGCATGATTTTGAACCTCGGCGGCGTTGCGAATGTAACCTGGCTGGGGGGTGGCGAAGCGATTATTGCCGGCGATGTGGGCCCTGGTTGCGGTCTGCTTGACCGCTGGGTGGAAAAACATACCGGCCGTCCGTACGACAAGGATGGTGAAGTCGCCTTGCAGGGACGTGTGAATAAAAGCGTGGTCGCCCGCTGCATGGAAGAAGTGCCGTTCTTCAGCCAACTGCTGCCCAAATCCGCAGACCGTTATGACTTTAACAAAGTGGACGTGACCAACCTTTCTGCCGCCGATGGTGCCGCTACCCTGTGCGCCATTACCGCAGAAGCTGTAAAAGTGGCCGCCAAGAACCTGCCCTTAGTGCCTAAAACGGTCTGGGTAACAGGCGGCGGGGCACACCACCCCGTTATCATGCGCGAATTGCAGGAACGTTTTGCCCGCGTAGAGAAAATCGACGCCGTGGGCCAGCGTGCCGATTCGCTGGAAGCTGAGTGCTTTGCCTGGCTGGGGGTTCGCCGTTTGCGCGGGCTGCCGTTCAGCCGGCCCGAAACAACCGGTGCTAAAACCGAAACCTGCGGTGGAGTCCTGACCGTATAATGCATAGCTTGATTACCGCCCTGTTGGGCATTATTGGCGCGTGGTCGTGCAGACGCCACAACGGTCCGGACTCGCTGGGCTGCGGCTGGCGTGTTGCTGCCGGCGTAGCTGGCGGCCTTTTCCCGCACCTTGATATCGTCTTCCAGCTGTTGACCATCCAGTTTGGGTTGGCACACCACTATGCGGAAAGCTGGTCGCTGCTACTGGCACCGGTTTATGCGTTGCTGATGGCATTTATTTTCCAGCGCCTGGCCCGCGGCGGACGTCCGGAGGATGAGGGCCGTCACAGTTGGCAGCAATTTTACCTGCCTGTTTTGTGCGGTTTGGTCGTGGTACTGCTGTTCTCTATGTTGACAGCTGTTGGCGTGATGCCGTTTGCACCGGTCTGGCGTGTGCGGGTGACGGGCAGTCTTATCTTTATGTTCGACTATGTGATGCTGGGGCTGTGTGTGCTGGGGGTCGTCGTCGGGCTGACTTTCCGGGCATTCGTCCGCGATATTGCGCGCATTACGCTCGGCGTATTGCTGGTCTATGCACTGGTGTTGCTGACATTCCAATTTAAAGCGGCGGATATTGCCAAAACCTATGCGCAGGTGCGGCATCTGGACATTAAGGCCGTGCATACGTTGCCGCAGCCGCTGTCCCCCTTGCACTGGCGTATTATTGTAGAAACGCAGGATGACCGCCTGTACGACACACTGGTGCACCTGTTCCTGAAAGAGGAGCGGGAAGTGCGTGACGATACCAGCCGTGCCGGGCGTATCGCTGCGCTTTATAAGCCTGTCGACAAGGCCTGGTGGCGGATTTACAACCGTTTTGGCCGTGATAAACCTGCTTTTGTGGCGGATGGCTGGCAGGTGTTCGAGCACTCGGCCTACGGCTGGTTTGCCCGTTTTGCGGTGTATCAGGGGCTGGAAACATATAAAGGTCTGCCGTGCGCACAGATGCGCGACCTGCGCTACGAAGGCGCCAAGAGCGATGCCAAGGGTACGTTCCTGATGTGTAAGGAAGGTAATGGCTGGATGCTGTTCCGTGGCCGCGTGAAGGACAGCGATTACGACTTTATCGCCAAGCTGTACGACACAGAGGCCGCTCCGGCAAAAACACTTGCCAAGGACTAACCGACATAACAAAACCCCCGCTTGCGGCGGGGGTTTTTTGTTGGGTGGTCAGGATGCTTTTTCGCTAAACTGCATCTGGCTGGTGGCGTACTGGCAAATCAGTTTGCCCAGCTCTGTCTGCTGCTCGGTGAAAAAGTGGTCGGCGTCCGCGACTTTGCTGTAGTGGATTTTAACATCCTTCTGGCGGGCCGTCTTTTTGAGCATTTTCTCAATATCTTCTGCAGGTGCCAGATCGTCATTCTCGGCAGAGATAACCAGACCGCTGGCCGGACATGGTGAGAAGAACGAAAAATCGTATTTACCCGCCGGGGGAGCTACGGCAACAAAACGGCTCACATCAGGGCGGCGCATCAGCAATTGCATGGTAATCCACGCCCCGAAGGAGAAACCGCTGATCCAGATGCTCTCGGCATGGGGGTTATGGTTGTGCAGCCAGTCCAGTGCGGCCGCGGCATCGGACAGTTCACCAACGCCATTATCGTACTCGCCCTCGCTGTTACCAACGCCGCGGAAGTTGAAGCGCAAAACGGAGAAACCGCACCGTGCGAACGATTCGTACAGCCGATAGGCTACCTTGTTGTTCATGGTGCCGCCATGCTGGGGGTGCGGGTGCATCACCAGTGCGATAGGCGCTGTGGGCACCTTGGCTTGGTAATACTTACCTTCAATCCGTCCGGCAGGGCCGTTAAAGGTTACGTCGGGCATGGGAGTCTCCGTCCACCTGTTTACATTCAGGCGTAACCTACAACAGGACAGAGGCATAATTCAAGCATTTCCGTTAAGGTCATGTTTTCATGGGATTTTTGTAATTTTAACTATGAAGTCAATTTTTGCGACCAAAATACTTGACTACACAGCTTGGTTATTGGTACAAAAATATCCGACTAAAATGCTCTGGTATTTACATTGACATGCTGTCTGGCAGGACTATATTAACCCGGTACCGAACGTAGTTCCCAGACAACCGGAATTAACCAAGGAGGATCCCCCATGCACCTATCCACTCGTGGACGCTACGCTGTAATGGCCATGCTGGACCTGGCAGAAATGCAGCACCCTAATGGGGATACCCGCCGTACAATTCCTGTTACATTGGCACAAATTGCCGACCGTCAGTCCATTTCGTTGTCCTATCTGGAACAGCTGTTCGCACGCCTGCGCAAAAATGGTCTGGTCAAGAGTGTCCGTGGTCCCGGTGGCGGCTATATTCTGGCCAAATCCCCGAATAATACCTGGTTGAATGATATTATCCATGCCGTGAACGAGCCAATGGGTGTGACCCGCTGTGGCGTATCCGAAATGGGCCGTAAAGCCGAAAAAGGCTGCGTCAGCGGTAAGCAGTGTAACGGCCATGACCTGTGGGTGGCTTTGGGCAACCACATCGAGCTGTTCATGAAGAACGTGAACCTGCACATGGTTCTGGAAGGGGATATTAAGGATTCTATTCCCGTGCTGTTGTGCGAACCCAACCGTGAAGTTGTGACCCGGGTGCGTATTGCCGATGCCACTGTATGCTGACCATAACGCCACATCGCCCTTAAAACCGGCGGTGAAAGCGCGTATGACCGACCTGCTGGAAGTAGGGGGCAATGCCTCGTCTACCCACAGCTTTGGGCAGGATGCGCGTATGGTGGTGGATGGCGCACGCCGTCAGGTCGCCCAACTTTTTGATGTCCGCCCTGAGCAGGTGGTGTTCACCAGCGGCGGTACGGAATCCAACAATATGGCGATTTTCGGTGCACTGGCCGCCAGCGCGCACAAGCGCATCGTCACCAGCCCGACCGAGCACCATGCCGTGCTCCACGCCGCAACAGCCGCCACCCAGAATGGTGGCCGTGTGAGCGCTTTGAAGGTGGATAGAAACGGCCTGATTGACCTGACTCACCTGAGGGCCCTGCTGGCCGAAGGCGACGTTGCGCTGGTCAGCGTGATGGCCGTGAATAACGAAACCGGACTCCTGCAACCCGTGGCCGACATTGCAGCCGCCTGCCGCGCTGCCGGCGTGCTCTACCATGTAGATGCTGTACAGGCACCGGGTAAAATCCCTACACGGCTGGCCGACTGGGGAGCTGACATGGTGAGCGTGTCCTTCCACAAGCTAGGTGGCCCTAAGGGCGTTGGCGCGCTGATTTTCCGCGCCGGAGTGAACATTCCGGCCTTTATCCACGGTGGCGGGCAGGAACGTGGCCGCCGCGGCGGTACCGAAAATACGCTGGCCATCGGTGGCGCTGGCCTTGCAGCCGAGCTGGCCGCAGAAAGCCTTGCCGATATGCCGCGCCTGAAGCGCCTGCGCGATACGGTGGAGGGCGCCGTCAAACGCCTCTCGAACGAAATTGAAATTGTGGCCGAAGGTGCCGAACGCGCTGGCCATGTAAGCTGCTTTATCCTGCCCGGTATTGCGGGTGACAGCGCCGTGATGGCGATGGATATGGAAGGGGTAGCCGTCAGCAGTGGCTCGGCCTGCTCCAGCGGGCGGGTCACTCCCTCCCACGTGCTGATGGCGCAAGGCTACCCTGAAGAGGTGGCAAAGTGCTCGCTCCGTGTCTCATGGGGCTGGAATAATACCGAGGCGGACGCTGATACATTTGTGCAGGCTTTTACCAAAGTCTGGCACCGTCTGAATAAAGAAAATACAAGGAACTGACCGATGAAAAAGCCGGTGTATCTGGATTATCAGGCAACAACGCCAACCGACCCCCGCGTGGTCGACTATATGGTGCCGTTTTTCTACGAAAAGTTCGGTAACCCGCATTCGCGCTCCCACGTCTACGGCTGGAACGCCGAGGCTGAGGTAGAAGCCGCCCGCGCCAAAGTTGCTGCCGTTATTGGCGCCGACCCTAAGGAGATTGTGTTCACATCTGGGGCTACAGAGTCCAATAACACGGCCATCAAGGGCATTGCCTCCTTCTACAAGGATCAGGGCAACCACATCATTACCGTGCAGACCGAGCATAAATGCGTGCTGGATACCTGCCGCCACCTCGAGCAGGAAGGTTTTGACGTGACCTACTTGCCGGTCGAGGCAAACGGCCTGCTGGATATGGAGAAATTCAAAAGCGCCATCACCGACAAAACTATCCTAGTGTCCGTCATGGCTGCGAATAACGAGATTGGCGTCCTGCAGCCCATTGCCGAGATCGGTGCCATCTGCCGCGAAAAAGGCATCAAGTTCCATACCGATGCTGCCCAGGCTTTCGGGAAGATTCCGCTGGATGTGGACGCCATGAACATCGACCTGCTGTCCATCTCCGGCCACAAAGTATACGGCCCGCAGGGCATTGGCGCCCTGTACGTGCGCCGCAAGCCCCGCGTGCGTCTGAATGCACTGATTAACGGTGGCGGGCAGGAGCGAGGCATGCGCAGCGGTACACTCCCGCTGGCGTTGATTGCCGGCTTCGGCAAAGCGGCTGAAATCGCACAGGCAGAGATGGCTGAGGAGCATACCCGCCTGCTCAAGCTGCGCGAATACATGTACGAAGAGATTACAAAGCGTTTGCCTGCCATCATCCTGAACGGCGACCGCGAGCAGCGCCTTGCCGGCAACCTGAACCTGTCCTTCTCGTACGTTGAAGGGGAGTCGTTGATGATGGCGATTAAGGAACTGGCGGTCAGCAGCGGTTCGGCTTGTACGTCGGCATCGTTGGAGCCGTCCTACGTGCTGCGCGCGCTGGGCGTGGAAGATGAGTTGGCACACTCGTCCATCCGTTTTGGGCTGGGGCGCTTTACAACGAAGGAAGATGTGGACTTTGCCGTCAATCTGCTGGCAGATAAGGTGCAAAAGCTCCGCGAGATGAGCCCCCTGTGGGAAATGGTGCAAGAGGGCGTAGACCTTAAATCCGTTAAATGGGCCGCCCATTAAAACAGGCACCCGCAACGCTTATATGTAGGCTAGGAGGAAACGTAAAATGGCATACTCGACTAAAGTCATCGACCATTACGAAAACCCGCGTAACGTGGGCGCACTCGACAAGAATGACCCGACCGTCGGTACGGGTCTGGTTGGCGCACCTGCCTGCGGCGACGTGATGAAGCTGCAAATCAAGGTCAACGATGACGGCGTGATTGAAGACGCCAAGTTCAAGACTTTCGGTTGCGGCAGCGCCATTGCCAGCTCCTCGCTGGCGACCGAGCTGCTTAAGGGCCGCACGCTGGACGAAGCCACTACCATCAAAAACAGCGATATTGCTGCCGAGCTGGCACTGCCACCGGTTAAAATCCACTGCTCGGTGCTGGCAGAAGATGCCATCCGCGCGGCAATTGCCGACTATCAGGCCAAAAAAGGCCTCAAGGCGAGCGCCTAAGGGGAGTCAGGGTGATGAGCGGTAACGTTATCGGCCTCACTTCCGCCGCCGCTGAGCGCGTGAAGGAACTGCTTGCCGACCGCGGCACGCCGGATGCCTTTATCCGTGTGGGTGTTAAAACCGCGGGCTGCTCCGGCCTTGCCTACAAGCTGGAGTTTGCGGATGCCCCCGATACCGGCGATGAAGTTGTGCAAGCGCACGGCGTGAAGGTGATTGTGGATGCCAAATCGGTGCTGTACCTCCTGGGCACCGAGATGGATTATAAGGTCGAGCAGCTCAAGAGCGGGTTCGTCTTCAACAACCCCAATAAGAAGGGGGAGTGCGGCTGCGGGGAATCCTTCACCGTCTAGGCTGAGGCTTGCTCAACCGGCGACCTGTTTGTTTGTTCCCGCCTTTCGCGGTGCTCACGTACCCACAAGTACGCTGCGCGCCACGAGCGTTAACAAATAAACATCTCATCCGGTTGCTCTACGCCTTTAAACATGACTAGCGTGAGTCGGCGAAAAAACAAAAATCCATCCTGAATTGCGGCGTGCTAAACGTCGGGATGTGACGACTGCTCTGCGCCTTGTAGATAAGGCATGGATGCTTCATAAAACGGTCATTCCCGCGCAGGCGGGAATCCAGAATAAAGACTAGAGGAAAGCCATGTCGGGTGTCACAACATGCTGGTCTTGCCAAGGCCCCCTGACATCAGGGGCGCTTTTTTGCGATACCTGCGGGGCCCCGAGCGCCCACCTGAGCGATAACCCCTTTGTTGTGTTTGGTCTGTCCCAGTCCTACGCGCTGGATAAGCAGGCTCTGGAAAAAACATATTTTGCACTGTCGCGCCAGTTGCACCCCGACCGCTTTGCCGCCAAAAGCCCCAAAGCACTGATGCTGGCCCTGCAACATACCGCCACTTTGAATGCTGCCTACGCCACCTTAAAAGACGACCTCAATCGCGCCATCTATCTGCTGCGCGCCCAGGGGGTAAATGCCTTCGACGAGGCGGGGCAGGGCAGTACGCCGCCCGCGCTTATGGCAACCAGTTTTGAACTGCACGAGGCGCTGGAAGACGCCACCACGCCCCAAGCCTTGCAAAGTATGGGGCAGGAGGTTACAACACGCGTGGAATACTGCCAGAAGCGCCTGACCCAAGCCTTTGCGGCAGGGGATGTGCCTGCGGCCACGCTCGCCGCGTTGGAGCTCAAGTTTTTACAGACTTTCCGGCGTGACTGGCAGCGCAAGACCAAACAGATGAAGGACACCGCCTGATGCTGCAAATCAGCGAACCGGGACAAAGCAAAAAAACGCGTCCCGTTATCGGTATCGACCTGGGCACCACCAACTCTCTGGTGGCGATCAGCAGCGATGGCAAAACCGTCCGTTACTTTACCGACGAACAGGGGCGGGTGACCATCCCCTCGGTCGTGCATTACGGCGAGGTTGTGAGCGTTGGTTACGATGTGCCCAAGGTACGCGGCATCGATACTGTCCGTTCCGTCAAGCGCCTGATGGGCCGTGCGGCGGACGATGCCGATGTGCTGGCGTACCTCACCCGTACAGGCATGGCTGTGGATACCGAAAGCGAAGGGATTGTCCGCCTGCTGCTGGGGGGTAAATGGCGCACACCGGTGGAGGTTTCTGCCGATATTCTGCGCTACCTGAAAACCCGTGCCGAAGCCGGTCTGGGCGAGCCTGTTTTTGATGCGGTGATTACTGTGCCTGCCTATTTTAACGATGCCGCCCGACAAGCCACCAAAGATGCTGCCCGCCTTGCCGGCTTGAATGTGCTGCGGCTGGTAAACGAGCCAACGGCGGCCGCACTCGCCTACGGGCTCGACAAGCAGGCCGAAGGCACTTTTATGATTTATGACCTCGGCGGCGGGACATTTGATGTCTCCATCCTCAAACTTACGGATGGTGTGTTTCAGGTTTTGGCCACGGGTGGCGATGCGGTGCTCGGCGGAGATGATATTGACGCGGCGATTGCCGAAGCGCTGGGCGAGGAAGACCTGCCCGCCCGCATTCAGGCCGCCCGTGTGCTGAAAGAAAAGCTGACCACCGCCGATGTGGCAGAAGTCTATCCCTTTACCCTGACGCGTGCGCAGTTGGAGCAAGCTGCCATGCCGTACATCCGCCGCACCCTTCTTATTGCTGAGGAAGTGCTGGAAGATTCTGGCATAAGTGCCGATGAATTAAGCGGTATTGTTCTTGTTGGCGGCTCTACCCGTATGCCGCTGGTGCGCCGTAAAGTGGCCGAGGCCTTTGGCCGCGAACCGCTGGTCGACATCGACCCGGACAAGGTGGTCGCCCACGGTGCTGCCTTGCAAGCTGCTGCACTTGGCGGGCAGGGACGTGCAGATATGCTCCTGCTGGATGTGACACCGCTCTCCCTGGGGTTGGAGACTATGGGCGGGCTGGTTGAAAAAATCATCCCTCGCAACACGCCCATCCCCATTACCCGCGCGCAGGAGTTTACGACTTTTAAAGACGGCCAGACCGGCATGGACATCCATGTGCTGCAAGGCGAACGCGAAACGGTAGAAACCTGCCGCTCGCTGGCACGGTTCCGCCTGAGTGGTATCCCGCCGCTGGTGGCTGGTCAGGCGCGTGTGATGGTGATGTTCTCGGTTGATGCGGATGGCATTTTGACCGTACGGGCGCTGGAGCAGACCACAGGTACTGAGCAGTCGGTGCAGGTAAAACCATCCTACGGTCTGGACGAGGCGGAAATGATAGAAATGCTGAAAAGCTCTATCACCAATGCCCGCGCCGATGTGACCGAGCGTATGGTACGCGAGGCACGGTTGGAGCTTGAGCGTGCGTTGGAAGCAGCTCAGGCCGCCTTTAATGCCGACAAGACCCTGTTGAGCCTAGACGACCAACAACGTTTGCTGGCCGATATGGCCACGGCAAAGCAGGCGCTAACCTTGAGCGTGCCGGACGAGATTAAACAGGCGATGGAAACGCTGGAAGACGCTTTCCGTACCTTTGCCGAGCTCCGTGTGCAGGAGGCGCTTAAAAAAGCGGTGGTCGGTAAAAAAATTCAGGATGTTGCCAATGGCTAAAAAGTATACCGCTACCTATATCCTTGCCAATGGAGAGCGTAAAACCGTTCAGGGCGACGCAGGGGATAATCTGCTGGAGCTTGCGCACCAGCACGGCATCCCGCTCGAAGGAGCGTGTGAATGCGCGCTGGCGTGCTCGACCTGCCACGTGATTGTGCGTGAAAACTGGTTTAATAAACTCTCGGAAGCGACTGAAAAGGAAGAGGATTTGCTGGACTTTGCATTTGGCCTCACAAGTACGTCACGGTTAGGATGCCAGATTGTTCTGGGCCCGGATACCGACGGTATTGTGGTCGAGCTGCCCAAAGCCACCCGCAACATGATGGTAGATAAGGACGCCTAACATGCCCGCACAGGAAATGTTCGATATCTTCGACGCCGATATGCACCCCACCGGTCAGGTGGTCGAGAAAGCCAGCGCCCATGAACAAGGGCTGTGGCATCAGGTGTTCCATTGCTGGATTGTCCGTGCACTGGAAGATGGTGACGCGGCGGTGCTGTTCCAGATGCGCAGCCGAACCAAATCGACCTATGCGGGGTTGCTGGATATTTCTGCCGCCGGGCACCTCAGTGCGGGTGAAACACCCGAAGACGGCATCCGCGAGCTTGAGGAAGAGCTGGGCATTACCGCTAAGCCCGACGAGTTGGTGTCGATAGGCATCCAGAAAATCAATACCGGTACCACCGGCTACCCCAACCGCGAGTTCTGCCATACGTTTATTCTGGAGCGGCATGAAAAGCCAGAGGAGTACATCCTCCAGCCCGAAGAGGTGGACGGTGTGTTCGAGATGCGCCTGAGTGACGCCTTTGGCCTGTTCAGCGGCGAGGAAGAGAAAGTGCGTGTGCGTGGTGTGGCGCGCATGATGGGCAAAATGGTTCCCGCCGAGAAGGATGTGACCCTGAAGGACTTTGTTCCCCACTTTGACCGCTACTACCTGAAAATTATGATTATGATTGAGCTGCATCTGGCCGGCAGCAGGTATTTGGCCATCTAGAGAAAGGCTAACGGGATGCAGCAGCACGTGTATTGTACTGTTGTTGACTACGGGAGCGAGCTTTGGGAGCAACTGCTTGCCCTCAGGCAGGAAGTGCTGCGCCAGCCGCTGGGATTAACCTTCAGCCCGGAAGAACTGGCGGAAGAGTACCTGGGCTTGCATATGTGCTACAGGGAGCCGGAAGGACCAATCTTGGGGAGCATTGCCCTGTTTCCTCATGAGGTGGCCATAGATACCTTCCACCTGCGGCGTGTGGCGGTAAGCCCGCTTGCGCGCGGGCAGGGCGTGGGAAAGAAGCTCCTGAGCTTTGCCGAGCACCACGCGTTGCTGATGGGGCGCTCTAAGCTGGAGCTGTCCGCCCGTATGAGTGTGCTGCCATTTTACGAGAAGAATGGCTATGTCGCTCAGGGGGATGTGTACGAGCACCTGACGATACCGCATATTAAGATGACCAAGATGCTGGAGCAAACCGCCGGATGAAATGGACTGATATTTACGACATTGCCATCGCCTTGAGCGAAACACACCCGGAAGAAGACCCCCTGACCGTGCGCTTTACAGATTTGCATGGTTGGGTGCTGGCGCTGGAAGGGTTTAATGATGACCCCAAACGCAGCAACGAAAAGATACTCGAAGCCATTCAGGCGGCGTGGATAGAGGAGATGGACTAACATGAGACGCACACTGACAGCATGTGCCGTCTCGGTGTTGGCACTCAGCGGGTGCAAAAGCCCTTTTGAACGGGGCCCGCGGTTCCAGTCGCTGGGTTTTGCCTGTACGGAATATAAAAGTGCTGTTGCCATTGATACTGCCGAAGGGAACAACAACGGCATGGCGATTCAGGCACTGCTGCGGCAGGGGTGTTTGATGGTAAATGTGGGGACGAGTATCAGCCCCGCAGCCAAGTCCGGCGAGTATATCCAGTTTGCAACGACCCCGAGGGCGCTTGGCATTCATATGGTGCCCGGGATGGAGAAGATAGACAAGCTGACTCTCTGGACGCATAACAAAAATCTTGCAGGGATGGAAAAATACCAGACAAAACCACGCGGATAACCCTTGCATCCGCCGCTCTGGGGGCCTATATCCACAGCCATGATTAACCTCGCACCCCTCATACCCGGTAAAAAGCCGGAGGATACAACCGTCGTCGTCGCCATGAGCGGCGGCGTGGATTCGTCGTGCGTGACAGCCTTGCTGCACAAGCTGGGCTATAAAGTGATCGGGATTACGCTCCAACTCTGGGATTACACACCGGCCTCCGAAGGCGGCAAGAAAATGGGTACCTGCTGCGCGCTGGACGATGTGTATGATGCCCGCCGCGTATGCCAGACCCTAGGCGTGCCCCATTACGTGCTCAATTACGAGAGCGAGTTCAAGGAAAAGGTCATCGACGACTTTGTGGAGACGTATCTTGCCGGTGCCACACCCATTCCCTGTGTGCGGTGTAACCAGCGTATCAAGTTTGATGCGTTCTTGGACAAGGCCAAGTCATTGGGTGCCGACTGCCTGGTCACAGGCCACTATGTACGCAAAGAACGTGCGGCAGACGGTACAGGCGTGCTCCTGCGCGGCAGCGATCCGGCTAAAGACCAAAGTTACTTCTTGTTTGCGACAACGCAGGAACAATTGGACTATATCGACTTTCCGCTCGGCAGGCTAACGAAAGACGTCACCCGCGAGCTCGCCAAAGAGCTTGGGCTGCACCTGCATGCCAAAAAGGACAGTCAGGACATCTGCTTTGTCCCGGAAGGTGATTATCGTGCTGTCGTCAAACGCTTCGCGCCCGAGGCTGACGCCCCCGGTACGCTGGTAGATACCAAAGGTAATGTGCTGGGTAAGCACGACGGGATTATCAATTTTACCATTGGCCAGCGCAAAGGGCTGGGCGTGGCGCTTGGTTACCCTGCGTATGTAGTGGAGATACGCCCCGATACCCGCGAAGTGGTGATTGGCACCAAAGACGACCTCGGCGTGGTGACCTATTATACCGACGACCTGAACTGGATTGGCGATACCCCGCTGGAGCAGGTGGACGGTATGGAAGTGACCATACAGGTTCGCAACAACCACAAAGGCGCACTGGGGCAGATTACCTACCTTGGCAATGGCCGTATGGAAGTACAGATGTACGCGCCGGAAGACGCGGTAACCCCCGGTCAGGCTGCGGTCTTTTATGACGGCGAGCGGATGCTTGGCGGTGGGTGGATTAAGGTCCCGCGGAAGGACTTCGCCAGCGGACCTGTTAAGGTCAACCTCCTACCACCAGAACAAGCCCCTAGAAAGCAAGAAACCGCCCCCTGAGGGGCGGTTTCGCGTTTGTCAGGATTAGAATCCGGGGCAGCCTATCGCCCAGTAGGTGACGGCCAGTGCGGCAAGGTTGCCAAGAATAATGAAGGTCATTGTATTTGCTCCAGCTACCAAGAGACGGTGAAAACGCGAGAAGTGGTAGGGAGCATTCTGCACCACTACTATAACAGACAGATATTTGTGTTCGCGATGGATAGATTGCAAGTGTTGTCGGTGGGCGTGTTTTTTGTTGCAGTAACCACTGCGAGTGGTCATATTCCTAAGTTGAGCTAGTGCTCATCTTGCTTTCTCGTTTCCGCATATTCTCCTTTTTCTCCTTCTTCTCTCATGGAGGTCCTTATGGGCTTTCTCTACTTTGCCCTGACGCTGGGCATTCTGGTTGGCATCCACGAGTGGGGCCACTACATCGTCGCGCGTCTGTGCGGTATCGCTGTCAGCGATTTCGCCATCGGGTTCGGGCCGGAGCTTTTCGGCTGGACCAACAAGAACGGCACGCGTTTCAGTCTGCGTCTCATCCCCCTTGGCGGCTACGTCAAGATGATCGGCAGCCAGAAGTCGGACAATCCGACCGAGGCCGAGCGCAAGACGGGCTTCGCCTACAAGAGCCCGTGGCAGCGCATGGCCGTTGCGGCAGCTGGTCCGGCGGTGAACTTCATCTTCGCCATCCTCGTCATTGCGGGCATGTCCTTCGCGGGCAAGCCTGTCTACCAGCCCGTCATCGGACAGGTAGAGGCCGGTATGCCGGCCGCGACGGCGGGCATTCAGGCAGGTGACCGCATCGTCGGCGTGAACGGCAATGCCGTGCGCACCGCGGCCGAAGCCACGGCTGCCATTCAGGCGGCGGGTGGCCAGACCCTGACCGTGACAGTCAACCGTGATGGCACGCATGTGACCGTCACCCTGACGCCCGATACGGCGACCAAGCGCATCGGCATCCGTTACAGCGGCGCCTACGAACTGGAAAGCCCTTCCAGCCCCGTGGACGCACTGAAGGACGGCGTGACCGGCACGTGGAACACCGTCAAGGCCATCTTCGGCTTCCTCGGCGAGCTGTTCACAGGACAGCGCGGCATGCAGGACATGGGCGGCATGGTCAGCATCGGCAAGGCGGCGGATCAGTCCGCCAGCGTCGGCTGGTACATGTTCTTCGGCTTCCTGGCCGCCATGTCCATCAACCTCGGTGTCATGAACCTGCTGCCCATTCCGGGCCTCGATGGCAGCCACATCATCTTCACGTTCCTCGAGGGCGTGGGGCTGAAGATCCCCGAGAAGGTGATGAATGCGCTGTTCCTCGCGGGCGCGCTGTTCCTCATCGCGTTCATGATCATCGTGAACATCAACGACATCCTCCGGCTGGAGAGTGTCCGGGACATCCTCGGACGTATCTTCGGCTGAGGCTGATGTTCAAGCGACGCACCCCCATCATGGGGGTGCGTTTTTTTGTATACACAAAGGGGTTGCTTTTTAACCAATCATCCCCCATGTTCACCCATCAACGTTAACCCTTCAATGAAAGGACCCGCATGGTAAAATGACCAACTTCCCTGTATATGGTGCCATTACCGGCCCGCTCGTCATGATTGGCTTTGGCTCTATCGGTAAAGGCATGCTCCCGCTCCTCGAACGTCACTTCAATTTTGACAAATCCCGCTTTGTAGTTATCAGTCCGGACGATAAGGACCGCGCCATTTTGGATGAGCGCGGCATTCGTTACATCCAGTCCGAGGTAACACGCGACAATTACGAGGAACTGCTAACGCCGCTTCTGACGCATGGTAATGGTCAGGGCTTTTGTGTGAATGTTTCGGTGGATACATCCTCCGTCGACATCATGGCCCTATGCCGCCGTAATGGCGCCCTTTATATTGATACAGTGATTGAACCCTGGGCAGGGTTCTACTGGGATAAGAGTTCGGGCCCTGGTGCCCGCTCCAACTATGCCCTGCGTGAAAGCCTGCTGGCTGAACGCCGTAATAATCCGGGCGGTCCGACTGCTGTTTCCTGTTGTGGCGCAAACCCGGGCATGGTGTCTTGGTTTGTTAAACAGGCTTTGCTTAACCTTGCCGCAGATAGCGGCCTGCAAACGGCAGCGCCCACAACCCGTGAAGGGTGGGGCAAGCTTATGGCCACATTGGGTGTGAAAGGTGTGCATATTGCCGAGCGCGATACGCAACGTGCCAAGGCACCCAAACAACCGCATGTGTTCGTTAATACCTGGTCGGTCGAAGGCTTTCTGGCCGAAGGTATGCAACCCGCAGAACTCGGGTGGGGAACACACGAGAAGTGGATGCCTGATACCGCACGTACTCACGATGAGGGCTGCGGCGCTGCGATTTACCTGATGCAGCCCGGTGCCAATACCCGTATCCGTTCCTGGTGCCCGACCCGCGGCGCCCAGTTCGGTTTTCTGGTGACTCACAACGAGGCGATTTCGATTGCCGATTATTACACCTTGCGTAATCAGAAAGGGGAGGCGCTGTTCCGCCCCACCTGCCACTACGCTTACCACCCGTGTGACAATGCGACCCTGTCGCTGCACGAGTTTTTTGGCAATGGCGGTAATGCGCAACCCGCACATCACATTCTGGACGAAGAAGAGATTGTGGACGGTGCGGACGAGCTGGGTGTACTGCTCTACGGGCATGACAAGAATGCCTATTGGTACGGCTCTCAGCTGACCATCGAGGAAACCCGTGAACTGGCTCCGTTCCAGAACGCCACAGGCCTGCAGGTAACATCGGCCATTCTGGCCGGTATGGTCTGGGCGCTGGAGAACCCGGAAGCCGGCATCATCGAGGCTGACGAAATGAACCACCAGCGTTGTCTGGAAGTACAACTGCCTTACCTTGGAAATGTGGCCGGTTACTATACTGATTGGACACCGGTCAAAGACCGCGTCAACCTGTTTGGCGAGCCGGTGGATAAAACTGATCCGTGGCAGTTCCGGAACATTCTGGTACATGGATAACCCGACAAAATGCCCCGGCTACCCGCCGGGGCATTTTTTATGTGCTTTATCCACTGAAAAGACTTGCTTTTTAAGCATTCTGCGCTATAACTGGCAACCGTATACCTCGGTATACGTAATCAACACGCCCGTGTGGTGAGGGAGCTTTCAGTGGTTTGCCTTACCTTCCGGTGTCGCAATGGCGGCTCAGAACGGGCGGATGTTCAACCGGAAAAGCAGAAAGGATTATTTTATTATGGCTCTTCCGCAATTTACTATCCGTGAAATGTTGGAGGCCGGTGTGCACTTCGGCCACCGTACCCGCCGCTGGAACCCGCTGATGCAACAATACATCTACGGCTCCCGTAACGGCATCCACATCATTGACCTGCAACAAACCGTTCCCATGATGTACCAAGCTATGGCTGTTGTACGTCAGGTTGCTGCTTCCGGCGGCCGTGTTCTGTTCGTAGGCTCCAAGCGTCAAGCTCAAGAAATTGTTGCCGAAACCGCAGCCCGTTGCGGCCAGTACTACGTGAACCACCGTTGGCTGGGCGGCATGCTGACCAACTGGAAAACCATCAACAACTCTATCAAGCGTCTGAAGAGCCTCGAGGAAATCATGAAAAACCCCGAAGGTTCCAACAAGACTAAGAAAGAACTGCTGGAACTGAGCCGCGAGTGCGAAAAACTGCAACGCGCTCTGGGCGGTATCAAAGACATGGGCGGCCTGCCTGATGTTGTTTTTGTTATCGACAGCAACAAAGAGAACATCGCCATTGCCGAAGCCAACAAGCTGGGCATTCCGGTGATTGCAGTTCTGGATACCAACAGCAAGCCTCACGGCGTTGATTACCCGATCCCGGGCAACGACGATTCCACACGCGCCCTGCGCCTGTACTGCCGTCTGATTTCCGACTCTATCCTGGACGGTATCAGCGAGCAAGTTGCCAAGGCTGGCGCTTCTGCCGATAAAGGCGAAGCCGGTTCGACCAAATCCTCCGGCGGCCGTCGTACGGTTGTTAACCTGTCCTCCAAAGCTGCTGCCGTAGCTGCCGAAGACGAGAAGACCGAAACCGAGACGGAAGTTGTGAGCAAAGGTGAAGCTGAAATCACCAAGGCTGCTGCTGCCCAAAACTAATCGGTGAAAGGGGCGGGCAACCGCCCCTTTGACTACCCGAAACCCGAATCTGGATTTGATATGATGGGAGATAAACCAATGCAAATTTCCGCCACTATGGTAAAAGACCTGCGCGAGCGCACCGGCGCCGGCATGATGGACTGCAAAGCAGCCCTGCAAGAAACCTCTGGCGATTTTGAAGCTGCCATTGACTGGCTGCGCAAGAAGGGCATTTCCAAGGCTGAGAAGAAATCCGGCCGTGTTGCTGCCGAAGGTATGGTTGTAGCGACCTCCAAAGGTACCAAAGGTGCTGTTGTTGAAGTAAACGCAGAAACCGACTTTGTTGCCAAGAACGACCTGTTCGTTGCTTTCGCAAACGAAGTGAACCAACTGGTTATCGACAACGGCGAAACCGCTGTCGAGAAAATCAGCGCAATGACGCTGCCATCTTCGGGCAAAACCGTTGCCGAGCAACTGACCACGCTGATTGCTACCATCGGCGAGAACATGTCGCTGCGTCGTGCCGCTTCCCTGAGCGTGAAGTCCGGTGTGGTGTCTTCCTACGTGCACATGAACGGCAAAATCGGCGTGCTGGTTGCTATCGAAGCTCCCGAAGCTTCTGACAAGCTGGCTGAAACCGCCAAAAACATCGCCATGCACGTTGCTGCCGCCAATCCGAAGTTCCTGGACCGCACGTCTGTAGACAACAGCGCGCTGGAACGCGAAAAGGCAATCTTCATGGAACAGGCCCGCGCCAGCGGCAAGCCGGAAGCCATCATCGGTAAAATCGTTGAAGGCCGCGTCTCCAAGTTCTACGAAGAAGTATGTCTGGTAGATCAGGCGTTCATCATGGATACCGACCGCAAGGTTGGCGACATCGTGCGCGATGTTCATCCGCAAGCGAAAATTGCCGGCTTCGTGCGCTACGCACTGGGTGAAGGCATCGAGAAAGAAAGTGGTGACTTCGCTGCCGAAGTTGCTGCGATGGCCAAGTAACACAGGCTATCAAAGGAATCGCAGGAATGGGCGCGCCAAAGAACTTCAGCCGCATCCTCATCAAACTGTCTGGTGAGATGCTGATGGGTGATACCGGTTTCGGTATCGACACAAAAGTTCTGGCGCGTCTTTCTGACGATATCAAACAGGTTTACGACACTGGCGTGCAAATCGGCATCGTGATCGGCGGGGGGAATATCTTCCGTGGCGTGTCCGGTGCGGCCGCTGGTTTGGACCGCTCCAGCGCCGACTACATGGGCATGCTGGCAACGGTCATGAATGCCGTGGCCTTGCAGAACGCACTGGAACATGCCGGTGTTTACACCCGCGTACAGTCTGCTATCCGCATGGACGCGATTGCCGAACCGTACATCCGCCGCCGCGCGATTCGCCATATGGAGAAAAAGCGCGTTGTTATTTTTGCGGCTGGTACGGGCAACCCGTTTTTCACCACCGATACTGCAGCCGCTTTGCGTGCTGTAGAAATAGGCTGCGACTTGCTGCTTAAAGCAACCAAAGTGGACGGTATATACTCGGCAGACCCGAAAAAAGACCCCAATGCCCAGCACTTTGATCACATCACCTTTACAGATGTGCTGATTAAGAACCTCAACGTGATGGACGCAACGGCTATCAGCCTTTGCCGCGACAACGACCTGCCGATTATGGTAACCTCCATCACTGAGCCCGGGAACATTCTGCGTGCTTTGACTGGCAAAGCCCGCCACACCATGGTTACGAACGAAAAAGAACAGGAGCATGCTGCAAATGCTTGAAGGTTTGATGAAAGACATGCGCACACGCATGGATAAATGTATTGATGCTTTCCGCCACGAACTGGGTGGTTTGCGTACTGGCCGCGCATCGGCCGACCTGTTGGCACCCGTGATGGTAGATGCTTACGGCAGCCAGATGCCACTGGCACAATGTGGTTCCGTATCCGTTGCCGACTCCCGCCTGCTGGTTGTCAGTGTGTGGGATAAGAGCGTTGTTTCCGCGGTCGAAAAAGCTATTCGCGACGCAGGTTTAGGGCTTAATCCTCAAGTGGATGGTCAAAACATTCGTCTGTCGTTGCCGGACCTGACTGCCGAGCGCCGTCAGGAGCTGGTCAAGCTGGCCCGCAAGTATGCCGAGCAGGGACGTGTTGCTGTGCGTAACGTGCGCCGTGACGGAATGGACGAGCTCAAGAAGCTGCAAAAGGATGGCGAAATCTCCGAAGATGATGCACGCCGCGCTTCCGATCAGGTTCAAAAAATCACCGATGACTTTGTTGCTTCGGTAGACAAAGTGTTGGCTGATAAGGAAAAAGACATCCTGCATGTCTGACCAGACAGGCGCATTGCCGCGCCATATTGCCTTTATCATGGATGGAAATGGCCGCTGGGCGAAAGCCCGCGGCCTGCCGCGTTTGGAGGGGCACCGCAAAGGTGTAGACGCCCTGCATAGGACAGTAGATGCCGCCATAGAAATGGGCATCGAATACCTGTCGTTCTACGCGTTCTCGACCGAGAATTGGCAGCGCCCGGCTGACGAGGTGGCTGGCCTTATGGCGTTGCTCCGCGCTTTTGTGACCAAGGAGTTGGAAAAGCTTAAGAAAGCGGGGGTGCGTCTGCGGTTTTTGGGTGACCAGAGTCCGGATGGAAAGTTGGGAGACGAACTCTGCGGATTGCTTACCAAGGCAGAAGAAGAAACATCCCAAGGGGACAAAATTACTGTTTGCATCTGTTTGAACTATGGCAGCAGGGCGGAGATTGTCCATGCGGTAAAAGCGCTTGTCCAGAGTGCGGCTGATGTTGATTCGTTGAGTGAAGATTCTATCTCATCTTATTTATATACAAAAGATATTCCTGATCCTGACCTGTGTATCAGAACGAGTGGCGAGCAGCGTTTAAGCAACTTTATGATGTGGCAGCTGGCCTATGCCGAGCTGATGTTCCTGCCGGTTGCGTGGCCGGATTTTGATGCAGCGCATTTACGGGCTGCGGTAGGTGATTTTATGGGCCGCGAACGCCGCTACGGAAAGGTGCTCTCCGCATAAGCTTAACGCTGGCGGGCACAGGCGCGCGGTGCTACAATGCACGGGTTTAGACTGCCTGAATGTTCGGCATTACAGCGCACGCATACAAAAAGCAAACCGAGAGACGACCAAATATGCAAGAACTGTTTACCCTTGTGACCAGCATCCCCGGCGGGGAAGTTATCTGGAAAGTGGCCATGTTCGTGCTGGTGTTGGGTGTGCTGGTTTTTGTGCACGAATGGGGCCACTACATTGCAGCCCGCAGCGTGGGCATTGCCGTGGATGTATTTTCTATCGGGTTTGGCAAGGAAATCTGGGGCTTTAACGACAGAAACGGTACCCGTTGGAAAGTTGCCATGATTCCCTTGGGGGGATATGTGCGCATGGTCGGCGATACACCCGAGTCCGAAGCTGCCCTTAACGCCAGCCAAAAAGAGAACTCCTTCTTCAGCAAGAACGTATATGCCCGCATGTGGGTTGTTTTTGCAGGTCCATTGGTCAACTTTGTCTTTGCTGCTATTATTCTGGCAGGATTGATGATGTACGGCGAGCAGCGCATTTTGCCGGTTGTCGGCGCCATTATGGAAGAATCGGCCGCTGCAGAAGCTGGTTTGCAGCAGGGCGACCGCATTCTGTCGCTGGATGGTACCCAACTGCCTGACTGGAACACCATGTCGGCGATTATCGAGAAAAGCGGCGGTAAAACACTCTCCGCCCTTATTCAGCGCGGCGAGGCACAGCTTACTTTGCCGGTTACACCCAAATCTGTAGAAACGCGCAACGTGTTCGGCGAAAGTAAAGAGATTGGTATCTTGGGTGTGCGCTCTGCCCAGCCCCCGCAGACTGTACTGGTGCGCCATGGCGTGCTGGAATCGCTCGGTATGGGCGTTTACAAGACATACGATTACACCGCCATGACCCTGAAGGCCATTACCCGCATGATTACCGGTGCTATGCCGGCTGAGATCGGCGGTCCGCTTTCTATCGGTGATATGGCTGGTGAAAGCGCCAAATACGGCTTTTACAGCCTGTGCCTGTTTGCGGCGATTATTTCCATCAACCTTGGTCTGATTAACCTGTTCCCGGTCCCCATGCTGGACGGCGGGCATCTGGTATTTTTCAGCATCGAGGCTGTGATGGGCAAACCCGTGCACGAGCGCGTACAGGACATTGGCTACCGTATCGGTTTTTCGCTGGTGGTGTTGCTGATGGTATTTGCCACCTGGAAAGACATTAACAAATTCTTTATTCACCATGGCGACAAGGACACGCCCGCCGTGGAAGAGAATGCAAAAGAATAGCACGATAAGTATAAGAAGAAGGATGACCCCTCCCGTGCGGATGCTGCTGACGACACTGACTCTGATGTTGGCGATGACTTTACAGGCCTATGCGGCCGATAAGGTCAATAAGGTTGTGATTGAGGGTAATGCCCGTGTGGAGACCGAAACCGTGCGCAGCTATCTGGGCATCCGGGAAGGGGATACCCACGACGACGCCCGTATCCGCGGCGCTGTCAAAGCCCTGTACGCAACAGGGCTGTTCGACAACGTGGAAGTGAATTATGACGGTGGTACCGTCCGCGTGAAGGTTTCCGAAAACCCCATCGTCAACAAAGTGGCCTTTGAGGGTAACGAGAATATTGATGATGACAAGCTGAAGCCCCAGCTGAGCCTGCGCCCCCGAGCCGTCTATACGCCGGGTAAAGTACAGGCCGATGTGAACGAGATTCTGGCCGCCTATCGCCGGACTGGCCGTTTCCTGGTGCGCGTAACACCGCAGATTATCCGCCGTGACCAGAACCGCGTCGACGTGATTTACGAAATTGCCGAAGGGGAAAAAACCCGTATCGACCGCATCGAGTTCGTTGGCAACAAGGCGTTTAACGACAGTGAGCTGGGCAATGTGATTGCAACCCGCGAAAGCACCTGGTGGCGTTTCCTGTCGCAGGCAGACTCCTATGACCCGGACCGTATCGAGTTTGATAAGGAGCTGCTGCGCCGTTTCTACATTAAGAACGGCTATGCCGACTTTAAGGTTGTATCTGCCGTGGCAGAGCTGACCAAGGACCGCAGCGGCTTTTTCATCACCTACACCGTTTCCGAAGGTCCAGAGTATAACTTTGGTACCGTGGATGTGCGGATTGACAGCGAGTTTGATATTACCCGCGATGAGCTGTTGAAGGTGCTGACCGTTAAAGAAGGTGAGCAGTACGACGGCTCCAAAGTAGAGAAGAACATCGACGCTCTGGTCGATACGATGGGCGCCAAAGGTTTTGCCTTTATCGAAGTTGAGCCGCGCATCAATAAAAACGATGTGGACCGCCGCATTGATGTGACTTTTGATATTCGCCCCGGGCCACGTGTTTACGTAAACCGCATCAACATCAAGGGCAACACACGTACGCGTGACTACGTTATCCGCCGCGAGATGCGCCTGGCAGAAGGGGATGCCTTCTCCAGCAACAAATTGCAGCGCTCCAAAGACCGTCTGACCTACCTCGGCTTCTTTGACAAGGTAGACGTCAAACGTGAAGAAACAGCCGACCCGGACCGTCTGGATCTGGATGTGGAAGTAAACGAGCAGAGCACAGGTGAGTTCAACATCGGTGCGGGCTTCTCCACATATGAGGGCCTGCTGGCAACAGCAGATGTGACCGAGCGTAACTTCCTTGGCCGTGGCCAGAACGTGCGTGTGGCATTTGCGTTGTCCGGCGAGCGTCAGGACTTCAACTTCTCGTTCACCGAGCCGTATTTCCTGAATCAGGAGCTGGCCGCAGGGGTGGACCTGTTCAACGAGCGCCGTGACTATCAGGACCAGTCGTCCTATGACCAGAACAACCTAGGTGGTGCGCTCCGTCTGGGCTTCCCGGTTGCGGAGTACATGAAGGACAACATCCGTCTGGGCTTTACTGAAACGGAAATCAACAACGTGGGCGTCGGTGCCTCCAAGTTTGTAAAACGGGACGAGGGCAAGCGTGATTCGCTGATGCTCAGCAACACCTTCTCCTACGACACGCGCGATAGCTACCTGTTGCCGACCCGTGGTTACAACCTCAGCTACACGGCTGACTACTCCGGCTTTGGCTCTAACATTAACTACATCCGCAACATGGTATCGGGCTCGTGGCACAAAGAGCTGGATGATGATCTGGTTCTGTCGCTGGGTGCCCGTGTGGGCTATCTGGCCGACCTGTCGGGTGACCTGCCGGTGTACGAAACCTTTAAGGCCGGTGGTACAACGCTCCGTGGCTTCGCCCGTTCGGGTATCGGCCCGCGTGACCGTATCAGCGGAGATGCCCTTGGTGGTAAATATATTCTGGGTAACAACGCGGAACTGCGCTTCCCCATCAAAGGCCTTGAGGACTTTGGCGTACAGGGTATCCTGTTCAGTGACGGTGGTATCGTCAGTGACTTTGAGAGTGATCCCGTCGTTATTGATACAAAAATGTACCGCATGTCCGCAGGTACGGGTATATTCTGGCGCAGCCCGCTCGGCCCCGTCCGGTTCGAGTTCGGTGTGCCGCTGGTTAAAGCGGATGAAGACAAAACCGAAGTATTCAGCTTCAGTTTTGGAACACGCTTCTAGTGTTTGATGTAAGGAGAGAGATGATGAAAAAACTGATGACCTGTTTGTTGGCAAGCGCTGCAATCGTTGCTGCCATGCCCGAAGCCTTTGCAGGGAATCTGGGTGTGATTGATGCCCAGCAGATCCTGTACACCTCGAACGCAGGTAAACGTCTGAAGGCCTCTCTGGAAAAAGCGAAAGAGAATGGCGAGAAAAAAATCGCCGATATGGAAGCAAAGCTGGCCAAGCAGCAAGAAGAGCTGATGCGCAAGAAGTCGCTCCTGACCGAAGAAAAATACCTCGAAGAAGAGGCCACTCTGAAAAAAGCCGTGCGTGACTACCGTGTGGAAGCCCAAGGCATTCAGGACAGCATCGACCGTGAGCTGACAATCGGCCGCAAGGAGATTCTGGACGCCATCCGCGAGGCCGTTAACGAGATTTCCGCTGACCGTAAGTTTGATCTGGTCATGAATAATGCTCAGCTGATGTACCATAGCGACTCGGTGGACATCACCAATGATGTGCTGGCAAAAGTGAACGCACGTCTGGATAAAAAGAGCAAATAACGCCTGATGGATACGCATCACCTGCGGCAGCGGTTTCACCCGAACGCCGGTCCGTTCTCGTTGGCTGAGCTGGCACAGGCCGCAGGCTTTGCGTTGAACGATGATGCCGGCGCGCTCGAGGTCAGCGGCGTAGCGACGCTGCATGATGCAACGCCTGAACAGGTGAGCTTTTTCGATAACCCCAAATATAAAGATGCTCTGAAGACGACCAAAGCCAAGGCGGTCATTTTGCGGCCCGAGCATGTTGCCATGTTGCCTACTGGCGTTGTCGCCCTGACGACCAAGGCACCTTACCCGACATACGCGCTGGTTGCGCAAAAGTTTCACCCGCCGATGGAAGGCATGAGCGGCGTTGCCCGCACGGCCACCATTGACCCGGATGCGCAGATTGGTGTGGGCGTCAGCATTGAGCCGGGAGCCGTTATTGGAGCCTTTGCCGTTATTGCCGATGGTGCCCACATCGGGGCAGGGGCGTACATCGGCCCGTATGTTTCCATTGGTGCCCGCACATCCGTAGGCCCCAACTGTACGATTATCTGCGCTGTTGTTGGCGAGCACTGCATCCTCCATCCGGGCGTGCGCATCGGTCAGGACGGTTTTGGCTTTGCCTTTGACGGTAAAGGGCTGGTTAAAGTGCCTCAGGTCGGTATGGTGATTATCGGCAACCATGTGGAAATCGGCGCCAATACAACCATCGACCGCGGTGCTATCGGCGAAACATCTATCGGCGACGGTACCAAAATCGACAATCTTGTACAGATTGGCCACAACGTACGCGTAGGGCGCTTCTGTCAGATTGTGGCGCAGAGCGGTATTGCCGGCAGCTCCGTACTGGGTGACTTTGTGGTGATTGGTGGTCAGGCCGCTGTTGCCGGCCATATTACGGTTGCCGACGGTGTGATGATAGCGGCCCGTTCAGGTGTGACGAAAAGCCTGACAACGCCGCGCGAGGTTGTGAGCGGGTTCCCCGCTTTGCCTATCCGCAAGTGGCGCAGACAGCAGGCAACCATTGCCCGTCTGGCAAAAATGAAACCCGAAAACAAGGACGACTGACCGTGGATGTGTTGGAGATTCAGAAACTGATTCCGCACCGCCCGCCGATGTTGATGGTGGACCGTATCCTGTCGTTGGATCTGGACGCCGGAACCGTTGTCGGCCGGAAGAACGTAACAATGGCCGAGCCTCACTTTGCGGGGCATTTCCCCGGCCAGCCGGTCATGCCGGGCGTGCTGATTGTTGAGGCAATGGCGCAAACATCTGCCATTCTGGTCAATACCACCATCGGTAAAAACGCCGACGAGGTTCTGTTCTATTTCATGTCGCTGGACAAGGTGCGCTTCCGCCATCCGGTCGTACCGGGTGATGTTCTGGAGCTGCATGTGAAGCTCAACCGCCGCAAAGGTGATGTATGGGTGTTCGGCGGCGAAGGTGTTGTAGACGGCAAAAAAGTGGCCGAAGCCGAATTTATGGCCAAAGTGATTCAACGCTAGTCAGGCAGGTTCTCATGTCTAATATTCATCCGACCGCAGTCATCGGCAACGGTGCCAAAATTGATGCCACATCCCAGATCGGCCCGTACTGTGTGATTGGCGATCACGTGTCCATCGGTGCAGGCACTGTGCTACACAGCCATGTGGTGGTAGAAGGCCACACAACCATTGGCGCCAACAACCGCATTTTCCCTTTTGCTTCCCTTGGTCACATGCCGCAGGACCTCAAGTTCAAAGGGGAAACGACTTTCCTTGAGATTGGCGACGGGAACACCATCCGCGAGTACGTCACCATGAACCCGGGGACAGAAGGCGGCGGCGGGGTGACCCGCGTTGGCGATAACAACCTGTTCATGGCGCTTGCCCACGTGGCGCACGACTGCAAGGTGGGCAACCACTGCGTGGTGGCCAATAACGGCACGCTGGCAGGTCATGTGGAAGTGGGTAACCATGCGATTATTGGCGGACTGTCTGCCGTGCACCAGTTCGTGCGTATCGGTCACTTTGCGATTATCGGCGGTGCATCCGGCGTGGCGCACGATGTGATTCCGTTCGGCTCCGCCGTTGGTAACCGCGCCAAACTGATGGGCCTGAATCTTGTGGGCCTGAAGCGCCACGAGTTCCCGCGGGAGAGCATCCACGAGCTGCGCAAAGCCTACCGCCTGCTGTTTGCAGACGAAGGCAGCCTTGCCGACCGTGTAGAGGATGTGGCCGCGATGTTCCCGAATAATACACAGGTCATGGATATCTGCGCGTTCATTCGCGGTTCTGACCGGGGTATCTGCACCCCGCATGGGGATGAGGCATGACCGCATATCTGCCCAAGCTGGGTATTCTGGCAGGCGGAGGCACGCTCCCTGCGCTGCTGACCCAGTCCTGTACGGACAGTGGCCGTGGTGTGCACATCATTACCTTCAAGGGTCAGCCTAAACCCGAAGGGTTAAACCTTGCTAAAATCAGCCACACAGAACTGCCGTTGGGCAAGGTTGCCGCAACAGTGGCGACACTACGCAGCAATGGAGTGGCCGAAGTTGTGCTGGCAGGCCACCTGAGCAAACCGTCTTTCTTTGATATTCGTCCCGATATGAAGGGCGCCAAGGTTCTGGCAAAAATGCTGCGCCACCATGACGATGACCTGCTGGGTGCCGTTTGCCGTTTGCTGGAAGAGGAAGGCTTTAAAGTTGTTGGCGTGCACAGTTTACTGCCACGGCTTCTAGCGGGCGAAGGCGTTTTAGCCAATTTTAAACCGCAGGATGGCGACCTTGCCGACATCAGCCTCGGTTTACGGGTTGCCCGTGCGCTCGGGTCCGAGGATGTGGGGCAGGGCGTCATTGTTAAAGACAAGGTTATCATCGGTGTCGAGGCGGTGGAAGGTACCGATATGCTGCTCCAACGCTGCGCGACACTGCGTGGCGAAGGCCATGGCGGTGTGCTGGTAAAGGTATGCAAACCGGGGCAGGACATGCGTGTGGACCTGCCGTCCATCGGGCCGCGGACCATAGAGAATCTGGCCCATCACAAGTTTGCAGGTGTTGCTGTTGAGGCGGGGAAAACCCTGATTCTAGAGCCGGAAGAAACCCGTATCCTGGCTGATAAAACGGGTGTGTTTATTTACGGGTTCAAAAATGACGGCGCAAATTAGGCCGAACGGCGCTTACCGTATCTGTATCGTTGCGGGCGAAGCTTCAGGCGATTTGCTCGGCGCGGGTTTGATGTTCGCGCTCAAAGCGCACCTGCCGGAGGTAACATTCGTCGGTGTTGGGGGCGAGGCCATGACCAAAGCGGGTCTGCAGAGTCTCTTCCCCATGAGTGACCTTTCTGTCATGGGTATCGTTGAAGTTCTGCCCAGGCTCCCCCTGATTTTGCAGCATATGCGTACGGTGTTGGATGCGGCCAAACGTACACAGATTGACGTACTGGTTACCATCGACTCGCCTGATTTCTCTTTCCGGGTTGCCAAAAAAATCCACAAACAGCTGGGGGTGCCGTGCATTCATTACGTCAGCCCTCACGTATGGGCCTGGCGCAAGGGGCGGGTGCGAAAAATGGCCCGCTTTCTGGACCATGTGCTGGCACTGTTCCCGTTTGAAGAAGATTTTTATAAGAACACGCCGCTGGCTTGTACGTTTGTGGGGCACCCTGTGGTCGAGCGTCTGCGCCATCTGGCACCGTCCGACGCTGCCAAACCGCTAGGAACAGCCCCAAAAGTCGCTTTGCTGGCGGGCTCTCGCCGGTCAGAAATTACCCGCCTCTGGGCAGATTTTGCCGCTGCGGCAGTTCTGGTGTTGAAAGAGCATCCGGGCGCGACATTTGTAGTGCCTTTGGCACCGGGGGTGACACCGGATATGTTCCCGCTTAATGTGCCACTGCCCGTGCAGTTTGTTGCGGGTGAGGGGCGTTATGCAGCTTTAAAAAGCTGTGATGCCGCGCTGGCTGCCAGTGGTACGGCAAACCTTGAGCTGGCCATGCTGGGCGTGCCCATGGTTGTTGCGTATCGTCTGGCGGCACTCACCTACAAACTGGCGCGGCCATTTGTAAAGGTGGAGAACTTCAGCCCCGTCAATCTGGTCGCCGGCAAGCGTGTTGTGCCTGAGCTGCTTCAGACAGAGGTGACGCCACAAAGTCTGGCCGCACTGCTGCTGCCGTTGCTGGAAAATACGGATGCCCGTCAAACCCAGCTTTTTGCCCTGGCAGGCGTTCGGGACGGGTTGCAGGTCGGCGCGCTGACGCCCTCGCAAAAGGCGGCGGAAGTTGTGGCAAACATCTTGACCGGCGGCAAATAATACCTATCTTTGGGCTGTTGTCCTTACGGACATCTTTCTTTCCGTTCTCTCTCTCAAAGGAGGCCATCATGGCCAAACGTAAGAAAAAGCTCAAGGTACCCAAGCCGCGCAACACGACCTACGTTCTGATGCGCGAGCACACCAAGCCGGGTGCCCACACTGACCAGAAAAAGGAAAAGCGGCGCAAGCAGTGCCGTGGAAAAACGACGGATGCCGAGGCGTAAGCCTCGGCATTTTTCAGTTTGGCACACTTCTCGCATTATGCCCTGTGCCGCCGGTAAATCGGGGGAGAACGGCAAAAGGAGAGTGACCAGACATGAAACCAGATATTGAAAAAATCCGTCGTGATTCGCTGACAAAAATGTACGAAGACGCACTGCGGAGCATGACCGAGGACGAGATTATCAACCTCATCAGCGAGGTAAACTATCTGCGCAAGCAGCTGGTGTATCAGTCCGATATTATCAACAAGCTCAAACAGCAGGCGATGGAAGATCCGATGACCGGTCTGGCCAACCGACGTACATTTGACCGTGAGCTGGAAAAAGCCATGAACATGTACGAGCGTTATCGCCACAACGGTGCTCTGCTGCTGATTGACGCGAATGATTTTAAAGCCATTAACGACACACTCGGTCACCTTGCCGGCGATGCCATCCTCAAGCACATCGCCAAACTGCTGAAGGCGCATACCCGTAATACGGATATTGTCTGCCGTATCGGCGGGGATGAGTTTGCCATCATCCTGCACGAGGCTGTAGGTAACTCCGCTGCCGACAAGGCCGATCAGCTCTCTAACACCATTGCCGTGACACCCTGCACATACGAAGGGCGCGAGATTTACATCAGCGTCAGCGTAGGTCACTGCTGCTTCGAGGAAGCACAGGACAAGCAGGAACTGATCGCCAAGGCCGATGCCAGCATGTACGAACAGAAAGAGTACGGCGAAGCTGTAGCCTGATCAGCACCTCCAACGACTTTAGCCAGTCACAAGAAAGCACCTGCACAGGTGCTTTTTTGCTTTTTGCCGAAAAGCGTGCATAATGATTAAGAAAAAAGCATGTAGGGGATGCTGCCATGACAACCGATACGCTCCGTCAGCGACGCCTGACCGATGTTCTGCACGAGGCTGCCGAAAGCCTTGACCTATCCACCCTGATGGAAGAAGTGGCGCGTATGCGGCGTAAACTGGCTGAACAGGAACGCCTTATCAAAACCCTGCGTAAAGATGCCATGACTGATGCGCTGACAGGCCTTTATAACCGCCGCGCGTTCGAGAGCGAACTGCGCCGCAGTGTTTCCAATGCCCGCCGATACGACCGTACCAATGCATTGTTGCTCATTGATCTGAACGGCTTTAAAGCCATCAACGATAATATGGGCCATCAGGTCGGGGATATTGTGCTCGAGCATGTGGCCAGTGTCCTGCGCCAAAACACCCGTACCAACGATGTGGTTGCCCGCCTTGGCGGAGATGAGTTCTGCATAATCCTGAATGAAATCCGCCGCAGCGAGGATGCTTACAACAAGGCTGCGTCTATTGCCGAGCGCTTGTCTGCCATGCCGGTCATTCTGGAAGACGGGCATCAGGTATATGCGCATGCCAGCATCGGTACGCGCGTTTTTAGCGCTGATGATGATTACGAAAGCATCATCGCCGACGCGGACGAGCGTATGTACGCCGATAAAAAAGCGGACAAGAACTAAAAAAGTTTCCCCTAAAGGGTTGTATCTCCCGTTCATATGGCCTAGATAGGCTCCACTGGCGTTTGTACGCCCCATCTTGCTGTTCCTTTTTTCTGTGTTAACGGAGTGCAGACATGTCTGCCATTTTCCACATCCGCATGGCCGTGCCGGGTGACCTGGATGCCATCATGGCGTTGTTGCAGGTCAATCAGCCCGTTTTCGGCCGGCTCCTCCGCGATCATGTGGCCGGTGAGCTCGATCCTTCGCCGGGCATGAAGCGCAAGTACTGGTTCGTTGCCGAGCAGGCGGGGCAAGTGGTGGGTACCATCTACTGCTACCACGGTCTGCGCGACATCAGTTACCCCAACTACCTGTGCGTCGATGCATCTGCCAAGGGCAGCGGCATCGGTGCCCACCTGCTGGAGGCGGTCGAAAGTCAGGCCCGCGACATGGGCCAGAAATCCGTCCAGTTCCAGTGTCCCGAGGGCAATAGTGCCAACGCCCTCTACGCCCGTTTGGGCTACACCAACACCGGCCGTGAGCTGGCAAGTCGTAACTACCTCATCAACTGGGAACGTACGTTCCGTCGCACCTGAAACAAAAGGGGGTCCTATGGACAAAAAAGAACAAATCCCTGTGCTGATCCGTTTCCCCAACGATCGGCTCGTTCCCTCGGTTCTGCTGGTGCAGCGCACCGACGGCACCTTCACCATGCCGCTGGCCAACAAGGGCAGCACCAACGCCGGCGTCGGCCATGCTGTGTTCGAACAGTGTGCCATGCGCTGTAAGCCGGAGAAAATCCGCCGGATGTACCGCGGACACCTGTCCGGGTACATGATGTTCACCAACTGGGCGCATTTCTCGGTCTATGCCAAGCCGCAAGGCGAAAGCTATGCCACCCTGATTGCCGCCACGGTGGATGATGTGCTGGCCAAGTGCGCCGAAGGCAAGGTGGATCCCGCCGTTGCCGAGGTCTGCATCGCCCTGCTCATGGACGACTGAACGCCAAGCGAGATAAAAGCCCGCGACCTGATGGTCGCGGGCTTTTTGTTTTGCTATGCTTAAAGAAAAACAAAAAGACTGTTCCATCGCCATGCCCCAGCAGCATTCCGCTCTCCTGTCTGTTGAAGGACTGTCCTTCAGCTATGACGAAACGCCGGTTCTGACGGATTTCAGCCTGCAAGCTGATGCCGGGGAGATTGTGGGCCTTTTGGGTGCAAACGGCGCGGGTAAGACAACTGCCCTGCGTCTGATGGCGGGGATATTGCCGCCCAAATCGGGCAAAGTTTTACTGGCCGGGCTGGATGTACACAACAGCCGTACCCGCATGGCCCAGAAAGCGCTGGGCTACCTGCCGGAGAACCCCGGACTCTACCCGGACATCACAGCCGGGGAGTATCTGATTTTCCTAGCGGAGGCACATAAACAGCCGCTCGCTGCGGTAGAGGCCGCCATGGTCCGCACCGCGTGTGCCGATGTGCGTGACCAGCCGATGGAAACACTCTCAAAAGGTTGGCGGCAACGGGTTTATCTGGCCGGCGTGCTGATGCATCGTCCGCGCGTGCTGATTCTGGACGAGCCGACCGATGGTCTGGATCCGCTCCAGAAAGACCACATGTACACTTTGTTACAGGAGATTAAGAAGGACTGTGCTGTGCTGCTGTCCACTCACCTGCTGGACGAGGCCCAGCACCTATGTGACCGTCTGGTGGTGATGGCAGGCGGCCGGATAGTCGCGGTCGACACGCCAAAGAACATTCAAGGGAAGAGTAAAAACCTCGCCATTCCTTTCCGCAAACTAACGGAGGGTGCGCGCCATGCGTAACGGGGTTGCCGCTGTTTACAGGTTTGAGCTGACGCGCTACAAGGCCGCACCGGCGACCTACCTTTTTGTAGCGCTGATGGTTGCAGCTGCTGCTGTAGCGACGTTCTTTATCGGCGGTTTTTACGGCAGCAATCAGGCCTCGCTGGATATTTTCTTCCGGTACATTCCGTGGGTGTATGTGTTCTTTGCACCAGCTCTTGTGATGGGCAGCTGGTCGGAAGATATTCGCCGCGGCACATCAGAAGTCCTATTCAGCTTGCCTGTACCGCTGGTTGCGGTCCATGCGGGCAAGTTCCTTGCCGCCTGGACGGTGCTCCTGCTCATGCTGGCAGCGACGTGGGTGATGCCCCTGACAATCTGCTTTCTGGGGCACCCTGACGTGGGCACGATAGTAAGCGGATATTTGGGTGCTGCCTTGCTTGGCGGCGTTATGCTGGCGGTAGGCATCTGGGCAAGCGCTGTTGCCCGGACACAGGCGGGTGCCTATGCGCTGGCACTGTTTACCGGCTTCCTGTTGCTGGCTATTGGCTGGGGATTGATGACCAGCCTGTTGCAGACACTGCTGCCGGACAGCCTTGTTGCCGCGCTTGTTGACGGCGGTCTGCTGGCCCGCTTCGGGCTGATGACACGGGGATTGATAACGCTGCACGACGTGGTGTTTATGCTGGGCATGGGGGCGTTTTTCCTGATGCTGGCCTACGTACAGCTGAACGTACGGCAGCGTTTACGCCTGCGGGCCAACTTTATTGTGCTGCCTGCCATTGCGGTAATTGTAGGGCTTACATGGTTGGCCGGTCTGGTACCCCTGCGTTGGGACGCGACAGAAGATAAGAACCACACCTTGAGCGAAGGCACCTACACCCTGTTGGGGCAGTTGCCGGAGGCAGGCGCCGATGTGGTCTTTTACTACTCCAGTGCGCAGCACTTGGACGCATCACCTCAAGTGCGCCAGTTTGCCGTTCGTATGCGGGATTTCCTGAAAACGCTTAAAAAAGCTGACAAACGCCTGCATGTGCGTGAGGTTGCGCCGGAAGATGACGCTCACGACCTGCTGAAAGTTGAAGAAGATGAACTCGTTCCCATGCCGCAGCCGGACGGCTCGGGGCTCTACTTGGGGATGACCGTGCGCGTGCAGGGTGAGGAAACGGTGATCCCGTTGTTCGATATCTCCCGTCCGGAACAGATTGAGTACCAGGTTATGTCTGCCCTGGCAGAAGTGATTCACGGTAAAGAGCGCAAAAAAGTTGCCATCGTTACCGAGCTGGACATGGGCGATGAAAAACAGCGCCCACGCCTGATGCTGGATATGATGCAGCACTATGATGTGAATCTGGTGCGTATGGGTGCGCCGGAGATTCCGGCAGGTACCGATCTTGTTGTGGTGTTCTTCTCGCCTTTTATGGAGCTGGAAACGGTGTATGCCATTGACCAGTACGTCATGAAAGGCGGGCATGTGCTGGTGCTGCTTGATCCATTCCTGCGCACGGCGGTCAAGGATTACCACCTGATGATCGACCGTCATGCGGGCGATGACAAGGTAGACCATATCGCGGACCTTCTGCGTCACTGGGGTGCCGACTATGACTACCGTTATCTGATTACCGACCCCGCATTGGCGACAGTCGTTCAACATGAGGATTTGTCCGGCACATCGTCGTATCCGTTGTGGCTCACACTCGGTAAAAACAACATGGTCAGCCATCCGGTCACAACCTTTATCGACAGGCTAACCCTGCCTGAAAGCGGCTACTTTACCATGGTTCCGGGACACGGGAAGGCTTATAAGCCTCTGCTGGTAAGCTCCGGTCAGGCGCAGGTGGTTTCCCGTACCGCATTCCGTGATGTGGATGGCCCCGTTGTTGCCAGCATGGCCGAAGGTGACAAGCGGGAGCGGGACCTTGCCGTTGTATTGAATGGCACGTTTGAAAGTGCGTTTGACGGTGTGCCGGAGCCTGTGACACGCTGGTATAAGGACTACCATACCCAACCGCCTGCGTTCGTTAAAACAGCAGAAAAGCCCGCTGCGTTGATGGCCGTGGCAGATGTGGATTTTGCCAGTGACCTGTTTTCGACAGAGGTACAGGGGCAGCGCGCTGTGCCGACCGATAATTACTACTTCTTCCGTAACATGGTGGAGTATCTGGCAGGGGACGCCGCCCTGCTTTCTATCCGTGGGCGTGCTTCCAATGTGCGGCCTTTTGTCATGGTAGATCGTCTGGCACAGAATACCGTTGCTGCCTTTGCCAAAGAGGAGCAAGACCTGATCGCCCGTCAGTTCACCGTGCTGGAGCAGGCCAAAACCCTGCAAGCGCTGCTGGATGCGGATAGTCCCAAAGTTGGACCCTCGGTGAAGGAAGATATCCGCGCGTTGAAGCTAGAAGAGCTGAAAGTTAGACAGGCAATCCGCCAGATTCGCCGTCAGGGACGGGAGGCTGTAGAGCGTCTGGGGCGTGTCCTCGCAGGGTTGAATATAGCTCTGATGCCGATTGTGATTGGCCTTATAGGCGTAGGGGTAATGACACGCCGCCGCCGCAAGTGGCATAAATCCACCTGAAAAGGCTTGAAAATCCCGAGCTGTGGGCTAAGGTATTTGGTGAAAGACCACGTAATGCGCGGAGTTTGAGCCATGAGCGATAATGTGATGACCGTTCGCACCGAGCGAACCCCCAACCCAAACAGCCTTAAGTATAACCTGGGCAAGACCATCCTGCCCGGTGCTTCGGCAAACTTCCCGACCTCGGAAGGCGCCGCCCGTTCGCCGTTGGCAGTGCGGCTGTTTGCAGTGAAGGGTGTGGTCAGCGTTTTCATTGGTTCTGACTTTATTACCATTACAAAAGAAGAAGAAACCAGCTGGGGTGTTATTAACGAAGGCGTTGCTCCGGCGCTGGAGAAATTTTTTGAGTCCGGTGAGGCCGTCCTTAAAGGCGCACCCGTTGCAGAAGACCGCGAAATCGGCGCCGGTACGGCGGACCCCGAACTTGTGGAGCGTATCAAAAAACTGCTGGAAGAGAAGGTGCGTCCGGCCGTGGCACAGGACGGTGGCGATATTACCTACCGCGGTTTTGAGGCAGGCGTGGTGTATCTGGAGATGCAGGGCTCGTGCAGTGGCTGCCCCAGCAGCACCGCAACGCTGAAAGGTGGTATTGAGAATATGCTCAAACATTACTGCCCCGAAGTGACCGAGGTCCGTGCAATTTAGTGTCAAGCCGTTAATGTGCTTGTGTTCGGTAAAGGCTTTCTGGATAATGAAAATATGGAAGCAAAAATCGACAAACAGAATCAAGGTGACATGGTAACGCTGGCTAACCGTTTTTACGAGCTGTCGGCAGGTTGCCCCGTGGACGCTGATGCTGCCCGCCGCCTGCAGATTGACCTGCCAACCCTCCGCAAATTGGGTGAGGCCTTCCGTATGGGGTGGCTGCACAACGTGCTCTCCCGTATTACCCCGCTCACCATGCACCGGATGGATGATTACCTGATGATTGCCGACCTGTTTGTGCTGGATGCCGAAGGCGCCGACCACGTGCTTGACCGTTTTGACGCGGATCTGGAGCTGTTCTGCAGCGTTGCGGAAATCACCGTAACAGAGCATATGACCGGCCAAACCGTGTCGGATGAGCTGAAAGCTCACTTGAAGCTCTACAGCGCTATTGCTCAGGTTTTCTATGACAAGTTCCCCATCGAGCAACGTGACCCGATCCGTCGTCTGACATCGGCGCAGGGTATGCACGACTACAGCAACCCGTTTATTAAAGAGTTCATCGACAGCCGCTTTAACCGTAAAAAGTAATCGGCGTCACACATATAAAAAAGCCCGCAGTTGCGGGCTTTTTTAGTTATTCAGATTGGCGTTGGGAGTCACTGTGATCGTGTTGGCCGGGCTGGTACCGGCAATCTGGCGGATGATGATGTTATGGGTTGTTTTGCGCATGAGCAGGTTGCGCAGGATTTTGAGGCGCTCCACGTACAGGTTCATATCCGCACCTTCTGGCAGAGTCACGGTCAAGGTGCCGATGCCGGATTTTGCAGTACTGTTCATGAGATTGACGAGGGAGGTGTTATCGTCTTGATGGACCCAGTGATTCTGCGCACGATAAGGGAGCACAAAGGCTTCTGCCGCGTGGGCAGCCGTTGCGCAAAGACAGCACGTGATAATAATAAATACCCGCCGCAGGCGGCTGTTCATGCCTCTTTACCTTTTAATTCAGGCGCTTTTATCTTTTGCTACTATATCATGTGGTGGGGGATTGTCGAGCGCGTAATGTACACAATCTGTAGGGTTAGAGCGCAAAAGCGCTTACAGGAATATGACCGTTCTGGGCCGCATTCATGCCTTCGTAAGCCGCGCGCATAATTTGGATGCCCATTTTGTGGCTGCTGAGGTCTGATGGCCCTTCTTCACCGCTCAGGAAAGAAAGCAGGCACTGTTCGCGGGCGTGCTCGTTGTAGCCGATGAAGCCAGTATTTACGTCGGTATCCGGTACAATATCCCGTATTGTCAGGCTTTGTACGGGCTGTCCGCCAATCAGGCTGGTGTTGCGGAAGATATGGATGTCGAAATGCTCCAGACTGCCAACGCCGTCACCATCGGTTCCGCGTTCCTTAACCTCTTTGGCCTGATAGCTATGCACCTGAATGTTGGCCAGTGGCCCGAGCTGAATATTAACGCGCTCATGACGCACACGGCCATTACCCTTGTAGGTATCCGCGGGTAAGGCATCCCAGCTGCGGCGGCTGAAGCCATTTTGCAGCAGCGTGAACTGGCAGTGTGTGAGGGTGCGTCCATCCTTTTTGAGGGCAAGGGTTCCATAATAATCAACCTCACCCATATCTGCGAATATGTTCACGGCAGGTGAGCTGTAAGATGCAGAAGGTCTTCACCCTGTTGAATAAGGAGTTATAAGATGATGGTGGTGGCAAGCTTGACCTTAAGGGGCATCGGGGGAAGTGATGAGATCATGCAAGT